>CACLMT010000037.1 GCA_902608115.1 uncultured SAR86 cluster bacterium | reverse complement strand
AAGAAATTGACCCACTTATTCAAGATTCATGGAGGATTTTTGACTGTTCTAATTCTTCTGAATGCTATATTGAATTTGAGGATGAAAATTATTCACGTGATAGCGTCTATTATGTTAGAGCTATTCAAGAAGCTACTATGGCAATTAATGGAGCTCAAACAAGTTCATTTAAACAAGAATTTAAATTATGCAAAGGCAGCTTTAGAACTGACTTAAAGGATGATTGTCTTTATCCTGCAAATGAAAGAGCTTGGTCTTCTCCAATTTTCTTAAATAAACCTTAACTATTTTTGTATTTTATTTTGTTGGCTATGGATCTTGGGATCTTAATTAAATCAGCAATTTTAAAGTATAGACTTTCTTCATAAGGGTTTATGATTTTATCGATTGCTACTAGCTCCCATAATGTTTTTAGTAGCTCTAATTTTTCATCTTTTGAGTGAGTTTCATTTATCTTTTTAACAGTTTCTAATATATCTATAACTTCCGCTACTCGTTCTGTAGCTCTTTCGTGATCATGGCTTGTTAAAAGAACTGGAACTTTATATTCATTTGCCCAATTAATAATTTCTTGGTCTGGAGTTGCCACTACTAGATGATCGCAAACCTGTGAAAGTAAAGCTCTTTCATAACAATGAGCAAGCATTGGTATACCTAAAATTTTTTCCAATGGCTTATTTGGAAATCGAGAAGATGACATCCTTGCTGGGATTACACCCAGTGTTTGATTCATGTCTGATTAAAAGGTTTGCGAGAAATAAAATCTAGCATTCTGATATCTACACTGAAGGCAATCATGTTATAACCAAAATTAGATAGTTTTTCTATTTCTTCAACAACAGGTTCGACCAAATGGTAACCGCATTTAATGTTTGCATCTTTTGCCGCAGCTAAGATTTTCTTTTCTGCATCAATAAATTCTTTAGTCTTAAAATTGCCTGGAGATCCTAAAGATGCAGACAAGTCATACGGACCTATGAAATAACCATCAATTGATTGAGAAAAAATTGATGAGATATTTTCTAAAGCCTCATTAGATTCAATTTGAGCAAAGATTTCTATTGCATTGCACCCATTTTGAATGTAATCATCTTTTGCTTTACTCGATCCATAACCTTGTGCACGAGCTAAACCCATACCTCTCTTACCCTTTGGCGGATAATGACATGCACTAATGACTGATTCAATTTGACTAGAATTTTCAATCATTGGAGCAAGAATTCCTTTTGCCCCAGCATCTAATACTCTCTTTATCTGCGCATTATCATGATTAGACAGCCTTACGAAAGGTTTTGAACCAGCTAAATCGATGATTCGGATTAAATTTTCTGCCTGATGGATGTTAATTGCACTATGTTCTAAATCTATTACAACCCATTCATAGCCAGCTTTTGAAAATATCTCAGCAATTGACTCATTGGGAAGACTTAGCCAGGTACCAATTGATATATCTTTCATAAAAATTCTCTATTTAATTTCAATATTATCATCTAATCCTTTGATTGCTGCCATTCCCATAGAATTAATTCCTTCATAGGTCAGGCTCGAACGATGAGAGGTTCCAAAAAAATTCTTTAAATTAAACAGATTATTATTTATAACAGGTTCTTCTTTAAAAACATCAAATGCAGCAAATGAATCATCATAAATTCTTAAAAAATTAGCTAGATCTTCCTCTACAACTATACCTCCTCTAGCCGTATTAACAATAACCGCAGATGGTTTAAGCTTTGAAAGCACATCAGCATTAATCATATCTTCAGTTTCATCATTCAAAGGCAAGTGAATACTTATAATATCTGATTCAACAAGAACATCATTCATGCTTTTTTGGTTTATATTTTTAATATCTATATGATTTTTTAAACAAAAATTATCTAATTCATCAATTTGAAAATTTCTTACGTCAAAGAAATTAATTTTACATTGGAATGGAGATAAGAGTTGTGCAAGAGTTTGACCTATATTTCCGAAACCTAAAATCCCAACTGTTTTTCCCTTAAGCTCATAACCCTTTGTTTGAGGCCATTCTCCTTGTCTA
>CACLMT010000036.1 GCA_902608115.1 uncultured SAR86 cluster bacterium | reverse complement strand
GCAGATAAATCTTCAATTCCAATAATTACTTTGTCAGCAGATTTTAAAAACTCTATAAGACTATCATCTCTCAAAGTCTTACCAGTTTCATTTAGAATCACATTAGAATATTTTTTTTTAAGCTCTCCTACTAAAAACTTATTTTTACTAAATGAACGTGATGTAACTGCAACAATTTCAGTAGCATTCATAAGAATTACTCCTTGATACAAGAATTGGAGAATCTTGCATCAACTCTAAAATCAGATTGGATGTCAGAAATAATAACAGAACCACCTGCAGCATTCACCAAAGCAGCTCCTGCAGCAATATCCCATAGAAAAATTCCATTTTCTTGATATCTTTCTGCTTTTCCTGAAGCAACATATGCAGAAGCCATAGCCGCAGAACCAATCATTCTTATTTTTTTCCATTGCTGAAATTCAACTATCATAGAACGAAATTCTTCGTCTGTATAACTAGTCTTTGCTGGAATACCTGTAAGCAAAGTACCATCTATCTTAGTATCAATTTTAGAAACATTAATTAGATCATCATTCCTGTAAGCTTCCATACCTTGATGCGCAAAATACAAATGGTCATTATTAAAATCATTAACGACACCAAGAACTGGAGTTAACTTATTCATCAAAGCGATTGCTACACAACAAATGGGAATATTACGAAAATAATTTGAGGTTCCATCCAATGGGTCAACCACCCAATAATAGTCTCTAATTTTATCAGATTGACCAGACTCCTCACCTAGAATCGGGAAATCACTTTGGGAACCTATTTCACTTTTAATTAATTCTTCTACATCTCGATCGATTTGTAACTTAATATCTCTACCTTCATTAAGTAGAACTTTTAGATTCTTTTGTTTATTCTCATTAAGATGATCTCCGGCTAATTTAGCAGCATCTTTAGCAACATTCAGTAAACAGTCTAAATCAAGCATTTATTTCTTATATGAAACTTTATAAAGAAGATTTGCGTAATCATCAGAAATTATTATGCTTCCGTCTTTAGCTGCTAGCACTGCGGCTGGTCTCCCTATCACTTTTTCTCCTTGCAACCAGCCAGAAATAAAATCATCAATAGAAATTACATCTCCTGTATCATTAAATTTTACTCGCACTACCTTATATCCAGATTTTTTTGAACGATTCCATGAGCCATGAAGAGTAATAAAAAGATTATTGCTATATTCCTTTGGAAACATATTTCCTGAATAGAATGCTATACCAGTTGGAGCAACATGTGGACCAAGTGGCGCTATTGGGTCAACAAATTTAAAACCAGGATTTAAATTTCCATACTCAGGGTCCATTACATCAGTGGCATGCTTGTATGGAAACCCATAAAAACTTCCTTCATTGTCTACCCGATTTAATTCACATGATGGAGAATCATCTCCCAACCAATCTCGTCCATTATCAGTAAAAAATAATTTTTTTGAGATTGGATGAAAATCAAAACCAACTGAATTCCTGACACCTCTAGCTATATAATCCCAAGATTGATTGTTAAATCTAATAATCGATGCATATCTTTTATCTTCTTTAACGCAAACATTGCAAGGGGCACCAACATTAACGTATAGGTTTCCATCATCATCATGTTTGATCCATTTCCACCCATGCCACTCATCACTTGGTAAATTATCTGTAACAAGGATTTTTTTTGGCAAATTTGATTGATCTTCCTTTAGATGTCTAGAAATATTCTCAATTTTCCATATCTTATTTATTTCAGAAAAATACAAATCTCCGTCATAAAAACTTACGCCTGTGGCAAAAGTAAGATTTTCTGCAACCAATCTTCTTTCATCTATTACTCCATTGTTATCAGTATCTCTAATTGCATAGATTTTTCCTGATTTTCGAGAGCCAACATAAATCCTTTTGTCATCGCCTTCTGCTAGCTGTCTAGGTGAATCTATGCCAGATGCGTAAATTGTTATTTCAAAATTTTTATCTAAAGAAAGTTTATCTATAATTGTTTCAGATAAAAGAATTGTCGAAAACAAGCATAAACAAATAAAACTCAATATTTGATTTCTTCCTATAATCATGGTTTGTATCCTTCTACATGATTTTTAAAAAGATTAATTAAGTTTTCATATTCATTATTCGAAATTGCTTCTTTGATTTGCTCTATTAATAACTCGATCTC
>CACLMT010000035.1 GCA_902608115.1 uncultured SAR86 cluster bacterium | reverse complement strand
ATAGTCATATCATTTGTTACATCTGCAAAAACGGTTGGTTTAACAAAATAACCATTGGTTAAACCATCAGGGAGGCCAACACCACCAGCAACCAATCTAGCCCCTTCATCAATACCAACTTGAATTAAACGTTGAACTTTCTCAAATTGAGTTTTATTAGAAATTGGACCTATGTTAACTCCCTCCGTCTCAGGAGATTCCACAACAGTTGAATCAGCAACTTTTGAAGCTACTTCTACAGCTTTATCATAATTTTTTGATGAAACCAACATTCTAGTAGGAGCGTTACATGATTGACCTGTATTCATAAAGCAATGATTTACCCCTGCAGTAACTGCTTTTTCTATGTCAGCATCATCTAAAATAATATTTGCTGATTTGCCGCCTAATTCTTGTGATACTCTCTTTACAGTTGGAGCAGAAGCAATAGCGACGGCAACTCCAGCTCGAGTAGAACCTGTAAAATGCATCATATCTATATCTGGATGCTCTGAAAGAGCTGCTCCAACAATGGGACCAATACCATTGACTAAATTAAAAACTCCTGGGGGAACTTTTGCTGAATGAAGAATCTCAGCAAAAAGAATTCCGCATAAAGGAGTAATCTCACTAGGCTTTAAGACCATTGTGCACCCCGCTGCTATTGCAGAGGCTACTTTTGTACACATTTGATTCATTGGCCAATTCCATGGAGTAATCATTCCGACAACTCCAATGGGCTCTCTCCTAATCAAATAGTTATTTTCAGTACCTTCAAACTCGAAAGTTTTCAAAACTTCTAGAGTATCTTTAAAATGACCTAAACCAGAGGTAACTTGCGCAACTTGTGAAAGCCATAAAGGTGCGCCCATTTCTTCAGAAATTGTTTTTGCCAATTCTTCAGAACGCTTTTCATATTCAACTACAATATTCTCTAAAAGAGTTATCCTTTCTTCTTTAGATGAAAAACCAAAAGATTTAAATGCATTATTTGCAGCATCAACTGCAGCATCAATATCTTCCTTTGTTCCTGCTGCAATCAAAGCAATCACAGATTCATCTGAAGGATTTATTACCTCAATTGTTTCTGAGCTTATTGGATTAACCCACTCACCATTAATATAAAATTTTAAATAATTTGACATAAAATAACCTTATTAAATAGGACAATAATTATAACGGAACTTATTTAAATATAACTAGCATTTATTTCTTAAATAATTATGGTTTATTATCAACTTTGTATCTTTCTAAAAAAGAAAATATTTTACCAATTAACTTTCTGCGTCAATAATTCAAGGAGTCTAACTTGATGAATATCTACTCTTTCTTGTGTCTCCCTGTCTTCTTGTATCACAAAATTACTAATGGATTGACGTGAAATATATAGTAAGTCCTCATATTTTTTTATATGTTTTTTATATCTATTGGGTGATTTTATTTCTTTTGGAAAAAGGGTTGAAACGTTCTTACCGCTACTGATTGATTCTGAAATCATCATAGCGCTATCCTCAGTCACAAAAATTTTTGTAGCTGATCCAAGTAAGGCAGCTAAGTTAAAATTACTATCACCCTTATGGAACCAAACAGAATATTCCATATCAATCGAAGCTAATTCATGGCGAAATTTTTCTTCAACTTTTGGATGAGTTCTTCTTGATGTAACAATGGTAATTGGTAGCTTCGTAGAATCATATAATGTGTGAATTTGTGAAATCAGTTCCTGCCACTCTTCTAATGAATAAAAATACCCAATACCATTTCCACCTATTAAAAATAATATATGTCTTTTAAAGTTCTCTGCCCTTGAAGCCTCGGTGCATATCATTGGAGAATATAAATTTGGAGTAATATCTACAACAATATTTGTGGGACTTTCAAAATATTTCTCTACAGTAATAAGCGCATCAAACAAAGATGAATGAAGTCCTCTAGGCGATCCAAGTTGAATAGCGGGCTTATTAGATAGATTTTTTAATGCTGCTGTTAATGGAGCTGTATTTCCCCCTGCAGCAATTATTAGATCAAAATCTTTCATGATGATGTTATCAAAAAATAAAGTAACCATCTTAAAACTCATGGGGCTTCCAATCTTGCACAATATACGAGCTAAAAAGATAATAATTGATCTTAGGAAATTGATTCTATAAGAGATTTCTTCAGTGGTTATAGAACATTCAAATCTTTCAGCAAGCAATCTAGCAATACCTTTTGATTGATTAAAATGACCAGGTATTCCATCGCTTAAAATAAGGATTTTTTTTAACACTATTAAAGATATTTTTTTTGATATTGTTCTAAAAAACCATCACCCTTCATCATCTTCTCAGCTTTCTGAATATCACTTGGTTTATCTACACCAATAATTTGAGACGAAGCAAAAACCCCTTGAATTGATATATCATTTTCTAGAAAACGCATCATATCAATAGATTCTAAAATTTCTAAAGGGGTCATCTTAAGCTTAATATAGGTTTTTAAAGCTTCATTCGTGAACCCAATCATCCCAAGCTGCCTAATAC
>CACLMT010000034.1 GCA_902608115.1 uncultured SAR86 cluster bacterium | reverse complement strand
GGGAAAAAATTATTAGAAACATATAAATATATAGCCGATGAGTCCTTTGATCGTTTGCCCTTAACAACAAGAGATGGGTTATTAATAAATTTTGATGGAATGAGTGCTGGTTTAAGGGCATCGAAGAATAAAAATAGCATTCCAGTTATAGCGGGTTCAAATAAAGATGAGCTTTCTTTATGGCTTAGTGGAAATAGATATTTTGTTAAATCCTCATTCCCATTATCTAAACTTATCCCAATACCAAAAGTGGAATTTAGAAAAAAAGACCTTTATAAGTTATGGGTAAAAATTAGATCACAAGGTTGGAAATTAAGAGGAGTTGATGAGCCTTTAATGGAATTAGAAAAAGCTGGATATGATTCATTATACTCATATAGATTTGATTGGGATGATCAAAGAAAATCATATTTTTTAGATTTTCCCAATCTGATGGGTTCTGCCCATGGTCTTGATATCGCTTTTGTAACTGGGAATTTTAAATTTGGCCCTCTTGGAAGATATGTTTACCCAAAAGGCAAGTCAAGAGATCAAATGCAGGAAACTATGATGAACGCATGGACTTCTTTTGCAAAAACTGGGATTCCTAATACTGGCAAGGATGTTAAGTGGGAAAAGTTTAATTCTAATGACCGTATATTTATTAAACTAGATTCTGATGAATTTTTAAGCCTTGATAAAGAAATGCTTTCTATGGAATATATTTTAGGAAGCCTTAAGCTTTCTCCTGTGGGGAGCCTTCTTGAGAAATGTATGCTTGCAAGAGAAACCCTTGATAATATTGGGGACCCTTTTTTAGATGAACTTGGTAGATGGAATGAAGGGGCATGCAATCAATTTGATCTTAATAAAGAGCGTAAAAAAATTGAAGATGATCTAATTCAAGAATATGGCTCGGTCTCGGTATATGGTCAGTTTAAATAGGCATCAATTATCTTTAATCTTTTTTGCATGTTTATTACTTGTTAGCTGTGGTTCAGATGTAGATCCTGGGAAAATAGAGGGATCTCCCCGATCCATTGATTCAATTTATGAACAAGATTTAAGATTCTTTAAAACAAAAGAAAGTTTATTTGGAATAGAGGGTGAGGAAGACACATCACAGATTTTGTTTGGAGATCTTCACGTGCATACCACATATTCAATTGATGCATTTACGCTGGAGCTTCCAATGATGGGGTTACAAGGCGTTCATGATAGTTCTATGGCATGTGACTTTGCTAGATATTGTGCAAATCTAGATTTTTTCAGTTTTAATGACCATGCGGAAAGTTTGACACCTGATCATTGGCGTGAACAAAAACAAATTATTCAACAATGCAATATTTCTAATGATGATCCCATCACCAATGATTTAGTTGTTTTTCCTGGATGGGAGTGGACCCAAATTGGTACAACCAAAGAAAATCATTGGGGGCACAGGAATGTAATTTTTAAAGATATTCAAGATTTGCCTGCAAGACCGATTGGTTCAAGAACTCCTGAGACTGGCTTAGGAGTTTTTGATACGACACAACAAGCAGTTGGTGCGCGGTGGCTTGACCCGTTTAATTTTAAACGATATTCAGATCTAAATTGGTTATTAGATACAGTACGAAATATTCCTTTTTGTGAGGATGGAGTTGATTCAACTGAGCTCCCTTTAGATTGTTACGAATACGCTAGAACCCCGAGAGATCTTTTTTTAAAACTTGATGAGTGGGGAAGTGACAGCATAGTCATCCCTCATGGACAGTCTTGGGGTTTTCATGTTCCTACTGGGACATCTTGGGATAATCGATTAAACGAAATGGGACATGATTCAAGTAAACAAGTTTTATTAGAAATAATGTCAGGACATGGGAATAGTGAGGAATTTAGGAATATTTCAGCAGCTAATTTTCTTCAAAACGATGAGTTGAGTTGCCCTGAGCCAACAGATAACTTTTTGCCTTGTTGTTGGCAGGCTGGTGAAATGCAGAAAAAACGTTGCGACGGTTTAACTGATGATGAATGTAATGCTAGAGTTGAATTAGCAAAAAAATACACTTTAGCTGGAGGGCCATATTCTAATATGGTTTTTCCAGAAGCCATGCCAGAAGAATGGTTGAATTGCGATCAATGCACTGATTGCTTTAAACCAGCATTTAATTATAGGCCTAAGCAATCAGCTCAATATGCTTTAGCCATTTCTAATTTTGAATCTTTAGATAGCGACTTTCAAAGATATAAATTTGGTTTTATAGCTTCTACAGATGATCATACAGCGCGACCAGGAACCGGATATAAACAGTATGAAAGACGAAAAATGACTTTTGCAACTGGAGCAAAATCTGAAATATGGGAATATAAAATTAAATCAGAAGATCCAAATTTTCCAGAGTTACCAAAGATTACTCCAGGTGAGAGTCAGCCTGATACTGAGCGTGCTTCAAGTTTTGTCTATCCGGGTGGTATTCTTGCAGTGCATTCGGAAGGAAGAGGTAAAGATGAGATTTGGACAGCATTAAAAAATAAGAATGTTTATGGAACTAGTGGACCAAGAATATTATTATGGTTTGATTTAGTGAACTCCCCAAATGGAAAAGTACCTATGGGGTCAGAAATTGTGATGAGTCAAAACCCAAAATTTGTAGTTCGCGCAGCTGGCAGTCTTAAACAACTTAGT
>CACLMT010000033.1 GCA_902608115.1 uncultured SAR86 cluster bacterium | reverse complement strand
AAAGGTCAGATCTTGCTGTAATCAAAATAGATGTTCAAGAAAAACTTTCTCCAATCAATATAGCAGATAGCACAATAGCCAAAATAGGAGATGAGGTTATTGCTATTGGAAATCCATTTGGTCTCGGGAAAACATTTACTAGTGGAATTATTAGCGCTACAGGTAGAGATTATGGAAATCCATATCTAGAATTAATCCAAACAGATGCAGCAATCAATCCAGGAAATTCAGGGGGGGGCTTTACTTAACCAAAGAGGTAATTTGATTGGAATGAGTACTAATATTTTTTCTAAAACTGGTTCATATTCAGGCATTGGATTTGCTCTACCAGCAAATAAAATGATTGAAGTTGCATCAGAAATTATTAAATATGGAACAGTAAAAAGATCTTGGATTGGAGATTTTAGAGTGAGGTTTAAACGATTTATCTTAAATGATCAACTGACATATGGTTTAGAAATCCTTGAACTTAAAGAAAAAGGTCCTTTATACGAAATCGGTCATGTTAAACAGGGTGATATCATAGTTAAAATTAATGACAATATTGCCACTTGGGAAAACTTAACTGGAGCACTAAACAACTCATTCCCAGGAGATGAAATAGAACTTAAAGTTCTTCAAAATAGCAAAATTAAAGATCTAACGTTAATCACAATGGCAACAGGAAATTAATTTGGAACCCTGGTGATATTAGCGCCCAAATAAGACAATTTCTCCTCAATACGCTCGTAACCTCTATCAATATGATAGATTCTATCAACAATTGTTTCGCCTTCAGCACACAATCCAGCTAAGATTAAACTTGCTGATGCTCTTAAATCTGTAGCCATAACAGGTGCACCCGTTAACTTATTAACACCTTTTATAAATGCATTGCTTCCTCTAACATCTATATCACATCCCATTCTATTTAATTCCTGAACATGCATGAATCTATTTTCAAAAACATTTTCAGATACGACAGAAGAGCCTGGTGAAAGAGAATTTAATACAGTGTATTGCGCTTGCATATCAGTTGGAAATCCGGGGAAAGGAGCCGTAGAAATATCTACAGGAGCAAGTGATGATTTCTCCATATCAAGGCTTATCTCATTTTCTTTAATACTTATTGCTGCCCCACTTAACTTAAGATGATCTGTAATATTATTCATTCGACTAGAATCAATATTTTTAATTGTCACATTCCCATATGTAATTGCGGCAGCAATTAGATAAGTTCCTGCCTCAATCCTATCTGCAGGTATTGTGAAATTAGATTCCTGAAGATCTTTTACGCCTTCTATAACAATCTCATCAGTCCCTGCTCCTGTAACCTTTGCTCCAATTGAGTTCAAGAAGTTTGCAAGATCAACAACTTCAGGCTCTTTAGCAACATTACGAAGGACTGTAACTCCCTCTGCTAACACAGATGCCATCATAATATTTTCTGTTCCTGTAACAGAAATTCCAGGGAAATTAATCTCACAACCTTTAAGTTTCTTACAGCTTGCTTCTATATACCCACCCTTTAATTCAATATTTGCACCTAGCTTTGACAATGCATCTAAGTGAAAATCAACAGGCCTTGTACCAATAGCACATCCACCAGGTAGTGCAATTCTTGCAAATCCATGACGAGCAACAAGAGATCCCAGAACCAATATCGATGCTCTCATTGTTTTAACAAGCTCATATCTTGCTTCAAAAATTTTAAGATTTTTGGTTGAAATAGAAAAATCCATGCTTTCATTAAGAGTAATATCTGCTCCCATGGAACCCAGAATTTCAAACATTGTTGTTATATCTTGAAGATAAGGAAGGTTTTTAAAAGTGACGAGTTTATCGGTTAATATTGTTGCCGCAAGCATGGGTAAAGCTGCATTTTTTGCTCCTGAACAAGATATAGAGCCCGATAACTTGTTACCACCAATAATTTTTAATTTTTCCATTTTTATTAAACTTCTGTAGGAGTTTTTGCATCTATACTCAAAGCATGTAACTCACCAGACTGAAACTTTTCCTTTAAACTACCCATGATTAACTTATGTCTATCTAGAGTATTTAGACCTTCAAATTGAGAGCTTATAATCAATACTTTCGATCTACAATCCTCCCCAGAAAATGAAATTTCTGAATCAGGAAATTGACTTTGTAGATATGAGGCTATGTTCATAAAGCATTAAAAAAATATTTTAAATTTCAGCATTTGAAATCCAATTATTTGTGACTTCTTCAATATCCTCGTTATGTTCAATTGCAAGAGCTTGAAATTGATTTCTAAAAGTTAAACCAAGGTTTACCCCATTAACAATTATGTTAACAATTAGCCAATTACCAGAACTATCTTTCCTTACTTTATAAGTAATAGGATAAATATTATTTGAAGCAATGAGATTCTGATTAACATCTATAACTTTATCAAAAACTGTTTCAGTTGATATCTCAGTCTCAATCTTCTGATCACCCCATTGGGCTAAAGTTGATGCATAAGTATCTAATAAAGATTTCTTGAATGTAGAAATAAATTCAACTCGCTGAGTTTTTGTAGCTTTTAAATAATATTTCTTGCCCATTACGCTCGCCCCAACTCTTCTAAAATCAACCATAGGCTCAAAAATCATATTAATTTTTTCTTTAAATAGCTCTGGATCAGAAGAAAATAAATCCTGATTTGTACTAATAACATGAACCATCTTCTGGGCATTTGAGTCTATAAATATGTACGGATTGGTACTT
>CACLMT010000032.1 GCA_902608115.1 uncultured SAR86 cluster bacterium | reverse complement strand
GCTGATGAATGGTCCAATGCAATAAGTTTTGACCTTGAGTTTGAAGTCCAACCATCACGAAATAAACCTGCCAAAATGAAAACTACGGCTTTTCTAAAATATGATAATAAATATATCTATATAGGGTTTAAGGCCTACGGAGATCCCAAAAAGATAAGGGCAACTCTTCGAAATAGAGATTCAGCCTGGCGTGAAGACTATGTTGCCCTGATGGCAGATCCATTTAGAGATGGTAGATATGGAATTTTAATTGGGGTAAATGCATTGGGTGTTCAGTTAGATGAAAAACATATCGCAAGTGCAGAGCCTGATGATTCATGGAATATTTTATTTGAATCAGCAACTTCTTTCCAAGATAATGGTTATTCGGCTGAAATAGTGATTCCTTTTTCAGAGCTTCAATTTCCAAAAAATAATATTCAGAAATGGAAGATTGGATTCATAAGAAAGTCATATGAACCTGGTCTTGAAACAGTATTTTCATCCTTTAAAACCCTTCCAAAAGAAACATGTTATGCCTGCCAAGCAGATGAAATAGTTGAGTTTGGCGCTCCTGATGAAGTAAATAGAAATTATTTCTACCCTTATATATTTCTTAATCAAAATGGAGATAGGCCTGTAAAAGACTTTAAACTTCAAAATCCTGATTACGAGATAGGAATAACTGGTTTATATGACATCAGTAAATCCTCATCAATTGAATTCACAATCAATCCAGACTTCTCCCAAGTTGAATCTGATGTTCCGATGATAATGGCAAATCAAACTTTTGCTATGTCATACCCTGAGAAAAGAACTTTCTTCCTTGAGGGTGCTGAATTACTAAAATCTGATTTAATGACTGTTTATACAAGATCAATAACTAATCCCCTTGGTGCAATTAAATACATTAATCAAGGTAAAACAAGTTCAAGTTATTTTCTTCAAGCAACTGATACTGATTCTCCCTATTTAGCAGCAGGTGATTATCAATCATATAAAGGGAATGCTGGAAAGAGCAAAATAACTATTGGGAGATACAAGAAGAATCTAGGAAACAAATCACATATTGGATTGATAGCAACAAACAGAGATTACCATGCTGGCGGATCGGGTTCTCTCGTTGAGTTTGATAGCCTAATTAACTTTCTTGATCATTACATATTAGATTTAAACTTTGCTAAAAGTAATACCCATGAAGGTCATATAAATTTTATTAATACTGATGACACATTTGATGGGAGAACTTATGCGCTAGATGGGGAAAATTTCACTGGAACTGCAAAAAATTTCCGCTTAAGAAGAGTTTTAGACACTTCTCATCTAGGTTTAAGGTATAAAGAAGTCTCACCAACATATCGATCTCATGTAGGATTTGTTAGTAAAAATAATTACAAAGAGCGTAATTATTGGTACGGAAGAACATACAGATATCAAGGAATCGTAAGAAGGGTTTCTTTTAATCTATATAATCAAAATAAATTAAATTTTAAAGATGAAAAAATTCAAGAATTGTATCAACTGAAAATGGAGCTCGAAACAAGTTTTAATTTTTCAACTGGAATTGAATGGAAAATCATTCCTAGCGAAAAATTTAAGAATCAACAATTTGGCGAACAAACTGAATTAGAAATAAAAGGAAGCTATCACCCAACAGAAAGGTTTTATATCAGATATAGAATTGAACATGGAGATGCAATAGCATACAGAAGTAATAATCCAGCAATTGGAGATTCAAAAGAATATCACATAAGAAACGTACTTAGGTTCTCTGATAATTTCAAAATTACCTTTGATCATCGTTACTCTGAACTTACTAATAAAGTCACTAATGAAGAGTTCTATGCAGGAGAAATTAATCGATTTGAGATTGACTATCAATTAAGTAATGCTTTATCAAGTAGATTGATACTCGAAAAAAATGATTTTAATGATGATTATTATTCAGAAACTCTTATTCAATGGAAACCCAATCCATATACTATTTTTTATGTTGGTGGTAATCAATTTTATGAAAAACCAAATCCATTTAGCGATAATCTAAGGTTAGAAACATCTCAGATCTATTTAAAATTTCAATATATGTATCAACATTAATTGATAATCTCAATATTAACTTTATCTTGATTTAAGAGATAATGAATTGGTAAATTTTGGTTTGTCATTCCATCACTTACCACTTCTAATTTATCTTTATTGCATGCAAGTAAAATACATCTTTTTGAATTAAGTATCATTGATAAATTCATTGTCACCCTTTTGTATTTAGGTGTACCTATAGGATCTGTAAAAATAATCTGTTCATCAAAATCTTGATTTAATGCGTCATTAATATTGGGTAAATTCTGAAACAAAGAAGCAAAATGACCATCTAAGCCAATGCCTAAAATTGATACATCAAATGGCTTGGAGAGTTTTATAATTGTATCTGGGTTTGATTTAATAGAAATGTAATGAGCATCTTTAGCAAAGTTAATCATTAATTCTTTTCTTACCAAGCCTTCATTGGAATGTTTATGATTTGAGGCAACAACCCTATCATCACATAAAAGAATATCAACTTTAGACCAATCAATCTTTTCTTTACTCAGCTGATTAAATAATGGAATTGGACTAGAGCCACCCGAAACCACTAAACTCGCTCTATTAGTTTTATTAATAGACAAGTTTAAAGATTCAACAATTGAAAATGATAATTTTTTAGTGGAGTCTTGTAACATTCATCCCTGCGACATGTAATTTCTTTAAAGCATCGTATTGATTAGTCTCAAGCCTATTATAGTATAGGCATAAAAAAACAGAGCCAGGCTCTGTTTCTTTAGTTCGAGATTGGAAGGGGTTTAAAGTGAGATTTTCTTTAACTCCTTGATAGTTTTCTCTTGCTATCTTGGTGGGTTATTAAGCTATTTTTTATCATCGACTCTTAATAACGCTTTCGCCCTTCGTCTCTTCCTTCTCATTCTCTCTAACTCC
>CACLMT010000031.1 GCA_902608115.1 uncultured SAR86 cluster bacterium | reverse complement strand
ACCAAGTTAGTATATTTCATTGGGATAACACCCGTTTGCTGAGCGCCCATAATTTCTCCAGGGCCTCTAATTTCAAGGTCCTTTTCAGCAATCTTAAATCCATCTTGAGTTTCTACTAGCACATCTAACCTTTGAGATGAAATATCTCCTAGCTTATCTTTATGAAGGAGTATACAGAAGCTTTCTTTTGTTCCTCTTCCTATCCTGCCTCTAAGTTGATGGAGCTGAGCCAGTCCAAATCTTTCTGCGTTCTCAATTACCATGATGTCTGCATCTGGTATGTCTAGACCAACTTCGACAACCGTCGTTGATACCAGGACTGAGATTTCACTATTTTTAAAACTTTCAATTTGTTTTTGCTTTTCACTTGGTGATAACTTTCCATGTAAGCAACCAACCTCATCTTCTCCAAAATAATCTGATAGATCTTCATATGTTTCCATCACCGCATTTAAATCTAGATTTTCTGATTCCTCAATTAGGGGGCATATCCAATATGCTTTACTACCATTCTTTGATGCATTCAGAATTCTTTCAATTAATTTAGCTTTGCCGCTTAGAGGGAGACAGGAAGTTCTTATTGGCTTTCTCCCAGGAGGCAACTCATCAATTACTGAAACATCCATGTTTGCATATACACTCATTGATAACGTTCTCGGTATAGGTGTAGCTGTTAAAGTAAGTTGATGGGGCGCTGCTGAGTCCTGAGAATTATTTTTATTTCTAAGGGCTAATCTTTGGTTAACACCAAATCTATGTTGCTCATCTATGATAATCAAAGCAAGATTAGGAAAATCTACTCCTTTTTGGAATAACGCATGTGTTCCAATAATTAAATTTATCTTCATACCAGCAATATCATCAAGGATTTTCTTTCTTGTTTTTGTAGAAGTGCTTCCAGTTAGGAGGGCAATTTTGTCAGATTTAGCACCAAAGAAAGACTTAAAACTTAATAAGTGCTGCTCTGCTAGTAGAGTAGTGGGCGCCATAAAAGCAACTTGAAAAGATGAATCTAAAGTCATGGCGGCAGCCAAAGCACTAACCACTGTTTTGCCCGACCCAACATCGCCTTGAACTAGGCGCATCATTGGCACTTCTTTTGAAATATCTTCTTTTATTTCATCAATTACTCTTGATTGAGCTGAGGTTAATTTAAATGGAAAATTATTTCTTAATTCTTTTGTCCATGCTCCTTTAAGCTTTAATGGAAATGAATGATGGCGTTTTTGTTTTTGTTTCAAAAAAGCCATACCTGCTTGAAAAGCAATCATTTCTTCCTTTAATAATCTGACCCTTGCTGGGTGCGAGCCTCCTGGGAGGATATCGTTAATGTTTGT
This sequence comes from uncultured SAR86 cluster bacterium, assembly GCA_902608115.1. GTDB lineage: Bacteria > Pseudomonadota > Gammaproteobacteria > Magnimaribacterales > D2472 > D2472. The sequence continues at coordinate 1,772 of CACLMT010000031.1, read as the reverse complement.
ATCTGCCGGGGGGTTATGAATAATGTTTAAGGCATCCATAACATTCATTTTTAGAGAGGAATCATATTTTTCTATATTTAGAAAATCTTCCTCGAAGTTTAATTTTTGGATAGCTGCTCGGATAAAAGTCCTTATTTTTTTTTGACCAATACCTTTCGGGACTCTATATACCGGCGTTAAATTTTTTTGTACTGTTTCATGATCTTTAGATACGACTTCATATTCTGGATGGATCATTTCTAATCCATACCTGCTTAAGCTGACCTTTCCATAACATAACAATTCAATTCCAGATTTTAGTTGTTTTGTTTGATTTGGATGAAAATAAAAAAATCTTATATTAATTTGATTTGTAGAATCACCCGATTTCAAGACCATCATTTTTCTAGGTCTGTACATAGATTGTTGAGAAATAATCTTTACCTTAATTAATTTTTCATCGCCTGGGTTTAAATTAATAATATTAGTAATTTTTGTTCTATCTTGGTATCCGTATGGTAGATGAAAACAGAGATCTCTAAGATTTAAGATCCCAAATAAATTTAATTTCTCAACGATTGATGGTCCGATGCCTTTGAGTTGAGTAAGTTCAATGTTAGCCACCTATCGATAATACTTTTAATATGTAAACTTTAGAAGTTAATTGATAGTGGTTTAGTGGGATAATGATTATTAAAGTTATTATAGGAAATGTATGTTTCAGAGCATGACAGGATATGGAAGTGGAAAAGTATCTCACAAGGGATTTGAGATTCTTTGTGAAATTAAATCAGTAAACAACAGATATGTTGATATATCTTTCCGGGGGTTTACTTTACCTAATGATTTTGAAGAATACGTAAAAATACAAATTAAAAAGAAATTTTTACGTGGATCTTTTGAGGTTAAGATTAATGATAATTTTCCTACTGAACATACTTATGAAATTAACGAGACTAGTTTAAAACGCTTAAAGCATTCTCTTGTCTCTTCAAAGTATTTTCAAAATAACGCTCTAAAGCTAAGTGATATTAAAGATATTCCAGGATTGCTTATTGCTCAATCTACCAAAAGAGATACATCTAATTTAGGGAAAAAAGCCCTTAACATTGCTATTAAAAACTTGGTTGATTCCCGCATACAGGAGGGCAAAAAGATTGAAAAAATTATTTTAGCTAAAGTATTATTTTTAATTAATACTCACAAAAAGATCGATAAATCTGCAGACTCATTGCTTAAGCATAGAATCAAAGCTTTGAGGAAAAAAATGAAAAAAGAAGATATTAAATTAAATGATGAAGAGATTTCAAGTGAGCTTTCTAATATTGCTTTAAAACATGATATTTCAGAGGAGCTAGAAAGAATTAAGTTTCATTTAGATTCACTACGAAAGCTTTTTAAAACTAAAAAAGCACATGGAAAGAAGATGGATTTTATTCTTCAGGAGCTCTTTAGAGAAGTTAATACTCTATCTGTTAAGTTAAATAAACCAGACTTGAAGGATTTAGCGCTTACTATGAAACTTAAAGTTGAAGAATTACGAGAACAAGCACAAAATTTAGAATAATAATGGAGACTCCAAACTTATTTCTAATATCTGCGCCATCAGGAACAGGAAAATCTTCACTAATTAATGCTGCTCTAGCCAAAGCAAATCAATTAAATTTTCCATTAGAGCTATCAATTTCTTATACGACTAGAAAGCCACGTAAAGGTGAAACAGATTCAGATCATTATTTTTTTGTTTCATTGAAAAAATTTACCTCAATGAGAGATTCTGGTTTTTTTCTAGA
>CACLMT010000030.1 GCA_902608115.1 uncultured SAR86 cluster bacterium | reverse complement strand
CTAATTGAAAAATTTGAATATTTTGATTGATCTCAGATGCTACATCCTCAGCAGCTTTTTTATTTTTATAATAAGTAATAACTACATTTGCTCCAGCCTTAGCAAATTCTTTAGCACATATAGAACCAATTCCCCCGCTTCCTCCAACAATAAATACACAACCTTTATCAAAATTTTTATCAATCATATAAAACTCCCTTCAATTAATTTGAGGTCTAAAAGTGCTTGGCCTAATCGAGACGTAAATTGAGCTGCATAAACCCCATTGATTACTCTATGATCGTAACTCAAAGAAACGGGTAAGTAATCCCTTGCTTCAAAATTTTTTTCAACTTCTACAACCTTTTTATAGGTCTTTGATATTCCTAAAATTGCTACTTCAGGCAAATTAATTATAGGTGTAAAGAACTTTCCTCCTATTGCTCCAAGTGAACTTATGCTGAAAGAAGCGCCCTGAAGATCAGTCGGTTTTAATTTTCTAGATTTAGCTGCTTCTGCCAGTAAAGAGATTTCTTCAGATATCTCTTTGATTGATTTTTCTTGAGCATTTTTAAGACATGGAACAATCAAACCATTTGGGGTATCAACCGCAATTCCTAAATTAATATATTCTTTTAATGTGATGCTTTCCATATCTTGGTTTAACGAGCAATTTAGCAAGGGAAATTCGGCGAGCAAATTAACAACAATCTTTGCAATAAAAGCTAATGGTGAAATTTTTAATTTATGTTTTTTATTTAGTCGCTCTCTAAGCTCCATTAATAATGTGACGTCAAATTCATCATGCTGCGTAACATGAGGGATATTAATCCATGATGTATGAAGGTTGTTAAGCGCAGTCTTTTGAAACTTACTAAGCTTAACTTCTTCAACAGATCCCCATTTTGAAAAATCTAATCTAGGTTGAGAGAATTGGAATTGATCTTTAGCGGAACTGAGACTGGTCTTAACAAACTCATGTAAATCTTCTTTCTGAATTCTACCTCTAGGACCTGTAGGTCTTATAGCAGATAGCTGAATACCAAATTCTCTTGCAAGCTTTCTTACTGCAGGACCTGCATAAACTTTTTTATTACTATATTCGCCTGTTGAACTATTAGTGTTATCTGAAGATGGAAGTTGATGATCACTTGCTATATTTGTATCACCAATCTCATTTTCCTTAATTTCCTCATCAGCATTTGATGAATCAACTTTTGCTATTAATTTTTTTTCTTCATCAACCTCAATCTCTAAAAATGGAGCCCCTTTGGTAACTTTATCTCCATTGGAGACATTAATTGAAATAATCTTGCCTGAGTGTGAAGCTGGTACTTCCATAGCAGCCTTCTCAGATTCTAAAACAATAATTGGATCTTCAGAGTCAACCTCATCACCTGGTTTAACACAAATTTCAATTACTTCAACATCTTCAGCCTCACCAAGATCAGGTATATAGATTATTTTTTTATTCATTAACTTAAACTTCCCAAGGATGAGGCTTCTTAGAATTAACTTTTAATTTTTTATATATCTTTAATACCTCAGTTTTTGTTAAAGAGTTATTTTTAAATAATGCATAAACTGCTGCTCTTGCTATATTATTTGAATCAATTTCAAAAAACTCTCTTAACTTCTGACGCGAGTCACTTCTTCCATAACCATCGGTACCTAAAGTATAAAAAGGCGCCTTAATATATTTCCTAATCTGTTCAGGATATGCTCTCATATAGTCAGTTGAAGCTATGACAGGTATCTGCTCATTTGGTAAACATTCCTCAACATAACTTAACTTAGAAGAAGTTGAGGGATTCATTTCGTTATATCTATGTGTTTCCATTCCATCTTTTCTGAGCATATTAAAACTTGTTGCACTCCAAACCTCAGAAATAATACCAATTGATTTTAAAACCCCTTGTGCCTTTATTGATTCATTAAGAATCGACCCTGATCCAATTAAGATTACTTGAGGTTTTTTATTAGCAATTAGTTTATATAGCCCTTGAATTATTCCTTTTTCTGAACCTTTCGGCTGAGCGGGCTGAATATAATTTTCATTAGTCACGGTAATGTAGTAATAATAATTTTCTAAATCTACATACATTTTTTTAATACCATGTTTAAAAATAGCCACTAACTCATAGGCATATGCAGGATCATATGATAGACAATTTGGAATTGTGGATGAAAGAATATGACTATGTCCATCTTGATGTTGCAAGCCTTCTCCATTTAATGTTGTTCTGCCTGAGGTTGCTCCTATTAAAAAACCCTTAGCCTGGGAGTCTCCTGCAGCCCAAGCTAAATCATGAATCCTTTGAAAACCGAACATAGAATAAAATAAATATATTGGAATCATCGGAAGATCATAGTTTGAATATGCTGTTGCCAACGCTATCCAAGCTGAGAATGCACCGGCTTCAGTGATACCTTCTTCAAGCATGACTCCATCTTTTGATTCCTTGTACCACATTACCTGATCTGCATCTTCAGGTTGATATTTTTGACCTTCAGAAGAGTAAATACCTATTTGTCTAAATAATCCCTCCATTCCGAAGGTTCTTGCTTCATCTGGAACAATTGGCACTATGCGCTGTCCAATTTTTTTATCTTTAATAACATCTGTCATCATTCTGACAAATGACATAGTTGATGAAATCTTTTTGTTGCCTGAGCCAGAAGTATATTTATCAAAAATAGATGCTGATGGCATTGACAATTTTTTTGTGTGCTGACGCCTTCTTGGAATAGGTCCACCAAGTTTCTCTCGAGTTTTTAATAAGTATTGGATCTCTGAAGAATCTTTAGAAGGCTTAACATAAGGCAACTTTTCAATATCTTCATCAGAAACAGGTATATCAAATTTATCTCTAAAAGATTTAATATTGTCTAGAGTTAATTTCTTAATTTGATGAGTGGTATTATCTGCTTCACGAGACCCTGTTCCGTAACCTTTTGTTGTTAAAGCAAGAATCGCAGTTGGCGCTCCTGTTGAATTTACTGCCTTATGATAGGCAGCATAAACTTTATAGGGATCATGCCCTCCTCTGTTTAATTTATAAATATCTTCATCTGTAAGATCATCTACCATCTCTAATACATCTGGGTCTTTACCAAAAAACTTTTCTCTAGTGTAAGCTCCTCCCTTCGCTTTAAAGTTTTGTAGCTCACCATCAACTACGGCATCCATAAGAGCTTGAAGCTTACCTTCTTTATCTCGTGCTAAAATCGGATCCCACAATCTTCCCCATACAACTTTTAT
>CACLMT010000029.1 GCA_902608115.1 uncultured SAR86 cluster bacterium | reverse complement strand
TTTAAATGCCTCTTTCCTGTTTCCATTCTCATCTATTAAGCCTTTTCTGTTATAAAAATCTTGGATTCCTGGCAAAGGTCGAAGCATAGCTCTGAAATCTTTTAGTATCCATGGTGTGATGCCTTGAATTTGAGGATTGTTTAAAATCATTCTCAATTGATGATTGTAAACTTTAGCTTGATATTGTTCAGACCAGATTTTATTAGAATCTTTAATTCCAAATTTTGCTCCTGCACCAAACTCAGAGAGATGAATTGGCTTGTTGTATGGGCTAGTTATTTGAATATCCTCGATAATCTCAAACATTAACCTTCTTAATGTACCTTCTTTAATTTGAATCTGCTCTGCAAGAAAAGTTGTATAGTACCAACCAAAATATTCATTGTAAGAAATTATATCAACTAACTCTCCTAATGGATCATCAATAGAAATTGAAAAATTTAGCTTAGCTTCTGCTGTAACATTAGCTTGAGAAAGAATGGATTTAAAAATAAATTTCTCTTTAGAACTTACCCACTCTGAATTAATACCTTGAATTGCAAGAACTAATACTAATAATTTAAATTGCTCTTCATTACCTGATAAAAGAGCTGCAGTTGTAAGTCTAGATTGATCTTTTAATTCAATTGTTTCCAAAAGATTTTTTAAAAATTCCATTCTCTCATCAGAAAAAGGTGTTTCATTGGCAATTGACCAAACCCCAACTGAACTTCTATTCCAGTCTCTTTCAATCAATCGAGAAATTTGATTATTTGCTATGTTAAGAGTCTCGGGATTAGACCAATCGATATTCCAATAAACGGGAACCTCTTCCCATAACAATAAACCCATTTCATCTGCAACTTTAGCTAAATGTCTAGAATAGGGATAATGAGCAGCTCTAACAAAATTAACATTTAAATCTTTAGATGTTCTTAATAAATCTTGAAAATGTTTTTTTGAAAAAGCCGGGCCAGCTTCGCCAATAGGTTCTGCATGCATTGAAATACCTTTAAATTTAATTGGATTTCCATTTAGAAAAATCTTTTTCCCTTCTGTATAAATATGCCTAAAGCCAATTCGATCAGATATAAAATCATTACTAGTTGAGATATTAACCTCATACAACTTTGGATTTGAGGGGGACCACAGTTGCGGATCGAGTTTAATTGTTTTCTTAACCATCCCCTGCTGATCCGCATAGAAAGATCTTTTAAAATTTAATTCAGGTATTTCAATAGAGACCTTAGTATTTCTTTTTGAATTTACTAATTTAAGTTTAAAAGTAATTTCATTTTTCTTGTTTTGTTTTAATTGTAAATAAGCATTCTGAATAAATGCTTTAGGTGTCTCAACAAGATAAACATCTCCTATTAAACCTCCCCATGGCCACCAATCTGTTTTATTGGTTGGTACAGTAGTTGAATCAAGCGAATTATCTGTCTGTACGAGTATGATGTTCTCACCCTCTTTAATATATTCTGTAATTTCAAAATTAAAGGGGACATACCCACCCTTAAATTCACCAACAACTTGCCCATTGATAAAAACCTTTGTTCTAAAATTGCTACCTTCAAAATATATATGAGTAAGATTATCTACTGACGGTGATAAATTAATTTTTTTATAAAGCCAAACTGGTCCTTGATAAAAAAATAATCTTTCATCTTGAGCGTTCCACGCTCCGGGAATGTTTAATTTTGATGCGCTTTCAAAATTATACTCAATCAATTCCATACCGGTTATTTGGGTTTTATTTTGTGGAAATCCTCCAAAAAAAGATGTTTCAGGTAACCCATTGTTCATTGGATCAACAATGTAACTCCACACACCATTTAAAGAAGTCAATTTCCTAGAATCTATCCAACCCAATAAAGGATCAGCGTCTTGATATACTGGCTGAGGTCTATTGAAAAAACTTTCTGTATCCGATGAATCTTCAGCAACCAGGAAAAATGAAAGAACTAATAATCCGAAAATTTTATACTTTTTTAAAGACATTCTCATCAAGTCAATTTGTGATTAATTGATCATAATTATTTGTATTATGAATATGATAAAACGTTATCCAGTGAGCCTTCATTTTGCCTTATATTTTAATCTCATCTCATGAAGAATAGGCTCTGTATAACCACTAGGTTGAACTCTCCCCTTAATAGCCAGATCACAAGCAGCTTGAAATGCAATTCCATCATAAGAAGGGGCCATAGGTTGATATTTAGGATCTCCAGCATTTTGCTTATCCACTACTGCTGCCATTCGTTGCATGGTTTCAACAACTTGCTCCTTTGAACAGATAGAATGATGTAACCAATTTGCAATATGTTGACTCGATATTCTGCATGTGGCTCTATCTTCCATTAAGCCAATGTTATTAATATCAGGAACTTTTGAACATCCCACACCTTGATCAATCCATCTCACAACATAACCTAATATTCCTTGAGCATTATTATCAAGTTCATTTTGAATGTCTTCTGTTGATAAAGAAGAAGGATTAGTCATAACTGGAATAGTTAAAATATCATCAAGACTTGCCTTGGTTCTAGATAGTAATTTTTCTTGCTGAGCAGAGACTAAAATTTGATGATAATGCATAGCATGTAATGTAGCCCCTGTTGGTGAGGGTACCCATGCACAATTTGCTCCTGCTTCAGGATGTATAGTTTTTTCTTGGTACATATTTAACATCTCATCTGGCATAGGCCACATCCCCTTTCCTATTTGTGCTCGCCCCTTGAATCCAGCTTCTAAACCTGAATCTACATTCCAATCCTCATAAGCTATTATCCAAGGCTGTTGTTTCATCTTTGCTTTAGGGATCATAGGTCCTGCTTCCATACTTGTATGAATTTCATCACCTGTACGATCTAAAAATCCTGTATTAATAAAGATAACTCTATCTTTAGCTACTCTTATACATTCTTTTAAATTGACAGTGGTTCGCCTTTCTTCATCCATAATGCCAACCTTTGCCACCGACTGATTTAGACCTAATAATTTTTCTACTGTTGAAAATAAATCACATGTAAATTGAACTTCATCAGGACCATGCATTTTAGGTTTAACAATATAAACACTTCCTTCTTTGGAATTTTGAACTAAGCTATTACCTTTAAGATCATGCATAGCAATGCAAATAGTAAACATAGCATCTAAAATTCCTTCAGGAATTTCATTACCTTCTTTATCTAAAATCGCTGGGTTTGTCATTAAATGGCCTACATTTCTAACCAACAATAAACTTCTTCCAGGTAATGAAAAATTTAAACCATCAGGAGATATGTAATCTCGATCAGAGTTTAATGAGCGGGTCATTTCATTGCCGCCCTTGATGAATGTTTCTGTTAAATCGCCTTTCATAAGGCCTAACCAATTTCTATAAACCTGAACTTTATCTTCTGCATCTACAGCAGCTATTGAATCTTCGCAATCTTGTATAGTGGTAATTGCAGACTCTAATATAATATCTTTAATTCCTGCTGGATCTGTTGCCCCCACAGAATGCTCTGGATCAATTTGAATTTCTACATGAAGATTATTATTTTTAAGTAAAATAGCTGAAGGTTTATCTTTTGAGCCTTGATAACCTTGAAATTGTGAAATATCGTTTAAATTGACCAAATTATTATTCTCTTTGGTAAGTCTCAATAAGTTATCTTTAATCTTTATTGAAACTATATCTGTAAAAGACCCGCCATCTAGAGAAAAATTTTCATCTAGAAATTTCTTTGCAAA
>CACLMT010000028.1 GCA_902608115.1 uncultured SAR86 cluster bacterium | reverse complement strand
CATTATATAGCAAGCATAAAAAGATATGCCCATTTTATTTTAAAGAATTATTTAGCTCTTATTGAGGGATTGAGCTCAATTAATTATCCCAGTCACACGTATATTTAATGTCTTCAGGATTCTTTCTTTCGCTATCCCATGATGGTCCAATTGATAAAAGGCCTAGTTCTTCACCATCTTTAGAGATTATTTTAGGAGGTTCGTATGCGCCTTCGTTAAATACTGATTCATCTGAGTAAGTGTTGCCATAATCAGAACTTTGATTATATATGCTGCTTGAACTCCATGTACTCGAAAATTCTGAGGATGAATTGTAAATAGAATCTGTCTGCCATGAAGGACCAATCGATCCAAGGTAAGTTCCATCTGATGAAATAAGCTTTGATTCCTCTAGATCTCCGCAGTCCCATGAATTAACTTCGCTAAATGCAACACCTGAAATATTTATTACAAGTATAAAAAATAAAAACTTAAATAAAATATTGATGCATTAACCTAATTTGAAGATTTTCACAATTTGAACGCCAAGATTAACCAATGGTTTAAAAATATTTCTTAATATTGATGAATCTTTAATTTTTGCTGCAACAAGAGGCCCATTCTTGTAATAAAAATTAATAAACTTTCTACCAAGCAAGTAATCCTGCAAGAAATTATCTCTAAATGATCTTAGAACTATCAAATTAAAGTGACTTTCAGTCCCATATACAGCTGTTGCAATAAAACAAAATCCTCCTTCTCCAGCCACTTCGCTATTTCCTGACCTAGGACTGCTAAAAGACTCTTCAGTTAGCTCATATTTTTCAATTAAATCAGCTTCATAGCCACCACTTTTATAAATTTCTAAAATCTCATCTACTCGAGGCTCCCATTGTGATCCTAATTCAGATTGTGGACTATAATGATTTTGAAACGTGGCGTCCATAATATCAAAGGGGTTCTTTTTTGTGAGTACTCCCTCAAAGCCATGACTAGTATAGAGGATTGCTACCATGTATAGAAAAAACGCATCTATATGAGGATTTAATTTTTGAACTCTGTCATTACGATTAATTTCAGTCAAAGTATATGCGGCAGTAATAAATCCATAAGTTTTATTAACATGCCTTGCCATCACATCCTTTTGCCAACCATTCATAGTCATATCGCCAACATTTAGGTACCCATGCTCTATGGCAAAGCCTCTTGAACCCATTGCCAACGCATCAATTAATTTCGTCCCTTTTGTGGCAATTAGTTCAATAGCATCCTCAAGACTATCATCAGTAGCATTGGCAAAAGCATTTTTATAACAGTTTGTTATTTCTTTGGATGGATCTTCCGCATGTGTCGAACTCCAACCTGCAGCTGCGCCTTTGTAAAACCATGCCTCATAGTCAGAGGGATCTTCCTCTAAAATAGTAGTGGTATATTTTGCTACTTCATCCCAATTCTCAGACTCAACAGCATTTAATAATAAAATTCTAGATTTATTTTTTGGCTTCAAGTCATCTTCACTTGGTTTATTGAGTGTATTACAAAAACCGCATTTGATTGAGGCCTCTCCTTTGGGTAGAGCAAGGTCTGCCCCACAAGATTCACAGTTGATATTAGTAAATTTATCACTCATTGTATTTCCCCCGGATAATTAGTTAATTTATCTCTAATTAACATAAAATAAATGGAATTAACTAGATAATAAGCATATTCTATTAATTAGAAATAGCAAATAAAGCAAAAATTTTAATACGGTAATATTTAATGACCAAAGAAACTTCGAATTTTATAAAAAGGATTGGTTCCCTAATACCAGGATTTTCTGGCTATGAGAATGATGAACAATTAAGAAATACTGATTACCAAATCAGGCTTTTTACTAAAAGCGTCATAGAAAGCTATATTTATGCTATAGAAAGATCAAAAAATAAACTTAATAATGATGATCTTATGGAGATTGATGAGCTTCAAAACTTACTTAAACTTTTTTGTACAAAAATTTCAAATCAGAAGTTTGGGTATATTGCCCTGTTTGATCGAGGGGAAAAAAATGAAAAGCTTTTAGAAGAACTAATAAAAAATGATGAGAAGCTAATTAATATTGTTGAAAAAATAGAAATTGAATCAATGGACATAAATTATATAAAAAATATTCACCTAGAATTAGAAAAAATACTGACCACGAGAAAAAAAATACTGAGTTAATTTATGGCAATAGAAGTAATTGAATCAGGCTTAACATCCTCCGATGAAATGATCGAAAGATTTCCTGAGTATGGAACAGGTGAAATTAAATGGGGGGCTCAGTTAACTGTAAATGATGGAGAATGGGGAATTTTTTTTCGCGATGGAAAAGCTCTAGAAGTTTTTGATAGCGGGAGACACGTCCTAACAACACAAAATATCCCCGTTTTAACAAAATTTGTTACTCAGTTTGGATATGGTCCTGACTCGCCTTTTAGATCTAATGTAGTTTTTGTATCCAAGAAGTTATTCCCAAGTTTAAAATGGGGAACTGCAGATCCTATTGTTTTTAGAGATCCAGAAATTAATTTTGTAAGATTGCGTGCTTTTGGGTCTCAAAGCATAAGAGTTAAGGAGCCATTATTATTTATAAATAACTTGGTTGGGAGACAGGGAGCTTTTTCAAGTAGTAAGGTAGAAAATTATTTAAGAAGCATTATTGCTTCAAAGCTTGCTGAAGTGCTTGCAAAATTAAGTATTAGTATATTTGATATGCCTGCTAAGTACTCCTTGATTGCAACCAAGGTTAAAGCATCAGCCTTAAAGGAATTTGAAAATGTAGGTTTGGAGCTTATTGATCTTTTAATTAATGCAATTAACCCACCTAAATCTGTTCAAGAAATTATGGATAAACGCTCCTCCATGTCAATTATTTCTGACATGGATCAATACATGAAATTTCAAACAGCCACGGCTATTGAAGATGCTGCTAATAATCAAGGAGCTGCTGGTGCAGGAATGGGCTTGGGAGCTGGGCTGGGCTTGGGAATGATTTTGCCACAATCTATGGCCTCTTCAATTACCGGCGAGCAACCAAAATCAAATAAAAACAATGATAACAAAAATGATTCTCTTGAATCAAAGTTAAAAAGTCTTAAATCTCTATATGAACAAGATCTATTAACAGAGGAAGAGTACAAAGCTAAACGTGAAAAAGTCCTAGGGGATATATGATAAGAAGATTACTTGGAATACTGATCTATTTAATTTTATTTACAATATTGGTTTTACCTTTTTATTTCAAAATTTCTTTTTTAAATATTTTTATTCCCTATCTAATTACAGCTATTTCATTTGTTTTTATTTTTGCGCTTGGATTTAAAATCTCATTTACATATTTTTTATTATCCACATACGTTGCTATTTCTTTGATTTTCTTTTCTTATTATAACTTTAACCATGAAATATTAACTGGAATGATATTGGGGCTTATCAGCTCAATTTGTATATTTTTTTCAAGGGGAATGGATTCATATGAATAACACAGATATTAAATTTTTAGAGGCTGTCAAGTTTTTTAATGAAGAGCTGTACTGGGACTCTATAGAAGCTTTTCAAGAGAGCTTAGCAAATGGATTAGAAGACAAATATGTAGATGATTGCTATTTAAATATTGGTATTTGCTATATGAAATTAAATTTATTTAGAGAGTCTGAAGAAAATTTTTTAAAAGCAATCTCTGCTTCTCAAACTTCAGGCGACAAGATAGATTTTGAGGGACCAATTTATGGCAAAACCTCTGACAGAGCAAAACTTGGCCTAATCAGAGTTTCCCTAGCTAATAAAAATATTGAAAATGCAGAAGGCCTCCTTAAAGAACTTAAAGAGAGTGATTCTTATATTCAGGTGGATAATGAAAAAATTATGATGTTTGATGTTGCTTCCAAAGAAATCGCAATCGCAAAAAAAAATTTTCTATAGCTGAAATTTATTGCATAAAAATTTAATGATGGGAAAATACTCAAATGCCATCAAAAATTTTAGACGGAAAAGCTCTCGCTCAATTAGCTGAAGAGGATATTAAAGCCAGCGTCTCCAAATTAAAGGTAAATGGTATTACACCAACTTTGGCAACAATTTTAGTTGGTGTAGATCCAGCATCAGCGACCTATGTAAAAATGAAACAAAATGCATGCGCTAGGCTTGGTATGGATTTAATTGCGGTAGAGCTTAGTAAAGATACCACGACTCAAGAGTTGTTAGAATCTATCAACAAACTTAATAAGGACAAACGTGTTCACGGTATTTTATTGCAGCATCCAGTTCCATCACAGATTGATGAACGTCAATGCTTTGATGCGATTAGTGTTGAAAAAGATGTTGATGGGGTAACTTGTATAGGGTTCGGTCAAATAACAATGGGAGAAGATGCATTTGGATCATGCACGCCTGCTGGGATCATGAGAATTCTTGAACATTATCAAATTGAAATTTCAGGCAAAAATGCTGTAGTGGTTGGCAGAAGCCCTATTCTTGGAAAACCTATGGCTATGATGCTATTGAATAAAAATGCAACAGTAACGATTTGTCATTCAAGAACAAAAAATTTACAAGAGCAAATAAAAAAAGCTGACATA
>CACLMT010000027.1 GCA_902608115.1 uncultured SAR86 cluster bacterium | reverse complement strand
AACATCGGATAAACATGTTCATCGGGGTCTACATATACATCAACAAAAACTAATTGATCTTTCATTGCAAACGTTTTTTCAAAAGTTGATTTTAATTGAGATTGCTTGGTTACTTTCATACCAATATGGCCATATGATTTAGCTAATTTTACAAAATCAGGCAATGAATCAGAATAAGTACTGGCTGAATGTCTTCCTCCATAGTTCATATCTTGCCATTGCTTAACCATGCCTAATGCTTGATTATTAATATTAATAATTTTTATTGGTAGGTTGTATTGTAAACATGTTGAAAGCTCTTGAATGCACATTTGAATGCTACCCTCACCAGTAACACATACGACCTCTCGTTTTGGAAATGCAAGTTTGACTCCTATAGCTGCAGGTAAGCCAAATCCCATTGTTCCTAAGCCGCCCGAATTAATCCATCTCCTGGGTTTATTAAAATGATAATACTGAGCAACAAACATTTGATGTTGGCCAACATCAGAAGTTACGTATGCATTTCCTTTGGTTGCATGATAAAGCTCCTGAATAACAACCTGGGGAATAATCATTTTAGATTTATTTTTTTGAAGATATAAATCATGATCTAACCCATGCATCTTTCTCCAAAGAGCAATTTGGGTATTCCAAGAATCTATCGAGTCTGAATCAATTTTAATCTTTGATCTTTTAATTTCTTTAATAAGCGCTGCAAGTGATTCCTTTACCTGACCTACAATTGGAATATCTGCGTTAATAATTTTAGATATAGATGCTGGGTCTACGTCAATATGAATAATCCTAGATTTTGGAGCAAACTTTGAAGGGGTATTAGTAATACGATCATCAAATCTAGCTCCAATTGCAAGTATCACATCAGCATTATGAACGGCCATATTTGCTTGATAAGTTCCATGCATGCCAAGCATTCCCATGAAGTATTTATCTTTAGCAGGGTAAGCACCTAGACCCATTAAAGTATTAGTAACAGGTGCTTTTAATAATTTATTTAATGCAATAAGCTCTTTATGAGCATTCCCTAAAATCACTCCTCCCCCTGAGTAAATTACAGGTCGCTCTGCAGATAAGATATTTTTGCAAGCTTTTTTAATTTGTCCTGGATGTGGAAAAACTCTTGGTTGATAAGATCTAATAGATACTTCTTTTAATCTCTTATATTGATAATGCTTGGAAGGATCAGTTTTATCTTTAGGAATATCAATCACTACTGGACCCGGTCTACCGGTTGTTGCTATATGAAAAGCTTCTTGAACTATTCGTGGAATATCTTTAGTCTCCTGAACAATAAAACTATGTTTAACTACAGGTCTTGAAATTCCCATCATGTCAGTTTCTTGAAATGAATCTGTCCCTATAAGATGACTTTGAACTTGGCCAGATATAACTATCAATGGAATTGAATCCATGTATGCGGTTGCTATTCCTGTAACAGCATTTGTAGCTCCTGGACCTGAAGTTACCAGTACAACACCTGGTCTTCCAGTTGATCTTGCGTATCCATCAGCTGCATGGGTCGCTCCTTGCTCATGTCTAACTAGAATATGGTCAAAGGCTTTTTGTTTAAAAATTGAATCATAGATATGTAAATTAGCACCTCCAGGGTATCCAAAAATAAATTTCACCCCCTCATCCTTAAGAGCGCGCATTAATAGATCCCCACCAGAAAGTTTCATCAATTGAAAATATTTACCAAAAAGTAAGAGGTTTTATACATTAATTATTATGAAACACAAGTTTTTAACCCTGTTTTAAAGGGTTTAAACATTATTCAAGCCCATCAATCAATGTCTGCATATCTTCAGGTAAGGAAGTTTCAAATTCTAAATTCTTGCCTGTAACCATATCTTGAAACTTAAGTTTTGATGCATGGAGGGCTTGGCGAGGAAAGTTTTGTATTAAATTAATAACTTTATTTGGTGTCCCCTTAGCAATTAAATTGCGTGGGTTATATAGCCTATCTCCAATAATGGGTAATCTTTTATAACTCAGATGAGCTCTTATTTGGTGAGTTCTTCCAGTTTCAATTTCAACTGAAATATGAGAATAACCACCATAAAATTTAATCAATGAAACATGAGAAAGAGCCTCTTTCCCAGAATCAGTTATTCTCATTTTAATTCTGTTTCTTGGATCTCTCTCAAGAGCATCATCTATAGTGAAACTCCCTATTACACGCCCCACAACCAAAGCCTGGTATTTTTTATAAATTTCTCTATTTTGAAGTTTATTCACAAAATAATTCCTAAATTTCTCTGTCTTGGCAACTATCAATAAGCCTGTTGTATCCTTATCTAGGCGATGTACTATCCCGCATCTTGGAAGTTGAGTTAATTCAGGGTAATGAAAAGCTAATGCATTTGCTAAAGTACCATTTCTGCACCCAGCACCAGGGTGCATAACTAGCTTAGCTGGTTTGTTGATTACTAAATAATCTTTAGCTTCAAAAGAAATATCAAGATTAATATTTTCACCCTCCCAAGACACTTTATCTTCAAGAGCCGGTTCTAAAGATAGCTCATCCCCTAGATGAACCTTATCTTTAGATCTCAAAATCTCACCATTCACCAAAAGATTTCCAGACTCAATCCAACGTTGTATTTGACTACGAGAAAAATCTACAAATAAATACGTTGCAGCCTGATCCAATCTAGAGTCATGAAAATCTTCTTTTATATTCTTAATTAATCGCTTCATTTAAAAACTTTTTTAATATCTTTCAATCTAATTAAATTCAATTAACCTAAATGCGTTAATAAATGTAAAATACACTACCCATGGGACAATTGAAAAAAAATATTATTACAATTGCATATTTATTGGCAATACTTCCTGTTATTTTTTTAACTGGATGCAACTCTGATGGTCCGGTAATTGAGCAACCTGAAAAAATTTATTATGACCTTGCTCAACGTAGGATGAAAGCTAATAATTTTTTTTCTGCCATTGAGTCCCTTCAGGCAATTGAGTCAAGGTATCCATTTGGTAGGTATGCTGAGCAAGCTCAATCTGAGTTAATTTATGCTTACTATATGAATGGAGAGGATGAAGCATCTCATGAAGCTGCAGAGAAATTTATAAGACTAAATCCTCGACATCCTAATATTGACTATGCCTATTTCATGCGAGGCATTGCAAGTTATACTCGTGATAAAGGTATGTTTGCAAGGATGTTTAAATCCGATCTTTCAAACAGGGATATTTCTGGAGCAAAACAAGCTTTCAGTGAATTATCAGAATTTTTAACTCGCTTCCCACAAAGTCAATATGCTCCATACGCATCTCAAAGATTAATATACTTACGAAACCTAATAGCAAAAAGTGAGTTGGTAGCAGCAGATTACTATTTAAAAAGAAAAGCATATGTTGCAGCATTAAGAAGAGCAAAATATGTGATTGAAAACATTCCAAATACCTCGGAGACCATGCGTGCACTTAAAATTACTAGAGAGTGTTACGAGAAACTAGGTTATTTTGAGCTCATGGATGATATTCAAAGCATTATTGATACAAATCAGCACCTAATAAAAGAAGAAAAACCAAAGAGATTTAGAAATTTCTTTTCAAGAAAAGCTCCTCAACCATCTAAAACTTAACTTTATTACCCTTCATTACAGTTTGATTCTAAATGATGCTCAAGCTCAAGAGTTGAATGAGAAATATTAAATTTATCTCTAAGCATTTCTTTTAGCTGATCCTTAATGGATTCTGCTTCTTTTAACTCACTTACGTCGACTGATACATGGCCTTCTAATGCAATACGATGTTCATCTAAATTCCATATATGAATATGATGTAAATTCTCAACACCACTAATCATTTCAGCGGCTAATTTAATCTCATCTATAGATAAACTATGTGGGCTGCCATCCATTAAAAGATGGATTGTCTTTGGAAGCATTGTTAAACCTTGCCAGAAAATAAAACCTGCAATTAAAAGTGTTATAAATGTATCAACCCAGAACCATTCATACAAAATAATCAATATTCCCGCCAAAATAACCCCTAAAGATGCCATCCCATCTGATAAATTATGAAGAAAGGCAGCTTTCATATTCATGCTATTTTTTGACATTTTAAAAGTAATTAAAGCAGTGATCATATCTATAATTAAGGCTACTGAGGCCACTATCACAATAATCCATCCTGTTATAACTTGAGGTTCTATTATTCTCCAAATAGCCTCATAAAGCAGGTATACACTAATAATTATTAGCGTCGTTAGATTAATTAATGCCGCTATTACCTCAGCTCTTTTATATCCAAAAGTATTTATTTCATCAGCGGGTTTTCGGCTAATTGATCTTGCAAATAATGCTATTCCTAATGCTGCAGCATCGCTTAAATTATGTAATGCATCTGCTATAAGAGATAAACTGCCCGCAATAGCTCCTCCTATTGCCTGAGCAAGAGTTAACAAAATATTAATTGTTATGGCAAACTTTAACCCTTTATCACTTTCTGGAGTATGGTGATGATGTCCACTCATAAATGCATCCTAAAGTAATGAATATAAACATTCAACCAATGCATTATTGGTTCGATATAGGTCCCTTGTTTTATGCTGCTTATTACACAAGAATGCAAAGCCAACCCTTGAATGAATATCTCCAAAGGCAACAGCTCCTCCAACACCAGCATGACCAAACATATTTTTACGAAATTTTGGTGTAAGGTTTCCAGGAGAATTTAATCCATGTTCTAATTCATATCCTAGTCCGAATTTCATATTACTTCCGAAAAGAACAGAATCAGGACCGTTAGAATAAGGGGTAGTTGCAATAGTTAACGTATCTGGTTTCATAATTGATATTCCATCCCTATTACAACCCGTACTTAAGATTCCATATAACTTTGCAAGACCTTCCGCTGTTCCATGCCCATTAGCGGAAGGAATTTCAGCCAATCTCCAATCCGGTGTATTTGGATAATTATCAGAATCAGTTTCTCTTGTCTGGAAAGCAAGGAAAAAGTCCCCTCCAAGAACAGCAGATTTAAGATTTTTTAATTGTTTAGATAAAAACAAGTCTGGAATATATCTAATAAAGTTTCCTGGAAGCTTAGCGCTATTAAGATTATTAAGATTAGCATCCATCAACATATCTGCACACCTATTAAAATCAGATTCCTGCAAACCAATATGAAAATCAATATTAAGTGGTCTTGCTATTTCTTCTTGAAAATATTGATCTACACTTCTTCCATCCACTCTTCGAATCAACTCTCCTACTAACCATCCATAAGTAAGGGCATGGTATCCCTGCGAGGACCCCGGCTCTTTAAATGGAGCTTGGGCCTCTAATTTCCTAGTAAATTTTTTCCAATCTTGCCAAGAACCTTCTGGCATACCTTCTTGAAAAGCAAACATCCCAGATCTATGACAAAGGAAATCACTCACTTTAGTGTCTTCTTTGCCATTGCATCCATATTCAGGCCAATAATATGAAACTTTATGATCTGTATCTAAATAATTTTGATCAATTAATCTAGCAATACAGGTTGCTGTAACTCCCTTTGTTACT
>CACLMT010000026.1 GCA_902608115.1 uncultured SAR86 cluster bacterium | reverse complement strand
AACCAGCCACCATTTCTCTTTGTAGCTCATACCAGAGACCCTCTAACTCTCTAATTGTTGGCAATTCGGTGGCGTTAGACATCTTGGATGAAAGATTATTTAAGAATGTTTCACGCTCCCTACCATATTGAGCTGAAGAAAGAGAATCAGAAAATAATGAGCTTGCTTCTCCTGCTGAGCTTTGAAGGTGACCAAATAACTCAACCAAAGATCCCAATTCTTTTTTGTATGCAGCCTCTTTAACAACAAGAATGGCATCATTCTTTTTGTACTCAGATTCAAGCTGATCAGCAATCCATTCTTGTCTAGCAAGCTCTTTTTTTTTCAGCAGCAAGTATTGCCGCTTGCTTGTTTTTGTTAGCAAGAAAGTCTGCTTCCCTTTTTGCATTAACGTTTTGTTCACTGGTTCTACCCTCTTGAACAAGTAGCAACAACCCTTGAATAGTTGTTGGTTCGCCCTCTGCACTATCCTCTGCACTATCTTGTGCAAATACAGAAACTGAAGAAATTAAAATGAACGATAAAATATAATTATTTAATTTTTTCATGATGCATCTCCACTGTAGACAACCGGCAACATCATAATATCCATTGGTGCTAATTTCTGAGCCATTCGAATTCCATCTCTAATTTGAACCCTATAACTTCCAGAAAGCTTTTCCCAGGTCCCGGTTTCATGATCATAATATCCGGTTTGTCTTTCATCTTTGGTTTGAAAAAACATCCCCAATCTTCCAACCCTCAGTATGTTTACAACAACCTCTTGTCCATCAAGGATGATAGTTTCATCATATGCATCAAGCTTTCTGCCATATTCTGCTTCAATGTTATAAGCCTCAAGAATCTGTCTTACCTGCTCAGAGGCTGTAACCTTTGGATTAGAAAGAGATGCCCTTACGAGATCTAATCTTTGCATTCTTTCTTCAATATGAAATGGGCTATCAAGCTTTACATATTTCTCCAGACCTTCAAGCATCCTTTGAGCTAGAGGTGGAATTTGTCTTTGCATAACAACTACTTGGACTAATTGCTCATCATATTTATCCATAAGATCAAGCTGTGCTTGAATTTGGATTCTTTTTTGAGCATTGTAAAGTTTTAACCCTTCTACTTGCTTAGATACAACTTTGAACTCATTAACTATCTTTTCTGTAGCCGAATCAGTTGCGTCTATCTTTGATTGTGATTGAGCTGAAAGCTCTGTGTTATCTCTGCCGACCTCCAATACCTGCTCCATCTCGGTTGCAGCTACAAAAGTGGTCAGCATAGTAAGGAATACTATGTGTTTTTTTAACATTTTTTATCTCCCCGGAAATTGGTTCACTAGTCTATACAGTGTAGTGAAAATTTTCAAACTTTTTGTGGATAAATTGTACCTAATTTGTAACAGTTCGGGGGGCAAAAACATATATTTTAATTATTTTCTTACTCTTAAGTAAAAATTTTAGGAATTAGCTTGGGGGTATTTTTTTTGTATTCTTTGTATTCTTCAGTGCTCCCCCATTTCTTTTCTCCCCTAGCTTCTAGCATCCTAACCCCACTAATATGAACCAAAAGAACATAAACAAAAGCAGGTGAAATAAGCGCGAGATAATTCCAGCCTACAAAAGATGAAATGGACATGATGCTTATCCCAGTCCAAAGAGTTATTTCTCCAAAGTAATTTGGGTGCCTGGATCTTCCCCATAAGCCCCCCCTAATGAAAGCGTCTTTATTAGATGGGTTTGAGCGAAATGCTGATTTCTGGTGATCTGCAATAATTTCAATGGTAAATCCAAGTATAAAAACCCCCAATCCTATATAAAATATATTATTAACTATCACACCAGTTGGGCTGGTCATAGCAATAATAGCTGCAGAAGAGCAAATAAATACCCACAAACCCTGAAGAGTCCACGTCATAAAGAATTGTGAAAAAGAAGTTTTAATAGTTCTAAATCTTTTATCCTCTCCATCTTTTTGTATTCTTAAGAAAAGAAATGATCCGAGCCTCAAAGCCCATAAAATTATGACTAAACCTAGAATCAAATTTCCTAACATCCCCCCTGAAGAGTTTCCTCCCGCCATATTCATTACTACATAAATAACAAAAATATATGTAATGCTCCCGGTAAGATCATAAAATTTTTCTGTCTTTAATATAAATGCTGGGATGTATATGGCCCACTGAATTAAAAAAACAATCATAAGGACTTGTCGAACAAGAGAGGATTGATTAAGAGGGGTTTCTCCGTAACTTTTATAATATAGGACAATTTCCTCTGTGGAGTTGACGGAAATTATACTTGCGTAAATATAAGCAAAAATAAATACCCCCACTGCAATCGCAAGATTAATTAAATGTTGCATTAATCTTCCCACCCACAAGAACGGTTAGCATTTTGTGTGTCTAACCAATCCTTTAAAGGCTGATAATAATTCAACATTGATTTTCCACTTAAGGTTCGTGTTCCTGTTAATGCCTCTAAAGCAACTTGCCATTCTTGACTTTGCCCAAGAGCAAGCATGGCTCTTAGCTTTTCTCCTGCAAGGTCATTATCATATATAGAGCATTCATGTAGAGGGCCTTTAAAACCAATTTGATTACATAAAGATTCGTGAAATTGGTATTGTAAAATTTTAGCTATGTAATATCTCGTATATGGAGTATTCCCCGGGATGTGATATTTGGCACCAGGATCAAAAGCATCGATACCCCTTTCTCTTGGAGCTCCAATTCCCTGGTAGTATTCTCGCAGACGCCACCATGAATTATTAAGATCTTCTTTGCTTGTTTCGCCTGAAAAAACTCCAGCCCTCCATTTATCAAGCATTAAAGTCCATGGCACAGAAACCACCCCATCTAGGGCTTGTTGCATTAATAAGGAAATAGGATCTGATTTTGCCTCAATAGCATCGACCTCTGAAATCATTCCAATCTTATGATAGTAGTCAGGGGTAATTGATAGGGTAAGTAAATCGCCAACCGCTTCATGAAAACCATCATTTGCACCACCTTGAAATATATCTGGTTGATGACTATATGCTTGGTAATAAAAGATATGACCCAACTCGTGGTGTATTGTAGAAAAGTCTTCAGCGTTTCTTTCAATACACATTTTAATTCTTAGGTCATTTTCATCTGAGTTTAAATCCCAAGCTGATGCATGACACACAACATTATGATCTTGAGGCTTTATAAATAAAGATCTTTCCCAAAATGTTTCTGAAAGGGGCTGGAATCCTAAAGAAATAAAGAAGTTTTCAGCCATCTCTACCATTTCAATTTCATTAATATTTTTCTCTTCTAAAATTTTTGTTAGGTCTATGAAAGAATCTTCTGCAGAATTTTCTGAGCTATATACAAGATCATAAATATTGGCCCATGATTGACCCCACATATTCCCTAGAACATGTGCAGGCAAATAACCCTCTTTAGAAACAACTTCTTCACCATAATGTTCTGATAATTCATTTCTAACGTGGCAATGTAAAGCATCATAAAGGGGTTTTAGCTCCCCCCAAACTCTATCAGTCTCTGATAAAAATTCTTCAGCATCCATATCATATTGGCTAAACCAAAGGTCTGTTAAACCCTCATAACCTAAGTCTCGTGAACCCTGGTTACCTATTTCTACCATTCTTAGATACATATCCTTCATGGGTTTCCCAATGTTTCTCCACCCCTCCCACGCTTTAAGTAATTCCTCAGGATCTCTTGAATTATCAATAACACTTTCAAATGACTCCAAGTCATAGCAATCATTTTTTGCAAAGCAATGTTGACCTGTTCCATACATTGCTTCAAGCTCTGAGCTTATTGATGCAAGCTCACCCGCAAGCCCCTCATCTAATGGAGATGGCATTACAAAAGAACTCTTAATTAAATTTAACTTTCTCCTATTCTCTTTTGAGACCTCTACACTATCAAAGGTAGAGGCTTGTCTTGCTCTCTCTAGCGCAAGTAATTGAAACCTTTTACTATAATCAGCAACTACTTTCTGAGAATCATAAGTGATAAAATTAGATCCAATCCAGTATGCTGAGCTGGCAATCGGTCCAAGGGTTTTGTCCTCTAGCTCAACCCTTTCAAGAAATGCCTCTGCATCAGATTCATTTAAAACGTTAGATTGTTGACTGGAACAAGAAGAAATAACAAAAATAGATAACAATAAACTAGGTAACAATAATTTATTCATAAAAAAGCTCCCATTTCGATACAATGAATGAGTAAAGCACACAATGAAAATATCAACAAGCCAATTTAAAAACGGACTAAAAATTATAATCAATGACCAACCATGTTCAATCATAGAGCATGAATTTCATAAACCAGGAAAAGGTCAGGCAGTTATGAGGGTTAAATTTAGAAACCTAATAACTGACAAGGTTATAGATAGAACATACAAATCTGGTGAGTCGGTTGAAGAAGCCGATATCTTAACTGTCGAAATGTCTTACCTTTATACAGATGGTGAATTTTGGCATTTTATGAACCCTTCAACGTATGAACAAATTGAAATTCCATCAAAAATTATTGGTAATTCAAAAAAATGGCTTGTTGGTCAAGAATGCTGTGAAGTTGTAATTTGGGACAATGAGCCCATTTCTATTGAACCCCCTCCATTTGTTGAGCTAGTAATTGCAAAATCAGACCCGGGTATTAAGGGCGATACTGTATCAGGGACAAGCAAACCAGCAGAATTAGAAACGGGGATTACAATTCAAGTCCCTTTGTTTGTAGAGGAAGGAGAAAAGATTAAAGTTGACACTAGATCAGGAGAATACTCGGGGCGAGTATAGGTTTTGTATAATCAAATCATAGATTCGCTGAATAATCACATAGAAAAAGATCTAAGGCTGTCTATTGATCAAAAAAAGATTTTACAAAAAAAACATAAATTATCACTTTCAGATTCTCTAGATAAAGGTCATTGGACTACGAATTTATGCTTAATTTCATCAAATTTTACTAAAAAGAGTCCAAAAGAATTGGCAAAAAACCTTTCATCTATATTGCAAAATTTAGAAGGTGTTGAAAAAACTGAAATTGCTGGGCCAGGATTTTTAAATATTTTTTTAACTCAAAGGGCATTTTTAAATCAAATAGACGAAGCAAACAAAGATACTAATTTATTCACTAGGGTGCCAAAAAATGAGCTAAAAAAAATTCAAATTGAATTTGTATCTGCCAATCCAACAGGACCACTACATGTTGGACATGGTAGAGGCGCGGCTTATGGGGATGCAATAGCAAGAATATTATCCCATTTAGGGCATGAGGTTGAAAAAGAATATTATATTAATGATGCTGGCAGACAGATAAATATCTTGGTATGTAGTATCTTCTTGAGGAAATTTAATTTTTTCGATGATAAAAGCTTTCCTAAGTCGGCTTATAGGGGGAATTATATAAAAGAAATTGCTGAATCAACCAAATTAGATCTTAATTTAAGCCCATTACAAAAAAGCAAGCTGATAGACAATCTTCCAGATAAAGATGAAGAGCAAATTGATGAACTTATAGAAAGAATAAAATCAACCCATCCAAATGAATGGATTTTAATAAAACAGAGTGGACTAAATAATGTCCTAGAGTCAATTAGGGATGATTTAAAAAAATTTAAAGTAAATTTTGATCATTGGTTGTTTGAATCTTCCATGGGAGAACTTTCTGACG
>CACLMT010000025.1 GCA_902608115.1 uncultured SAR86 cluster bacterium | reverse complement strand
TTTCATGTGTTGGCTGATACTGGTGAAGACACAATAGCTGTAAGTAATTCTTCAGAATTTGCAATAAATACTCAGTTACTTTTAAAGGATGGTGAAGATATTAAATCCTTAGAAGGAAAAAAATCTCCAGATGGAAAAGGAGAAATTCAAATAAAAAAAGGAATAGAAGTTGGTCATATTTTTCAGTTGGGTAAAGTTTATTCTGAGGTAATGAAGGCAAATGTATTAAATGAAAAAGGTAGGTCCGTTGATTTATTTATGGGTTGTTATGGAATTGGGATATCAAGGCTTGTTGCAGCAGCTATAGAACAAAATTATGACAAGAAAGGAATAAATTGGAATGAATATATTGCTCCATTTGAGGTTAATATTATTGCAGTTGACTATGAAAAAGATCCCTTGATAGCAAAAGCATCTAATGAGTTATACAAGGATCTGTCTGATATGGGGTACGAAGTATTACTTGACGATAGGAAAGATAGTTATGGAATAAAAATAAAAGATTCAGAATTAATAGGAATACCTGTAAATATAATAATAGGTAAATCTTATAAAGATAAAGAAGAAGTTGAACTTAAATATAGAGATGGAAGAAATTCAATTAATCATATTGATGAAATTAAAACTATCTTTAATCATTTTAAATGATGTCAACTAACTAAATTCTTTCAATTATTATTGCGTTTGCTGTCCCTCCACCTTCACAGATTGCTTGAAGGCCATATTTACCTTTCTTTCTCTCAAGTTCGTGCAATAAAGTTGTCATTAGCTTGGCTCCAGTGGCTCCTAGAGGGTGACCTAAAGCCATAGCTCCACCATTAACATTTAATTTTTCTCTTTCAGCGTTTAACTCAATAGCCCATGCTAATGGAACTGGAGCAAATGCTTCATTTATCTCATAAAGATTAATATCTTCTATAGCTAAATTAGCTGACTTAAGGACTTTATGGGAAGCAGGTATTGGACCTCCTAACATCATTACTGGATCATCACCTACAACGCTAATTGCAACTATCCTTGCACGAGGATCTGTCTTAATTTTCTTCAAACCCCTATCATTGCAAACCATCACTGCAGCTGCTCCGTCTGTAATTTGGCTTGCATTTCCAGCGGTTATTACACCACCTTCAGAAATTGGATTTAATCCAGCAAGTGCTTCGATATTTGCATCATACCTAATACCTTCATCTACATATATCATATCTGTTTTGCCTTCAGCATTTTTAGCCTGTACAGGTAAAATTTCACGATCAAAGTGTTTTCCTTCAACGGCTGCTATTGCTTTTTGATGACTACTAAGAGCAAATTCATCGAGATCTTCTCTTGATAAATTCCATTTTTCAGCCATGATTTCTGCGCCTGCAAATTGTGAAAAGAAAATACCTGGGTATCTATCTTTCATTCCTTCTGAATCAAAAGGTAAACCATGTCCTGCATCATATCCATCTTTAATACTTGCTCCAATAGGAACCATGGACATAATTTCTACTCCACCGCCAATTACAACATCTTGAGTTCCAGACATAACTGCTTGAATTGCAAAGTGAATTGCTTGTTGAGAAGAACCGCATTGTCTATCAACTGAAGTTCCTGGAACTGATTCAGGAAGGGTTGATGCTAGAATTGCATTTCTTGCTACATTTCCTGATTGTGCACCAACTTGGTCAACACATCCAAAAACTACATCATCTATTAATTCAGGATCTATACTAGTTTGATGAACTAACTCATTAAGAACTTTAGCCCCAAGATCAGCTGGATGCCACTGACTTAAACTTCCATTTTTTTTGCCACCTGCTGTACGTACTGCTGAAACTATATATGCATTATTCGACATAGCTCTCTCCTGTATAGAAAGAGTATCTTAATCAATTTTTAGTTAACTTAACAATATTTTATAATTTACTTTTTAGCTTTTTTCTTGATTGCTGGAATATAAGCTTTTCTAATTTGTTGAACTAAATTAGTACGTATCTTTTTGTTTTCTCTTAAAAACTTACTGGCATTGATCTTGCCTTGTCCAATTTTTTCTCCATTATGGCTATACCATGATCCTGACTTCTCAACCAATTCAAGCTTCTGCCCTAATTCTATAATCTCACCTTCAGTGTTAATACCCTCTCCATACATAATTTGAAATTCTGCTTGCTTAAATGGAGGAGCTACTTTGTTCTTAACTACCTTAACGCGAGTTTCATTACCAACTACTTCTTCGCCTTCTTTAACCGCCCCTATTCTTCTAATATCAAGGCGGACTGAAGAATAAAATTTAAGAGCATTGCCTCCTGTTGTGGTTTCAGGACTACCAAACATTACCCCTATTTTCATTCTGATTTGGTTAACAAAAAGAACAGTTGCATTTGATCGTTGAATATTTCCCGTAATTTTTCTTAATGCTTGAGACATTAATCTTGCTTGAAGTCCAACATGGTGGTCACCCATATCACCCTCAATCTCAGCTCTAGGAGTTAATGCTGCAACTGAATCTATCACAATTAAATCAACGCTCCCTGACTTAACAAGTCTATCTGTTACCTCTAGAGCTTGTTCACCAGTATCTGGTTGTGATAATAAAAGTTCATCTACATTAACACCGAGTTTTTCAGCATAACTGGGATCAAGTGCATGCTCTGCATCAATAAAAGCTGCCGTACCCCCTGCTTTTTGGCATTCTGCAATAACTTGTAATGTAAGTGTTGTTTTGCCCGAAGACTCTGGTCCAAAAATTTCTACCACTCTTCCCGTAGGTAAACCGCCAATACCGAGAGCAATATCCAAACCAAGAGAACCTGTTGAAATGGAAGGGATATCAGCTACCTCACGATCTCCCATCTTCATGACTGTTCCTTCACCAAATTCTTTTTCTATCTCAGCTAAGGCCTCATTCAAGTTTTTTTCTCTATCTGACATAACATACTCCTTACTGTATATATGTACAGTATATTACAAATATATAAAATGTAAATAAAATATTATCAAATTCATGCTGACATGTTTACCAGTCATTGTTAGAATCCATATTTCATTCATCATATAATGGTTTAAATGGCCTTCATAGTTACTGAATCTTGTATTAAGTGTAAGCACACAAACTGTGTTGAGGTTTGTCCTGTAGATTGTTTTTATGAAGGTCCTAACTTTTTGGTAATTCACCCAGAAGAATGCATTGATTGTGCTTTATGCGAACCAGAATGTCCCGTAGATGCTATTTTTTCAGAAGATGAGCTTCCTAAAGATCAAATACCATTTATTGAAATTAATGCAGAACAGAGCGAAATTTGGCCAAATATTACTGAAGAAAAAAGCCCTCTTCCTGAAGCAGAAAAGTACAAAAATATAAAAGATAAAATTCATCTATTGGAAAGATAGTAAATTGTTTTAAAGATGAAATTCTAATAAAGAATTATTTAGAGGTTTCCCATTTTTTCTAACTTGAAATCTTAACATTGAGGAAGATGATTCTGAGTTTCCAACATTAGCTATGATCATTCCTCTTGAAACTTGGTCGCCCTGTTTAACAAAAATTTTATCACAATGAGCATAAAGGCTCAGATATCCCGAGGGATGAGAAATCATTACTAAATTTCCATAACCTGGGATATCTGGTCCCGAAACTACAACTTTACCTTCACTAATAGAATGTATTGATTGACCTTTGGGTTGTAAATATTTTAACCAATAGCGGCCCTGCTTTTCAGCTTGTGCATTGCTTGTCAGGGGTGGATGCCATTTAATTCTTGTTTCCGTAATCTCTACAGGCAATCTTTTTGTAAAAGAAAATTCTAGTCTTTGATTGGGATAAATAACATAAGGTTTTTTAAGATTATTTCTTAAAATTATTAATTGAGGATCTATTTCTAATTTTATTCCTATAGACCACACTGAGTCACCAGGTTGAACAATATAAGATTCCTTAGGATTTCCATAAACTAAATCCTTAAAATTATCCCCCATATCATTTATCGAAGCACAACCAATCAGGGTAAAGCTCATAACAAAAAAAACAAATCTAAAAGCAATCACATTAAAAGATACCCAGAGGCAAAAATTAAACCAGAAAAGATAAACATCAGTTTTTGCTCATATATTAAGAATAAATTTAAAATGAATTTAGGAAGAATAATAAGCGAGATTAAGCAACCAATTCCAAAGGGAATCAATGTTTGAAGATTAAAATTAGCAATACCTTGAATTACAACTGGATAAACTCCAAGAATTACCAAAACTGCACTTCCAGAAATACCAGGAATCAAAAAAAAAGAAAATGCTAAAACCCCTGATAAAAATAAATACAATCCAGTTATTTCACCTGCTACAAAAACCATCTCTTGAAAAAAGATGCCACTCAACGCACCAATGAGAAAAAAAACTAATAAGAAAAAATCTTTCAGTAATGGTTTAAAGAAATGAACAACATATAAAGATGAAAGAATCATCAACCATCCAAGAGTTAATAAAAAGGACTTTTCATAATTAATAATTAAATATTCAATCCCATTTGAAAAAATTATCACTGACAATACCATTGAAATAAATAAAGGAATAAATAAAGACAGCTGAAATGTTCTTGAAAGCTTTTGAAGATCAAAGGTTAAATTACGAAATTTTAATTCACTCAAAATACTCATTAAATTTTTGTAAATTTTAAAAATAACTGCCACTGTTGACCCAGAAATTCCTGGGATCAATTCAGCAACACCCATAAACAAGCCTGCAACTAAATATCGAATTTGTAGATTAATCATTTAATTTCTCCATTAGAGGTTCCCGATAACATAGGAACAAATGCAACATCTTCATAAATCTCCTCTTTGTATTCTGCTTTGCTTGCTTTAGTAATTACAAATAACTTCTGCTTATTTTCAAAACCCACTGGAATGACTAATTTTCCTCCCACTTCTAAAAATTCCAATAAATCTTCAGGATATTCTTTAGGGGCTGCAGCACAAATAATTCCAT
Source organism: uncultured SAR86 cluster bacterium (assembly GCA_902608115.1). Lineage (GTDB taxonomy): Bacteria > Pseudomonadota > Gammaproteobacteria > Magnimaribacterales > D2472 > D2472. The sequence goes on along the minus strand of CACLMT010000025.1, from coordinate 1,479 downwards.
CAAATTTTTCTGATACCCCCCAACCCTCATAGCCATCAGCATGTTTTACAGAAATATTTCTTAATTTTAGTTCTCTTAGATTTTCTCTAGATTTAATCACTAAAGGTTTAATTCTTTCTACAGCAAATACCTCTTTAGCAAAATAAGACAAAACTGCAGACTGATATCCGCACCCAGAGCCAATTTCTAGAATTCTATCAAATACTTTTCCTCTTTTGCTGGTATGACTGATTAAATACTGAGTCATTTTTGCAACAATGTACGGCTGAGAAATAGTTTGTTTATATCCTATACTTAAAGCTCTGTTTTCATAAGCCCTACTCCAGAGTGCTCGATCTAAGAAAATATGCCTAGGAACCTGACTCATAGCATCAAGAACTCTAAAATCCTTAATCCCCATCTCTAAAAGAAGTTGAATCATTTGATCTCTTACTCTAGAGAATGTAAACCCAGTGTTATTCATTTATAAAAATATCTTCAAAGTCTTGCCAGCTTGATTGAGCAGCTGTTAAGTTATAATCTAAAATAGATATTGAAATATAACCTTCATCAACTGCTTGAATATCTGTATTCATTTGATTTGATAGAAGCGTACCAGAAGGCCCAAAACTATAAAAACAAGAAGCATCTTCTTTTCTTATAAGATCAGGTGTATCTGGTATGCCCCTTTTTCCTACTTTTGTTATCTTTTTTCCTTTAATGTTTGAGATATCTAGGTCTGGAAAATTTACATTAACAAGCAGATTTTTATCTTCAGGTAGACTGGTTGCTTGATTTATAATAATTGCTGCTTCTTGAGAAAAAAAATTTAAATTTTTAGGCTCAAATGATCTTATTGAAAAAGCTATTGGGACATGATTTAGTCTTCTCCCAGCTATAGCAGCACCGATCGTACCAGAGTAAAAAATATCCTCTCCTAAATTTGCTCCTAAATTTATCCCTGAAACAATCATATCAATTGGTTCTGAGATGATGGAAAGTAATCCAAGATAAGAACAATCTGCTGGCGTTCCTGAAACTGCATAAATATTTGTATCAATTGCTTCTACTTTAATTTCTTTCCTAAGGCTAATTGCCGAACTCATGCCACTACAATTACTCTTTGGGGCTACCAAAAAAACTTTATGCTCTAAAGAAAGTTCTTCATAGAGTTTTACAATACCAACTGCATCAAAACCATCATCATTTGTTAATAAGATATTCAATCCATTTTCTCCAATGCAGCAATAGCATAAACAGCAATCCCATTCCCTCGACCAATTATTCCCATTCTTTCAGTGGTAGTTGCTTTAATGCCTATTACAGATTCATGAATCTTTAAAAGAGATGCTAAAGCGGTTTTTATTGCGTCCACATATGGAAAAATTTTTGGTTCCTCGCATACGATTACACAATCAACATTTAAAGGTTTTAATTTTCTTTCTAAAAGTAAAGCTAGGCTCTTTTCAAGAATTCTTAAACTATTCATATTCTTATTTA
>CACLMT010000024.1:2500-7045 GCA_902608115.1 uncultured SAR86 cluster bacterium | reverse complement strand
TAGGAGGGATTTCACTTGCTGAAGGAAACATAGCAGAAATGAAAACTGGTGAAGGTAAAACTTTAGTGGCCACCTTGCCGGCATATTTCAATGTTATAAGAAAGAAAAAAGTGATTTTGGTAACAGTCAATGACTATTTAGCTCAAAGAGATGCGGATTGGATGAGGCCAATTTATGAATTTCTTGGATTAAGCGTTGGGGTTATTTTTTCAAATCAATCTATTGAAGACAAAAGATCTGCTTATGAATGCGACATCATCTATGCAACTAATGGAGAACTAGGATTTGATTATCTAAGAGATAATATGGCCCTCAGAGCTCAAGATAAAGTCCAATGTTCATTAGATTTTGCAATCATTGACGAAGTTGATTCAATATTAATAGATGAGGCTAGAACTCCATTAATTATTTCAGGACCCTCAAGCGAAAGTGAAGATTACTATATAAAAATTAAACAAATTATCCCAAAACTTAAACAACAACTAAGAGAGGACTCTGAAGAAGAACCACTTGGTCAAGACGAAAAAGGTCACTTTATCATTGACGAAAAATCTCGTTCTGTTGAATTGACAGATGAGGGTTATATTGTTGTTGAAAGCTATCTTGAAGAGCTTGGTTTATTGCAAAGCGAAGACAGTCTCTACTCTGTTAGTAATATTAAAATTATGCGGTATGTAAATGCAACTTTAAAAGCTGCATATTTATTCAAGAAGAATGTTCATTATTTAACAAGGAATCAAGAAGTGTTACTAATTGACGAGCATACTGGCAGAACAATGCCAGGAAGAAGAATGAGTGAAGGAATTCATCAAGCTCTTGAGTGTAAAGAAAATGTTCCGATTCAACGTGAATCACAGACATTGGCTTCGACAACCTATCAAAACTTTTTTAGATTATTTGAACAACTATCAGGCATGACTGGAACTGCCGATACAGAAGCTGCTGAATTTGCAGAAATTTATGAGTTAAATGTATCTATCATTCCCACCAACAAACCCATGATAAGAATAGACAATGATGATCTTGTCTTTTTAACCAAAGAGGCTAAATTTAAAGCTCTTATTGAAGAAATTGAAATTCTTAGAAAAAAAGATGCTCCTATTCTAGTTGGAACTGCTTCTGTTGAAGCGTCTGAGATAGTTTCTGAACTACTAAAAAAGAAAAATATATCGCATCAAGTTCTAAATGCAAAACAACATGAAAGAGAAGCTGAGATTATTGCTAATGCTGGAAGACCTGGTGTGGTAACAATTGCTACCAATATGGCAGGAAGGGGTACTGATATTGTTCTAGGAGGTAAAGAAAGTATTAATGATGATGAATGGGAGAAAAGACATAAACTAGTTCTCAATGCCGGGGGTTTACATATTTTAGGAACTGAAAGACATGAATCTAGAAGAATTGATAATCAATTAAGAGGTAGATCAGGTCGTCAAGGAGATCCAGGGTATTCAAAATTTTTTCTTTCCCTTGAAGATGATTTACTAAGACTGTTTATTTCTGATAATAGAAGAGCATTATTTGAAAGAATTGGAATGGGAGATGATCATATTGAGCATAAAATGCTTTCACGCGGAATTGAAAATGCTCAAAAAAGAATTGAAAATCGAAATTTTGACATAAGAAAAAATCTTCTTGAATACGATGATGTTGCAAATGATCAAAGGCAGGCAATTTACTCCCTCAGAAACCAATTGCTGGAAGAAGAAAATATATCCGATGCAATAAAAGATTTAATCAACGAAGAAATGCATTCTATTTCAAATGATTTTGTTCCAATAGAATCAGTTGAGAGTCAATGGAGATTAGAAGAGCTAGACAATCACCTTAATGAAAATTACCTAATTGACGGTAATTTTAAAGAACTAATTTCATCAGATAAAACTCTGATTCCAGAAAAAATTGCTGAACTGATTACAGTCCAAGCCATGGATAGATATCAATCAAAATATTTAAAAATAAAAGATAATGTTGATCAATTGGAAAAACAAGTCATGCTACAAGTGCTTGATGTACATTGGAAAGATCATTTAGCAGAAATGGACCACCTTAGACAAAGTGTTGGGCTTAGAGCATATGCTCAAAAAAATCCAAAAAATGAATATAAACGTGAAGCTTTTGAAATGTTTGAAGTAATGTTAGCTGAAATAAATACCGAAGCAGTTAAAATCTTATTTAGATTAGAATTAGCCAGTGAAGAAGAGCTACGAGAACTTGAAAAAAGAGCCGTTGAAGCCCAAAAAAATAAAGAACTTAAATTAAAGAAAGATGAAGCGGAATCCTTAATAGGTAATAATACTGGACCAGACACATCTAATACCCAGAACCCAGAGACAAGAACTCATCCCAAGATAGGAAGAAATGAACCATGTCCTTGCGGATCAGGAAAAAAGTTTAAAGTCTGTCATGGTAAATGAAATTTATAGCAATCACGCCTGATATAAAATTTAGTTGGGAGTCAAGTAGTGGTGGTCATCCCGCTTTTGAATACCTAAGCAGAGTTTATATGCATGAGACATCTCCAGATTTTATAATTTGTAGAAATAAAAATTTAAATAAAAACGAATTAGATAATCTTGTAACTGAAATACAAGATACATTAAGGAGGATGGGTAATTTTTCAGTTAGATTAATTTTAAACACTAATGGAAATACCATAGATTATATAAACGAAGGTCCTTATGAAGGTTTCTGCCCATATGGTGGTGGAATTCATGGATTTCATCTAACTAGCACAGACCTATTTAATATAAAAAAAGAGGATTTAGCCCTGCTAAAAAAAAGCCATTATCTTTATGTTGATCACAATCGTGATAAGGGTAATAGCGATGTTAAATGCATTTTTGGTGCCTCTTGTCATAATGAGGAAGAATTAAAACGTGCATCAGAATTAGGTGTAGACTATTGCTTACTTAGCCCAATTAAAAGCAAGTATGAAGGCATTCCTCCTTTGGGCTGGAAAAAATTTAAATCTCTTTCAGAAAAAACAAATATTCCTATATTTCCTTTGGGGGGATTAAATTTTACTGATGTTAAAACTGCAGAAAAAAACAACGCTGCTGGTATTGCAGGTATAAGTTTGTTTAATCAATCCTCATAAAAATCTTCAGATTCAATTGGTCTTGAGATTTTCTTATCCTCATTAACCCAAACCCCTAAATCAATTAATTTACATTTTTCAGAACAAAATGGACGGAAAATATTTTCTTTAGTTAGTTCAGTCATTTTATTACAGTGAGGACATTCTTTAGTCATGTTTGATTAGTTCAGTATAAAAATAATGTGTTTCTTTTATTTTATGTTTAAGTTCTTCAAGTGATCCATTGTTTGCAATTACATCATTGGCAATGCTGAGTCTTTCCTCTCTTGTACACTGAGAATCAATGATTTTTTGAATTAATTCTTGAGAATTTTTATCTCTTCTTGTTGATCTTTCTAATTGAAAGGATTTATAACAATCTATCACAAGAATTCTGTCATAGTTATTCATGCTATTTGTCTCAAAAATTAATGGTACTTCGACAACAGTATAAAGAGAAATTGATTCAGCTATCTTTTCTAAGATTTTATTTCCAACTAAGGGATGAATAATGGATTCAAGTTTAGACTTCATCGTATGATCTGAAAAAATTCTTTCTCGCATTAAATCTCTATCTATTTCTCCAGACTCATTCAAAATAGATTCACCAAAACAATCTACAACCTGCATAAAACCATCGGTTCCTTTTGTAATAGCTTCTTTAGCTAATTCATCTGCCTCCAAAACAAGAACATTATGTGCTGAGAAAAAATTAGCAGCAGATGACTTCCCTGATCCTATGCCTCCAGTTAGCCCTATAATCATTCTTTTTTTTCAGTATTTATTGACTCAGGAACATTATGAGACCAAGACCTCTCTTCCACTCTTGAAGAAATAAACCACTGATTATCAATCTTTTTATAAGTATCTTGATACCACAAACCTAAAAAGAAAACATTTTTATCTTCTGTTTGCATAGGGTTAAAACACATTACTTTTCCATTGGCTTCCAACCCTTCAATGTTAAGAGAAATATTAGAAATAAAATGCTGGTAATTAGGAAAAAAATCTAGTGCTGTTTCAAGGTATTTAATTATTTCTTTTAAATTACCCGCAATTCCTCCAACAGCAGTGTAATCAATATGAGCATCTTGAGTAAATAAATTATTAAGCTCAGTAAAGTTCCTTGTATCAACTGCTGTAGCATAATCAGTAACAAGTTTCTCTATCTCTATGCGATCTGAAATTTCTGTTATATCCATAAATTTATTTTAATACAAAAAAAAGGCTCCTAGATTAAATCTAAGAGCCTTTCATAGAAAAAAGCCTGACGATTACCTACTCTCACACAAGGAGACCTTGCATTACCATTGGCGTTAGTCCGTTTCACTTCTGAGTTCGAGATGGGATCAGGTGGTACCAAACTGCTATTGTCATCAGGCAAACTGGTATGTAATTCTTTTTCACTACATTTTGTTATTCCTAAACAATGCAACCTTTTTTAAGGTTACATGATCAAGCCTCAC
>CACLMT010000023.1 GCA_902608115.1 uncultured SAR86 cluster bacterium | reverse complement strand
ATTAGCTATTCTATCTCCTTCATTGGTATCTTCAGCAACCCCTGAAAAGTCATCATATATTGCTTGTCTTTCATAAAAAGCACATGAGTCTTGAGAGATCGGGTCAAGTAATTTACCTAGAGTAGAAAAGGTCTTTCCATACATTGAATGTGAATGAGCTGCTGCATTCACATCTAGTCTAGCTTTGTGTACGCGGGAATGAATAGCAAATGCTGCCACATTAACAGACCTATTTCCTTGTACAATTTCTCCATCATGGTTCACCAATAAAAGATCAGAGACTTTTATTTGACCAAAATGTACTCCTATAGGATTTACCCAAAAATGATCAGTAAATTCAGGATCTCTAACCGTTATATGGCCTGCTACCCCTTCATCATATCCAAAATAAGAAAACAATCTAAAACCAGCTGTTAACTTTTCTAATTGTTGTCTTCTTGTTTCCTCAATAGTATTACATTCAACTACTTCGTTAATACCTTTTGGCTTTTCAGGAAGCCTGCCTTTTTGGGTATCAATATTAATTGGAACAACTTTTGTCATAATTTTCTCTGTAAAGTGTAAAATAGTTTACCTAATATAGGATTAAATATGAAATTTAAAATTGAGAAAGACACTATGGGAGAAATTAAGGTTCCCGCAAAAGCTCTTTGGGGGGCGCAGACTCAGCGTGCTTTAGAACATTTTAAGATCAGTGGGATCTCAATGAATTTTCCTTTTTCAAATACCTTTATTTCCATGCTAGGTGCAGTGAAAGATGCAGCAGCAAGGGCTAATAAGAATTTAAAACAACTTAGTGTTAAAAAACAAAGAGCAATATCAAAATCCGCTAAAGAGGTTTGGCAAAACAAACATGATGGTGAGTTCCCGTTAGATGTTTTTCAAACAGGTTCTGGAACCAGCACTAATATGAATGCTAATGAAGTTATAGCTAATTTAGCTTCTAAATATTCCAAAATTAAAATTAATGCTAATGATGATGTAAATATGAGTCAAAGTTCAAATGACGTTATTCCAACAGTTATGAATTGCTCTTTTCACTGTGATTTAGCAAAAAAAATGATCCCAGCATTAAATTTTTTAATCCAAACAATTGAAAAGAAAGCTTCCCAAGTAGCTGGCACAGTAAAAACTGGAAGAACTCATTTAATGGATGCAATGCCTATTGATATGTCTCAGGAGCTTTTAGCTTGGAGTTCTCAATTAAAAACCTCAAAAGATTCTTTGCTTATTATCATGGAAAAACTTTTATTTATGCCTCAAGGAGGTACTGCTGTTGGAACAGGGATCAATGCTCATCCAAGGTTTGCTAAAGAGTTTGCTAAAGAGTTATCAAAACTTAGTGGACATAAAATCAAGTCAAGTAATAATTTTTTTCATAGCATAAGCTCCCAGGATCTTTCAGTTCAAGTATCTGGAGAATTAAAAAATTTAAGCGTGATATTGATGAAGATAGCAAATGATTTAAGATGGATGAATAGCGGTCCATTGGCTGGTTTGGGAGAAATAGAACTTCAAGCCTTGCAACCTGGTAGCAGTATTATGCCTGGAAAGGTTAATCCAGTTGTCCCCGAGGTTGTAACAATGGTTGCAGCAGATGTAATGGGAAATGACACCACAGTTACTATTGCAGCACAGTCAGGCAATTTTCAACTCAATGTAATGTTGCCTGTCATTGCTTATTGCAACTTAAAAAGTATAAATATCTTGGCTGGTGCCATGAATGTTTTAGCTAAAAAGGGCATAAAAACTTTTAAGGTTAATCATAAGAATATTCAAATATCATTAGAAAAAAATCCAATACTTGTTACTGCATTAAATCCAATTATTGGATATGAGCAGGCTGCAGAAATAGCAAAAAAAGCTTATAAAGAAAATCGAGCAATTATTGATGTGGCGCATGAAGAGACAGGTATCTCGATAAAAAAATTAAAAAATTTATTAGATCCAAAGAAATTAATTAAAGGCGGTTTGTGAATTCACTTGTTTCTAAAACTTGTTCTGCATGTGAGATTGGTGCCCCTTTAGTCCCAGAAGCTGAGCAAATAGTTTTATTAAAAGATATCCCAAAATGGGAAAAAAATAATTCTGAAATTCCTTCCTTGTATCGAGAGTTTAAGTTTTCAGATTATGAGCAAGCAGTCAAGTTTTCTAATATGATTGCAGAATTGGCTGAAGAAGAGGATCATCATCCAAAAATTATTTTGGAATGGGGGTTGGTCACTCTTCAATGGTGGTCACATAAGATAAAAGGTCTACATATGAATGATTTCATTTGTGCAGCTAAGTCAGACGAAATATATAATAGTTTTGAGTAACAAGATTGTTTTAATTCTTTCTGGCGGTATGGATTCGTTCACCTTATTGAATCATGCCCTAAGCAAAGATTATGAAGTGCATTGCATTACCTTTGATTATGGACAGAAGCACATTAAAGAAATTGAATGTGCTGAGGCAATTAGCAAAGAAAACAATCTTACTCATATCAAAATAAAGATTGCCAGCACAGAATCAATTTTTTTAAATTCGGCTTTGACTTCTGAAGAGGTTAAGGTTCCTCATGGCAGTTATCATGAGCAAAGCATGCAAACTACGATTGTTCCTAATAGAAATATGCTTTTTATTTCGCATGCAATTGCATATGCAATATCCAATCAAATAGATCAAGTTTGGTATGGAGCTCATGCAGGCGATCATTTTATTTATCCAGATTGCAGGCCCGAATTCTTATCAGCAATGAATGTAGTTGCTCAAACTTGCCATACTTTTCCAATAAGTGTTGAAGCTCCATTTTTAAACTTAACCAAAGCAGAAATTATAAAAATTGGACTAGAGCTAGGTGTTGATTATGCAAAAACCTGGACTTGCTATGAAGGTCAAGATGTAGCATGTGGTAAATGTGGCTCTTGCAATGAAAGATTGGAAGCTTTTGAGATTAATAATTTTATCGACCCTTTAAGTTATAACATTTAATGTATTCAGTTAAAGAAATTTATAAAACAATTCAGGGAGAAGGCGCTCAAGCGGGACGGACAGCTGTATTTGTTAGGTTTTCTGGATGTAATTTATGGACTGGTAAAGAGCAGCATAGAGAATCTGCTGTTTGCAATTTTTGTGATACAGATTTTTTAGGAGTTGATGGATTAAATGGAGGAAAATATTTAAAAGAAGAATTAGTTAATAAGATAAATGATCTATGGGGGAGTTCAGATAATAAATTAATTGTTTTTACTGGAGGTGAACCAATGTTACAACTTGATGCAGCTTTGGTAGATGAGTGTAAAAGATTTAAATTTGAAACAGCAATTGAAACCAATGGAACAATTAATATAGATTTTCATATTGATTGGATATGCGTATCACCTAAACATGGATCAGAATTGGTTGTTACAGAAGGAAACGAATTAAAGGTAGTTTTTCCACAAGATGGTCAAGAAATTGAAAATTTTTCAGATTTAAGTTTTGATTATTTATTTTTGCAGCCCATGGATGGAGATAATATTCAAGAAAATACTCAGAAAACAATTCAATATTGCTTAAAGAATCCTAAATGGAGATTAAGTATTCAGAAACATAAATTAATTGGGATGCCATAAGAAATCTTTTTATTCAATTTAGCCTTAAGTTATAATCCAATATGGAAAAGATCAAACAAAAAGCACTTACATTTGATGATGTTTTGCTTCTTCCGCGCTATACAGACTTTTTGCCAGTCGATACGGACTTAGAAACAAAAGTATCTAGAAATATCTCTATAAAGATTCCACTTGTCTCTGCTGCCATGGATACGGTCACTGAATCAAGAATGGCTATTGCTTTGGCAGAAAATGGAGGCATTGGAATTATTCATAAAAATAGCTCTAGTGAAGACCAAGCTCGACAGATTAAGATTGTAAAAAAATATGAGAGTGGGGTTGTTCGTGATCCAACGACCATAAAATCAACTAAGACAATTGAAGAATTAATGCAACTTACAAAGGAACTTAGTATCTCAGGAATGCCAGTTGTTGATGGCAGCGAGTTAGTAGGAATTGTTACAAGTAGAGATTTTAGATATGCAGATAATTTATCTGATCCAGTGTCTACAATTATGACCCCAAAAGAAAAATTGATTACTGTAATGGAGGGTACAGATCAAGAAGAGGTGAAAAAATTAATGTATAACAACAGGATTGAAAAAGTATTAGTTGTGGATTCTAAAGGTTTATTAACTGGTCTTGTTACGATGAAAGATATTAAGAAATCTGCAGAGCATCCATTTGCAACCAAAGATTCAAGAGGTCAATTAAGAGTTGGGGCGGCACTAGGTACAGGAGAAGATACTTTAAAGAGAGCAAAATTATTAGCAAATGCTGGGGTAGACTTGTTTGTTGTTGATAGTGCTCACGGACATTCTAAAAAAGTAATAGACACTGTTAAGTTAATTAAAAAAGAATTTAAAGATATTGATGTAATGGGTGGGAATGTTGCAACTCCTGAAGGAGCATTAGCATTGATTGATGCTGGGGCTGATGCAGTAAAAATTGGCATGGGTCCAGGATCTATTTGTACAACAAGAATTATTTCGGGTATGGGCGTCCCTCAAATCACAGCTATTTTGTCTATTAAAGAAAAAGTGCAATCTAGTGATGTGCCATTGATAGCTGATGGAGGCATTAGATTTTCAGGGGATATTGCAAAGGCAATTGCTGCTGGAGCAGATGCAGTGATGTTGGGAACCATTTTTGCAGGAACAGAAGAGGCTCCAGGTGAGGTTGAACTTTATCAGGGCAGAAGTTTTAAAACTTATAGAGGTATGGGTTCATTGGGAGCAATGTCAGAAAGAAATGATGTTAATAGATACTCTCAAGATGGAGTAGAGCATGAAAAAATGGTACCTGAAGGGGTAGAAGGCAGAGTTCCATTTAAAGGCTGGGTTTTTAGTGTAATTGATCAATTAACAGGTGGTATTAGGCAAAGCATGGGTTATATTGGATGTAAAACTATTGCTGCAATGCAGAATGAAACACAATTTGTTGAAATTACAAATGCTGGCATGATGGAAAGTCATGTCCATGATGTCATGATTACCAAAGAAGCTCCAAATTACCGAAGCAGTTAATTATTAATCATGAAAGATTCTAAAGATCTAGCTTTAGATAAAAAAAATATCGATATAATTCTAGTTCTAGATTTCGGTTCTCAATATACTCAGTTAATAGCTCGCAGAGTTAGAGAGCTGGATGTTTTTTCTGAAATTTTGCCATGGGATATTTCTACTGAGAAAATAAGGAATCTGAATCCTAATGGCATTATTCTTTCGGGCGGACCTGATTCTGTTACTTCAGCTAATACCCCAAGAATCCCAGAAGTTATTTTTGAACTAGATATTCCTATTTTAGGGATATGTTACGGGATGCAGACTTTAGCAGAACAATTTGGAGGACAGGTTACTGCATCATCTTCAAAAGAATTTGGTCATGCCACCATTAATCTTGAAAAGACTTCTGTATTATTTGATGGTTTTAGTTCAGGCTCTTCTATCGATGTTTGGATGAGTCATGGTGATCAAGTATCAACCTTGCCAGATGAATTTAATTTAGTGGCTTCAACCTCTTCAGCCCCCATAGCAGCTATGGAGCATGTTGAAAGACCCATTTTTGCACTTCAATTTCATCCAGAAGTTACTCATACCAAGCAAGGTAATACTGTTATAGAAAATTTCGTATTGAAAGTATGCAATTGTAACCCTGCTTGGAAGATGGACAATTTAATTGAACAGAGGATTCTTGATGTTAAGCAAATGGTAGGTAATCAAAAAGTTTTACTTGGTTTATCTGGAGGAGTTGATTCTTCTGTTACGGCTATGCTTTTAGATAGGGCAATTGGCAAAAATTTAATCTGCATATTTGTAGATAATGGGTTACTTAGAAAAAATGAAGCAGAAGATGTTGAAAGACTTTTTAAAGATACGATGGATTTAAATCTACTTGTAATAGATGCAAAGAAAATTTTTCATAGACACCTTAAGGGAATCTCTGATCCAGAGATGAAAAGAAAAATAATTGGTAGAACATTTATTGATGTTTTTGATAACGAGGCAGAAAAACTTAAAGATGAAATTAATTTTCTAGCTCAAGGAACTATTTATCCAGATGTTATAGAGTCTTCAGAATCAGAATCCAAGGAAGCAAGGGTTATTAAATCCCATCATAACGTTGGAGGTCTTCCCGATGATATGAATATGGATTTGGTTGAGCCTCTTAGAGATTTATTTAAGGATGAGGTTAGAAAAATGGGAGCCGAATTAGGATTACCCATTGAAATGCTTAATCGTCATCCATTTCCTGGCCCAGGATTAGGGGTAAGAATTCTCGGAGAAATAACACCTGAAAAAGTCAAAATTCTTCAAGAAGCAGATGCAATTTTTATTGCAGAGCTCATTAAAGCTAATCTTTATGATCAAGTCAGCCAAGCTTTCTGTGTTTTCTTACCAGTTAAATCTGTCGGTGTGGTAGGGGATGAGAGGAGGTATGCTGATGTAATAGCCATAAGAGCAGTTGAAACAGTTGATTTTATGACAGCAGCTTGGGCCAAGCTCCCATATGAATTTTTAGCACATGTTTCCAATCGTATAGTGAATGAAATTGAAGATGTAAGTCGGGTAGTTTACGATATTTCTAGCAAACCCCCAGCTACTATTGAGTGGGAATAAAATGAATACTTTAATGCCATCAGAAGATCAACTTAGAAGCCTTTTAGAGTACTATCAGAAAGGAAGATTTAGCGAAGCTGAAAAGCTTGCGATTTCCCTCACTCAACAATTTCCAAAACATCAGTTTTCCTGGAAAGTTCTTGGGGCTTTATTCAAGCAAACTGGCAGACTGAATGAATCATTAATTACCAATCAAAAATCTGTGCAATTGTCTCCCGACGATGCTACTGCTCACAGCAACTTGGGTATCACACTCAAAGAGCTGGGTAGATTAGACGAAGCTCTAGCAAGCTATAACCAAGCGATAGCGTTGAAGCCTGACTTAGCCGAAGCCCACTACAACTTGGGCAATATATTCAAAGAACTAGGAAAGTTAGACGATGCTGAAGCTAGTTATAA
>CACLMT010000022.1 GCA_902608115.1 uncultured SAR86 cluster bacterium | reverse complement strand
TCTCTTTTTTAACATTTACTCGTCTTTGTCTTTCTTGATATCTATAGTTATCAATATAAAGCTGCTTGCCTGCAAATATAGCGGTCGGCACACCATCTACATCAACTTTAAGCTGATTTAAGTAATAGTTATTAGGTCCGACTCGGTGTTTGGATGAGCTAAACGCATAAGAGGCATGTGCAAGTCTATCACTATCAGAGTTATAAGCACCGAACTCTGTAAATGATTCTATACCATTATCCATTTGATGGTTAATGAAGATTACTAGATTGTTTCTAACTAGTTGTGATCTTCTATCAGTCGGCCCCCAGAAGTTACTTCTTAGGGCACCATTTCCATCTTGAGCGATACATGTACCATACCCTGTATCAAAAAGTGGATGGCCTCGGTTTGTACACTTAGTGTCACCTAAAGGAAAAATCTCAAACTCTCCATTAGAGTCAGTCCAAAGATGATTGTAACTTTGTCCTGCATGTTCACTTGAACTTACCATATCAAATTGACCGTATAGAGAATGCGAACTTAAATTTCTAAAGGAGGTGCTAGTTTTCCAAGGGGAATCATCATCAACAAAAGGTCTGTGTTCACCTGCGCCCCACCTTGGATCTTCTTGCGCGTTGATGCTGCCTCGATCGTAATGGTCCATAAATAGACTTACGTTAGTAGCACCATCATTAAAAAATCCACCCCATTTAACGTTGAAGGTATTATCTTCGGTTGCAAAATGGTCGAAAGCAGTAACTTTTGCTCTTACTAAAAGACCTTCATAATCTTTTTGTAGAACATTATTAACAACACCAGCAACAGCATCTGCTCCATAAATCGCTGAAGCTCCATCGCGTAATATTTCTAATCTGTCAATTCCATAGGTCGGTATTAGGTTTGAATTGACTGAAACTGTTGGAACATAGTCACCACCAATTAATTCTGTTTGGTAGGTACCGTTGTTGACTAAACGTCTTCCATTTAAAAGTGTCAGAGTGTTACCAACACCTAAATTTCTTAAGTTGTATGCACCAACATCACCACGAGAAGCATTAACACCACCTGAAGCATCTTCTGCTTCATTAAAGTAGTTTAAGCCTTGTTCTGCAATGTTTTCTAATAGTTCATCACCACCATCAACACCCAGGGCTTCTATGTCCTTGCTTGAAATAATTGAAACTGGTAAAGCGCCTGTTATTTTTGCACCTCTGATTTGTGAGCCAACAACAACAACTTCTTCTACATCGCTTAATTTAGTAGCATCTTCTTGTGCTAAAGCTGTGAATGTTAAAGGCAACATGAGCGCCATCAACACTTTAAAATAATTATTCATAATTTTCCCCGTTATTATGTTTGAATTAGTAGGTCAAAGGATAACAAAATAATTTTAAAAATGCATTCTTATGGTGCATAAATTTACTTTAAGGTAAATTAGTTTCTATAATCTAGGGGAGGGGCTCTATTTCCCAGCAAAGGATCATATCTAAAGCTTTTGCCAATTCTTTCTTGATGTTCAGATTTTGCAGTATCGATGACGTCTGGATTTTTAAAAAGGTCCTGGAGAGTATCAGCTAAAACTTGTGCAGCTAATTTTGTTCCTTTCATTCCAATTGAAGTGCCTCCAGCAGCGACTCCTTGCCATGAATGACCAGCAGTTCCTGGTACCCAGGTTGCTGTTCTTAATCCCGCTTGAGGTACAACCCAACTCACATCACCAACATCAGTTGAGCCATAGGTATGAGCAGTAGAATAGGGCTTAATTTTTTCTTGATCACCGATTTTAGCTCCTGGCGCTACCATTGTTTTATATATTTTTTGTGCATATTCATTTTCTTGTTTTGTATATTGAATACCGCCTCTATTTAATAAATTTTTATGCATAATCTTTTGTAGGACATGATTGGGTAATTTTGAGTAATTCCCATGCATGACTTCATGAGTAACAGTTGTATCTGTGCCAAGTGCTGCACCTTCAGAAATTTTAACAACCCAATTAAATATTTCTTGGACTTTTTCTCTGCGAGGATGTCTAACGTAATAATAAACTTCAGCTACATCAGGAACAACATTTGGAGCTAATCCGCCTTTGGTAATTACGTAGTGAATTCTTGATTCTTGTGGAATGTGTTCCCTCATCATGTTAACCATCATATTCATTGCTTCTACGCCATCGAGAGCAGATCTGCCTTTATGGGGTGATCCTGCGGCGTGAGCAGATATACCTGAAAATTTGAACTTAGCAGATTTATTAGAATTTGATGATTCTGCATTTGCTGCATTAGAGCTGCTTGGGTGCCAATGTAATACAGCGTCCACATCATCAAATAATCCAGCTCTAACCATATAGACTTTTCCAGAACCTCCTTCTTCTGCTGGAGTTCCATAGAATCTAATAGTTCCTTTAGTTTTGGATCTAACCAACCACTCTTTTACAGCTACAGCTGCCCAAGCAGAAGCTGCACCAAACATATGATGACCACATGCATGCCCAGAGGTAGCACCATCCTTTTCTTCTTTAAAAGGAGAAGATGTTTGCATTAGACCAGGCAGGGCATCATATTCACCAAGTATTCCAATTATGGGCCCACCATTAGAAAACTCAGCTATGAAAGCAGTAGGGATATTAGCTACATTTTTAGTTATTTTAAATCCATGAGCAGCTAGTTCTGATTGGAGCAACTCAGAACTTTTATATTCTTGGTAACCCACTTCAGCCCAATCCCAGATCTTTAAAGCAACTCCTTCAAAGGTATTTTGATGTTTATTAATACTCACATTAAGAGACGAATCTGCTATTGATGAAATTGATAGCGTTAGACCAATTAAGATAATTGATTGCTTGTATATTGTATTTGTTTTCCTATCCATTCTTCTTTCTCCACGTTTTGAATTATTTCTTTATCAATAGATGTTATTACTTTTCTAGATTTATTTGAATCCTCAAGATAAAAAACAGCTTTATCAGGTATTTGTTTGTCATATAAAACCGTGTATCCCAAAATTTTACCTTCTCCATTTTTAGATGAAGACATAAGAACTGGAATCTCTGCTTTTTCAGCCTCTTTAGTAACGTCTTTTGATTGAAAGTTTATTAAAGGATCTTTACCCCATACAGCAAGTGCTTGTTTTGTCATCATTCCAGAAACCCCTGTTACAAGACCAATGTGAGACGAGTTACTTCTAATTTTTTCTAGTATTTGAGCAGTAGCATGCAACATATAATTATTTAATGGTCCTCCTGCAAATGGCATTCCGCCTGTTACAGTTTTATCTACTTCTTCCGGAATATTAAGAGCTTGAGTAAATAATTGGACAGCCACAGGAAAGCAACTGTAGAGTTCATAAATTGTAGGTTTAATATTGTGCTGTGAAGCAGTTTTAAGTAAATAATCTGCTGCTAAATTTAAACCAACTGATTTTGTCATACTAGGACGTTGGATAACTGCAATCATATGATTTGTTTCGCTAGAAATTAGTGGATATACGCGCTTTTTTTGCGGTATGTTTAGTTGGTCAGCAAGCTCTTCGCTGCAGAGAATTAATGCAGAAGCTTGGTTAACATTCCAACTAGCATTGTGCAGTTTATTGTATGGGTAAGCTATTCTTTGATTTTTTACCGATGGAGTTTTTATTTCATCAGCAGTGAAAGCAGTTTGATTCCAGGCATGAGGATTATTCGCTGCAATTTGAGAGAAACGTTCATAGTATTCTCCAAGAAAAGTTTCATGTTCTTTTAATTCCATTTTATTTTTATAACGCATTGCGCTTTCGATAATGGCGTAATAACCTACCGCCATCATTCCTAATGCATCAAGTTCTTCTGCTATAAAAAGTTCTTTTTTGGCTTTAATATAATGATCAGGGTTAACCGTTAATTCCATCTCTTCGAATGTTAAGCCTTCTTTCAAGGCTTGGATTTTTTTGTATCTAGCTTCCCCACCTGTTATTAGGCTGGCTCTAATTTGCCCACTAATAATTTTTTTACAAGCAGAATTAATTAAATTTTGCTGCAAAACTCCTATCTTGGTAACACTCGTTTCTGCATTAGGAAAACCATGTTTTTCTGCAATCCATTTTCCAGGGTCTCTGTAACTCCAATACCCTTTAGGTATTTGTATTTCATCAATGTAATTACTAATTTTTGGGTTTTCAGTATCTTCGATAGCTCTCAGGGTAGCTTTTTCCATTAAGATTAAAGCCTCATCAAGCTGTTCAAAAGATCCTTTTTGTTGCAAAGATCCAATGCCAACAACAACAGGTCTATTTTTCATTTCTGTTAATGATCGATTTAGTAAGTTTTATTATCAGCGATTGTAATTCGATGAAGCAGTCTTTCATGCCCATCGTACCCGCCTTCTGCCATATGCATCACAGTTCTGTTGTCCCACATGATTAACATATTTGGATGCCATTTATGACGAAAAATATATTTTTCATTTCCCATATGAGAATAGAGCTCAAATAATAATAAGTCGGAATCTTGTTTTGTCATACCTTCAATTTCAATGGTATAGACTGGATTAATAAATAAAGTTTTTCTACCTGTTTCTTTGTGGGTTCTAACTATTGGGTGTGGCATCATTTTATTGGCTTCATCAGATGTATGAATTTTCATGGTTCTTTTTTTGCCTTCTGTGGCATAGACACCATCTTTTGCATACGGCAATTTAGCGCTATGCAAAGCATTTAAATTTTTAATACGCTGTTTTAGATTATCAGGCAGGTCATCATATGCATCTGCAGTATTTGCGAAGAGTGTATCCCCACCGACTGGGGGTATAATTTCTGAGTAAAGCATGGTTGCAGCAGGTGGTTGGTTTTGAAAAGACCAATCTGAATGCCAGGCCCCTCCAAAATGAACCGCTTCTTCATTAGCTTTACGATGTAATTTAACTACATGGGGGTGGTCTCTCATAGGAATTAAAAAAGGTTCATTTCCATAAGGTCCAAAATATTGACTGAAATTTTCGTATTCTTCTAAGGTTAAGATTTGATCTGGAAAAATAGCAATTCCATAATTTACCCATTGAGTACGAATATCATCAATCATTTTAGATGAAAGTTCCTGTTTAAGATCTATATCTAATATTTCAACTCCAAGGTTTGATGTAGTAGAAGGTGGATAAATTTTCATATCTTTAATATATCAAATAATTAACGTTTCATATATCGGTGCTATATAATTCTTTACTTTTGGGGCTATAGCTCAGCTGGGAGAGCGCTTGCATGGCATGCAAGAGGTCGCCGGTTCGATCCCGGCTAGCTCCACCAAGTTTACTTTTTTGATGTTTGAATTACAGAGATTATGTTGATAATTATGAAGTGAAGTTAAAATGCTCAGAACAAGTAAATATTTCTCTTTTCTCGCAATCTTATTACTTTATTTAAACATTTTATTTAATAAACTTTTATTCGCATTAAGGTTATCCAACAAATAACCATATAATCCTTCATGTTCTTTTCGTGACAGGCGAGGTAAAAAATTATAAAACTTGCTTTGAGGGTCAAAATTACCAGTTTGCGCGACCAGAACTGAACCGTAGAGGTCATATATATGAATTGCATAAGCATATTTCAGGTTATCAAAATCACTAGATATAATATTTCCCCACCATCCTTGTTCTAAGACTGCATCTCCAATCAATCCATTAATACCCATAAGTTTTCCATCCTGTGTCACCAGAGGGCCACCGCTCATGCCTCCAGCAACACTGCAATCATGAACCATTGAGTAATTCATCAGTTCCTGCATACCTGCTTCATCAAATATTCCAGCATTTATCACACAAGAATCATAAAAAATATCTCTATAGTTTTTATAATTTCCTATAACTAAAGGGAAGCCAGAAGAATAGACTGGTTGAAGAGGGTGCCACATACCTCCGATTTCTAGTTTCTGTAAGTCATCCATTTCTTTATACATCGCTCCATCTATTGCAATGACTGCTAAATCTAAATCTTCCCAAAAAATAAAATCTTCTTCGGTCACTATGTATTCAAAACTAGAATCCATTGTATCTACTGTGAGTGTGATAGAGTCGCCGAGTAACAGGTTTTCACAATTTTCATCTTCAGAGTCTAATAGGCAAAATTGCGACAAAACAACATGTGCATTGGTTAAAATGAAGTAGGTGTCTCTATACTCATTTAAGACAATGCCACTTCCTCCAGCATATAATTCTTTGTCAGTTGTATCGTAATTTTCCCAAAGACTGATCCGAACTGTTGAGCTCTTTAATATTTGAGCTATCTCATTAGTGCCTAGTGCAAAATTATTTATTGCTAAAAAAAAACATGTTAATAAGATATAGTTTTTCATGATTAACTTGATAAAAAAACCTATAACAGATTCGGTAAAGTTCATAATATTTCCTGAGATTTAATCATTGTTTAATGTAATCATTACATAAAAATATTTAAGCAAGAAATTTGTATTTGCTGAGTGATCTATAGTCTTGATCGTTGGTGAATCCATGGGCATCTTTATGGCAATGATTTTTTTAATATCAGGCGTCATGAGCGTTCCTCAGAGAGCCTATGAAGTAGAATGAAATTAGGAATTAACTGGTTCCAATTTTGAACCTTTAGTTCCACCATTTAGTTAAATTTGGAATAATTCATAAATCTGTTATAACTAGACAGATGAAAAAACTAATTCTCATATCAGCACTACTGATCTATGTTTTGCCCGCTTTTGCTTCCCAGCCTGGGGAGGAAGCCGCTGAGCTTTTTGCATCCTACGGCGTGCAGATTCCAGACGATGCACCGGACCGGTCTGCTGGTGAGGGTGCAGGACCTTATGAGCGACTGGTTATTGACCGCGTTATGCTGGTCGATGGGTTGGGATCACCCCCGCGCGGTCCCGTTAGTATAGTCATTGAAAAAGACCAGATTACTGAGATTCATGATCGGTCACCAAAGCCAGTTCCAGGTGAAGAGCGTTTTGATGCAAAAGGTATGACGGCGTTACCCGGATTCATCGACGCACATGCACATGTGGGTTATCCGGGTCAAGGTCAGGCGGGACCTGTAACGCCGCCTGAATATGTTTTCAAACTTTGGCTTGCGCATGGCATTACAACGGTGCGCGATGTTGGTTCATTTATGGGTCTTGAATGGACGGTAGAGCATGCCAAGCGTAGTGCCGCCGGCCTTATCGTCGCGCCTCGTATTATTCCATACGCGTATTTTCCAGGAGAAGACATAACTGAGACTAGTGCTGCGAGAGAGTGGGTTAAAGCCGTTAAAAAGCGTGGAGCCCTGGGTGTGAAATTGCGCCGCGGTACAAAAGAAGCGTTGACAGTAGTCTATGAAGAGACGGACGAGCTGCAAATGGGTACGGCTAACCATCATGATCAAAATAGTGTCTACCATATGAATGTTCTGGATAGTGCGCGACTTGGTCTTGATAGCATGGAGCATTGGTACGGTCTCCCCGAAGCAATGTTCACCGACCGGACTATTCAGGATTATCCGCCCGACTATAACTACTCTGATGAGCAATGGCGGTTCGGTGAAGCTGGGAATCTCTGGCAACAAACTGCACAACCTGGCTCCGACACTTGGAAAGCTACCATCCAGGAACTTCATAACCTGGATTTTACGTTGGTGCCAACTTTTACCATTTATGAGGCAAACCGTGATGTGATGCGCGCCCGCCGAGCTGAGTGGCACGATGATTATACTTGGCCAGCATTGGGCCGATTTTTCCAACCGGATCCGCATTTGCATGGTTCTTACCATTTTGACTGGACAACCACCCATGAAGTCGCCTGGCGGAATAACTTTGCTCTCTGGATGCAGTTTGTGAATGACTTCAAGAATGCGGGTGGTCGGATTGCAGTAGGCTCAGACGCTGGATTTATTTTTAAACTCTATGGTTTCGCCTATATCCGTGAACTAGAACTACTCCAAGAAGCAGGGTTTCATCCACTGGAAGTTATTCAGGCAGCCACGCTGAACGGCGCCGAATTGCTTAACATGAACGAACAGATTGGTTCCATCACTCCAGGCAAGCAGGCTGATATTGTTCTGGTTAAAGGTAACCCGGTTGCGAACTTCAAGCTGCTCTACGGCACGGGACATATGTATCTGGACCGCGAGGCTGGCAAAGTTACCCGTGTTGGCGGGGTAAGCTATACCATCAAATCGGGTATTGTGTACGATGCTAGGCAGCTGCTTGCAGACGTCCGAGTAATGGTTGGGGAAGCCCGAGATGCAGAGAAGTAGATAGAATTAATGTTATGAAAAAACTAATCCTTATAACAGCTCTATTAGCTTCTTCATCATCTTGGGGAGCTTGTATTAGTGGCAATTGTGCCAATGGTATAGGCACTACCACTTGGGCCAATGGAAATAAATACGTTGGGGAGTTCATATATGGCAAGCCGGACGGACAAGGTACTTT
>CACLMT010000021.1 GCA_902608115.1 uncultured SAR86 cluster bacterium | reverse complement strand
AACCGTCATTACCTTTTCATCTATAACAATACTTCGAGCCTGATGCACTTGATCTTGGATAGACTCTATAAGGGCATTACCTTGATTGCGATTCACAAGGCTAGAATCCTCTTGATAACGTCGATCAATAAAGGCTTCTGAAATAAAAGGAATCGAGGAGTTCTTGGTGATAAATTCTAAAAGTGAATTTGCTGGACCAATAATAGATAAATTTTGATCAATAGAATAAATCATATTAATCAGCATATTTCCCAGTCTTTTATTTTGAGCTGCCTCATTATAAAGCTGACCATGAAACTTTACATGGGTTACTGGCATAGACATAGAGTTAGCCACTGTAAAAAAAAGTTGTATTTGCTCCCTAAGAGAGCTTTCCAAATCTCTGAGGGTTATATTCATCGGGTTGCGACCAAACCCTTTCTGATCTGGATAAGATGGATGAGGGCCTACGGCAATATTATTGATTTTACATGCCTCAAGAATAACCCTGATACTTTTAGAATCTCCTATATGCCCACTACATGCAATGCTACTTGAAGAAATATACTTTAAAATTTTAAGCTCATTTTCCAATTGTTCTGCATTGCAAAACTCACCTAAATCAGCATTAATATCAACAGTTTTTTTGATTCCTTTCTTCAACTGATTCATCAACCCTGAGATGTTAAATAATTAAAGTAAAACATATAAATCGATGTTTTAATAAGTAATGCATGTCAGATTTAAAATTATTTTTCTTAGTTTTCTTGCGGTCTTTATATGTTACATAGATAGAGTAAATATTTCTATCGCCATAATACCAATGGCAAAAGAATTGGGGTGGGACTACGAAAGAATGGGCATAGTTTTTTCCTCATTTTTTGTTGGGTATATTTTTACTCAAGTTTTAGGTGGCTATCTCTCAGATAAATTTGGAGCCAAAATTGTACTTGGTTACGGCCTTGTGTTTTGGTCAATCTTTACAATTTTAACGCCTTTAGCAGCATACGCTGGTTTTAGCTTCTTAATCTTAGCTAGAATATGCATGGGTTTGGGCGAGGGAATAACTTTCCCAGCATGGCATAGTCTTTATGCGAGATGGGTGCCAATCAATGAAAGAGCTAGAGCTGTAGGAGTCACTAACAGTGCACTTTTCCTTGGTACAGTCTTTGCTCTTGTTGTCACACCAATTATTGTCATTCAGCTTGGGTGGGAATGGTCTTTTTATCTTTTTGGTATGGTAGGTTTTATCTGGTATTTCTTTTGGAAAAAATTTGTGACGTCATCCCCAAAAGATCATCCTACTATTTCTAAAAAAGAATTAACATTAATAGAGGAAACTGCCCCCACCACAGAAGAAGCAAAAATACTTCCATGGAAAGTCCTAATTACCAACAAACCACTTTGGGCAATTGCAGTGGCTCACTTCTGCAGCAACTATTCACTGTTTGTCTTTTTATCTTGGCTACCTGTATTTATCAATCAAGGACTGGGTGTAAAGTTTTCTTCGGTAGGAATACTTGCCATGCTTCCACATCTG
The DNA here is from genome assembly GCA_902608115.1 of uncultured SAR86 cluster bacterium. Classification (GTDB taxonomy): domain Bacteria; phylum Pseudomonadota; class Gammaproteobacteria; order Magnimaribacterales; family D2472; genus D2472. The sequence goes on along the minus strand of CACLMT010000021.1, from coordinate 7,113 downwards.
ACTTCTTTTATATTTTTAAATTTGGGAGGATACTTTGGAGATTTCCTAGTTCGAAGAAATTTTGAACTACTTACTGTAAGAAAAATTTGTAACACTATTGGTTTTGGGGGTGCAGGTATTTGTCTTGCCCTTATACCTTCCTTTGAATCAGTGGGACAAATTATCACTATTTTATGTATAGGAAATGCGTTTTCTGGCATGGCAGCCGGTGGCTTTATTGTAAATCACGCAGACATCGGACCAAGATATACAGGAACGCTCATGGGAATAACCAATATGATAGGAGCCATTCCAGGAATTTTTGGAGTTTATTTATCAGGCTTGATTCTTAAAACAACAAATTCTTGGGACGCAGTCTTTTATGTCACAGCCAGTGTTATGTTCTTTGGGATGATTTTTTATCTGCTTTTTGCAAGTGCGAAAAAACAATTTGATTAAAGGCAGTAAAATCTTATTAACTAGTCCGTCCGACTCACACAATATCAATAACAATCTGCTATTTTATTTTTTCTTTTAAAATTAACTCTGAAAACGCTGGATCAAAAACTCCTTGGTTTCTTCAAGAATGGTTTGATCACTTTCTGGATTATCCTGTTCCAATAAGTCATCTAATTCAAGCATTATCTTGTTTAATGATCCCCAAGGACCATCTTCATTTAGTCTTTGAGAGATTAGAGCTTCATAACGATCCATCATATCCTCAGGTGCATCTTGAGGATAAAATTGACAGATGAGTCTTTCAGCAAACAATCTATGTCTAGAATCTGTTATATTTCTGCAGATCTTAATCCGCTCATTAGCTGAATCGAATCGATGAAAATCTGCCATCAAGTCTTTATCCTTTTTTGAAGGAAAACCTCCTGAATAAATCATCTGCTCTATGTGTTCATATTCATTATTCCAATTATCAATCTTATCTGCCATGGCTTGATTAACTAGAGTTTGAAAATCTAAATTCTCTCTAACTTGTTTTGCTCTTTCCTCTAATACAGAAAAATCTCTATCAAATACGGTCTTATCTTCAATCATATTACTGGGACAGATAGGAATAGTTTTGTTTATTCCATATTTCTTAAAAGGTCCAGATTTACTTGGTTTTTGAACCAAAGAATAAATTTCTTGGGTATCTAAATCAAAGATTTCTTCTGGTTCAAAACTTAAATCAAAAAACAGGAGATCATTTGGGGCTTTGCTACCACAAGGAACCACGGGATATGTAAATACATTTCGTTTAAAAACTTCTCCCAGCCCTAAAAAACCAGGCTCCTGAACTGCCGCTTGAACGCCTGCCTTTGAAGAAATATTTAAAAAGAAATTAATAAGCTCAGGTTTTTTTGCATCAATCATACTCATTAAAGCAATCATTAACTTACAATCACCAATTGCATCATGCGCATCCGCAATTTCTATGCCATTAGCTGCTGCAATATGTTCTTGTTTTAAACTAATTCCTGGTCCGCCATCATGCAGAGGTATGTTTAACAAATTTGGGAAAAATGCAGCCACATTATGCATCATCAATAAAATATCCAGTCGACTATTACCGTTTGTATTAGTTAAATAAGATTCAAATAAATTCCAGTAAAATTCTCTGCGAATTCTCTCTTCATCAAAAAATATTCCATTAAACGAAATAAAGATTGCTGGTTCATCAATTGTCCATTCTCGCCATTGACGATTTAAATCTCTTATTAACTCGTAATGAGAAACATTGGAATGAAAAAGATGAGTTTTTTTATTCGTCAGCATGCCTTTTGGATGGGGTATTACCCATGGTAAGGGAGCACAACCTAAGTTTTGCTCACCTTGAAGTTCTAATTTTCTATTTGTTTGAATTGAGCCACACTGAAGAATTTGAGCAAAATCTCTTACCAATCCTGTTGTTTCAGTGTCATAAAAAATTAAATTATTACTCACCGAGAATTAAGACTTGTCAATTTTAGAAGATTCTTCTTGGGTTTTATCGTAAGTTTTATATTTTCCAAGTTCATATCTAGCTACAGCCCTTCTATGTACCTCATCTGGACCATCAGCTAATCTTAATGTCCTCATGCCAGCATAAAATCTTGCTAAAGGGAAGACTTGTGAAACACCTGCTCCCCCATGAATTTGAATAGCACGATCAATAATGTCACAAATAATATTTGGTACTACAACTTTAATTTGCGCAATCTCGCTTGCTGCTATCTTATTACCAACTGTATCCATCATATGGGCAGCTTGTAGAGTCAAAAGCCTTGCCATATTAAGTTCAATTCTTGAGTTTGCAATAACATCAAAATTACCTCCCAACTGAGCTATAGGCTTACCAAAAGCAATTCGACTCTGAGCTCTCTCGCACATCATTTGTAAAACTCTTTCACCCAATCCAATCGCTCTCATGCAATGATGAATTCTCCCTGGACCAAGTCGACCTTGAGCTATTTCGAAACCCCTACCTTCACCTAAAATCATATTGCTTTTAGGCACTCGAACATCTGTAAATTTAAGATGCGCATGACCGTGAGGAGCATCATCCCACCCGAAAACCTCCATCATTTTTCTAGTTTCAATCCCTTTAGAATCTGTAGGTACAAGTATTTGAGAATGCCTTTTGTGACGAGGTGAATCAGGATCTTGATCAGTCACGCACATAAAGATAATAATTTTGCACCTTGGATCTCCAGCTCCAGATGTCCACCATTTTTCTCCATTAATTACATATTCATCCCCATCTAGTACAGCTGTTGCTTCCATGTTAGTTGCATCAGAAGATGCGACACCTGGCTCAGTCATTCCAAAAGCAGATCTAATTTCTCCCGCCAACAAGGGTTTAAGCCATTGTTCTTTTTGCTCCTCTGATCCATAACGCTCTAGAACTTCCATATTTCCAGTATCAGGAGCTGAGCAATTAAATACTTCTGAAGCAATTCCACAGGATCCCATCTTTTCAGCTAGATGAGCATATTCAAAATTTGTTAATCCTGTTCCAAATTCACCTTCATAACCAGGTAAAAAGAAATTCCACAAACCTTCCTTTCTAGCCTTTGATTTCATCTCTTCCATGATAGGTGGAACACACCACCGACCACCCTCTTCTACTTGTTGTCCGTATAAGGCTTCATGAGGTCTTATTTGTTTATCTATAAAATCGGAAACTCTATCTAAAAAGGCTTGAACTTCTGGTTTTAAATCTTTCATTGTATCTCCTGTTATTACTTAATATTAGGTTGTAATATAAGCAATGTGAATGTTATGATTTTCTTGATTTATCAACTTATTAGTACTTGTATGATAGCTGTTCATGAAAATCAAATCTATAAGATTGCAAAAAAATGAAAATTAGCTCTTTCGATTTAAACCTTTTTGTAATTATGAACTCAATTTACACTGAGGGCAGTTTAACTAAGGCAGCTGAAGTAGTTGGTATTACTCAACCAGCTGTTTCAAATGCGCTATCACGTTTAAGAGAAAAATTTAATGATGATTTATTTGTTAGGACTGGCAGTGGAATGATTCCTACACAAAAAACAGAAAATATTATTGCTGACATTCAAAATGCTCTGCAACTTATGCAAAAAAGTGTTAATGAACCAGATGAATTTAATCCCATGACTAGTGAAAGAGTTTTTAGAATATCGTTGGGAGATATTAATGAAGGTCGTATTCTTGCTGTTTTGCTAGAAAAAATTGAAAAAGAAGCTCCAAATATAAGAATTAAAAGTTTCTATACAGCACGAAAAGAAGTTCCTCATGCTCTTGCTACGAACGAGCTTAGTTTTGCTGTTGATCCATTTATACCAAATTCAAAAGATACTAAATCAATGAAAGTATTCTCAGATCGATTTGTGGTAGCCCATAGAGCAAATCATCCAGTTACAAAAATTGAAAAACTAAATCTAGATGAATTATTAAAGTTGAAATATATTAATATTTCTAATCGTAAGCGTGGAGCTTCTGTTGTTGAGTTAGAATTGCAGAAACTTCAACTTCAACCTGACATCGCTCTTCGAGCTCAACATTTCTTAGTTACTCCAGAAATTGTAAGATCAACTGATCTAGTTTTACTCTGCGCGCAATCGTTTGCTAAGAAACATGGTTTAAGCTTTCAAGAGCTTCCCATTGATGTGCCGCCTCTTGAACAATATCTAATTTGGCATGCTAGCGATGATAATGACGGTTCTCATGTTTGGATGAGAAATCAAATAGCGGACGCTTTTGCTGAAGCCCAATCAAATTAAGCTTTGGTTGCTTCTCCATAATATTGGAATGCAGCAATCTTGGGCCCCTTGATATATTTCTTCTTTAAATTTTTAAATTGAAAACCTGAAGCTTGAATTAATTCCTCAATGTTTCTATTTAAATGACATCCTCCACCAATCTTTTTCCAGAGTGGAGTTAATCGATGTTGCCATTTTTGAATATTGACTTCTGGAGCCAATCCATGCTCCATAAAGAAAAGAGACCCTGAAGATTTTAATAAACGGTGAGCCTCTGCAAGTGCTAAATTAGGCTCTGGAATCGTGCAAAGACTATAACCAATGACAACGCAATCAAATGAAGAGGATTCTAAAGCTATTGATTCTGCACTAGATTCAACAAATGAAATCTTAGAATCATATAATGCCGCTCTTGATCTAGCGATTGCAACAGAAGATACAGCGGGATCAATTCCAATTATTTCTGAGATTCTTTCAAAATTATAATGATCGAAATTTAAACCTGAACCGATACCAATTTCTAAAACTCTTCCATAGGCTAAAGGGACTATTTGAGATCTTTTATTTTGAAACCCTTCCATTCCACAACAGCAATCTAATAACTTTGGAAGAAAATATTTTTCATAAATACTCATGGCGCACTTAAATCATGGCCGGCACAACCAACTAACCCGCCATCAGAGGTAATAATTTCTCCAACAGTGTAGGCTCCAGCTCGAGAACATAAAAATAATACTAGACCAGCAATATCTTCAGGTGAGCCAATTCTTCCTCTCGGATTACGAGACTCAATTAAAGAATAATCATGATTTACTGCTGCTCCAAGCATCATAGAGGGATAAGGTCCCGGCGCTATAGCATTAACTAAAATATTTTCACTAACCAGCTTTCTAGCCATCACTCTTGTTAAATGATGAACTGCAGCTTTTGAGACACCGTATGCATAATTTTCAATTATGGGAACATTTATTCCATCTACAGAACCAATATTTACAACTCTTGCTGGATCATCTGAAGTTGCTTTAAGGCTTAATAAGGGAGTTAATTTTTGTGTAAGATAAAAAATAGTTTTTACATTCAGATCCATCACCTTATCCCAGCCTTTCTCAGAATAATTAGTATAAGGTTCTGCCCAAGCAGCACCAGCATTGTTAACTAAAAAATCAATATGTTTCTCTTGTGATTCTATATATTCTAAGAATTTATTAATGCCATCATGCGAACTTAGATCGCATGGTACGGGTATACACTCTGCATTGTATTTTTTAACAAGCTCTTCAGCTTTTTCTAATAGTGGAACTTCCTTTCTAGCTGTTATATAAACTTTTACTCCATTTGCTAAAAAGCCTGAAGCAATCATTTCTCCAATGCCTCTAGAGCCACCAGTCACAATTGCAACTTTCCCAGAAACATTAAATAACTCTGTGATTTTCATATCTACCCTTATCTTTAAAATTAATTACCAATGTTCGCTTGAATTCAGTATGAATTCAATAGCATTGCCTTTAAAATAGCCCAATGGAATTAGCGCATAGTGTTTTCTTTTTGCTTACCGGAATAACTATTTTAATATGGGGTGCAAATAAATTTGTAGACCATTCTGGCAGTATTGCTAAACATCTAGGTATAAGTGATTTAGCCATAGGCTTAACTTTGGTAGCATTTGGTACATCTGCCCCAGAGATTTTTGTTGGAATTTCAGGGGTAATAAATGGAAATGAAGAAATAGCCTTTGGTAATGTAATTGGTTCAAATATTGCAAATATCGGCTTAATTTTTGGAGTAACCTGCTTTTACTTTAACGCCCCCTCAAAGACACAGCTGCTAAATTTTATACCTTTCAGTTTATCAGTCATTCTTTTGGGCTTCTCTCTTATTGACGAAACTATTTCATTGAGTGAGAGCATAGGCTTTATTGTGCTACTCATGCTTTTTATGTACGTTTTATTGAAAACAAAAAGCCTAGATGATGGGGAGCCTTTTAAAGCTTCAAACATTAACATGAGCATGAGCATAATCTTTGCATTAATAGGTTTAATTGCTCTCTTTGTGGGATCAGGTATAACTATTCATTATGCAGAAAAAACAGCAATATTTTTTGGTGTTCCGCAAATTATTATAGGTCTAACGATTATTGCTCTAGGCACTAGCTTGCCTGAATTGGCAACCGCTATTACCGCACTTAGAAAGGGAAAACATCAAATGGTGGTAGGTAATATTATCGGATCTAATATTTTTAATCTGGTTTTGGTAATCCCAATAATAGGTTTTTTTGGATCAATAAGCATAAACCAATTTGTTATGGAAAGAGATTTTTATATTCTTTCTGCTATGAGCATAATATTTATAATATTAGCCATCGCTCTAACAAAAATAGAATTTAGAAAAAGTATTTTTTCTGTTTCAGGTATTTTTCTGATCAGCAGTTACATTCTTTACTTGAGCGTTCTTTCTGGGATTATATAAAAAACGCATATACAAAAAACAACATAAAGTTAACACAAAAGTTGTTGCTTCAAATATAAAGAAAGTATTTAAATATGTTGGTGTAGTTGGTATGAGAGCAAATAAATATCTTCCTAGTGCAATGCTGAAAGTTAAAAATGCTAATAAAGAGAATGCGTAAGCCGCTATGCCTCTACTAAATAGTCCTAAGAAACATAAAAATCCTACCACTAGATTAATTCCGCCATATAAGCCAGCAACTTCTGAATAACCAATTGCTGTAGATACTGACAATCCAACTAAGCCCATAAAAGATGGAACTTCCATTAATGCATCCTTTACAGGCTCAAACGACAATGCGAATGCTAATGCATCCTTCATAGGCTCCATAATAGCCCATGCCCCTATACCAAAATATAAAATTGCATAGCCAAGAAGAATAAGACGGATTATCCAAATCATTTTTTAA
>CACLMT010000020.1 GCA_902608115.1 uncultured SAR86 cluster bacterium | reverse complement strand
CAAGTTCTGGAACAGATTTATTAGGAAATCTACCAAACTTGATCATATCAATACCTAATATATATACATTGTCACTCATCATTATTCACCAGAAACTTTTGGATACTTATTTACTACATCAATACTAATTCCTTTGAATTCATTAAAATATTGCTCTTTAAGTAATTTAGTTTTCTCGATATTAGCTTCTTTCACAACATCATATCCTTTTATATGATCAGGCAAAGATGCAATTTTAATTGCCGCATTATAATTATCATTATTTAAACTATTTAAGACTTTATTGATCATATCTTTATATTCAGATATTAATGCTCTTTCAATGTTTCTATGTTTGGTCATTCCAAATATATCAAAACGTGTTCCTCTAAGGAATTTAAATCTTTTTAATACATTAAAAAAATAATAAGTTATTGATGGTAACTTTTTCTTTGGATATCTACCTGTAGTTTTATCCCTTCCTCTAAGAATTGGGGGCGCCAAAGAATATTCAATCTTATAATTTCCTTCAAGTTGATCTTCTATATATTCTTTAATTTCTTTGCTTGTATGCAATCTTGCAACTTCATATTCGTCTTTGTATGACATTAATTTAAAATAATATTTTGCTACTGCTACTGAAAAATCTTCTCGTTGATTTTTAATTAAATTATCTTTTTTAATTACATTATCTATAAAAGACTTATATGTTTTAGCATACTTTTCATCTTGATAATCTATTAGGAAATTAAAGCGATCCTTAATTACAGTTTCTAAAGATTCTCTTTTAACTATTTTATCTTTATCAATGTCAGCAACTGATTTAACTTTATTAATATCTATAGCAGCAAGTCTTCCCCAATATATACTCTCCTTATTCATATCAACTGATACTCCATTTAACTCAATTGCTCTTTCAATAGCTGTTAATGAAATAGGAAAAAGTCCCTTTTGTATTGCGTAACCAACTAAAAATAAATTAGCTGAAATAGCATTGCCCATTAATGCACCAGCAAACTTGGTTGCGTTTATAAAATGCATTAATTTTTCAGATCCTACTTTTTTTAAACCTTTAATCATTCGTGTAGAGGATAAATCTAGATTAGGATCAGTTGCAAAAGTGCTAGTTGGGGCAACATGATTATTGATCACCATATTAGTTCTATGCGGACTTATCTTGGACATAGCTTCAATTCCTGTAGTAACAACAATGTCACATCCTATAATTAAATCTGCTGATCCAGATGCTATTCTTGTTGCATGTAGATCATCTGAAGAATTTGCAACTCTTAAATGACTTGTAACTGGACCATTTCTTTGAGCTAATCCTGCAACGTCCAATGTTGATGAACCTTTACCTTCTAAATGTGCTGCAGTACCAAGAATTGCACCTAAAGTAATAACACCAGATCCACCAATTCCAGTTATAAGAATATTAAAGGGCTGATCAAGTTCAGGAACCAAAGGTGTAGGGAGTTTTATATTTGAATGATCATATAAATTATTTGTTAGTGCCTTGCCTTTTTTCTTCAATGAGCCACCGGTGATAGTAATAAAGCTTGGGCAATAACCTTTAGTACATGAAAAGTCTTTATTACATGCAGACTGATTAATTTGTCTTTTTCTTCCAAAGTTAGTTTCAAGGGGTTCAATAGCAATACAATTTGATTGAACTCCACAATCACCGCATCCCTCACAAACAAGCGGATTAATAAAGATCCTCTTATTGGGTTCTTCTGCAAGGCCTCTTTTTCTTTTTCTTCTTAATTCTGTTGCACAATATTGATCATAAAGAATTACTGTTACGCCTTTAATTTCTCTTAAACTCTTCTGTACTTCATCAAGATCATCTCTTTGATAAACTTGCACCCCAGGTGCAAATGAACTATTTTTGGGATATTTTTCGGGATAATCAGATACAACAGCAATTTTTTTTGCACCTTCAGAGTGAACTTGCCAAGTTAAATCATCTATTTTTACTTTCCCAGTAATATCCTGACCACCAGTCATAGCTATCGCATCATTAACTAAAATTTTAAAAGTTATATTAGCTCCTGAAGCTACAGCAGAACGTAAAGCAAGTATTCCAGAATGATAATAAGTTCCATCACCTAAGTTTTGAAAAATATGATTTGTTTCTGTAAATGGCGCTATTCCAGTCCACATAGCACCCTCTCCACCCATTTGTCCCAAATTATATGTATGCCTTTCTGGCATGAATGTTGCCATTCCATGGCATCCTATTCCACCAAATGCAAAACTATCATCAGGTACTTTTGTTGAAGTATTATGAGGGCAACCAGCACAAAAGCTTGGTAATCTAAATAAATTAGATATTGGTGATGAGTTAATAGTTGATATAAATTCTTCAATTTCTTTTATTCTTTTTGATAAATTTATCCTTAAAGAAAGGTTTTCAATTCTTTTACCAATTATTAAAGCAACCATACTGGGTGAAAGCTCGCCCTCGCTAGGTACGAGCAAGTTTCCTTTCTCGTCTTTTTTTCCAACAAGTTGAGGTCTAATTTTTTTGTTATATAGATATTTAGTTAATTGATCTTCAACAATAGGTCTTTTTTCCTCAATAACTAATACTTCTTTATGGCCTTCAACAAAATTTAGAATTTTTTGATCTTCAAGAGGCCAAACCATTCCTACTTTGTATAAAGAAATACCTATTTTTTTACATATATTCTCATTTAGACCAAGCTCGTCTAATGCTTGTCTTACATCCAAATAAGCTTTACCACTTGTAACTATGGCAAGTTTATTCTTATCTTTAAAAATTACTTTATCGACAGAATTAACTCTGGCAAAAGCCTGAGCAGCGGGTAATCTGACATTATATAATCTTGACTCAGATGCTGCTGGAGTAAAACCCCATTTGATATGAATATTTTCATCTTCAAATGAGCCGTTATCTGGTATGACGGGTTTAAATCTATCAAGGCTAATATCTACTGATGCTGCACTTTCAACTGTATCAGTTACACATTTAAATCCAACCCAACATCCTGAGTATCTGGACATAGCCCATCCTAATATTCCGAAATCTAAATAGTCTTGAACTGTGGATGGGTTAAGAATTGGCATTCCAAAATGGATAAAAGCATGGTCACTTTGATGTGCTGTTGTTGATGATTTAGCTCCATGATCATCTCCTGCCAATGCTAAAACTCCTCCATATTTTGATGTACCAGCATAATTTCCATGTTTTATAGCATCACCAGACCGATCAACACCTGGTCCTTTTCCATACCAAACTCCAAACACGCCATCATACTTAGGTTTTTCTACTAGAGTAGTTTGTTGCGTTCCATGTATGGCTGTTGCAGCAAGATCTTCATTAACACCTGGTTGAAAAACTATATGATTTTCTTCTAAGAATTTAGAAGCATGATTTAATGCATGATCATATCCACCAAGAGGTGATCCGGTATAACCAGATATAAAACCTGCAGTATGTAAATTATTTTGGGCATCAATTTTTCTTTGAATAATTGGAAGTCTAACTAATGCTTGTGTACCTGTTAAAAAAACTTTTCCTTTATCTAATGCATACTTATCATCAAGTTTATAACCAACATTTATTGGTTTTTTAATTTGATTTAATGTTTGGGAGGATTGATTGTTAGAAAATTCGTTTAACTTTTCATCATTCCATTCTAGGACTAGTTTTGTTGCTAGATCCTTATCCTCTGTATTTAATGATTTGCGATAGTACTTACCATCAAGTCTTAGGCAACCATAGTATCTAGGACTATCTTTTCTTAAATAGATTGATATCCCTTTGGATATGTTCCAACTTTGTGATTTACCGCCCATAATTATGCACAGTATAACTTAAAATTTATAGCTGTGCATATTTACTTAATTTAAAGTCGATAAGTGTGTATATTAATTTTTAATAAAATTTTATGTGTATAGCTATTTTATGAAGCTTGCATTAATTCTATTAAATTACCATCTGGATCTTGAATTACAGCTACTTTAACTCCTGGTCTGATTTCAATTGGCTCATTGATAATTTTAATATTTTTAGATTTACACTCATCTACAAGGTCTGAAAGGTTACTTAGATTTATAGTTATATATCTAATTCCTGGGGCTGTGGTGAAATCACCGATATGGTTTTTATGTTTTGGTTCTTCATTTAAAACTAAAATTTTAATGTAACCATCAGCATAATTTAATTTATTAACAGTACCTAGACCAGGAAAAGGGATTTCAATTTCTTTAGTAAGACCTAAAGTATTTATATAAAAATCTAACATTGTGGGTGCATTCTGAGTAACTATACCTACATCAATTGAATTTGATGTTAAATTAATTTTTCCCATCAGATTTAGCCTCCTCCTCAAGCTCTCCACTAACTTCTGCAACAGAGTCCATAATTCCTTGGTGGCCCCAAATGTCTCCTTCTACAAATTGCTTTGGAATCCACTCGTTATCATTATGGATATATAATTGATTTGCACCTATCTCAACATCCCAACCATTGGGTCCTTTCATATAAAAGCTTGTTGTTAAATCATTAATATGTTTTCCTAAAGTTGAGCTTATAGGTACACCTGCCTTATTTACTCTATCAAGAGCCCTTCCAACTGTATCAATTGAGTCAACCTCAAACATAATATGATGCATACCATTTGCTTCTCCAAACTTAGATAATGCCATTGTGTGATGACGAGGATTGCATCTCATGAACCATGCTCCATCTCCATTCGTAAAGCTTATATAGTCTGATAATTTAAATCCCATAATTTTGGTATAAAAATCAAAAGTTTGTTCTCTATTTGCAGCCAATATCATTACATGTCCAAGCCCAAAGGAGCTTGCTACAAAGGAATGATCTGGAATAGGAGATGAGAATTTATAATCTAAAGTAGGCTCATAATAAATCTCAATTGGATTACCTGATGGATCACTAAATTTTATTAAACCTCCGACGCTTCTTGATTTGGCCTCATCATCTGTACCGTCTAAGACATCAACTTTATTAGATATTAAATGTTCTTTAGCTTTTTCTAGCTCTGCAACATTATCAACTTCAAATCCAATATACAAAATACCATTATTATCATTGTCTGGATGAATGCCAAGCCTCCATTGATATTCATCAAGCTTTAAATAAACAGAGCCATCATCTGCTATTCCTTTACCTCCACTTGCAATTTTAAAGTCTGGATCCTGTGGAAAGCCCCAGCTTTCTCCTGGAATTGCCCTTGCTGGCATCATCCCTAATATTTCAGTACCAAAATTTAACCACTCCAATGGATCTTTTGCACCGAAACCTATATAACCTAATGACTTAATATGCATTATTCCCCCTAAGTAAAATTATTTGTTATTTAACGATTTTGATAAATTAGTTTCTCTATTTATAGCATTTTGAACTTCTTCTTCCAAACAATCATTTGAAAAAGCTTGCTTAGCTTTAAATAAAACATCTTTATTAATAGTTCTATAGAGATCTATATATTCATCTATTTTTGACTCTACATTGCCTTCATCAACTACTTCATTTATTAATCCTATACTGAGTGCCTCATGAGCTGTTAATTTTGAATTATTTAAAATAAGTTGTTTAGCTTTATTAAGTCCCACTAAAGATGGTAAAAAATATGAACTTGCAAGACCAGGTAGAATTCCTAATTTTGTAAAAGGAAATGAGATCATAGAATTAGATTCAGCTATTCTTATATCAAACGGAAGCAACATTGTTATTCCAATACCAACACAAGCTCCTTTAATTCCTCCAATAAGAATCTTATTTGATAATGCTAGCTCCTTAACGAATGATGATATGAACTCATCTTCACCAATTTTAAGGCCAGATTTACTCTTTTTATTACCTAATAAGTAATCTTTATCAGCTCCCGCACAAAAAGACTTACCATGACCTAGAAATGCTATTGCAACTATATTGTTATTATTATTTGCATCTCTAAAAGCATCAATAATTTGATCGCCCATATCAGGTGTATATGCATTTAGCTTTTTAGGTCTATTTAAAAAAATTTTTCCTAAAATCCCATCTACCTCATATATGATTTGATCGTATTTACTCATCAGATTTATAAGGTTTCCAATTAGGTAATCTTTTTTCAATAAAAGATTTAGATCCTTCTTTAAAGTCAGGATGTTGATTTTGTTCTGAAATTAAATTCCATGCAAAATGAAGAGCTTCAGTTAAGCCGACTTCTTTTGATTGCCAAATAGCTTTTTTTGTTTTTGCTAATGCTGAAGGAGAATGAACTTTAATTTTATTTGCAATTTCAATTGCCCTAGTCATTAAATTTTCTTGTTTAACAATCTCGCTTATTAAACCAATATTTTTAGCATCCTCTGCATTAAGTCTTTCTCCACCCCCAATAAGAGACATTCTTAAAACACTCTCTAATGGTATTTTTCTACTTAGACCAACTGGTTCAAGCCCAGCTACTAAACCAACCTTTACATGAGTATCAAAAAAGGTGGCGTTTTCTGATGCAATAACAATATCGCTATCAGCTACAAAATGTAGCCCTCCTCCACAAACAATTCCGTTAACTGCACAAATCACAGGTTTCCAAATATTATTTTGCATCGAAGTCCATTTAATTGATTCAAGTGTTGCCTTTCCAATATCATCATTCATATCAGGTAAATCTTCTAAATCAGCTCCTGAACAAAAAGATTTTTTTCCAATTCCCGAAATTATTGCAACAATTGCTGAATTATCATTATTAAATGTATTCCATGCTTCGGGTAATTCTCTAGACATGACACTATTAACTGAATTTAATTGGTTAGGTCTATTTAATGTAATCTTGGCTACACCATCATCTACCTCATAATTTAATGTTGAAAATGACAAATTAAACTCCTTATTTAATTAAAAAAATTATTTTCTAATTGTTGTTCTAAATATGACTCATCCCATAAATAATTCTGTAAATGCTTAGCTCTTCTAAAAAATAACTGAGGATCAGCTTCAATTGTAAAACCCATGCCACCGAAAATTTGTATTGTAGTTGCTGCAATTTCTCTAAATGCTCTACATGATTGTAATTTAGCCATTGCCGATAAAGTAGAAATATCTTTATTTTCATCAAATGCCCAAGCTGCTTGATAAGTCATTAGTTTATTAGCTTCTACTTCAACCAAACCATCTGCTAGATAGTGAGCTATGGATTGAAATGACCCAATTTTTTGTCCAAAAGCTTCTCTTTCTAATGAATAATCTCTACCTATATACAATGACTTCTCTGAACCTCCAGTAGCCTCGGCTGCTATTAATATCTGGCTAATATAAACAATAGATTTCCATGTATCCCAGAAATTTAAATTTTCTAGTAGATCTGATTTATTTATTTCTACATTTTTAAAAATTACCTCATACAAGTTTGTTTTAGCATGATTTTTTTGATAATGAAAAGTTAATCCTGACTGATTGGTATTAACTATTGCTCCACCTATATTGTTTTTATATTTAAATAAAACAATCATCTTCTGCGCTGATGATGCATAAGGAACCATGTGCTTAATTCCATTGAGTAATAAAGAATTATTTTTTTCTAAAAGTGCTGTATTTATGCCATTTTTATCAAAACCCGAGCCCTCTTCTAACCATGCCAGGGTTAAAATTGATTTACCTGATGCTATATCATTTAATATTTCACTCTTTTGGTCTTTTGAACCTAATTTTTGTATTAAGGATGCACAAATTACAGAACTAATAAAATGGGGTGATAAAGATAATGATTTACCAAATTCTTCATAAACAATGACATGGTCTAACAAACCCATGTTAGAACCACCATATTTTGATGGAATTCCTATTCCAGTTAATCCTAAGTTTATTAATTGATTCCAAAAATCCTCTGAGTATCCCTTTTCAGAGTCTTCAATTTCTCTCAGAGATTTTAAATCAGAATATTTAATGCATGTCCTTTCGACAGTGTTTTTTAATAATTTTTGTTCTTCTGTAAAATCTAGTTCCATTGAATAATTAAGCGATTTATCAAGATATGTGATTTTATATTAAACTTTGGATATTAGTTAAGCAATAAAAGAAGGAAATGGATAAAAATAGATTAATTATTAAAGATAAACTAATTAACTATGCGATTGCTCTTGATCAAAAAGAATGGCCCTCATTAGAGAACATTTTTCATCAAGATGCGTTGGCTGAATATGGTGATGAAACTATTGGATTATTAATAAAATCATCATCAAGAGAAGAGATAGTTGATATGTGTAAAGCAAGTTTAGGTGGATGTGGTTTTACTCAGCACTTATTAGGAAATTTTAGAATTACTGTAGATGACGATAATGCTTTTAGTAAATGTTATGTTAGGGTTTATCATGTTGGGATGCCTCCAAATGAAAATGAATTTTATGAAATGTTTGGCGAATATCAAGATGAATGGAAAAAAACTAATAATTCATGGTTAATTATTAAAAGAAAACTAAGAGTTGACTATGAAAAAGGTAATAGAGATAAGGTTCTAGCTCCAGGAAACTAATTTTATGAATTTTAATTTTACCAAAGAAGAAGAAGCTTTTATTGCTGAGATAAAAGATTTTATAAATGCTGAAAAAGTTAAACCTCATGCAGATGATGTGTTTGCTCCAAATAGAGAAGCTGATGCTCAAACAAAGATAGATAGCCCTGCTCGACAAGAATTTATGAAAACCCTTTCTAAGAAAGGATATTTAGGTATGTCATGGCCTAAAAAATATGGAGGTCAAGAAAAACCAGGTATATATGATTATATTCTTAATGAAGAATTATGCAGAGTTGGCGCCCCATCACCTGGCAAAGGTGTCGGCTCAATCGGACAAACTATCATTCATCATGGCTCAAAGAAAATTAAAGATGAATTTTTACCTA
>CACLMT010000019.1 GCA_902608115.1 uncultured SAR86 cluster bacterium | reverse complement strand
TAGAAACATGGCACCTAGACATCGAAGAATTTTTAGATCTTAGAAAGAATACTGGAGATGATAGAAGAAGAACTCATGATATGAATACAGCTAACTGGGTTCCAGATCTTTTTATGAAAAGAGTAGAACTTGGTGCTGATTGGACTCTCTTTTCTCCTGGTGAAACACCAGATTTGCATGACCTAACAGGCCTTGATTTTGAAAAAAGATATGAAGAATACGAGGCCCAAGCAGCTGAAGGGAAATTAGATCAACACAAAACCATTCCAGCAAAAGATTTATGGAGAAAAATGTTAACCATGCTCTTTGAAACAGGTCATCCATGGATAACATTTAAAGATTCCTGTAATTTGAGATCACCTCAACAACACGTTGGGGTCATTCACTCATCCAATCTTTGTACTGAAATTACACTTAACACAAGCCAGGAAGAAATAGCTGTATGTAACCTTGGTTCAGTTAATCTGCCTCAGCATATGAAGGATGGTGCACTAGATCATAAGAAAGTGAAAAACACTGTAACAACAGCTTTAAGAATGCTAGACAATGTAATTGATATAAATTACTACTCGGTTGATACAGCAAAAAATTCAAATTTAAAACATCGCCCAGTTGGTATAGGTTTAATGGGCTTTCAAGATGCTCTCTACATACAAGATGCACCCTACTGCTCTGATGCGGCGATTGAATTTGCTGATCAAAGCATGGAAGTAATTAGTTATTATGCTATTCATGCATCTACGGAACTAGCAAAAGAAAGAGGAACCTACCAAACATATGACGGATCTTTATGGAGTCAGGGAATTCTTCCTAAAGATTCTATAGATATCTTAGAAAAAAACAGAGGTAGTAATTTTATCAAAGTAGATAAATCTGAAACTCTTGATTGGGATAAACTGAGAAAGAAAGTTAAGAAAGATGGAATGAGGAACTCTAACGTTATGGCTATTGCTCCTACTGCTACGATTTCAAATATTACTGGTGTGACTCAATCAATAGAGCCTACATATCAAAACCTTTATGTTAAATCTAACCTTTCGGGTGAATTTACAATCGTAAATCCTTATCTTGTAAGAAAGCTAAAAGTTTTAGATTTATGGGATGATGTAATGATCAATGATCTTAAATACTTTGATGGTAGTTTATCGGAAATTTCAAGAATTCCTGATGAAATAAAAAAACTCTTCTCAACCGCCTTTGAGGTAGAGCCTAAATACATTGTTGAAGCTGCTAGCAGAAGACAAAAATGGATAGACCAAGCACAATCTTTAAATCTTTACATTAACAATGCTAATGGTAAAAAATTAGATCTAACCTATAGAATGGCATGGTACTCTGGCCTTAAAACAACCTATTACCTGCGCTCAATTGCAGCTACCACAACTGAAAAATCAACCGTTAATCAAGGAAATCTAAATGCTGTCAGTGCAAAAGAAGAAGGCGCATCTGGAACCCCACAAGAGCTTGGCACTCCTGCACCAATACCTGCCTCTTGTTCTTTGGATGATCCTGACTGCGAGGCATGTCAATAAAATTGGAGAAATAAAATGTTAAATTGGGATGAATACAATCAAGACAAAACCCCAGCAGCTGTAAAAACAACTGCTCAACCAGCGACTAAAGAAAAAAAACCTATTCAGGCTAAAACAATACCGGCAGAAGAAGCTCAAAAAAATGAACCGGCTCTCGAGTCAACTTCTGGAACAAATAGATCAGAAGAAGCTGAAAAAACAGTTGAAAATCTTGATCTAACTGCAGCAATTGATGATTTTGATGCTATGGCTGGAAGAGTACAGGTTGATCAAAAAGCAATGATTAATTGTAAAGCTGACTTAAATCAACTAGTTCCTTTTAAATATGACTGGGCTTGGCAAAAATACTTAGATGGCAGTGCTAACCACTGGATGCCACAAGAAATCAATATGACGCCAGATATTGCTTTATGGAAATCTGAAGATGGCTTAACAGAAGATGAAAGAATTATAGTAAAAAGAAATCTTGGATTTTTTGCAACAGCCGATTCTCTAGTTGCTAATAACCTGGTTCTAGCTATATACCGATTAATTACTAACCCAGAATGTCGTCAATATATACTTAGACAAAGCCTTGAAGAAGCTATCCATACTCACGCATATCAATATTGCATAGAATCAATAGGCTTGGATGAAGGAGAGATTTTTAACATGTATCGTGAAATTCCTTCAGTATCCAGAAAAGCAGCATGGGGTCTGAAATATACCCAAGATCTAGCTGATCCAAATTTTAAAACTGGTACCGATGAAACAGATAAAAAATTACTTAAAAACTTAATCGCCTTCTATTGTGTTCTTGAAGGTATCTTCTTTTACTGCGGTTTTACTCAAATATTATCCATGGGAAGAAGGAATAAAATGACGGGAACATCTGAACAATTTCAATATATTTTAAGAGATGAATCTATGCATGTGAATTTTGGTATAGATGTAATCAATCAAATAAAAATTGAGAATCCACATCTTTGGGATGAGGAGATGAAAAAAGAAGCTACTCAAATGATTCTTCAAGGAACAATTTTAGAAATCCAATATGCAAGAGATACCATGCCTAGAGGTGTTTTAGGTATGAATGCTGTAATGATGGAAGAATATTTAAAATTCATTGCCAATAGAAGACTAACCCAAATTGGTCTTGATGAAGAATTTTCTGGAGCAACTAACCCTTTCCCTTGGATGTCTGAGATCATGGACTTAAGAAAAGAAAAGAATTTCTTTGAAACGCGTGTGATTGAATATCAAACTGGTGGTGCTCTAAACTGGGAATAAAGCCTTGCTCAGCTTAACTATGATGCGTTCTGGAAACCTATTTAGACAAAGGTTTAAAATTACTTAACAACTAAGTTACGGTGATAAACCGTTACTAATTTCTCCTCTCGGTTATAATTAGCTTGATGATCAAAACAGATGAATTACTTAGCGAAGAAGAAATAAATACCTTACGTTATAAAAAAAGCTGGGTAAGTGTTCTTATAATCCTATCAATATGGTTGCAAGTAGCATTAGCTTTTAGCCTATTCATTGTATATCCCAATTTAATTACTTTTATAATTTCTGCACTAATCATTGCTGCAAAGCAATTTGAAATGGTTGTTCTAATGCATGATGGTGCTCATGGACTTATCTTTGAAAATAGACAAACCAACGATTTAGTTTCTCAATGGTTTTGCGCTTATCCAGTCATGACAGATACCCTGCCTTATAGAAAATATCACTCTCTTCATCATAAATATACTGAAACTGATAAAGATCCTGACCTAGGGTTAACAAAAGCTTTTCCAACCTCAAAATACAGTTTAATAAGAAAAATTTTAAGAGATTTAACTGGTATTGCAGGCTTTAGAAGATATTTAGGCACTATAAAATCAGCTTGGGGAAAAAATCTCTCCTTTTTTGACCACGTAAGAAAATTTTTTACTAAGCTCAAAGGTTTTTTTATAACAAATTTAATTATCTTTGGAATTTTATATATATCAGGTAATGGTTGGTTGTATTTGGCTCTTTGGTGGTTTCCACTGTTTACATTCTTTAGCTTATTTTATCGAATTAGAAGCATTACAGAACATTCTGGGGTCCCTGGAGGAGATGATTTGACTAATACTAGAACAACTCTTGTTCCTTGGTATCTTAAATATTTTTTAGCTCCATTAAATGTCAATTATCATATAGAACACCATTTATTTACTTTCTGTCCGTGGTACAACCTTCCAAAGGCTCACAAACTTCTCAAGGAAAAAGGATATCTTAATGAGATGGAGATTTCATATGGTTATTCAGATGTTTTTAAGAAAATTCTTTTACCATCTTAAATAATTTTCATATTTTAAATGACCAAACTTTCCGCTCTAATAAAACCCTTAGGTTTATTTGTCCTAATAATCATTTTTGTTTTTGGGTTTAAACCATTCACCTCAACAATAGATCCTGAAAAGGCTTTGATTAACGAAACTGGGGTTTATCCTAATGAAATTAAACGACTCTCTGATGCTACCTATCTAGTGTCTGTAAGAACTCCTATGCCTGGGGTGACAGCTAATATGGTCCAATGGTGGTTTTCAGATTTTCTTCAGACCACAGAGCATTACAACTGGTGGCATCCTAAAGATCATGTATGGATGGATTGGGAAAATAAACAACCTGGAAAAGTTGTTGGAGCTAGCCATTTAGTGCATGAATATATAGGACAGGAACTATCAAAGTTAAGAATACAGTTCATTAATGCTTCTGAGCTCTTTGGGTATGACCCTAATAATGACAATACATTTATTATTTGTGCAAGAGTTGGGTTACTGGACGAAAAAATTAATATAGCAAAAATGTGTCACATAGTTAGGAATACTTTAGATGGCGCAGAAATGAGATCTAGATTTTGGCTTGGACATATTTCAAAAAGGCAAGCTAATGAAACCGTGAGTTCATTTAATGGTTTAATTGGCAATTTAGCATTTACCCGACTATTTGCCCTTGATAAAAAGGATGCGGAGAATTTAATGATACATGCCCAAGAAGAAATGAAGTATTTAGCAAAATTACTCCCTGCTTTATATGAAACAAACAAAGCTAAAGAAGTTTAATAAATGATAATTCAATGATTGATAATTTTTTGCTAAAATCAGCGCAGTTTTAACAAAAAATTATGAAGGGATAACGATGAAATTATATGACAACCCCATGGCAAATAGCCCAAGAAAAGTACGCATGTTTTTAGTTGAGAAAAATATCACTGACGTTGAGATAGTTCAAATTGATCTCATGCAAGGAGAGCATAAGACCCCTGAGTATCGAGCAATAGCTCCCAATGCAAGAATTCCTGCATTACAACTAGATGATGGCACCGTTATCATGGAATCAACGGCAATATGCAGATATTTAGAATCTCTCCACCCAGAACCCAATCTATTTGGAGAAAATCCGATGGAAATTGCTGCTGTTGAAATGTGGCAATGTCGAATTTACGACGAGCTTATGAAACCTTTGGCTATGGGTTTCAGACATCTTCACCCAGCTATGGCTGAACTAGAAAATCAAAATAAAGAATTTGGAGAAGCTCAGAAAAAAGTTGGTGTAAAATCCCTTAATTATTTCAATGGCGTTCTTGCTGAAAGTGAATATGTTGCTGGAGATAGGTTTACCTTCGCAGACATTCAAATGATCACAACTACAGATTTTTTTATTGGCCTTAACCAATTGGACCTTTCAGATTACCCAGAGATAGAAAGACACACTAAATTAATGTCTGAAAGACCTAGTTTTTTAGCTTAAGACTTATCAGCTTGCTCAAGAATTTTAATGGTTTGTTCTGGACCACTAAACATTTCTCTTGCATCATCCATATCTGATACTGATTCCCAGCTCGAAGCTATATTTTCTGGTGTCATTTCCGCATCAGTACCAAGGGCAACACCCATGGTCTCGTATATTCTAAATCTAGTAAAAACTCCTGCTCCTGCTCCTATAATTACGCCGTTTGGAGCTTCTTCACTGGCTAGATAAATAACTGCCGGAGTAACATATTCTGGCATAAACCTCTCACCTATTCCTTCAGGAAAAAGTGATTCAGTCATTCTTGATAATGCTACTGGCGCTACAGCGCTTGAGTGAACATTATATTTTTGACCTTCAATCTTTAAACAGTTCATTAAGCCAATCATGCCCATTTTTGCTGCTCCATAATTTGCTTGACCAAAATTCCCACAAAGACCTCCAGAAGAAGTTGTAAAAATAATTCTTCCAAAGTTTTGGTCTCTCATGATTGGATAAACTGCATGGGATGCATAAAAACTACCTTGGAAATGAACATCCATAACTGCATCAAACTCTTCAATAGTAATTTTATGAAAGCTTTTATCTCTTAAAATTCCTGCATTATTTACTAAAATATCTATACGGCCCCATTTCTCCATAGTTTCAGCTACCATCTTAGATACACCTTCTCTGTCAGCTACGCTAGAACCATTTGGAATGGCTTCTCCACCCTCAGCCTTAATTTCTTCTACAACTGCATTGGCAGCACTGCTAGCGCCTCCAGAACCATCCACTGCACCCCCAAGGTCATTAACTACAACCTTGGCACCTCTTCGAGCCAATTCTAATGCATGCTGCTTTCCTAAACCGCCACCTGCGCCTGTTACGATAGCCACCTTACCATTAAAGTTTATTGTCATAGTAATCTCCTTTTAAGTTTTGTAGTTTAACTAATTTGAACTGGAAAAAATGCTCTGAGGTTGAAAATTCTTATCTTTTATTTGCTCCATTTCTAATTTATACCCATTGTTTAAAGCTCTCTTAAAAAGCATAAACTGTTTAGCCTGATTCACGCTGTCAACAGCAATTAAATACCCATCTTTCCCATAACAAGCTAAAAATTCTGCAGATTCAATATCTCCTAAAATATAACTATCATCATGGCCCATTGATAAACCTGCCATTTGAAGTTTTAAATCATATTGATCTGACCAAAACCAAGGAATTTCACTGTTAAAAAGATCGTTTCCTACGATAGATGAAGATACAACTTTAGCCTGCCCTAAAGCATTTGGAACACTTTCTAAACGCAAGCTTTTATTCAATAAAACATTGAAAGAAGAGGTGCAATCTCCTGCGGCTAAAATGTTAGGAAAGCTGGTTCTGCAAAATTGGTCTGTTTTAATTCCATTATCGCATTCTAAACCCATCGTCTCAGCTAGATCGGTGTTTGGAACTACTCCAATACCGGCAAGTACAATATCGGTAGAAATTCTTTCTCCTGACTCTAACTCAACACCAGTTATAGCAGAACTATCTCCAATGAATTGAGTAATTTCTACATTGCATAATATTTTAACTCCTTTGTCTTGATGAAAATTATCATAAAAAGAAGATAATTCTGGGCTAGTAACCCGCTTAAGAATTCTATCTTCACTTTCTAATATTGTTACCTTTAATCCCAGCTCTATCATTGCAGAAGCTACCTCTAACCCAATATATCCTCCTCCAATTAAAACAATTTCTTTAGCTGAATCTAATTTTTTATGTATATCTAACACATCATTAATTTGACGAAGATAAAATAAATTTTTTGCATCTGCATTTGGCATAGAAAACAATCTAGGTGATGCGCCTGTAGCAAAAACTAAGTAATCAAATGCAAATGAACTATCTTTGGTTTTAACTTTCATTGATGTTTTGTTGATAGAATCTACTTGCGTGCTAAGGTGAACAGAGATGTCTTGATCGACATAAAAATCCTCTGACTTAAATGCAAGTTTTTCAATCTCAATATTTCTTTTTAGAAAATCCTTTGATAGTGGGGGTCGATGGTAAGGTAAAAAAGATTCATTGGAAATAATATCAATTGAGCCCTTAAAACCATCTTTTCTCAAGGCAAAAGCAATATTAGCACCTGCGTGCCCTCCTCCGATGATTACTACATTACTCATGCGAAATACCCCATTGGATTTATCAAAAACATACTTATACTAACCTTGTTATGCAGAATGAAATTGTAGCTCACAACGATGTATAGGAATATAATATTCATAAATAATTATTAGGATTTTTCATGGAAGATAGAGTCAAAGTTGTTGTAACAGGTGCAGCAGGTCAAATAGGCTATTCACTGATTCCAAGACTCATAGATGGTCATACCTTTAAAAATAAAATTGTAGATCTTGAACTTGTAGAAATCCCTCAAGTAGTAGATAAATTAAAAGGATTAGTCATGGAGCTTGAAGATTCTAATTTTCCAAATATGGGAGATGTTAATTTCTCGTCAGACTTTGAAACAGCTGCAAAAAATGCTGATTGGTTTTTATTAGTTGGGAGTATTCCTCGAGGCATAGTCCATAACGGCAAAAAGATTGAAGAGCGTTCTGACCTCCTTCAAATTAACGGAGGAATATTTCTAGAGCAAGGAAAAGCCATTGGTCAATATGGAAAATCTAATGCAAAAATACTGGTTGTTGGAAACCCAGCTAACACCAATGCCTTGATAGGAAGAAATGCTGCAAATAATAATTCTCAACTATGGATGGCAATGACAATGCTTGATTCCAACAGAGCCAAATCTATTTTATCAAAAAAACTAAACTCTGATATTGCTAACATTAGCCGCATGATTATTTGGGGCAATCATAGCCCAACCATGTACCCTGATTATGAAAATATTCTAGTAAATGGAGCATCAACATTTATTGGACAAGATGCAATTAATGATATGGATTGGATTAATAATGAATTTCTACCAACGGTTCAACAAAGAGGCAAGGCAGTGATTGATGCGAGGGGGGCCTCCTCAGCAACTTCTGCTGCAAAAGCAGCGCTAGATACTGTTATTGCCTGTGAAAATCCAACAGCTTTAGGTGATTGCTTTAGTGCGGCTGTTATAACTGACGGTAGCTATGATATGCCTGAGGGGATTATTTGTGGTATGCCTTTGATGGCCTTATCAGATGGCAGTGTTGAAATTGTTAAAGACTTATCATTATCAGATTTTGCGGAGAAAAAAATCAAAATATCTACGGATGAGTTAATTGAGGAAAGATCTGCTGTACAAGATTTATTAAAGTAAATGTCTAAACAAGAATTCAATGAATTCCTAACTGAAATCATCCTTGCTGAAGAAGCAAAATCAATATTAGCTATTACAGCTTCAAATTTGACGCCTTTAATAAGTCTAAATGAGGAAACATTGGAAAACATTCAAATAGTTATTGATCCGGAAGTTGGTCTAATTAATCCGACTGATTTATGTATCATTTTTGAAGACTCACCAATAACCAAAACTCAATTAGGATTAATTAAAAATATCCTTTCTCAAAAAATTCTAGTTATCAGAAAGTCTCATAACGATAGAGAGCATCAATCTCTAATAGAGCTAGGTTTTATGCACGATTCAGAATTAACTCGAAAACGAATTTATTCATATAACTTAAAAACTTATAACAATAAGCGCGGATGGAATAACCCTGAAGGTTGGGCTAATCCAGAGAATTTCGAAAAATTTAGATGGTGAGCTAATTCTTTAACTGGGGGAATAAAAGGACATCTCGAATTGAGCTTTGATTTGTTAACATCATAACCAATCGATCAATTCCTACACCAACTCCAACCGCAGGAGGCATTCCGTGCTCTAAAGCAATGACATAATCTTCATCAAACCCCATAGCCTCATCATCTCCATCAGCTTTAGCTTTAACTTGATCGTGAAATCTTTCAGCCTGATCATCTGGATCATTTAGCTCACAAAAACCATTAGCCATTTCTTTTCCACCAATAAACAGTTCAAACCTATCGGCAATAGATGGATTCACATCATTTCTTCTAGAAAGAGGAGAAACCTCGATAGGATATTCAATAACAAAGGTTGGTTGGATTAATTTTGGTTGTACTGTTTTTTCAAAAATTTGAAGTAAGATTTGTCCAACCCCCCAGGATTCTTTATATGAGATTTTAATTGATTCAGAATGCTCTCTTAGCTTATCAATATTAGCTAAATCATTATTGCTTAAACCAGAATTCTCTTCTAAAACAAGCGAAGAAAGGGTTTTAATTGAAAAAGCAGAAAGATTAATCTGATCTCCATCCCATTCTATTTTTTTAGAATTTCCAATTGCCTTCGAAGCAGATTGAATAATCTTAACTGTAAAATCAATTGTCCCTTGGAAAGTAGCGAATGCTTCATAAAATTCTAACATTGTAAACTCAGGATTATGTTTGGTTGATAAACCTTCATTTCTAAAGCTCCGATTTATCTCAAAGACCTTTTCAAAACCACCAACGAGTAATCGCTTTAAATGAAGCTCAGGGGCAATTCTTAAAAATAATTCCCTATCTAATGCATTATGCTTTGTCCTAAAGGGTCTGGCCAAAGCTCCTCCAGGCACTGAATGCATCATGGGTGTTTCAACCTCCAAAAACCCTGCTTCTATCATAGTTGTCCTAATAGATCCTAGGATATGTGAACGTTTTACAAACACTTCTTTAGATTCCGGATTGCTCATCAAATCAAGGTATCTCTGTCTATACCTAATCTCAATATCAGCTAAACCTTTATGCTTTTCTGGCATAGGTCTAAGTGATTTAGTAATCAAAACTATTGAATGAGCCTCAACCGTTAATTCTTCAGTCTTTGTTTTAAAAAGATTTCCTGTTACTCCAACAATATCCCCTAAATCCCAAGATTTAAAATTTACATACAAATTCTTATCAATATTATTTTTACTAATGTAAACTTGAATATCACCTGAGCCATCCCTGATAGTAATAAAACTTGCGTTCCCCATGACTCGTTTTAGGACAATCCTGCCAGCAAGAACTAATCCTTTAATTTTTTCTTTTTCAAGCTCTGCTTTAGAAAGATGGCCATATTTCTCATGAATATCAGTTGCATCATCTGATTTATGGAAATCATTAATATAAGCTTTATTTTCAGCTCTTAATTCATCAAGTTTCTTACGTCTCTCTTCTAAGATTGAAGCTTCACCACCAATATTTGAATCTGACATTTATACTCCTTGAGTTAGACTGGCTTTAATAAAAAGATCAATATCGCCATCTAGTATTGAAGAGATATTACCACTCTCTACATTTGTTCTTAAGTCTTTTATTCTAGATTGATCTAAGACATAGGAACGAATTTGACTTCCCCATCCAATATCTGATTTACTCTCTTCTAACAATTGTTGTTCATCTTTTTGTTTCTGCAATTCTAGCTCATAAAGTTTAGATTTGAGTTGTTTAAAAGCATTATCTTTGTTTTTATGTTGTGACCTGTCACTTTGACATTGCACAACTGTTCCCGTAGGTACATGAGTTAGTCGAACTGCTGAATCTGTTTTATTAACATGCTGCCCTCCGGCTCCAGATGCTCTATATGTATCAATTCTTACATCAGCAGAATTTAATTCAACTTCAATTGATTCATCTATTTCCGGCGAAACAAAAACAGATGCAAAGGATGTATGACGACGACTCCCTGAATCGAATGGAGATTTTCTGACCAATCGATGAACCCCAGTTTCAGTTCTCAACCAACCATATGCGTAACTCCCTTGGATTAAGAGTGAGGCAGACTTAATTCCAGCAACTTCTCCAGGAGAATGTTCAATAACTGATACCGAAAAGTCATGGTTTTCAGCCCATCTTGTATACATTCGCAATAACATATCAGCCCAATCCTGAGCTTCAGTTCCTCCAGAACCAGATTGAATATCTAAAAAAGCAGAGTTTGGATCCATGGGGTTAGAAAACATTCGATTGAATTCTAAATCTTCAACAGCAGCAATCAATTCCGTGGATTCATTAGCTATTTCTATAATAGATTTTTCGTCTGATTCCTCAACCGCAATATCTAATAAATCAAGGTTATCGCTCAGACTAAATTGAGTAGCATTAAACGCATTAAGAAATTTTTCTAATACAGTCTTATCTTTATTGAGCTTCTGTGATAATTCTAAATTTGACCAAGTAGACTCTTTAGAAAGGGTTGCTAATATGCTATCTAATTCTTTTTGCTTAGCATCAACGTCAAAGATACCCCCTAAGATCACTTAGACGTTCACTAAGATCATTTAAAATAGCTTTGATTTCATTAATCTCCATGTGTATATTTTAATCTTTATAAAGAATTAGAGATATAAAAAATTTGATAAATATATTTTAAAAAAATAGGAAGTAATTATGCGTATTAATTTTTCACAAGATAACGATTCATTGATGGCGGGCCCAGGTGATATTTATGCTAAAGAGATTGCTGGGGCAGGAAATGCATTTTCTTATGCCATATATGAACATAGCAAACTACCTTTACGAGTCTTTGAAGCAGCCAGAATTGCAACTGCCATAGTGAATGGTTGTGAGATTTGTAAAAATTGGCAATCCAAAAGAGATATTAAACAAATGGGTATCAAAGGAGGAGTTACAAACAATGGTGAAGCTCCAGATAATCAATTTTATAAAAATCTGTTAGAGGGTGATCTCAGTCATCTGAATACGAAAGAGTTGATTGCTTTTAAATTTGCAACAACTATGGGTACTGAACCTAAACAATTATCAAAAGATAATGAATTTTGGTCTGAAATAAAATCTACTTTTACTGATGCTGAAATTACAGATTTAACCTACTGTACTGCTGGATGGATGGGTATGGGCAGAGTGGCTCATGTCTTAGGTTTAGATGGAAGTTGCGATATATAATCTTATATATGAGCTTCTCTAATCATAGGAAATGCTGGTGGAGAATCTTGTATTTGGACTTTTCCTATCATTTCAAACCCATGTCTTTCATATAAAGCTCTATTTCTTTCGCTGCTTGCTTCTAAATAAGCTCTCTCTCCCTTTGCATCAATCATTTGTAATGCTTCCTTGAGTATAAATGAACCAATACCTTGACCTTGCATAGAAGGATCTACGGCCAAAAAAGCTAAATACCAACAATCATCTGCGTGAAATTCTGCAAACTGTTCCAAGATCTGAAAAAGAATCTCTATTCTATCTTCAGGTATTGATGCCCAAGTTGGCTCGAAAACAGATTCATCCACTTCAACACCGGGAGGAAGCCATAATGATGCTCCTAAAAATTTTTCCTCTGCAAATGCAATATCATGAGAAAATGAAATTTTAGAAAACTCTTCTATCCACAAATTAAAGCTCTGTAAATAAGCTGTTGGATCAGGAAAAATCCATCGTACTAATGGATCAGCTGAAAAGCCTAATGTTAAAACAGCTTTAACTGCCTCTTGATGCCCTTTTTTTGCTTTAATTATTTTAGGCAGTTCCATTTAAGCCTCTTATAAATTCTTCTGCTTTATGTAATCAATAATTGTGGATTGATTTGCTTCACAGTTAAATGAATATTCTTCCTTGTCCATAACCCTGCTCAAAGAATTTGGAATATTATTAATATCTAAGCCAGCAGATTTTAATGTTTCAGGAAATTTTGCTGGATGGGCAGTTGATAAAATTACAATTGCTGAATCAAGAACATCCTTTAACAATTGTGCTGCTTGAAAGCCAACTGCAGTATGAGGATCAATAGTATAGTGATATTCATTAAATGTTTCTGACATAGCAGCAAGGGTATCTTGATCATTTATCCGAACGCTTGTAAAAATTTCCTTAGATTTTGACCATACATCTTCATTCAATTGGATAGATGAAGTTGGAAAGTTGTTAAATAATTCATTACAAACTCTGGAATCACGATTAGAATAAAAATCATAAATTAAACGCTCAAAGTTGCTTGCAATGCTAATATCCATACTAGGAGAAACTGTCTCAATAACGCTCCCTTTAGAATAATTATTCTCTTCAAAAAATCTATATAAAATATCATTTTGATTTACTGCAACAATAATTTTTTCAAGTGGCAGGCCCATTTTAAAAGCTGAATAACATGCAAATACATTTCCAAAGTTTCCAGTTGGAACAGAAAAGCTTAATTTATTATGCTTATCTTTAAGTTGTGCATAGGTATAAAAGTAATAACAAATTTGTCCAATAATTCTTATCCAATTTATTGAATTAACGGCAAGTAAATATTGATTTTCATTCATAAAATCTTGATCCCTGAATGCTGATTTCACAATATCTTGACAATCATCAAAAGTGCCATTCACCTTAAGGGTAAATACATTTGATTGATCAACAGTTGTCATTTGGCGTCTTTGAACCTCAGACATATTCCCATTTGGTAAAAGAATAAAACTTTTGATCCTAGAATACTTTTTACAAGCATCAATTGCAGCCGAGCCTGTATCGCCAGAAGTTGCCCCTAGAACCACGGCTGTTTTTTGCTCTTTTTCAAGAATGTTATTAAAGAAAGCGGCGGCTAACTGTAATCCAAAATCTTTAAATGCAGCTGTAGGACCATGAAATAATTCCAAAACTAACAACTCGGAATTTAATGATTTAATTGATACAAACTCTTTATGATTAAAATCATGCCAAGTATTTTCTAATATTGTGACGGTCTCTTCTTCTGAATAAGAAGAGCTAGTAAATAAGGGAACAACTTTTTTTGCTACATCTAAAAAAGAATCAGACTCTTGAAGGTCTTCAATTTTAATTTGAGGCCATGCATCAGGCATAAATAGACCACCATCTGATGCGAGCCCCTGCATTACTATGTCAGAAAACTTTCTTCCGGAATCATTTCCTCTAGTACTATGAAATAACATATTTAATTAGCTTCGATTCTAATCAATCTTACTGAAGTCACAAAACTAGAACATGACAATGCATCTAGTAGAACCTGAGCATTTTTTTCATTTACTAATCCAGTGGTAATCATTATTACTACTTGCTGGTCTTTTGTAGCATCTTCTTGAAGAAAATTTTCTACACTTACATTATTATCAGCAAAACAAGAATTAATAGCATTCGCTATATCTGGCTCATTACTGACCTCTAAATAAAAATAATATTTAAAAACTGCTAAATCAAAATCTTTAATTGCAACATTTAATGAGTGGCTAATAACTGCAGTATTGTTATCCAACGATCTTCCTATTGCAATTAAATCAGAAATTAATCCTGATGCAGTAGATTCTCTGCCAGCACCTGAGCCAGCTAGATAAACTTTTCCAACTAAATCAGTATCAATCTCTATGCCATTCCTTACCCCATGCAATGAAGCTAAACTAGATTTTTTATCAAGAAATACTGGATGAACTCTCATTTCAACAGAGCCCTCTCTCATCTTGGCTACAGCAAGATGCTTCAAAGCAAGATTATTTATGCTTGCATATTTAAAATCTAATGTAGATATATTGCTAATTCCTTCAATATAAAATTCTTTGGGTGGGAGGGATGATCCATAAGCTAAATGTGAAAGTATCCCTATTTTATGTGCAGCATCCATACCATCAATATCAAAAGATGGGTCTGGTTCAGCATAGCCTTCTTTTTTAGCTATGCTTAATGCCTCATCAAAATCCATCCCTTCTTCCATGCTTGAAAGAATAAAGTTAGAAGTTCCATTTAACATGCCACTAACCTTAGAAATGTTGTTGCCAGCCAATTCATTTTTAATTAATTTAACCACCGGAGTACCAGCACATACAGAAGCTTCAATTAATACCTGAACTTCATTATCTCTGGCAGCTTGAAAAATCTCATCCCCATGATGAAAAATTACAGCTTTATTGGCTGTAATAATATGCTTGCCATTATTAATAGCTTTTAGAATAAGTTCTCGTGCAACTTCTACGCCACCTATAAGCTCCACCACAACATCAACATCTTGATCAGGAATATCAAAAATATCTCTAAATACAGGAATGTCGCCATAATCACATATAGGGTTATCTCTTCTTGCACCAATACAATCTATTGATATATTGAGATCATCTAATTGTTGTAACAAATCACTCTGCAATGCATCGTATAGACCTGTTGCAATATTCCCCCATCCGCAAATTCCTATTCTTAACTTTTTCATTATTAATTTAATCTATTTAATAGCTCTAGAGGTGGAAGATAACCAGGCAATAGCTCTCCAGAAGGTGCAATTATAGCTGGAGTTCCAGTAATACCAATCTTTTGGCCTAGCATATAATGTTTTTCAACTGGATGATCTTGGCATAAAAGTAATTCTGGATCTAAACCATTTTTTAGATCTGTGATAGCTTGATGTGGATCATTCGAACACCAAGCACCAACAATTTTATTATAAGATTCTGAGTCAAGTCCTGATCTAGGAAATGCAACATAATTAATGGTAATCCCTTGATTATTAAAATCATCAATTTCACTATGAAATTTCCTACAGTAACCACAATCTACATCTGTAAATACTGTGACAACATGTTGTTCATTAGATGCTCTAAAAGTAATGAAATCCTTTTGAGAGAGAACTTGGTCTAAAATACTTTTACGTTTTAGATTTATTTCACTTTTTGTAGTATTTTGCAAAGAACTTTCTTCAACAGCATATAACTCACCATAAAAAAAGAAACTTCCATCCTTTGAGACATAGAGGGGCTGTAAATCCCCAATATCTACGACATATATGCCTTCTACTTGAGACTCTTTTATATTTTGAACAGTCATTCCTTCAGGAAGAACTTTATTAATTTTCTCAATTATTTCTAGCTCATTAGAAAATATAGAAAAAGAAAAAAAAATAATTAAAACAAAAGATACTAATTTCACTCTATTCACCCCCTAGGATGATGTTTTTTAATCATCTCACCCAGCCTTTGTTTCGCTATATGAGTATAGATCTGTGTTGTTGATAAGTCGCTATGCCCTAATAACATCTGAACAGATCTTAAGTCAGCACCATTATTAAGCAAATGAGTTGCAAAAGCATGTCTGAGTGTATGGGGTGAAACTTCTTGAGATAAACCAGTTTTATTAAGATAAAGTTTAATTCTATGCCAAAAAGCCTGACGAGTAATTTTCTTTCTCTGTTGACTAATAAAAAAGTCTCTTGAATTCAGAGATAGATTATTTTTCCTTCTAAATTTAATATATTCTCTTAACCAAAAAAGAGCATTATCTCCAAAAGGAACCATTCTTTCTTTATTACCTTTCCCCATCACTTTAATGAGAGATCTATTTAAATCAATATTTGAATATTGCAAATTAATAAGCTCGCTAATTCTAACACCCGTGGCATATAAAAGCTCTAACATTGCCCTATCCCTTAAACCAATGAATGTTGAGCAATCCGGAGCCTTTATTAAGGCATTTACATCAATAACAGAGATTGATTTAGGTAATGTTTTTAAATTCTTAGGGCCTGAAAAGCTAGCTATAGGATTTGAAGAAATAAATTTTTTTTTATTCAGAAAAAGGAAAAAATGCTTTAGAGCAGAAAGTTTTCTATTGATAGTTGAATTAGAAAGATTTCTGTTATGAAAATAAGTAATATATTTCCTTATGTGGCTTTCCTTAATGTTAAGAATATCTAAATCAAATTCTTTTTCTACCCAATTTATGAAAGCACTGCAATCAATTTCATAAGCTTTAATTGTATTAGAAGATAGGCCTTTTTCTAACCTTATGTTCGCTAAAAAAGAATCGAGATATTGATTCCTTTTAGATATAGGAGTCATAAAATTAATCTAATCTTTCTTTGATTCTTGCAGATCGACCTGATCGTTCTCTGAGATAATATAGCTTAGCCTGTCTGACATTACCTTTTCTATTAACTTTTATAGAATCTATTAAAGGACTATGCATTTGAAAAGTTCTTTCAACACCTATTCCACTTGAAATTTTACGAACAATAAACGAAGAATTTAATCCCGCCTTCTTAATATTCATTACAACACCTTCGAAAGCCTGTAATCTTGTTCTATCTCCTTCTCGAACCTTTACTGAGACAGTTACTGTGTCTCCTGGTCTAAAAGAAGGAAGGTCATCTTTTAATTGACTTGATTCAAAAGTATTAATTATTTGAGCAGGAGACTGTTCTTCAATCTTAA
>CACLMT010000018.1 GCA_902608115.1 uncultured SAR86 cluster bacterium | reverse complement strand
TAGCTTTTCTTTCGCTTTGTTGAAGTATAAGAAAGGATTCTGCTTTTTTCGAGTTATTATCAAACCTTATTTGCATAGAATAGAAATCTCTATCTCGATTTCCGCGAGCAGCATACAAGCTTGCAGTTACATTGGTAAAAAAGCCAACTTGACCCTCACGCCTTAAATCCTCAATGTTAACAATTGCTTGTGCAAAAATTTCAACACTACTTATACATAGACAGGTAAAATAGAAAACTTTTAATTTATAGAACATAACTTTATTTGAAGAGTATAAATCATAATAAGGCTTATAACTCTGAAATATATTTAACTACTTTATGGAGATATTTTTGATAAGTATCTCTTGGTAAATAAAACACTTATCTTTATCATTAAGCATTTATGAATAGTTTTGTAGATTTTTTTCTAAGAATTAGAAACAGCAAAGTCTTTAATGGGATTGTGATTGCTGTGATCGTGGCATCAGCAATTTATGCTGGGGTTAGCTCTTATGATACCCCGCCTCAGTATATTGCTTATCTAGATTTTTTTGATAATGCCATAACTTTATTCTTTTTGATTGAAATTATTATTCGCATGATTTCTGAGAGGTCTTTAATTAAATTCTTTAAAGGTGGCTGGAATATTTTTGATTTTTTAATTCTCGCCATTTCTTTGGTACCTATCAGTAATGTTGAGAGTGTTTTTGTTGCAAGGTTATTAAGAATAATTCGTGTGTTACGTATTATTACCGTGGTACCAGCATTCCGTCATATTATTGATTCACTCATTAAAAGCATTCCGCGAGTTGGTTTTATTGCTTTGCTTATGTTTATCTTTATGTATGTCTGGGGCGCTATTGGAACCATGTTCTTTGGCACAGTAGATCCAGAAAATTGGGGCAACATTGGTTTGGCCTTAATAACCTTGGTTCAAGTTGCAACCTACGATGATTGGGCAGCGATTATGGGCAATGTGATTGAAGTCTATCCCTATGCATGGATTTTCTTTGTCTCCTTTATCATCATCAATGCAGTAATCTTGTTAAACATGGTCATTGGCGTCATTGTTGATGTAATGACTGGAGGCTCTAAAAAAGTAATTTGACAAGAATTAACATAATACCTGTTGAAGAATTAACAGATCAACATTTAATGGCTGAGTATCGTGAGATATTCATGGTAGGTTCAGCTTTACAGAGATCACTACAATCTTCAAATTGGGATCCTAAAAAGATTCCTCAGAAGTTCAAACTTGGAACAGGTCATGTTATGTTCTTTTACGACAAGGGTAAATATCTCTTCAAAAGATATATCCAAATGAGAAAAGAACTAATTAAAAGAGGTTTTAAACTAGACGCATCACGCAAGTTTAAAGTCACACAATTCCCTGCAGAGTATTACAATGATTGGGAACCCACAAAAGCAGATCAAGAGATCATTAGACAACGAATTGAAGAAAAGATACAGCAGAAACCAGAATGGTATAGACATTATGGTGTTTCGGGTGACGAATTAAATAATCCCTCAATTGTATTGATGTTAAGTATGCTATTTATATGAAAAATAATATTATTTCCGCTTTTGGAGCATTTTTATGCATTTCTGCACTTGCATACCTTAATTCTTTCGATGAAAGCAATTTATGGCTAATACCGCCATTTGGAGCAAGTATGGTTTTGGTCATGGCAGCTCATGAAAGCCCCTTAGCTCATCCAAAAAATATTTTATTTGGTCATATATTATCTGCTTTATCAGGAGTCTTTGTTTTCGCAATATTAGGTTTTTCTTTTCTCAGTGTAGGATTGGCAGTTGGATTAGCAATATTTTTAATGATGGCAACCAAGACTGTTCATCCACCTGCTGGGGCTAACCCTATTATTGCTGTTCTTGGTGCAAAAGGGATAGGCTTTATATTAATGCCGGTTGCAGCGGGAGCATCTTTTATAGTTCTATTTGCAATAGTTTATAATAAATTATTAAAGAGGAAATATTTTACTTTTAAGGATTTATAGTTAGAAATAAGACCTACCCAAACGTGATCAAAAACTTTAGAATCATAGAATGAAGAAATTACTTATGTGCTTACCTGTACTCACTTTGATTGTCTCTATGCCATTAACTGCAAACAATATATTTGGTACTGGTGCTCAAAGTTGCGGGAAATGGGTTGCAAATAATCAAGAAGGCCCCTATGAGGATTTTCATATGGTTGGTTGGATCTCGGGTTATATAAGCGCCATTAATACTGAATATGATTTACAAAAGGGCGTTAACAAAAGTTATGAATCTATATATTACGCAGTTAAAAACAGATGTGAAAAGGTTCCTCTTGATTTAGTTGCTGAAGCAATTCAATGGGTCGTCCTTAACGAACTTTAAAGCCTACTCAGTAACGGTGGAGTAAGTTTGGAACACAATGGGTTTAAACCCCGCATTCCGCGCAGGTTTTAAAATTCACTAAAAATTAATCCCGATTAAAACCACCCTAAAATTTTCACCTATTTTTTCGTGTTAGCGAAAGTCATAAGGTTTTGATACGACTTGTTGCGACCCTTTATGTGTATCGATAAGACATTTATGGGGAGTTATGACAGAATGTTTTTATGAAAAGAAACCTAATAATTATAATATTCCGTAACCGTAGGATGATTTTGGGTGCTAGTCTTTAGTTATGGAATTTGGAAATATAGAAAGACTCCAGGTAGGCACAATTCTTCAATCAAGAAGGGAAATGAAGACTCTTGGTTACCATACCCCAATACAAGCAGGTATTTGGGGGGCATCTAAAACAGGAGCATGCTCAATAGTTTTGTCGGAGGGATATGAAGATGATATCGACGAAATCGATTATATTAAATATACCGGACATGGTGGAAGGGACCCAAGATCACCAAAACAAATAGCAGACCAAGAATTCACAGTTGGCAATAAAGGGTTGCAAATAAGTTGCGATTACAATTTACCAGTAAGAGTCTGGAGGGGTTTCCAAACAAAGTATGGTCCTGAAAAAGGATATAGATACGATGGTATTTACTATGTAAAAGAATATGAAAGAGTTATAGGTGTAAGTGGTTTTTATATCTGTAGGTTTCATCTCGTTAGTGAAGATTCCTACGAAAAGATTATCGATAAAATTGACTCGACCATAAAAGATGATGCAGGAACACCCGAAAGAGTTCCAACTAAAGGCAGCAGAATCAAAAGAGATTATTCATTACCAGACATAATTAAAAGGAAATATTCAAGCAAATGCCAAGTATGTGGAGTCCAACTAAAATCACCAAGTGGTGATATTGCAATAGGTGCTCACATCAAGGGTCTAGGGAAACCTCATGAAGGACCAGATAAATTATCCAATATGCTTTGCTTATGCCCAAACCATCATGCTCAATTTGATGCCTTTTCTTTTTATATAGAACCTAAAAATCTAGAAATTAAAAATCTGGAAGGATTTGAAGGTAAAAAAATCAAAATCAAGCACAAAATTGATATGAAGTATTTTGCGTACCATAAGGAAATATTTAATGAAAAAAACAGTAACACCCAAAATTAATCAGGTACTGTTGAGTGAGTTTTCAGTGTGGGTTTTTGTAACGAGTAAAAAATGACAGAAAAAGAGAACATCAAAGATGGTTTGTTAGAAACTTTCTATGAAAACGGTCAACTTGAAGGGAGAGTCAATTTAAAGAATGGTTTACCCCATGGTTTGTGTGAAGAATTTTATGACAACGGACAACTACAAACAAAAGTGAACTTCATAGAGGGTAAATCAAACGGTCTACTCGAAACTTATTATGAGAATGGTCAACTACAAGAGAAGAGTAATCAAAAGAATGGTCAATTAGAGGGTCCAAACGAAACATATTTTAATAACGGTCAATTGGAGTTTAGAGGAAACTACAAAAACGGGAAACTAGATGGTCTTTATGAGATATATTTTGAAAATGGTATTTTGAGAGAGAGGTCAAACCTTAAAGTAGGAATATCCCACGGTTTTTCTGAAAAGTTTTTTGAAAACGGTCAGTTATATCAAAAAATAACCTACAGAGAAGGTAAACCAGAGGGTCCACTTGAGACTTATTTTGAAAATGGTCAGTTATATCAAAAGGTAAACTTCAAAGACGGAAATCTAGATGGTCCAGTTATGGAATATGATGAAAAAGGTAACACCATAAAATCCTTTGAGTACAAAAACGGTACACTAGTTGATTAAACTTTCCATCACCATCCTCGACACCTCTTTCTCCAAATAAAGAACCTTTTGACTAAAGTGACCATTTAATTGATTGGTGTTAATCTTTACGGAGAAGGTTAAATAATGAGTGACATGATCCAAATCAATAAACCCATACTTCAAACCCAATCCGTTACGGTTGAATAGGTCTACAGGTGGGGTTTTAACATAGATAAAATTGACATAAATTTTGATGTCTATTTCGATACCCCCGAAGGTAAAGACCCAGATTCCTTTAGTCCAACATTAAGAAAATATCATAAAATTCTTTGGAGCAAACCACTCCCGAACAACGAAGAATTTTATCTAGATTTAGATGCCCCAAAACTATTGCACCACAAATCTTCATTAGGAGAGTTTTTCCTATCAAGTGATTCTATTGGTCACACATATAGCAGAGTAAAAAAGATGTCACATATTATTGATGAAATTAGTCATGAAGAAATTGATAGTTTTTTTTCAATTTGCAGCACTATCGGGGCATACATAATCTTTCCTGCGAAAAGGATAAATAACAAAATGACTATCAATGGTGCGAGAGGAGTCAATCATAAAATTCAGGACAGATTTGATTTTACTCTTGAATGCATAAGACGACTTTATCTAAATCAACAAAGTCCATTAACTGATGTATTGGAAAGAAATGCTAATTTCTTTAAATTATTTGCTGATTTTAAGGGTTATGTAGATTATTTTCTTTTACAAGATTTGGTTGAAAAGGATTATGTAGCAATTAAATTTTGGAGTAATTTTGATAACTTTGAAACTGCACCCCTACCAAAAAATAAAGAAGAATATCTGTCTTATATATCTGAATTATTAGATTTTGTTAAAGCAAGAAATCAACGAATACTTAATTCAACAATTAAGGGGGAGTGATCACTGAGTTTAATCCAGTCTTCATATTTACCTAATTCAACGGAACTTGTTGTTAGGGATTTCAGATATAAGTAATCAATGTGATAACTCTTTGATTCCTTTTTTGTATGAAAAAAAGTAGCATTTCTCTCTGAACCAAAATCATCATTAGTATTAGAGTGATATGCACTGTTAAAACCAAGTTCTACTAATTTAAAGTTTATGTTTTCAAAGTTATTAGTTTTGTTGGGTTTATCCCAAATAAAAGAATTATTAAAATCTCCACCAAATACACATGGAAGATCATTATTTGCCAACCATTCTTTGTAATAATCAATTGCTTCAATAGTTTTACCACTCACATCATCTCCAAATTTTTTTGCTCTATGATTGTATGCCCAGACTCCTAATATTTTTATATCGTCAGATCTAATGGGGAGGAAATTAATTAAGTTTGGGTTGTGAATAGAATCTAAAGAAGCACTTCCATTTTTTATTAGAACACCAAGTCCCTTATTTTCAATTCTTCCCGTCCAAAAAAACTTTGAGTTCGGAAAATAATCTTCTTTTAATTTTTCACACTCTTGGATAATGCAAATATCTGCATCCATTGATTCAACATGCTCAAATTTCTTTGCAAAATTTAAATTGCAGTTCCAAGTAATAATTTTCACCTAACAATCTTATCAAAAGTATTTTATTAAAAGAGGGGATACCTCTTTTTTTATACAAGGTATTTTCTTAAGATGGTGAAGTAGATTATAAGAAGAGAAATTAACAAATCGTCATATGTAAAACTTTTTAATATGGTTAGAATACAAAAGTAAATGAATATTGATATAAAACAAAGAGGTGCATTTTATACACCAGATGATCTTGCAGATTTTATGTGTAAAATTGCAATAAAAAGAGATACATCGCATGTGCTTGAACCAAGTTATGGAGACGGTTTGTTCATCAAACATCTTCAAAAGCATAAAAAAAATTTCCACATAGACGCCGTAGAAATAGATTTTGAAACCTTCCAAGAATCGAAGAAAAACCTAAAGAACGTTAATCTAATAAATGAGGACTTTCTATCTCTTAGGAAAAAAAAAGAATATAACCTTATCATAGGTAATCCGCCATTTGTTCGCACTAGAAATCTACCAAAAGAGCAGAAAGAAATTGCGCAAAAGATATATAAAGAAGATTTAGGTTTAAGATCGCACTCTGATCCAAGTTCGTGGTTGCTATTCATATACAAATCATTTTCTTTTTTAAAGCGTGGGGGTACCCTATGCTTTGTCTTGCCATTCGATATGACATTTGTTTCTTATGCCGCCCCACTTTGGAATGACATATTTAATAATTTTGGCAAAATTGATGTATATCACTCAAAAAGGAGATATTTCCCTGAAATACTCCAAGATACAATTGTATTAAAACTTTCTAAATACGGCGGTCAGTCATCATCTCTTAACTATTTTATTTTTGAAGACTCATTTAAGGGGAATTCCAGAAATAAAAATATCAGCAAAGAACCTATTCTTAAAAAACAAAAACCATTTAAATATGCATTACTAACAGAAGATTTTTTCGAAATAGAAAGAAAAATCAAGAATAAATTATATAGATTAGGTGACCGTATTGATTTTCATATTGGTTACGTTAGTGGCAACAAGAATTATTTTCATCCACAAGAAGAAATAATTAATAGATTTAAACTCAGCGAGGAAAACTTTATAGAGACCTTAGCGGAACCTAAAGCAATAAAAAGAACAGGTATATACACCTCAAATATAGAACCCGAACAGATGAGCAAACTTTTTTATCCTGTAAATCAAACGAATGAGGCAAATAAATACATTCAGTTTGGTGAAGACAATAAATTTCATACAAGAAAGAAAACGTCTTCAAGAAACCCATGGTATTTAACACCTCTTGTTCAAGTTCCAGATTTTATTTTGTCGACATTTAAGGACTCACCAATTTTACTAGATAATGATGCCAGATATATAGCAACAAACTCTTTCTTATGCGGATACATAAAAAAAAATGATTTATTATCTCAATCAATAACTAAAAATAGTTTAATTTCTGGATGGTACTCTTCTTTAACCAAACTCTTCTTTGAATTAGAAATTCATTCTTTAGGGGGTGGTAGAATGGTAATAATACCTGGAGAAATTTGTAATGTTAGAGTCCCAACTATATCTAATATTAACAATGAATTTTTACAGAAATTGGATAAAAAACTTTATAACGACAACCTTTTAGAGGCGGTGGAATTAACAGACAGAGTAATTCTCAATAAATTGCTAAGACTAAATACCAAAGAAATTGATATTATTAAAGATAATTTAAGTATATTAAATTATTGGAGAAATCCAGGTTAAAAATATCCTGTAAAATAGAATCTCCTTTTACATGTTTTTATAATATTGTCTACAAATCTATCAAGCGACAGGTCTACCCCTAATTCTAATTCTTCCCAGTTATCCTTATAAACAACAGACTCTTTATCAAAATCAGCAACAAAATATGAAAAAAAATCATAAGAATTTCTAATGAGATGTGAATTATTAACAATAATTTGTGGTTCTTCTCCTCTGCCAGATATGTTCGCAGCGATTCTTGCATACTTAGAATGATTTATATTTTCTTTTTTATATTTTTTGCCTGGAGCATCAATTATTTCTTTCGGATGCATATAAACATAACCATGAACAGACAAAGGATATCTCTGTATTAGTCCAGTTAACTCACCTCTAATATCCTGAAAATAAGTCAAAGTATTTTTTGCAATACTATTCATTTGTGATCTTATGCCAACAGTTATTAGCGGACCGCTATTCGGATCAATGATAGCAATATCTACATTTTTGATTTTAGCATCTTGTAATATTTCAACTTCGTGACCTTTTTTAAGGTTTTTTTTCCCTTTTGGTGTTAATTGATCCCATATATCATCGAGGATCCTTTCTTCTAACATTCCAATAAATTTTTTTGAACGCACCGCATACTCAGCATCTTGAATATAAAAATCTCTCATTTTTGTTAACAGTGGAGAATATTTCATAAGATAATCTTAACAAGATTAATATTAATTCACATAAATAAAAGTAATATT
Organism: uncultured SAR86 cluster bacterium; assembly: GCA_902608115.1. GTDB lineage: Bacteria > Pseudomonadota > Gammaproteobacteria > Magnimaribacterales > D2472 > D2472. The sequence continues at coordinate 11,436 of CACLMT010000018.1, read as the reverse complement.
TATGTGCTTCTTATGTCCTGTTCAAAATAAAGATCCAAAGAAGAACAAAGATTCATAAGATGTAAATGCAATCAAACCTCAACACTTTCAAACACTGCAGAAATAGCGGAGAATGAAAGTCGAGGTTCACTTACTCTGTTACTACCGAGTAACTTTTGCTAGGCAATTTGCAAAAGTCTCCTCATCGACATTACCCCCAGAAAGCATCACCAAAGTTCTTGAGCCTTTAAAATTTTCTTTATTATCTAACAAGCAAGCCAGTGCAACAGCTCCGCTGGGTTCTAATTTTAAATTCAGTCGATCATAAGCAAAACTCATGGCTTCACATATCATTTGATCAGAAGTAGATAAACCTTGAACACCAAAATATTGATTAATCTTAAAAGTAACTTCTCCGGGTGTGGATGCTAACAATCCATCGCAAAGACCGGTGTGATTGATATCAAGTTTAACTCTCTGCTTTTGAACAAAAGATTGTTGGTGATCGTTCCAATCCTCTGGTTCTGCGGTAAAGATATTGCACTTTGGATTCATGTGTTTAAGAGATATGGCAGATCCAGCTGTTAAACCGCCACCACCAGCACATATAATTGCATTATTAAATTTTGCATCTACGTCCTGTAGCGCTTCATAGGCTGCTGTTCCTTGACCATAAATAGTTGCTAAAGCGTCATAGGGATAGATGATTGTTAGATTATTTTCTTTAGCTATTGCTTGAGCTATTCCTTCTCTGCTTTCAGTTTTTCGATCATAAAAGATAATTTCTGCACCTAATTCACGTGTGTTGGTAATTTTTTTGGTTGGTGCATCTTGAGGCATCACCACAGTTGCAGGCGTGTTAAAGACTTTAGCTGCATAAGCAACACCCTGGGCATGATTGCCTGAAGAATATGCAATTACTCCGCTTTGTAATTCTTTTTGAGTTAATCTTGAGATAGCCGAAAGAGCGCCTCTAATTTTAAAGGAACCTGTGATTTGAAGGGATTCAGGTTTAAATAGATATTCACCTTTAAGTTCATTATTAAATTCAGCACAACTTATCAATTTAGTGTGACGAATATGAGGAGAGATGTTGTGATAGGTTTTAGTAACTTCCTCAAACCAAAGATTTGGTTCAAGTTTCACTGGTCGTCTTTTTAGAAAATAAATCTTTGATTAAAAAAGGTAAATACGCAATGTAAAACAACGTTATTGCAAGCGGGATAGTACCAATAAGATGAAAAGGAGGATCTGGGAAATAATCCATCAAGGTTCCTTCCACGGGTCGAGCAGCTAAATACCAATAATTAGCTGGCGGACCAATTATTTTGTTAATGACAAAAACTATAAGCAGAAGCACAAATGTTGTTCCAATAACTTTATGTACATCAGCCAATTGAGGACGGTGTTTGAAGACTAGCATGGCATAGAAAACTGCCAAAAGAAGTAAGCTGTGACCCCAGAAAAAGGGAAAGTACTCTCGATGTGGAAATCCAAATTCTAAATCAGGAGTCAATAATGCCATGGTAGCTCCGCAGATCCCCCAAAAGTATGCGCAATTAAATAATAATTTTGGAGCATTGTCTTTTAAAAAAAATATAATAATAGCAATCGCTGACATATCACACATATGAAAAGGCAATTCTCCCTGCCAAGGTAGACCAAATAAATAAACATCATAAAAAGGTTGGGTCACTTCATGCAAAATCATCAGCCCTGCTGTAATTTTAGCTCCGAGTATTGAGGTTGAATTTGATTTATTCCTTAGTAATAAAGGAATGCCGATAATGGCAATAAGGCAAATAAGCAGCGTGATCAAATGCTGAGATCCAAAAATTTGAAACGCTGAATAACTCATAACCGATTAATATTTTGATCATATGTTATATCAGACTTTATAGAAAATACATATTTAAAGAATGTTGTTGCAAGATTCTTATAAAGTTAGGTTTTTTATTTATACAGGTTCATGTAATATTTTGTATTAAATTAATTAAATTAATTAAATTATAGATCTAATGTCTCAAGATTGTTTATTGTTAAATGGAAATGGTAGACCAGTAAGTTATTTTCCTTTATCAGTTATAACCTGGAAGAAAGCTATTAAGCTTATAATTACAAGAAGTGTTTTTTTAATTAAAGAACACGAAGATTGGGTGGTTAGATCCCCGTCAATTGAAATTAACGTTCCAAGTATTTTAATGCTCCAGAATTATCATCCATTTCATAATTATGTGAAGTTTTCAAGAACAAATGTTTTTCTGCGTGATTTGTATACGTGTCAATATTGTTTTGATAGCTTTGAGAAGAAAGATTTGACAATGGATCATGTGGTTCCAAGATCCAAGAAAGGAAGTTCAACATGGGACAATGTTGTTACTGCTTGCAAGGTATGTAATTTAAACAAGGGTGACAAGGAGGTGCGACCTAAAATAGAACCAATCAAACCGTCTTTTTCTTATTTACTTAAAGGGCATCAGATTAATCGCAATGGTTTTCCAGACTCTGAATGGGAGAAATATATCTTTCAGTCGTAGTTGTATTTTACGCTGCAGCCGTAAGCAATAGTGCTAGCAACTTTTAATGAGTTACCTTGTATGACATCATCAAGCTGAGTGTTGATATAGTTTGTTGCATCGGCAAAAGAAGTTTTAAAGAATTTCATCCCAGATCCAATATCATCGATGGCGCCTTTATAACGCAAGATACCTTGTGCATCGATAATATACATATGCGGTGTTGTTTTAGCTCCATACATCATTCCAATGTCACCAGATTCATCTAACAACACATGGGTTGGGTAAGCGTTTCGTGTGAGGGAGAGTTCATTAGCTTTTTTTGGACTAACATGACCTTGATCACCTGGAGTGGATGAGATAACGCTTAGCCAAATAAAACCCTTATCACGAGCAATTTTTTGTGCTGTTTGCATGTTGTTTTCTTCATAGTGACGAGCAACATACGGGCAATCATGATTGGTCCATTCTAAAATAACTGGAGTTCCTACAAAGTCAGATAATTTTACGACTGACCCATTACTATCCATACTAGAGAAAGTTGGTGCTAGTTCATTAACTTTTGGGTTTTGTAGTACAATCTGCGCCCCAAAGATCATTGGAGTTATCAAAGTAAGTATCAGTAAGTTTAAAACAAGCTTCATTGCATACTCCTAATTAATAAATCTTCTGTTATAACAGCTGGTAATATTTTAGAACTATTCATGCCAGGTTTCCAAAATATGTACAAAGGGATTCCAGTTCTTTCATATCTTGCTAAGCCTATAGCGATTTCTTCATTTCGATTAGTCCAATCAGCTTTAATGTATTTAATATCTTGACTGATTAGGTATTCTTGTACTCTAGTTCTGCTAAAGGCTGTTTTTTCATTGGTTTGGCAGGTAATACACCAAGCTGCTGTGAAATTAATTAAGTAGGCTTGATTTTCTGTTTGAAGTTTAGATTCTGTTTCTAAATTCCAACTATCTGCTGAAGAGTTTTCCAATAGGTTATTAGAGGAGACTGGTAAAGTATTAAAGATTTGAAAAGCAGCGATTAGGGTTATCAGCATTCCACTCCATTTCCAATGACTTTTAAAGGTTGCAATCATCCAAATAGATGCGCCCAAAATTAAACCAAGGATTAATAATTCAATTAATGTATCTCCTGAGGTTTGGACCATAAATACCCACATTAACCACAAGGCAGTAGCAATCATTGGGAAAGCAAAAAATTGTTTTAGAGTCTCCATCCAAGCTCCAGGTTTAGGTAAAGCACTAATCCATTCAGGTTTTAAAGCTAGAATTAAATATGGACCAGCAAATCCCAAGCCAAGGGAAAGAAAGATAGGTAGGGTTGCAAATGAAGGCTGCAATAGAGCATAACCAACTGCAGCACCCATAAATGGAGCAGTGCAGGGGGATGCCACAACTACAGCTAGGACCCCAGTAAAAAATGAACCTGAATAATTATTTTGAGTTTGGACATTTGAGCCTAAGGTGGTTAAGCCTGATGCGATATTGATATTTGTTAGTAAAACTAAACCTATACCTAGCATGATTAAAGTTAGAATCCCAACTACCACAGGAGATTGTAATTGATATCCCCATCCAATCATTGACCCGCTAGCTCTGATAATGACTAAAGCTGTTGCAATGGCAAGGAATGTTGACATGACTCCGCCAACAAAGGTTAAGGCATGATTTTTAATTTTTCTATGATCATCACCACCCATAGAAACAAAACTGAGTACTTTTAGAGAAATAATCGGAAATACACATGGCATAAGATTTAGAATCAACCCTCCAATTAAGGCAAATAAAATAGCTTGCCATAGAGATATGTTTGCGATGGATTGAATTTTTTCTTTAAATTGGAATCCTTTACCATCTAAACTCAAAACTCCTGAAAAAGATTCAAAGTTTGATTTAAGTATTGGTAGAGAAATTTGATAAGTATTTTCATTAAGTTGAATAAAATCATGTTTTGGTATGTAGACAAATAAGTCATTTTCCCTAGGAAACAAGTAAGCAGTTGAAAGGGGTTTAGAAGATTTAAAGGTAACTTGTAATTGATCGCCATTTAAAGTGCTATGGGTTTGAATGAATTCAGTGGGCAGATTTTTAATGGCTATATCTAACAATGGATCAGGGTTGATTGATGTTAGATCAAGAGTTAATGAGGCTTGCTCTGGAATACAAATGTCAGCACAAATTAAAAAATCAACATCAACGCTGATTTTAGATAAGTCTTCATCCATTGAGCGAAAGACTTTGAAAGGAAAAATAATGTCTCCTTCATAACCGTAGGTCATTAACGGTGGATAAGGTATCGTTACTGGAGTTGGCCATTGAACATTTTCAACAATGGTGCTCGTGTTTGTTTTCCAAATAGCTTCAAATGGACTACCAGAATCACCTGGATTTTCCCAATAGGTATGCCAGCCTTCTTGCATTTGCAAACGTATACCAACATAAAAAGATTCTTGATCAGCGGTTTGAAGATTTGTAATAAGGCTTGCTTTTGCATGACCAGTATCAACGGGATTTGCCACAATAAGCGAGCAAAACAAGATGCTTAAAGCTAAGAAGGTATTTCGCATGTGTCTCATGTTAAACCATTGTAATAAAAAAAGGGGAGCAAAAGCCCCCCATCTAAGTGCCTACTTGTTATTTACTTCCTAATATTTTAGGAGTTTTAATATCAATCAGACGAGGTTTTTGTTCATCAGGAACAATTTTTTCTAATTCAAGGACCAACATACCATTGACTAACTCTGCTCCATGAACTTCAACATTTTCAGCTAATGTGAATTGTTGTTTGAATGCTCGTTGGGCAATGCCTTGATAGACAACCTCATTTGCATCATTGACCACTTCGGCCTTTGGGCCTTTGTGTTCAATTGTTAATACGCCTTCTGCCAATTCAATGTTGAGATCTTCGCGGGCAAGACCAGCAACAGCAACATCAATAAAAATTTTATTTTTATCTCTTCTAATGTTGTATGGAGGATAGCTTGAAGATCTCTCTGTTGTTTCAGAGAATCTTTGCAACCTATCAAACAGGCTTTCAAACCCTAACACACGAGTTGTTAGGAACGGATCGGTAAAATTAAGTACCATAATATAGTCCTCCTTAGTAGCGACTAAATATGCACATCCTTTTTGGCATGTGCGGTTAAAATACATGGACCCTAATGGCATCCACATGTCTTATTTATGTATTTTTATAAAAAATTCAAGAGAAGAATGAGATTAATTTTAATCCCAATAGGTGATGTATTTTTTGGCATCAATTTGAGGAATTTCTTAATCAATTATTGCCAATGGCATTCATAACTCTCTTTTATCTGGGCTGACAATTAAAAACAGGTATGTTTCTTTTGGTTCGTTTTTGGTATTTGTCGTAATCAGCGTAGCAGGAACAAATAAGCGGCCAAAGCTCAGCTTTTTTCTTATTGCCCACTTGTTTAGCAACTAAAGATAATTTCTTGGAACCCACATATGCAATTATCTCTGGGTTAGCCTTTAGATTCCAATACCATGCTGGATGATTATCTGCTCCTCCTAAAGAGGCTACTAACACTACACCCTCTTCAAAAGGTACAAGCATTAAAGGAATAGACCTAATTTTCCCTGTTTGTGCTCCCTTCATACTAATAACACAAATCTCAGAACCTTTTATTTTGCTCCATAGATGCCCTTTAGAAATTTTAAAAACAAAGGCTTGAAAGCCTGTAACTAGCCTCATCATAAATTTGCTAGAAGGATAAAATCTGGGCGCTAAAGCTTTTTTCATTTTAGAATCTCATGTACCTTATAAATAATATATCTTTTCTAGAAAAGAAGGAAAAATCTCTTTTATGAGATAGAAACTTTTTTAGAAAAATATTGCGATTTTTCTTTTTGAAGGATTACACTTAAAACATAGCTTAGAATTAATTTAGGTAGGAAATTATGGAAATTACACTTTTATATACATCATTAATTGCAGTTTTAGCAGTTTTTTTATCTTTCAAGACGGGGCTTGTAAGAGGCAAAACTAATACCATGTTGGGAGAAGGGGATTCTTCTGAACTTTTGCAATCTATGCGGGCATTTGGAAATTTAGTTGAGTATGCACCCTTGGCGTTAATTTTATTAGCCTTATTAGAGATGCAAAATCTTGATGCATGGAAGCTTCATATGCTTGGATCTTTATATTTTCTATTTCGTATTTCGCATGCTTATGGAATTAGTATTTCAAGAGAAAGCACTCCTTATAGACTTGTCGGAGCCATAGGAAATTGGATAATTATTTTAGTAATGGCAATATATGGAATTTATACTTACATAATATAAAAAGAAATTGAAGAAACTTTTGGTCTTAATAAATGTCTAAAATTATATGAAACACTTTCAACAGTTTTTAATTTTTTGTTGTTTCCTTATTTGGATAGGTGATTTAAATGGAAAGGAGAATTTAAACGAAGACCAATTAATTAATGGTTCTGTTTGGCAATTAGTTCGAAACGGTTCTTCCAGCCCTTCTCATGGAAATGGTCAAGTAGTTTATTTTTTAATTAGTGATGCTCATAACACTTATCGAAGCAGACAATTTCAAACGTGGGATGGTTTTTCAATGGTAGATTCAAGAAATTTAGTGCGTTTAAAAAAGAATCAAAAAATTCAAGTTATTTCGTCTAATTTCAATAAATCTATCTATGAAATAAAATTGCTTGAAGGATTTTATAAAGGAAAAACTTTTTATTTAATTGCAGAGGAATTAGAGAAAAACTTTGTGCAGGAGAAGGAGGATGATAAAAATGTATAAAAATCTATTCACCCTGATGTTTGTTTTGTCAATGGTTGGATGTTCTTATAGCTCTCTAAAACCAGAGGTTGTGGATCGCTCTGCAGCTCAAAGAATGCAAACGGTTGTTTTTGCAACAGTTGTATCAGTTGATAGGGTTACCCTGTCTGGTGATGGCCAAACTGGAGCTATTGCAGGAGCTTTAATCGGTGGTGCGGCAGGTGCTTCTGTTACTGATTCAGAGACTGAATCTGATATAGCTGGTGTTTTAGGAGCATTAGCAGGCTCTGCCATTGGATCAAAAATTGGAGATGCGGCTACCCGTAAGCCAGCTATTGAATTAATGCTGGATCTTGATTCAGGTAAAACAGTTTCAATTATTCAAGAAGAAGGAGATCACACTTTTAGGGTGAGTGAAAGAGTGAAGATAATTAAAAATAGAGGCAAATCAAGGGTTATGCCTTTGTAATGACCAAAGAAGCTTTTCAATTAATTTATAACAAATCCTTGGATCTAATATCTCGGCGGGAGCATTCTCGTTATGAGTTGATGCAAAAATTAAATAAACGCTATCCTGAGACTCGGCCCTTAATTGAAGAAGTCTTAGATAAGCTTATTGTGAACAATATTTTAGACGATGAGCGTTTTGCTGATATGTATATAAACTCTAGAGCTCGGAAAGGCTTTGGTCCAAAAAAAATTGAAATGGAATTAAGTTCAAAACATGTTGAATCTTTTATAATCTCTTCTTCGTTAGAGGCTTATGATAATTGGATTGAGAATGCTAAAAAAGAGTTATTAAAGAAATTTAAAGGCATTGTTCCTACGGACTATCAATCCAAAATTAAACAAAAACAATTTCTTTTTAATCGGGGTTTTAGCACCCAAATTATTGACAAGGTTTTATAAATTGACATGGTATGATTTACCCCTATGTCATATCAGGTTTTAGCTAGAAAATATCGACCAGCATTATTCTCAGAGGTTGTTGGACAAGAGCATGTTCTTAAAGCTTTAAAAAATAGCATTGAGCATAATCGACTTCATCAAGCATATATTTTTAGTGGCACTAGAGGTGTAGGTAAAACAACCATCGCACGTGTGTTTGCAAAATGTCTTAATTGCCTTAATGGGGATATGCCTCAAGTTGAACCTTGTAATATTTGTACCGTATGTGAAGAGATAAAAGTTGGTCGTCATCTTGAATTTATTGAGCTTGATGCTGCTTCTAGAACAGGTGTAGATGATATGAGAGATTTGCTTGAATCAACACAGTACAAGCCAACCAATGCTCGATATAAAATTTATCTTATTGATGAAGTTCACATGCTTTCCGCATCTAGTTTTAATGCCTTATTAAAGACCTTGGAAGAACCGCCTTCTTATGTAATGTTTTTAATGGCAACTACTATGATTAAAAAAGTTCCAAAAACTGTTTTGTCCAGATGCTTACAGTTAAATCTTAAGGCAATACCGCAGGCACAAATCAAGCAACATATAGGCTCTCTTCTTGATCTTGAATCCATCTCTTACGATGACGAGTCTATTTCTTTAATTGCAGATTCGGCTCAAGGATCTATTAGAGATGGATTGACCTTATTAGACCAAGCCATAGCTCATGGAAATGGGTCTTTAACAGCTGATCAGGTCAAGGCTTTATTAGGCACAATTGATCAATCCTACATCATAGAGTTAGTCAGAGAAATTGCTGCTGGGAATGGAGATGGCGCATACAATGCTTTTTACAAAATAACTGAGCTCAATGTTGAATATGAGCAAGTTTTAAGAATACTAATATCAGTTTTTCATCAAATTGTCTTGCATCAAGAATTCAATAATAATGACAGTGAGCCTATCCAAAATCTAGCTCAATCTATGGAACCTCAAATAATTCAGCTCCATTATGAGATAGCGTTAAATGCTTTAAGTAAATTTCATGTTCACCCTAATCCAAAGGAAGCATTCGAATTATGTATTTTGCGTATGCTTGCTTTTCATCCCGCTGAAGTAGACAGTGCTTCAAAACAAGAAAAAAAAAATTTTAAAATAAATTCTTCATCTAAAGTTCAGCCTAAAATTACAAAACCAGTTACTGAAGCTCAAAATAGATCTCTATCAACAAATATAGAGATTTCTGATAAGCAACCAGTGCTTATGGATCAACAAGCAGATATAGACCTATCTAACTTAGACTTACAAAGTTGGAATAAAATGTTTGAATCCCTAGAACTTTCTATGTTTATTAAACAGGTTTTTTCTGAATTTGAGTTTAAGCACTATGTTGATCAAGTTGTTACATTAAAAAAATCTGATGATTTAATTTCACCAACTGAAAACTTAAAAAGTGAGTTTAGAGATGCTGTTTCTAAGTATATAGGCACTAAAATTTCATTAGAAATAGAAAGTGGAGAAGTTGTTGAATCTCCAGCTGCGGCTGAGAAGCAAAAAATTCAATCACGGTTAGATGAAGATAAATTAGAATTGTTAGAAAACCCAACTGTAAAAGACATTATTGATTCATTTGATGGCAAAATAATTGATAAATCTATTAAAAAGGTTAGTCCATGAGTAAAGATCTGCTTTATGAGTTAATTGAAGCCTTAACCATTCTTCCAGGAGTGGGTAAAAAGTCTGCTCAGCGGATGGCGTTATTTTTACTTGATAAAAATAAAGATGGAGCTTTGCATTTAGCTAAAACACTTGAAGAATGTTTAGATGCGATCAAACGATGTGAAGTCTGCCGTCAACTTACATCTCAATCCATATGTCAAATTTGTAGTGATGAATCACGAGATAGTTATAGCATCTGTGTGGTTGAAAATCCTTCAGACGTTTTAGCAATTGAATCTACTGGTGGTTTTAGAGGTCGTTATTTTGTTCTTATGGGTCGATTATCACCAATTGACGGTATCTCTCCTGATGATTTGGGAATACCTGATCTATTAAGACATATTAAAACAATTAATATTGAAGAAGTTATTCTTGCTACAAGCTCAACTGTTGAGGGAGACGCAACAGCAGCTTTTATAAAGGATCATTTGGAATCAGTTAAGGTAACACGAATATCTTATGGAATTCCCATTGGAGGCGAGTTAGAGTATGTTGATGCCAATACGATTGCTAGAGCTATCCAAGGGAGGATTGTGATTTAAATGTCAATAAAGCCTGATGTATGGATCAAACATATGGCTAAAGAAGAAGGCATGATTGAACCTTTTTCTGAAAATCAAGTTCGCCTTGATGATAAAGGTAAGAAGCTTATTTCATATGGTGTTTCTAGTTTTGGTTATGATGTTCGTTGTGCCAATGAATTTAAGGTTTTTACAAATATCCATTCTGCGATTGTTGATCCTAAAATCTTTGATGATAAGAGTTTTGTAGATATTGTTTCTGATGTCTGTATCATTCCCCCAAATTCATTTGCTTTGGCTAGAACTGTTGAGTATTTCCGTATACCTCGTAATGTTTTAACAATTTGTTTAGGTAAATCAACTTATGCTAGATGTGGAATCATTGTGAATGTAACTCCTTTAGAACCAGAATGGGAAGGGCATGTGACTCTTGAATTTTCAAACACTACAAATCTTCCAGCTAAGATTCATGCAGGAGAAGGAGTAGCTCAAATGATATTCTTTGAATCAGATGAAGATTGCGAAGTAAGTTATAAAGATCGAGATGGAAAATATCAAGGCCAAACCGGAGTAACATTACCAAAAACTTAAAATGGTATAATACGCACTTAATTAATTGGGGGTAGGCGATGAAGGGAACAACAATAGAGCTATTAAAAGTGTTAATCCTATGTCTGGTTATACTATATTTATAATAGTTTTTTAAGCTTCAGCAGAGTATCTCTATCTTCATCTCTATCTTCAACTTTGATAATTAAGTAATGTAACTCTGGTGCAATAAAATACCTAGTTATTCTATTTTCATGAAGCCTTATTCGCTCGACTACTTTACAAATATAGGGCTCCCCATTAACTTCAACAGTTTTATCTCCAATAATTCGATAGGTGTTGTCTTCAATGGCACCAGTTTTTAAATCAGGAAGTTTTAGTGAGAATTCAGAAATATTGGCTATGATATTTTTACGAATCTGAATTTGAACATTTAACGGGTCAAAAATATTCTGATCTTCAAGTAATACCTGAGTCCATTTAAATTTACC
>CACLMT010000017.1 GCA_902608115.1 uncultured SAR86 cluster bacterium | reverse complement strand
CATTTCTCTATTAATTTCATCAATCGGAGCAGGACCAAGAACTCCTGCGTTATTAAACAATAAATTGCAAGATTGAAATGTTTCATAAGTTTGACTTGCTAAATTATGTACTTCATCAATACTGCTAACATCGGTTACTCTGGCTATGGCTTCAGTGCCCATATCTTTTACGATTTCTAACGTTTTGTTTAAACTTTCTTCATTAACATCAGCAAGAACTATTCGCATCTTGTGCTTGGCAGCATGTTCTGCCAAACCTCTGCCTATTCCACTTCCCGCTCCTGTAATAACAGCAACTTTATTTTTAAAATCCTTCATAACACTCCCTAAATACTTAAATTAAAAAGACAATTAAATATCTTATCTCAATGAAGCTATTAAAAAAGAAAAATAATGACTTATAAATAAACAACAAGCCAATATGACGATGGGATAACTATTAGCCACAAAATTAAAGCTAATACTAAAGGCTTGAGACTGATTGATTTTATATCGTTAATATTAAATTGAGTTCCAATACAGAATAAACCAAGCATTAAAAAACTCTGACTAGAAATTTTTAGTATCTCTAATATTATTTCGCTAAAACCGATAAATGTGTTAAGTAAAATCGCAAAAATAAAAAATAAAATAAATATTGGGAATTTTGTAGTTTCAGCTTTTCGATTTATTATCCAATTTGAAAAAAGAATTAACGGGATTATCCAAATGGTTCTTCCTAATTTTAAGGTTGCAGCAACTTGAGCTGATTCTTCACTGTAAATCATAGCAGAACCAATCACTGAACTTGTATCATGAATTGCTAATGCAGACCAAGCTCCAAATTGAAAATTGCTCATTTCAAGATAATGACCAATTATTGGAAATAAAATAATTGCTATAGCATTAAGTAAAAACACGATTGTCATAGCTATTAATAACTCTTGTGGTTTTGCTTTAATAATAGGAGCCATGGCTGCCATAGCAGTTGCACCACAAATTGCTGCGCCAGATGAAAGTAAAAATGCAAGCCTCTGATGAATACCTAGAATTTTTCCTAGAATGAGGCCTGTACAAAATGAGCCTAATACGAAAAGACTTATCCAAGGAAGATAATTAGCGCTTAGATTCCAAGCATATGGCAAGGTAATTGTAGTTCCAAGAAGTACAATTCCTATTTGTAAAGGGATCGTACCAACTCTTCGTGAAAAAAAATTATCTTCTGGTTTAAGAACAGTTAAAAAAATAATCCCAAGGAAAATAGAAATAGCAGCATTCCCTAGATATACAGCAAAAGCTATTAAAATTATAAAGGGTATATATATAGTCATTATTATAATTACTTTGAATTATAGAAGTTTATGTGTGCTTTCCAATATCCCAATGAATGCCTTCAAGAAATTCTTGAGCAGAGCTAATGGCGTCAGTTTCTATGGTTGTACCCATAACATCATTCCATCGATTTAAGTACCCAAATAAAGCAATAACACCCATGATTTCAACAATATCATCTTCTGACCAATATAATTTTAAATTTTTTTCTGTTACTGGATCAATCGTTACAGGAATAGAGCTGGCTTCTTGAGTAAATTGTAAAGCAGCTTTTTCAGCTTTAGTAAAAGAATCATGATTTTTAAAATCCCATACATTGAACAATCTATCTGCAGTAGCCCCATATCGTTCGGCAGCTCGAATGGTATGGGCCTGACAATATCTACAACCAGCAGTATTGCTACTAATGAAAGCTATTAAGCGTTTAAACTCTGATGTTAATTCTCCATGGTTTTCCATTACTGCCATGTTTAATTTAACAAATGATTTTGCTAAATTGGGTCTTCTTAACATCGTCAGAACCGAATTTGGACAAAACCCAAGAGTTTCATTAAAAAAATCTACCAATTTTTTAATTTCTGGATCCTTTATGTCTTTTAAAGGTTTAACTAAGGGCATCATAAAACTGTATCACAATTTTTTTCTATTAAGTTTCTCTATGATTAATAGTTGCAACTTTAAAAGATTGCAATAGAATAATGATTCAGCACCGATTTGAATTCAGCTTGCGGGTGCGTTACAAATTCAGCTAAATAGAAAAACCTATCTAGTAAAGCAGATGGGTTTTTTTTTGCCTACCTAATATTAAAATGGCAACATAGAATTGAGGTTATGAGTAAAAAATTAAAAAAAGATACCATTTCATCTAAGGCTGGGATTGCAACCGATAAGGAGCACGGTTCGGTTGTACCACCGCTTTATTTGTCTTCAAATTTTGCATTTAAAAAATTTGGTAAAGAACAAAAATATAATTACACCAGGTCTGCTAATCCCACTCGAGATATTTTAGCTTCTGCACTTACAAAGCTTGAGGGAGGATCAGGAGGAATAATTACTAGTTCTGGTATGTCAGCTATCTCATTGATTGCAAGTATCTTAGAAATAAATGATAGAGTTATTCTGCCGCATGATTGCTATGGAGGAACCTTTAGATTATTTTCTTCACTAGAAAAAAAAGGTTCTTTAAATACGCGTTTTATGGATCAATCTAATCTTGAAGAATTGAATGCAAATATTCAAGAATACAAACCAAACTTAATTTGGATTGAAACTCCTTCAAATCCACTGCTTCAAAGCGTAGATATAAAAACTATATGTAAACAGGCTAAACAGGTTAAAGCATTGGTTGCAGTAGATAATACTTTTCTATCACCTGCCCTTCAGAATCCCCTCAAATTAGGTGCAGATATAGTAATTCATTCAACCACAAAGTACATTAATGGACATTCAGATGTTGTAGGTGGAGCCGTTATTGCTAAAAAAAAGGAAACTTTTGATAAAATTAATTTTTGGGCAAATAATCTAGGATTAACTGGGGCTCCTTTTGATAGTTATCTTACTTTAAGAGGGTTGAGAACATTGTCTCTTAGGATGAAAACTCATGAAAAAAATGCAGCAGCATTAGCTCAAGTTCTTTCTAATAACAAAAAAGTTAAAACTGTATATTACCCAGGTTTGGAACATCATTCCTCTCATGAAATTGCTAAAAAACAACAAAATGGTTTTGGCGGGATGTTAAGTTTTGAATTAAAAGGTGGTCTACCTGCAGTTAAAAAATTTTTTAAAAAAGTAAAACATTTTTCTCTTGCGGATTCATTAGGAGGCTTTGAAAGTTTAGTTTGCCATCCATACACAATGACTCAAGCACCGTTAACAGATAAAGAAAAAGAATTCTCAGGTATCACTCAAGGCCTGATTAGAATTTCTGCTGGATTGGAAGATATAGATGATCTGATTAGCGGTTTAAAGAAAGGATTAGATTAATAATGAGAGGAGAAAATGGATTTTCAAGTTAATGAAATCTCATTAATTATAAATAATAAAAAATTAGAATATGAACTCCCTTATCTGTGGATTAGAGATAACTGTCCTTGCAACGAGTGCAGAATAGAGGAAACACTAGAAAAGAGGTTTATGCTTAATTCTGTTCCTGTAGATTTAAAACCCAAACGCGTAGATATAGATAAAAATAATATTAATATATGTTGGCCTGATAACCATAAAACAACTATAAGCTTTAAGGACATAGAATTTTTAAAAAGACCGAGGAAGCCTGAAAAAGAATTATGGACTAATAATTTCATCCCAAAATACTATAATTGGGATGACTTTCTTCAGAATAATGATATTGCTATTAGTGCTATTTCTGAGTTTATTATTAAGGGAGTAATATGCATTAAAAACGCTCCATGCATTCCTAATACATTAGAAGATCTTACTCCAAGACTAGGTCCTATAAGAGAGGTATTGTTTGAGCGTATTCATAATGTTTCTATAGATGGTCATATATATAATATTGCGCACACCTCATTAGAAGTCCCACCCCATAATGACTTTGCCAGTTATTCATGGCCACCAAGTGTGCAGGCTCTTCATATGCTAATAAATGAATGTGAAGGTGGAGAATCAATGATAATTGATGGGTATGCAGTACTTAAAGATTTAAAAGATGATTATCCTGACTTTTTTGATATTTTGAGCACTTTCTCAGTTCCATTTCGAGAGTTTGATGAAGAAAATGAGACTTATGCAAATGAGCCAATTATTAGATTAAATGCCGCAAATGAGATTATTGGATTTAGATACTCAAATCAATTAATGCAAATGATAGATCCTCATAAAAAAAATGTGAGTTTATTTTATAAAGCTTATCATGAGCTCTGTAATAGAATTAATAGTGAGAAATATAAATCAAAATTTCGACTTGAAGCAGGACATATACTTTTAGTTTTTTCCCATAGAGTTCTTCATGGAAGAGAAAAATTTAAGCCAAATGGTAAGCGTCATCTTCAAGATGCATACTATGAGATGGATAACATAGAAAATAATTTAGTTCTCTATGAAAATTTAAAGAGGTAATTAGGTTGGTAAAAAAAGTTGAATTTATATCAATGGATAAAGGAACTAAAGAAGATTACGATCTTATAGCAATTCATGATTCAGAAAATGAAAGAAGCTTGTTGAAAAGAGTTATTCAATGGCTTCAAATGATGGATGGAGAATCTCCATATCAAATTAGCAGGCTTCAACATTCTCTTCAGACGGCTACAAGAGCAGAAAAAGATGGGGCTGATGTAGAAACAATAGTCTGTGCATTGCTTCATGACATAGGTGATGTAATATCGCCATCCAACCATTCTCAGGTTTCTGCAGCACTTTTAAGACCATATATTAACGAAAAGAATTATTGGATAGTTCTCAATCATGGTTTATTCCAAGGTTACTATTGGATGCATCATTACGATGAAGATAGAAATTTAAGAGATGAATATAAAGACCATCCTTATTATCAAGACTGCATAGACTTTTGTTCTAAATGGGATCAAAAATCATTTGATCCAAATTATGAAACACACTCTCTAGAACATTTTATACCCATGATTGAAGAAATATTTTCAAGAGAACCCCAACCATTCATTTAATCTGTATGTACCAATACGCCTCATTCCATACACCCAAAACAAAACTGTTAACTCTTTCTTTCGTCGCATAATTCGACCTCCATTAGCCCTATATCACAAATATTCATACATGTAAAAGGTACAAAAAATTAATGTAATAAAACAGTTGATTATTTCTATATATATGTTTATTGTATCGCATAAGAAAGGTAAATTTCCTGTACCTTATTAATAATTTAGAGGGGGGCTAAATTTTACTTTGGATACTAAATATCTTTTTAAAAGACATAACACCTACTGGGTAAAAGTTGCTGTCCCTCAAAATCTTAGAAAAGAGTTAGGTTTTGATCTAAGACGATCTCTCAAAACGCATGAATTATCAATAGCACAAAAGCTTAGAGACGCTGTTGTGGAGGAATTTAAATCTAAAATTTTTGCTGCTAAAGATGGTTTAAATAAAAAAAATGGTAAGGGTTCGGTAAAAACCTTTATGCCAGTTACTGATACTTCAAACCCTCAGTACTATCACAAAGTGGTGGATTGCCAATACGCCTGCCCAGCCCACACACCAGTTCCTGAGTATATTAGAAAAATTGCTCAGCAAGAGTACACAGAAGCTTATATGATTAATTGGGAATCTAATGTTTTTCCAGGAATTCTAGGAAGAACGTGTGATCGACCATGTGAACCAGCATGCAGAAGAACAAGGACGCATGAAAAACCAGTTGCTATCTGTAGGCTGAAACGTGTTGCTGCAGATTATAGAGATGATGTTTCACATTTACTTCCCAAGGCTCCTGATAATACTAATGGTAAGAAAATCGCTCTAATAGGAGGTGGCCCTGCTTCTTTAACTGTAGCTAGAGACCTATTGGTTATCGGTTATGAATGTACCCTCTTTGAAAAGGACCATAAAGCTGGAGGTTTAATGAGAACAAATATTCCATCATTTAGATTGCCTGTAGAGGTATTAGATGAGGAAGTAGATCAAATTCTAGACATGGGTCTAAAAACAAAATTTAATTCTGAAATTATAAGCATGAAAGATTTTTTAAAAGAAGACTTTGATGCTGTATTTGTTGGAACTGGTGCACCCAAAGGGAGAGATTTAAATATTGAAGGTCGTAAAGAAGCTTCAAAGAATATACATATAGGCATTGATTTTTTAACAAGCATTGCTTTTGAGCATATAAATTCAATAGGAAAGAAAGTTATTGTTCTGGGTGGGGGTAATACTGCAATGGATTGCTGTAGATCTTCTTTAAGACTTGGAGCGGAAGATGTAAAAGTTGTTGTTAGAAGCCCTTTTTCTCAAATGAAAGCTTCTGAATGGGAGATTGAAGACACCATGGAAGAAAATATACCTATTTTTGAAAACCATGTTCCCAAGAAGTTCCTGCACAGTAATGGAAAATTATCAGGGATGGAATTTCAAAAAGTTGAAGCTTTGTTTGACGATGAAGGTAATCGTTCTTTAGTTCCAACTGATGAAGAACCAGTCATCATGGAATGTGATGATGTGTTAGTTGCAATTGGTCAAGATAATTCTTTTGAATGGATTGAACGCGATATAGGGATAGAATTTGGAGAATGGGATATGCCAGTTGTAAATTCAACAACTTTCCAATCAACCCATCCAAAAATTTTCTTTGGAGGTGATGCAGCTTGGGGGCCAGAAAATATTATATGGGCAGCAGCTCATGGGCATCAAGCAGCAATTTCAATTCATAAGTTCTGTCACAATGAAGACATCAATGATCGACCTGAACCAGGAACAAATTTAATTAGTCAAAAAATGGGTTTACATGAATGGTCTTATGATAATGACATCTCTCAAGCAAAAAGATTTCTTGTTCCTAAAACAGATCAATCGATTTCTCTAAAAAGTCTAAAGGTAGAGGTAGAAAAAGGTTTTGATGAAAAGCTTGCTATGGAAGAAGCACAAAGATGTCTCAATTGTGATGTACAGACAGTTTTCTCTGAAAGCCTATGCATTGAATGTGATGCCTGTGTTGATATTTGTCCTACTGATTGCATTAATTTTATGTTTAATGGTCCTGAAGATGAGATTAGGAAAAATGTAAGAATTCCAGCATTAAATATTGAACAAGATTTACTTGTGTCTAAGATCTTACCAACCAAACGAACAATGTTTAAAGATGAAGATGTTTGCCTTCACTGTGGCTTATGTGCAGAAAGGTGCCCCACAGGTGCTTGGGATATGCAAACGTTTCTATATGAAGAGGCCAAAGTTTACTAAATGAATAAAATATCTTCAATCAATGAATTTGTTATCAAGTTTGCCAATGTTAATGGTTCTGGTTCTGCAAGCGCAAACGGAATGTTTTCAAAAGGAATATTTAGATCTGGAATTCCAGTTAGCCCAAAAAATATTTTTCCATCTAACATTCAAGGTCTCCCAACATGGTTTGAAATTCGAGCAAGTGCAAAAGGGTATTTAGGAAGAAAGGCAGGAATTGATTTTATGGTTGCGATGAACCCGCAATCATATAGCCAAGATATAGCTGAAATTAATCCTGGAGGCTATCTTCTTTATGATTCTTCTTGGAAAAGGGAATTTAATAGATCTGATATCAATATTATTGAAATACCTCTTACCTCATTATGTGTAGATGAATTCTCAAATCCAAAACAAAGATTATTGTTTAAAAATTTGGTTTACGTTGGCGCCTTATCATATTTGATGAATATTAAAAAAGATATTTTCCTTACGCTGATTAATGAGCAATTTAAAAGCAAAGAAAAATTGATTGAACCTAATACAAGGGCATTAGAAATAGGTTTTAATTATGCTCAAACTCATTTACAGGATGCATGCAATATTAAAATTCAAGAATCTAATATGACTGATGGAATGATCCTAACCAATGGGAATGATGCTGGGGGATTAGGTTGTGTTTATGGTGGTGCAACTGTTTGCACATGGTATCCAATTACACCTTCGACATCTTTAGCAGAAGCCTACAAAAAATATTGCGACCAATTTAGGGTTGATGAAAAAAGCGGAAAGAATAATTTTGCTTTTGTGCAAGCAGAAGATGAGCTAGCAGCTATTGGGACGGCAATTGGTGCAAATTGGAATGGTGCTCGAGCATTTACTACAACAAGCGGTCCAGGCATATCTCTAATGAATGAGTTTATAGGATTAGCTTATTTTGCTGAAATACCTCTTGTCATATTTGATATACAAAGAGGAGGCCCCTCAACAGGAATGCCAACAAGAACACAACAATCTGATTTGCTTTCTTGCGCCTATGCATCTCATGGAGATACAAAACATATCATGCTGATCCCATGCGATCCCAATGAATGTTTTAATTTTGCAGTAGATTCCTTCGATCTTGCTGATAGATTACAAACACCCATTTTTGTTTTATCTGATCTTGATATAGGCATGAATGATTGGACCTGCCAAGAATTTAAGTGGGACGATGATAAAAAATTTGATCGAGGAAAAGTCCTTTCCAAGGATGATCTAGAAAAAATGGAATCTTGGGGAAGATATCTTGATGTAGATGGGGATGGCATTCCATATAGAACACTTCCAGGAACCCATCCTAACAAGGGAGCATATTTTACTCGTGGTAGCTCTCATGATGAGTATGCAAGATATATTGAAGATGGTGAAATTAATGCTAGAAATCTATCAAGAATTCTTAAAAAATATGAAGGTTCAATAAAGTTTTTACCCCAAGCAACCTTTAAACAGGAAACTAATGCAAGCTCAATTGGAGCGATATATTTTGGTAGCACTGAAGCTGCTATTCAAGAGTCTTTAGATAAGTTGACAGCCTCTGGTCATCCAGTAGATGCAATGAGAATTAGATCTTTTCCCTTTGGATCTGAAGTATGGGACTTTATAGATCAACATGATTCTTTATTTGTGATAGAACAAAACAGAGATGCTCAAATGAAGACATTAATCTTAGCTGAAGGAAAAAATAATCCTGAAAAACTTATTTCTATTTTATGTTTTGATGGGTCACCGATCACTGCTAATTTTATTTCAACTTCAATCAAGGATATTTTATCAAAAGATGAACTTTCAAAAACTTCAGAGGACCTTCTATGACATATATTCTAAAACCAGTAAACCATCATCCCAATCTTGAGAAGAATAAACTCGGTCTAACAAGAAGAGATTATGAAGGCACTATTTCAACTTTATGCGCTGGGTGTGGCCATGATTCAATAAGTGCTGCTATTATTGAAGCCTGCTATGATCTAAGCTTATCATCAGATCAAATTGCAAAGCTATCTGGCATTGGCTGTTCATCAAAATCACCATCCTATTTTCTTAATCAAGCACATGCCTTTAATTCAGTTCATGGTCGTATGCCATCAGTAGCTACTGGTGCAAACCTTGGAAATCAAAACTTGTTATATCTTGGTGTCTCTGGCGACGGAGATACAGCTTCAATAGGTATTGGCCAATTCATGCATGCAGCAAGAAGACAATTAAATATTACTTATTTTGTTGAAAATAATGGAACCTATGGGTTAACCAAAGGACAATTTTCAGCAACCAATGACCAAGAATCAAAAAGTAAATATGGTGAAGATAATCTCTTTGCACCCATTGACCTAGCAGCTATGGCTATTCAACTTGGAGCTGGGTTCGTGGGTCGTAGTTTTTCAGGTGATAGAAACCAACTTGTACCCTTGATTAAGGCGGCAATGAAATTTAAAGGTTTTGCATTACTAGACATCATTTCTCCTTGCGTAGCTTTTAATAATCATGATGGTTCTACAAAAAGTTATGATCATATTCGAGAGCATAATTTATCTGTCTCAAATTTAGATTTTGTTCCCTTGGGTAAGGAAATCAAAGCTGATTACAAAGAAGGAGAGCAAATTGATGTCCCTTTACACGATGGAGCACTTTTATCACTTGAAAAACTTTCAAAAGACTATGATCCATTAGATAAGAAACAGGCAATAATGAAACTTAACGAGGCAGAAAAAGAAGGAAAAGTCTTAACTGGGTTGTTATATATTAATCCTGAAGTAAAAGATCACACAGAAATATTAAACATTTCTGATACACCTCTTAATCAGTTATCTGAGAAAGAGTTGTGCCCAGGATCAAAAAACCTTGATAGCGTTAATTCAAGTTTAAACTAATTAATTAATCTAAAAATACTGTTGGTGACTCTCCCTTCTTAGCCACACGAATTGTTAAAGTTTGGCTACATTGATTTTCATCGACTTTAGGAGCTTTAGGATCTTGACCACCGTGAACCCAGTTCGATCTTTCAAACCAATATTCACCTTTATTCACAGCTTCATATTCACCAGAAGCATTTGTTTGTGATTGCCCATCAAGCACATAAACTAATGTTCCAAATGGATGAAGATGTTTTGCTCCAGTAGCTTGGCCACATGATTGATATCTTTCTACATATAAATCCATCTCACCAGCAAGATCAAAAATCTCAGATGAAATTAAACCTTTTGCAGCTACTTTCTCTTCTTTATGATGAGCGCTATAAACATTAAGACCAAGCACTAGAATCAAAGATAGGAATATTTTTTTCATGATTTTCTCCAAATTAAATATACAAAAACTATACTATCCTGAATTAATAAATTGTAAATGAAATTATTTGCTATTAAATCTGTACCACTCACTAAATGGAGTTCAGATAAACCCTTAAATTTTAAACCTCGAATGCTAACAGTATTTATCTTATGCCTTGGCTTAGCTTTATTTGGTTTAGGAGAATCATTAATCATTACGGCAGGAGCTGGCAATAGTCCTTGGACGGTATTAGCACAAGGGCTATCAAATATATCTGGATTTAGCATAGGAGTTCTAACATTTATAATTAGCTTGATTGTTTTAATTCTATGGATACCACTTAAACAATCTCCTGGATTAGGAACTTTGTTAAATGTCGTAATTATTGCGGCAGTTATAGAGTGGTCTCTTCCATACCTACCTTATCCTGAAAATTTTAAATTTCAATTACTTCAATCTGTTTTTGGAATTTTATTGGTTGGATTTGCAAGTGGGTTATATCTAATTGCCAACTTAGGTCCTGGTCCACGTGATGGATTAATGACTGGCTTACAAAGGGTGACTGGAAGGCCAATTGCTTGGGTCAGAACATTTATTGAAATAGCAGTTGTAAGCACAGGGTGGATTTTAGGTGGAACAGTAGGATTGGGGACTCTTCTCTTTGCATTTGGGATAGGTTCTGCTATCTCAATTAGTTTATCTATTATAGAATCTGTATCAAAAAATACTTAAAACTTTAAAAAAAAAGGGTGCTATGCAGCACCCTTTTTAATTATTTAAGTTCTAACTTAGAAGTTATAACCAGCTTTAACATACCAGAAAGCTCCTTCTATGCCGTATGGAGAAGTTTCATAATAAATTGCTCCAAGTACATTTCCAGGTACGCCATTAGCAACAGCACCTGCTGAACCATCAATCTTCAATGCTTCAGTATCAAAAAGATTTTGTACACCAGCTGATACGCTAACTTTGTCAGTCATTTGATAAGTAATTTCTGCATCAACAGTCCATTCTGCATCTGCGTCTGTTCCAAACCAGTCAGCATGAACAGCATAATACTCTCCATAATAGTTTGCTCTAACAAATGAAGTAAGATTATCCCATGATTGAGCAACAGTAAATGTCATTCTATCTTCTGGAAGACCTTCTTCTAAACGTTTAACTTTTGAAGCACCTGTTACTGCTCCAGAGTTAGTAACTTCTGTTTCAGTGTGGTTCCATGCAGCACTAATATCAGCATTGGTACCAAATAATTCAGTGCTATAAACAGCAACAATATCATAACCAGATGTTTCTGTATCAAAATCATTAGTAAAGTAATTTACTTGACCAATAAGCTCTGGACTAGGAATACCTGCTGCACCCATAGCTGCTACTTGAGCTGCAGTAGGAGCTGCGTTACTTGTAAGAGCAACCCTGTCTTCAAGTTCAATATTGAAGAAATCAGCTGTAACAGAAAGGGCTCCGTCATTATAAACAATACCAACAGATGAGTTAGTAGCTTCTTCAGGCTTTAACTGACCTGCACCAAGTTTAAATCCAGGTAAGGTTTGAGCTTGAGTCAACTGACCATCAACCAAAGTTGTTTGAGTGTTCACTACGTTAACCTGACCTTGAGTTGGAGCTCTAAAACCAGTACTGAGAGAACCACGAAGAGCAACATTATCATTCACTTGAAGCCTACCGTTAATTTTATAATCTGTAGTAGTTCCAAATGTAGTGTAATCTTCATGTCTGATAGATCCTCCAATCAAAGCATCATCACTAACTTGATTTTCTACATCAAGATAATAACCTATACTTCTTCTTGAAAAAGCGCCTTGTGAATCAGGAGAAAATCCTGCAAATCCATGAGATCCAACATTAAAACCTTGAAGCGCATATTTACCTGCCTTCCATGAAGATTCTTCACCTGAGATAACCTCAAAAGTTTCTTCTCTCCACTCAAGACCATAAGAAACAGTTACTGAATCATATACCTTTGAAAGATCAAAATTAATGCCCTTTTCAAGCTCAATGTATGAACCTGTGTAGAAGTTACGAGGAGTATCAGGACCCATTGAAGGGTTAACAGTATTGTTAAGACCAAAATCAGCTTCGTTTCTTCCAACTGATCCACTTAAATCATAACTATGACCAGCAAGCATGCCGTCTGATATATCGCCTCTTCTACCAATAACTAATGAAGTATCTGTGATATTTCCAATAAACCTAGGAGTGTAACCACCTGGAGCTATTTGGTTCATCAAGAAACAACTTGGATCAGCCATAATTGCATCTCTTAATGCATAATCTGAAGGATCAACTGCTCCTGATGCACCAGTACCGTATGCACAAGTTCCATCAACATTACCAACTGCTCTGTGGGAACCTATTGTAAATACGCCACTTCTGCCGTCTGGATTACGATAGTAAAAACCACCATCAATGTCTCTTTCTGAATAGTTTCCAAACATGTATGACTCTGAGCCATCACTATTAACAACTCCTGAATTCATGAAGAAAGTAACATCATCATCAACAATTGGAGCCCCCCAAATCTGAGCAGGGTTAGCAACCGCTGAATTCCCAGCAGCAATTAAAGCTGCTGCATCAGGTCTTTGCACGCTTCTAGAAGTAGGATCAGCTTGTCTGATTTGGAAGCTTGTTGTTACAAAACCATCAGCACCCAATGGCATACCGTATTTACCTGAAATGACACTTGTTGATCCATCGCCATAATCGTATTCACCTTGTTTGATAGAAAACTGTCCGCCTTCTGAAATATCATCTAAAACAAAGTTAATTACACCAGCAATAGCGTCTGATCCATATTGAGCTGAAGCTCCATCTCTTAGAACCTCAATTCTTTTAAGTGCGATAGCTGGTATAACAGAAATATCTGCTCCCTGAGAACCATCATTTACCCCTCCACCTTGGAAGGCAATTACAGATGCGTGATGACGACGTTTTCCATTGGTAAATATCAATGTAGCGTCTGCAGATAACCCTCTAAGGTTACCTGGTCTAATCATACTTGCAGCATCACTAATTGGCTGTAAATGAACATTCAATGAAGGAACACTTCCCTGAAGTTGCATTAGAAGGTCATCTGTTCCTGTTTTGCTTATATCTTCTGAGCTTAAAACATCAACTGGAACTGGAGAATCTGATACAGATCTCGGTTTACCTCTTGTACCAAGAGTCACAACCTCTTCTACATACTGACTATCTTGTGAAAATGTATCAATTGAAATCAATGATCCAACTGCAATAACTGTTGCAATTGAGTACTTTGAAATCCCCAAAAAAAGATTCTTTAACATATTATCTCCTCTATTAGATAAGTTTTATCGCGTAAAGACGATTTATACATCAAAAATAACAATTTGGCTACTCTTTTACCGTAGATATAAGGTTTTTTTGAAAAATTAGAATGTTTTAAGACCCAATAAATTTAATCATCAGGCATTTGATTTAAAAGTTCAGTATTACCACCAATTTCAACTGTATTAATAGAAATCGTTCTCTCATTTACAAACTGAATTAAATAATTTGGCCCGCCTGCCTTAAAACCTGTACCAGAGAGATTAATACCTCCGAAAGGCTGAGTCTCAACTACCGCACCAATCATATCTCTATTAATGTATACATTACCTGCAGATATATGTTTAGCAGCTTCTAAAGCCCTTGCATCAATTCTAGTATGAATCCCAAAAGTTAAAGCATAGCCTTTTTGATCAATGCTTTTTAAGGTTTCCTCTAAACTACCTTCATTAAATGACATCACATGCAAAATGGGACCAAATTGTTCTTCAAAAATAGAATCTAATGATGATAGATGTAATAAAGTAGGCGGAAACCAGTGATATATTAAATCTTTCTCGATGTTTGCTTGATACATGTTTAACCGACAAGGATCATCTTGATCAATATAATTTTTTAGCTTTTTAACAGCATTGGGGTTAATAATGGGGCCTAAATCTACACTTGGATCTGTTGGATGACCTATTAATAGATCATCCATCATTCCATATAAAGTATCAGTTACCTCTTCAAATATTTCTTCATGGATAAGGAGTAAACGCAAAGCTGAACACCTTTGTCCAGCAGAATTAAATGCAGATCTAACAATATCGTCACAAGCACGCTCAATTAGAGCACTTGAATCTACAACCATAGCGTTTAAACCTCCAGTTTCAGCAATTAACGGAATAATTTTTCCATTCTTTTGAGCTAAATTTTTATGGATATTTTTTGCAGTTTTCAGTGACCCTGTAAAAACAACTAAATCTATAACTTGTGATTCAATGATAGCTTGAGCAACTTTTCCATCTCCTAACAATAAATACAAAGCATCTTTAGGTAAGCCATGATCAAAAAATAAATTTAATGCCTTGTAAGCAATTATGGATGTAAGTTCTGATGGTTTGGCTATCACTGTATTTCCAGTTACCAAAGCAGCTGCAATTTGCCCCAATGTGATAGCTAGAGGAAAATTCCAAGGGCTAATACACAAAACTAATCCCATAGGTGAATATTCCAATATATTTTCTTCACCTGTAGGTCCCCTTTGAGAGGATTGCAAAGGCATTGAATTAGCTTGAATAGCATAATATCGTAAAAAGTCTACAGCCTCTCTTACCTCATCAGTTGCATCTTGCAAAGTTTTTCCTGCCTCATGAATTAGCAGATAAATAAAATCTTCTGCATTTAATTCAAGCGTATCAGCCACATCATTCAAAAGTTCTACTCGGGATTCTTTTGTTGAGCTTTTCCAAGCTTCAGAAATATAAATCGATTGATCTAAGGTAGATTTAGGACAAGCAAATTTCACCTTACCTATAACTGATTCAGTGCCAATAGAATAAATGCTTTTTGAATCTAAGCTCCTCAGATTTAGTAATCCAAAAGAGGCAACCGAATGTATTTGTTTTGAAGATTTTGAAACAATTTTCATAATATATTCAATCGATTCTAACTCATCTAAGTCATACCCTTTAGAGTTTAATCTAGGTAAATATAACTCATTAGGTAAAGGTAAATTTGAAATATCTAAATGATCCATCTTGTCTTTAATGGTTATAGCAGGATTAATAGATAACTTACTTTTATCTATACTGGAATTGAGATACTTATTGATAAATGAACTATTCGCCCCATTTTCCAACAAACGTCTTACTAGATAAGGAAGAAGCTCTTTGTGCTCACCAATCGGGCAATAAACACTAATATCATTAAAATTGTTAAATGTTTTTTGGCATGCTGAATATAAAAGTTCACCCATCCCATAAAGCCTTTGAAACTCAACTTTGTTACCCTTTTCATTCACTAAACTCATAATTGCAGCAATTGAGTGAGCATTATGTGTTGCAAAACATCCTTCAAGATTTGGGCTATTAATTAGAGTGTTTGCAGAAACCAGAAAACTTAAATCAGTTAATTGCTTATTAGTAAAAACCGGGTAACCAGCATGGCCTTTAATTTGAGCATTCTTAATTTCATAATCCCAATAAGCGCCCTTAACAAGGCGAACATGCATGGTTTCTCTTTTATCAGTTAATTGATTAAGATGCTCAATTATTTCTAGAGATCTCTTTCCATAAGCTTGAACTGCGAGACCTAAATGCGGCCATGATTTGAAGGCAGGCTTTAAGGCTAAATTGTTTATTATTTCTAAACTCAAAGAGAGTCTATCTTGCTCCTCTGCATCTATAGTTATAGATACATCATTATTTACAGCTTCCTGAATAAGGTCTTTTGTTCTTGATAAAAGGAATTTTTTAACCTCTCTGCTATGCAAAGCATCATATTTAGAATAAAGGGCTGATAATTTAATCGAAATTCCGTTATTCAGATTCTTAAGTTTATTAATTTTAGAAATAGCATTTATTGCGTGCAGGTAGGATTCAAAATATTTATCAGATTGAGATTGATTGCGAGATGCTTCACCTAACATATCAAATGAACATTTATGCTCTTTAAGCCATGTGGAATCCTCAAGCTCTTGAATGTTTTGAGCACAAACAAACTCTTTACTTAAAATCTGCATTGCTATTTGCACAGCTTCTCTAATAGAGTTTTCCCCTATTTTCTTGCCAAGCAAGATCAACCAGTTATTGCTTGCATAATCAGAAACCTGAAGAAATCTCTTGGAAAACTCCAACCCCCATGTAGCAGAATTTACTAAAAAACTTTCAGCACGACCTAAATGCTCAGACCATTTTCCAGAAGTTAATTTCTCGTTGATCAAACTATCTCTGGTTTGATCATCGGGAATCCTTATTAAGGATTCAGCTAAACACATTAAAGCAATACCTTCAGAATTTGATAAACCATACTCCTCCATAAAAGAATCTAATTTGGTTCTTTGATTTTTGTTATCTCTACAAAATTGAATTAAGGCTTCGGAGTCATTTGCTATAGAAGGATCATCAAGAAAGTATGATTCAGCAACAAGATATTTAGCTAATTCTTGTTCATTCTGAAACTTATTTTTAGCGCTCAATGCCATACATTTATTTTAAGTTAGTTTTCTTTATTGGTGTATTACATTGATGATCTTTAGAAGCTTTGGAGCCATTCTTGAATGGCAGCACCAATCTCATGGGGTGAATCCTCTTGAATAAAATGAATCCCTTTCACTGTTACTTCAGTTTGATTTTTCCACTTTCTACAAAATTCTCTGTATGGACCGGTAATTAAAGCGCCTGGTTCAGCATTAATAAAAAGCTTGGGCATATCATTCTCTGCCATCCACTTTGAATATACTTCAACAATATGACAAATCTCTTCAGGCTCACTATCAACAGGAATTTGTCTTGGCCAGTCAAGGGTTGGGCGCCTATGCTTTTCTTCTAAAAACGGTCTCCTGTACTCATTCATTTCATGATCGGTTAATTTTCTTAAGATATTTACAGGTAACACCATCTCAACAAACAAATTATTTTGCTTCACCATTTCCTCTCCAGCTTCAGAACGAAAACCTTGAAAAAGCTCTCTTCCTTCTTCTGTCCAATCTTCCCATTTCATCTCTTTTACAAACCCCTCCATATAGCAAATACCTTTGGTATTATCAGGATGTTCATAAGCCCAATTGAAGCCTAAAGAAGTACCCCAATCATGGGTTACAAAAGTTACATCATGATTAACATTTAGAGCTTCCAGACAAGCATCAAAATACTTTTTCTGTACATGGTATGAATATGTATTATTACCAACAGCGTCTAATTTATCACTGTCCCCCATACCAATTAAATCGATCGCAATGCAACGACCTTGATTCTCAAGATGAGGCATCACATTTCGCCATAAATAAGAAGAAGTGGGATTACCATGCTGGAATATTATGGGTTTACCCTCACCTATTTCACAATAAGCCATTTTTTTTCCAAGCACCTCAACATACTTTTTTGGTAGGCTTTCTATTGATAAATTTTTCATGTAACAAATATAGTAACTAATATTTAATATTTTAAAACTATTGCGAAGTATGAATATAGACTCCAAAATAATGTCATGAGCTCATTAACTGATGAAAATAAAAAAATTGCTAAAAAATTCTTTGAAGCTTTAAGCACTGGATCCGATAAATATTTAGATTTTTATACAGATGATTCTGTTATTTGGACTGCTGGCGATAATGCGATTGGTGGCACAAGAACTAAAAAAGAAATTATTAATTTTGCTCAAAATATTCTTGCTGCATTTCCAAGCGGTATTACATTTAAAATTACAGGCATGACTGCCGAGGAAGAAAAAGTAGCAGTAGAAGTAAGCGGTGAAGCCATTCACGCCTCAGGGCAAACCTATAATAATCAATACCATTTTTTATTAAGGATTCAAGATGGGAAAATTTTAGAGCTCAAAGAATATATGGATACTCAATTAGCTGCAAAAATTCTTCTTGGAGAATAGATTTATGTCCGACAGTAAGACAATGCATATTGCTACTGAAAACTCTGAGATTATTTACACAGATGAGTTTGATGTAATTGTTTGTGGCTATGGAGGTGCTGGTGGTTGCGCTGCTTTGGAAGCAAGTAGAAATGGAGCTAATGTATTAATCCTTGAAAGAGCTTCTGATGGAGGTGGGTCGACAGCATTATCAAGTTGTGAAATGTATCTCGGTGGATCTGGAGGCACTTCCTTGCAAAAAGCATGTGGTTTTGAAGATTCAACACAAAATATGATTGATTATATGGAGTTAGCATTTGAAGACAAAGGAGATGCGGAAAAAATTAAATTTTATGCTGAAAATGCAGCGCAACACTTTGAATGGGTCAAGTCCTTAGGTGTGACCTACAAAGAAGCTGCGCATCTAGGTAGAATTGTTGTTCCGGAATCAAATGAATCTCTACTTTATACAGGCAATGAGAGAGCTTACCCTTTTTCTGCATCATCTAAACCTGTACCAAGGGGTCATGTTCCATCACATGAAGGAGACTTTGGAGGAAAAATTTTCTTTGATGCGCTTAAAAAAGAAATTACATCTACAAAAATAAACATAAGCTACGATTCACGAGTGCTTGGTCTGGTGGTTGATGCGAATAATGCAATCTGTGGAGTGAGCTACAAAAAGGATAATATGATTCAGCATGTGAAAGTAAAAAAGGGAGTTATTCTTGCGACAGGTGGGTTCGTAATGAATGATGAAATGATTTCAAACTATCTACCTTTTCAATCTG
The DNA here is from genome assembly GCA_902608115.1 of uncultured SAR86 cluster bacterium. Taxonomy (GTDB): domain Bacteria; phylum Pseudomonadota; class Gammaproteobacteria; order Magnimaribacterales; family D2472; genus D2472. Next base: position 882 of record CACLMT010000017.1, on the reverse strand, counting down.
ATTTTGCTGCGCCATATGGCAATCCCTGGGATAAGGGAGATGGAATACAAATTGGCATGCTAATGAATGCTAATGTAATAAATATGGATGAAGCTTTTTTTGGAGTTTATTTTTATCCCCCAGAATCTTTGACTTATGGTATTTTCATTAACTCTTCTGGAAATAGGTTTGTAAATGAAGATTCTTATGGAGCAAGAATCGGCTACTTCTGCTCTCAACAAGATAAACAAAAAGCCTATTTACTTATTCAAAATGAAGATTTTTCTCCATCTATTTATATGGATAAACTGCCAATTATTGCTGTAGCAGATACTTTTGAAGAGCTAGAGAAAGAGGCTGGTTTTGAGCCCAATACATTATCAGCAACTGCTAAAAAATATAACGACTACGTAAATGATGGTTGTGATGAAGCTTTTAGGAAAGATCCCCAATGGCTTAAAGAAATTTGCAATCCTCCATACGCTCTTATTGATTACAGTTTTGATGCTCAAAGGAGTCCTGCTTATAGTCAAGAAACCGGGCCATTAATGTTTACATTGGGTGGACTGGAAACTCTAAAAACCGGAGAGGTTCTTGATAAGAATGGAGCTATTATTCCAAAGCTTTTTGCAGCTGGAAGAACAACAGCAGGTCTTCCGAGAACTGGAAAAGGATACTCAAGCGGAATGTCAGTCGGAGATGCTACTTTTTTTGGCAGAATGGCTGGAAAATCAGCATCCAAAAAATAAAACCCCTATTTAAAGGGTTTCTAAAAAAATTGGCATGCCGCAGGGGATTTAAGAGAGAATCTAACAGTATCTCTTTCCTTGCTTATATCCAATATTCTAGAACACTATTCCTTTTGATTGATTATGATTTTAGCTTTAGCTGTATTAGTATCAT
>CACLMT010000016.1 GCA_902608115.1 uncultured SAR86 cluster bacterium | reverse complement strand
ATGCGTCTGAGCGGTTCTGACAAGCATTGCGGCATTCTCAGTCTTCTCTCTAATAACTGGTTCATCACTTCCAATTATCATTAATGCTCTTGAAGTAGGAATAGAGAGTGCATGCATGGCTTCCCCACAAGCATATTCTCTGATTACTGATCTTAAAACCGCTCTACCATCTCCAAATCTTGAATATGGAGTTTTTCCTGCACCTTTTAGATGAATGTCCAATAAGCAATCACCAGTTTTTACTTGACCAAGCAATAAGCCTCTTCCATCACCAAGTTGAGAAACATATTGACCAAATTGATGCCCAGAATAAACCATTGATAAAGGTTTAAGTGATTCAATGGTTTTATCTCCATTAAAAATACTTAAAAGATGTTCAGCATTAATATTCTGAATATTTATATCATCTTTTAATTTTTTATTTTCATACACTACAAAGGGATTTTTAAAACCATCACAATTCTGAAGATTATAAAAATCCTCAGGGAGTTCTCCATATGGATGGGGTGTAAGTTGGATCATTTAACCTTTTGCAATTTGGATCAAGTTAGATACATGATCATCTTTAGAATGGTCTGTTCCAAGGTGTTCAACTTCATTCCACATTGCAGCTGAACATATTGGACTCAGGTTATCTTTCAAGGCATTTGCTACTTCTATACCTGAACCACAGAAACCAAGAGTTTCCACCATTTCATCAGTTACCAAAGCAAACATTTCTTTCCATTTTCCTTCAACCGATAGTTTATGTAATTCTTTGTTCACATCCTCCCAACCATGAAACTCTAAAGCAGGTCTATAGGTACGTGTAGATGCATAAAAACTTATTCTTGCTGCAACATTTCGCTTGGCAATTTGTAGATCCTCTTCTGTTTCACCAGTGGCAATAAAGCCACCCCATAGCAACTCACATTTTTTAGGATCCCTATTACTTTTTTTAACTCCTTCTGCAACAGCAGGTAAAATTACATCATTAATATATTTAGGAGAGCACATTGGATGAAGCAGTAATCCATCTGCAACTTCTCCAGCAATTTTTGCCATGCCAGGCCCTAATCCTGATACATAAATAGGTGGTAAATCACAATCCATGGGAGGAGGGGTGAACATAGGAGTCATTAGAGTATGAGTATAGTGATCTCCTTGAAAGTTAAGTTTTTCCCCTGTCTTCCATGTATTCCAAATAGCTTTAACTGCAAGAATATATTCACGCATTCTGGGGGCAGGGGGTGACCAAGGCACGCTAAACCTTCGTTCATTATGACCTTTAACTTGAGTGCCTAGCCCAAGTTGGAAGCGTCCATTTCCATATGACTGCAAATCCCAACCCATATTTGCTACAGTCATTGGGCTTCTAGGAAAAGCGATGGCTAAACCGGTTCTGACAATCATTTTTTTTGAGTGTTCTAAACCAAGCAATACAGGAAGAAAAGGTTCGTTATTTAATTCTCCTGATACGAGCGCATCATAACCAAGCGATTCAGCATGTTTTATTATTTCGATTGTATTTTTTGATAATCCAGGTATGTAGGTTTCAATTCTCATAGTTTAAGATCCTGAAGATTTTTTGTTCGCATATTCTTGCGCCCATTGATAATTGGGTTTTCCAGAAGGTGCTCTCTTTATTAAATCTGAAAAAACAATTTCTTTAGGCATTTTATAACCCGCAATGTATTTTGAAGAAGCTTTTTTTAAGTCGTCAATTGTAACCTCTGATGAATCTCTTTTTTGAATAACAGCCACAACTTTTTGCCCCCATGTTTTATCTTTCACCCCCACAACTAGACAATCAAAAACATTTGGATGAGCTTTTAGTGCCATTTCTACTTCCTCAGGAAAAATTTTTTCTCCACCAGAATTAATTGACACACTTCCTCTACCAAGCAAAGTCATTTGGCCATCATTTTCATATTTGGCCATATCGCCAGGTATGGAATATCTTTCTCCATTAACCTCAATAAATGTTTTATCTGATTTTGCTTTGTCTTTGTAATAAGCAATAGGAACATGTCCTTTTCTTGCTAAAAAACCTATTGTCTTTGTATCAGTATGAGGAATAATTTGATGAGTATCTAAATTTAAAATGGCACTATATTCAGGGCTGTTAAATTTTGGACCACCTCCAGAATCTTTTAATTTTCCATCTTTAGTATGAATATTGACACCTGTTGCTCCGGTTTCTGAGGAGCCAACCGCATCAATAATAAAAAGATTGGGTAAGAATTCTAAGATGGTATCTTTAATTGAAGAGCTAAAAATAGAAGCCGTACTTGTTAACACTATTAAAGAAGATAGATCCAAGTTTCGCTCAAGAGCTAATGGTAATGCATCACATAAAGGTCTTCCCATAGCATCGCCGGTTATAGTTAGATTCATCACTTTTTCTTTGGCAACAAGATCCCATACATAATTTGCATCAAATGATATCTGATCATTTATAATAAATTTCCACCCCGAGAAGAACGCATTAAAAGATTGCCACTGAGCAGCTCCGTGCATCAAAGGTGCTAAAGCAAGGGCTGTTGTTTGATCTTGTAAGCATTTATCTGCAAAAGCTTCTGGGGTAGGGTATTTTTCTCCTGTTATGGCATCAATGCCTCCACCTAGGGTCATTAACACATCCTCCATACGCCAGACCACACCTTTTGGCATTCCAGTTGTACCTCCGGTGTATATGATGTATCTATCATCACCTGAGCGTTTAACAGGAATCCTTTCTTTGCTTTCATGCTCTATTAACAATTCAAAATCTAATGCAGATTCCATTTCTTCTTTAGAATCTAAGCCATCTTCAATTGATATGTAATTTTTTAATAAAGGTAAATGAGTTGAAATATTTTTTATTTTTTTAGAAAATTGTTTATGGAAGAAAATTGCCTCCATATCAGCATTATCAATTAAATACTTAAGCTCCTCTTCAACATACCTATAATTAATATTTATAGGAATGGCGCATAATTTATATGCCCCTAACATTATTTCTAGCCATTCAATACAATTGAAGGCGTAGATGCCGAGATGACTTCCTTTTTTTATACCTAATTTTTTTAAGGCATTAGCAGCTTTATTGGCCCTAGAATCAAGTTCTATATACGTAAGACGTGTTTCACCAAGAACCACTGCCTCTCTATTAGGGATTCGATCTACGACTCCTTCAAAAATATCTGCTGCGTTAAATTCCACTAGACTTTAGATGAATGATTTTTCCAGTAAGGATCTCTTAATCTTCTTTTATATAGTTTTCCATTTTCATCTCTAGGAAGTTTTTTTATAAAATCAATGCTGCGTGGTAATTTCATTTTTGCAAGATTTTCTTGAGCAAAGCTCATTAATTCTGATGATATTTGATCAGAAGGGTTTTGATTATTATTTAATTCTATAACCGCTTTCACTTCTTCACCCCATTCGTCATTAGGTATACCAAAAACAGCTACATCTGCAACTTTTGGATGCATTAAAAAAACACTTTCAATTTCTGCAGGGTATATATTAGCTCCCCCAGAGATAATCATGTCAATTTTTCTATCACATAAAAATAAATAATCTTCTTGATTTACATATCCAATATCTCCAACTGTAAAATAAATTTTATCTTCAATTATTAACCTCTCTTTTTTAGTTTTCTTTTTATCATCTTTATATTCGAATTTAGTTGCTTCACTTAGTTGCATGTATACAGTTCCTTGGGAACCTGGCTCCGCTTCTGATCCTTCATCAGTTAATATTTTAATTTCAGCTCCAGGCCAAGGTTTGCCTACAGTTCCAGGAAATTTACTCCAATCTTCAGCATTCACAATTGTTCCGCCACCTTCTGTTGCAGCGTAGTACTCCCAGATAGAGTTTCCCCACCATTTGATCATTGCTTGTTTTGTATGTATAGGGCAGGGCGCTGCTGCATGAATCATTGTTCGTGTTGAGGAGCAATCATATTTATTTTTTATTTTATCTGGAAGTTGTAATAATCTATGGAATTGAGTTGGGACCATATGACTAGTTGTTACTTTGTATTTGTCAATTAGATAAAGCATTTTTTCAGCATCAAACTTTTCCATAAGAATTACTGAATGACCATAGTGAAGGGCGGCTGATGAATGGACTAAGACTGCTGTGTGATAAAGAGGTGATCCAACAATATGCACATTGCCATCCTGAGGCTGAATATTAAAAAAACTTAATATCATTGCAAACATACTTAGAATGTCATCTGGATTGCCTTCAACCAAAGCTCTTTTAACCCCTTTTGGTTTTCCAGTTGTTCCAGATGTATAGTTCATCACTTGTCCAGCTGTTCTTTCATCAGGGTTGGTGTTTGGATAGCCTTTTATAAAATCATTTAAGTGAATAAAGCTTTCCATATTAGTCGTGCTGATTCGACCCTCCATAGGAAAATTAATTGCAGATACAGCTTTTAAACATGCTTCCTCCATCGCCGGTACTTCTCCTGAAGCTATGAATGCTTTAGCTCCAGAGTCTTCTAAAATATAAGCTATTTCAGGCCCTGCTAAATGCCAATTAATAGGAACCATGTAAAATCCTGATTGGGCACATGCTAGATAGACAATGTAATACTCTACAGAGTTAGGTAATACTGTTGCAATCACATCACCTTTTTGAACACCAAAATTTCTTAGCGCATGAGTAAGTTGGTTGGTTTTTGCAAGTAGCTTTCCTCTTGTCCAGATCTTTTCAGAAGGTTCAATTAAAGCAATTGCTTCTGGTTCATTATTTGCAAATCTATAAAATCCTAACTCACTCATTTTATTACCAATGTAAAGTAATAATTCTAACTTTGCTAATACTTAAATGTAACCTTATTACGTATATTTATATGTAATAATATTTTTTAAAATGGATCTCATATTAAATAACTTTAATCAAGAAACTTTATGGTTCTTGGTAGTCATTTATGATTTAAGTTTAGCTATTTTCCTCTATCGGTTATTTGGTAAATATGGGTTGTATTGTGCAGTTGTCTTAGGGATTGTTCTTGGCAATCTTCAAGGAGGGAAAATAAGTGAGCTAGAAATTTTTGGAATGCAATTTAATGTCAGCATGGGAGCAATTCTTTATTCAGGTATTTATTTTGCTACAGATTTATTAAACGAAAAGTTTGGTAAAGCTGAAGCTAACAGAGCTGTCATGCTTGGTTTTGTAGCAAATATTGCCGTTATGCTTACATTGGTTATTAGTACAAAATTTCTTCCGTCTCAGTTAACCGGGTCTGCGGCTGAAGTGCATGATGCAATTTCGGTTTTAGCTTATTACTCTCCAATCTTTATTATCGGTTCTCTTACTGCGTATTTGGTTAGTCAAAGATTTGATGTTTGGTTTTTTCATTACTTGAAAAATCTTACAGATGGAAGGAAGCTTTGGCTTAGAAATAATCTTTCAACTATTGCCTCTCAATTAATTGATACTTTTATTTATCAATTTACTTGGGTTTTAGCAACAGGCATGACTTTCAGCCAAGCCTTTGGTTTGGCAGCTATCAAGTATGTCTTTAAGGTCTTAATTGCTTTAATAGATACTATTTTTATTTACTGGGTTAAAGATTGGGAGATTAAAACGTAGACTGTATAGCAATCAGATGGATTACAATATTAAGAAAAATAGAATGTAGATGATTAATAAAAAGCAAAAATTAAAAGAAAAATTAAAGGAAGAGCTTTCATCAGAATCATATTATGTAACTCAGGAAAGCGGAACTGAAAGACCTTTTACAGGCAAATACTGGGATCATACTGAAGATGGTGTATATGCTTGTATATGTTGCGGAGAAAAACTATTTAAATCTGAAGCAAAATTTGATGCTGGATGTGGATGGCCTAGCTTCTATGAAGCATCTAATAAAAATAAAATTACTGAGCTTGAAGATTATTCTCTTTCGCGGATAAGGACTGAAATAAGATGTTCAAATTGCGAAGCTCATCTTGGTCATGTTTTTTCTGATGGACCAGAGCCAACTGGCTTAAGATATTGCTTAAATTCTGCTGCTTTAGATTTTGAAAAAGATAATTCCTTAAATTAAGTGACAACAAACTCTATGCCACAATCGAACTTTATATCAACTATCAAGGTTGGTTCTTGGACATTAGCTTCACGAACTGCAGGGCTGATTAGAGATATTTTTACGACCAATCTTCTTGGAGCAAGTATCTTTCATGACATATTTGTTGTTGTATTAAAAATTCCAAATGTTTTTAGAAGATTTTTTGCTGAAGGCGCTTTTAGTCAAGCATTTATACCAATATATTCAGAATATCTTGGACATGGTAAAGAAAAAGAGAGCCAAGAATTTATCAACGCTTTGGCCGGCATACTTATCTCAATCTTATTTTTCTTTACAATCTTTGCATTAATATTCGCTCCATTTTTTATCTTCATTTTTGCGCCTGGATTTTATTTTGATAATCAAAAGCAAGAGTTGGCAGTTAACTTATTAAGGATTATGTTTCCATATCTTGCATTAATTTCTTTGGTTGCATTTGCAGCTGGTATTCAAAATTCTCACCAAAGGTTTTCTGTGCCGGCTGCAACACCTTTAATTTTTAATTTTTCTTTAATTGGGGCTGCATGGTTGATTGCACCAACTTTAAATGTTCCCGTTATGGCTTTGGCATGGGGGGTATTATTAGCAGGATTTTTACAATTACTTTTTCAAATCGTACCTCTTGCATTACTCAAGAAAATACCTATACCAAATCTTAATTTTGTTAATTCAGGGGTTAAAAAGTTTTTTGTATTAATTTTTCCTGCAATCCTTGCAGGTGGAATTTCGCAGATCAATCTTTTAATTGATACAATTTTTGCCTCTTTACTGGCCACCGGAAGCCCAACGTGGTTATATGTCTCGGATAGACTTATTCAATTTCCATTAGGAATTTTTGCTATTGCAATTGGAACAGTCCTTTTGCCGACTCTTTCTAAATCTTTTGCATTAAATAATTTAATGGAATATAGATTACAGCTTGCAAAAGCTTTTAAGTTAATCTTTTTTCTTGCTGTTCCATCTGTAATAGGATTAATTTTATTTGCCGAACCTCTATTAGGAACCATTTTTCAAAGAGGAGCATTTTTATGGATAGATGTTGAGAAATCTAGTTTAAGCTTGATAGGTTTTGCAGTTGGACTTCCTTTTTTTATGGCTATGAAGGTATTAGTTCCTGCTTTCTTTTCTAGGCAAGATACCAAAACCCCAATGATCATTGCTTTAATTAGCCTTTTAATAAATGTAATTCTTAATTACTTATTAGCCTTCCAATTAGGTTATGGGCATCTAGGTTTAGCTCTAGCAAGCTCAATAGCCGCTGTAATTAGTGTTTTTTTATTGATTACTTTACTGACAAAACAGAATTTAATGTCATTTAAAGGTCTGATGGATGTTTTTGTACTGAAAATCTTAATCTCTAGCATTTCACTAGGAGTTTTTTTAGTATTTGCAATTAAGGGCTTAGAATTTGAAATTTTTTCTCAATTAGAAAGACTTATATATTTATCAACAGTAGTAGCTGCTTCAATGATTATTTATTTTGGAGTTAGTTTTCTTGCAGGAATTAGATTGAGGGATTTTCGTTAATGTATTTGATTAGAGGAATAGGTAACTTGGCTGCTTTTAAGAAAAAGTTCCCAAATATAACTATGAGCGGCACCATAGGAAATTTTGATGGGTTACATTTAGGACATCAAGCAATATTGAATCAAGTTAAAATGAAGGCAAAAGAAAGCTTAGGATCTTCACTGGTGCTTTTTACTGAGCCCCATGCATCAGAGTATTTTGCTGCAAATCAATCAAATATTGACCCACCACCAAGGATTTGTCCATGGAGAGAAAAAGTTAAATTGTTAAAGCACTTTGGAATTGATTTTGCTTTTTTCTTAAAATTTAACACTTCGTTAAAAATTATGACTCCCCAAGAGTTTCTTGATGAAATTCTTTCTGAAGTTAACTTAAGTCATTTAATTATTGGAGATGATTTTAGGTTTGGAGCTCAAAGAGCAGGTGATTTTGATTTGCTTAAAGAATGGGGCATTAAAAATAGAACTGAAGTAATTGTTAACCCCACAATTTCATATGATAACGAACGCATTAGCTCTTCAAGGATTAGAGAGGCTCTTTTAATAAACAATTTTGCTTTAGCTGAAAAGCTATTAGGTAGACCTTATACCTTTTCAGGTAAAGTTGTATTTGGTCAGCAACTAGGTGGTTCTATTGGTATACCAACAGCAAATTTGTGGATTCCAAAACAAAGACTTCCAATCTCAGGTGTCTATGCAGTTAGGTGTATGGTTAATAGCTTGTTTTATAATGGAATTGCAAATATGGGAATAAGACCAACCGTCGGTGGCAAGCATCCAGTTCTAGAGGTTCATATTTTTAATTTTAATAAGTCTATATATGGAAAAAGATTAACTGTAGAATTTAAAAATAAACTTCGAGATGAAAAGAAATTTGATAACATTGATTTATTAAAGAAACAAATTCTTATTGATATATCTAAGGCCAAAAAAATACTGGAATAATTTTCTATGAGTACTGACTATAGGGATACTTTAAATCTCCCAAAAACTGATTTATCTATGAAGGCTGGCTTGTCTAAGAAAGAGCCACAGCTTATAGAATTTTGGGACTCAATAGACCTTTATCAAAAAATCAGGAATCAAAACAAAGGAAAGCCTCAATTTATTCTTCATGATGGACCTCCGTATGCAAATGGAGATATTCATTTAGGTCATGCCCTTAACAAAATACTTAAGGATATAACCATTAAGTTTCAAAGTTTATTAGGTATGGATGCACCATATGTTCCTGGATGGGATTGCCACGGATTGCCAATAGAATTAAATGTAGAGAAGAAGCATGGAAAAGATAGCGATCTTGTTAGAAATAAAACTTTATTTATAAAAGCTTGTAGAGAATATGCACAATTACAGATAGAAAATCAAAAGAAAGATTTTATCCGTTTAGGCGTGTTGGGCGATTGGGGAAATCCCTATCTTTCTCTTAATAAAAGCTTTGAAGCTGACATTATAAGGGCTTTGGGTAGGATTATTGCTAATGGTCATCTAGAGAAAGGAGAGAAGCCAGTTCATTGGTGCTTAGATTGTAAATCTGCATTGGCAGAGGCGGAAGTGGAATATAAAGATAAAATATCACATTCTATAGATGTAAAATTTAAGGTTTCCCCAGATTCATTAAAAAACGTATTTTCAGCATTTGATATAGACCTTATTGATGATATATCAGTTGTAATTTGGACTACAACTCCTTGGACCATTCCTTCGAATGTAGCTGTTTGTATAAATAAAAAATTTGAATATGTTCTAGTTAAAGCATCCTGTGGCAATTTTATAATTGCCAAAGATCTCTTGGAGGATTGTTCTAAAAGATGGAATGAAGAATTAAGCGTTCTTGCATCAACTCTAGGTTCAAATTTACAAAATATCTATCTTAATCATCCTTTATATAACAGAGAATCAAAACTTTTGTTAGCTGATCATGTAACAACTGAAAATGGAACAGGATGTGTTCATACTGCTCCAGCGCATGGGTTAGATGACTACTTTGTCTGTATGAAGAATAAACTAGAAACTATTAAAGCATTAAATAATAAAGGTTTATTTAAGGATGAATATGGTGAATTATCTGGTCTTCCAACTAGTAAAGCAGACCCAGTGATTGTTGAGTTATTAAAATCAAATAATTCTTTATTAACCAATGATGAATATGAGCATTCATACCCCCATTGTTGGAGACATGAATCTCCATTAATTTTTATGTCTACACCGCAATGGTTTATTTCAATGAATAAATCTGGATTAATTGATGGGGCTATTAATGCAGTTGGGCAGGTTCAATGGGAACCGAGCTGGGGAGAAGAGCGAATTTTATCTATGTTAGAAGATAGACCCGATTGGTGCATTTCTCGACAAAGGAATTGGGGGGTGCCAATTCCGCTAATCATTCACAAAGAGACTGGAGATATCCATCCAAAACAAAACCTGCTTTTTAATAAAATTGCTGATGTAATTGAATTTGAAGGAATTGAAGGCTGGGATAATCTAGACCTTAAAACATTTATAGATGATTCGGATTCTTACAGAAAAGTTCATGACACTTTGGATGTTTGGTTTGATTCAGGTGTAACTCATATGTGTGTTCTAGATAAATTATATGGAGCTGATCTTATTGCTGATTTGTATTTAGAAGGTTCTGATCAACATCGTGGTTGGTTCCAGTCTTCTTTATTAACTGGTATAGCAATTAACGGTATGCCTCCATATAAATCTGTTCTTACGCATGGATTTGTAGTTGATGAAAAAGGAAGAAAACAATCTAAATCTTTAGGTAATGTTATTTCTCCACAAAAAATATGGGATACGCTTGGAGCGGATATTTTACGATTATGGATTGCTTCAATAGATTTTCGTAGTGAAATGGTTGCTTCAGATGAGGTTTTTAAGAGGATAGCTGATCAATATCGAAGGATTAGAAATACCTTTAGATTTTTGCTAGGCAATATAAATGATTTTGATTATCAAACAGATGCAATTGAACTTAATCATTTAGTAGAGCTTGATAAGTGGGTGTTATTAGAATTTAAGAAATTACAGTTAGATGTTATTGAGCATTATAAATCTTACTCATACCATTTAGCAGCTCAGCGCATTCATAATTTTTGTGTTAATCAACTTGGAGGTATATATCTAGATATTATCAAAGATCGTCAATATACAACTCAACAAGATTCTAAAATCAGAAGGTCTGCCCAAACAGCAATTCAGTTGATAGTTGATCAATTGGTATTATTAATATCGCCCATTTTATCATTCACTGCAGAAGAGATTTGGCAAAATAACTCTTTTTTATCTAAACAAAAAGAATCAGTCTTCCTTTCAGGTTTTGATGAAATTCCAAATATTGATTGTGATCTTAGTTCTAAAAATTGGCAAAGGCTTTTTGAAATTAAGGAAGTAGTAAATCAACAGATAGAAGAATCAAGAAATTTAGGAAAAATTAAAGGATCATTAGATACATCTATTGAAGTAGTTGTAAATGATGATGATTTTAAATTATTAAATAAAGTTTCAACAGAGCTCCATTTCTTTTTCATTACTTCAGAATGCAAATTAACTAAAGGCTCAGCGCTTTCAATTAAGATCAAGAAATCCAATGCTTTAAAATGTTCAAGATGTTGGCATCGTCATAGCTCAGTTGGAAAGAGCTCTCGACATCCAGAGATTTGTGAAAGATGTGAAATCAATATAATTGGTGTTGGAGAGGATAGGAAGTTTGCATAATTATAAATTAGGTTACTTAAGTATTGGAGCCTTAGTTTTTTTAGATTTATTTTCTAAATACTTTGTTCAAAAATATTTAGATATTGGTACTAGCATTGAATTGATCCCAATATTAGATCTAGTTTTAGCCTACAACTCAGGGATTGCCTTTAGCTTGTTTGATTATAACAATTTTTTTACAACCTATGGCCTACTAATTATTGGTATTATTTTGATCGTATATCTTCATTATATCTATCGCAAGGATCCTTTATCTCAACAAAATTTTTCAATTGCAATGATTTTGGCAGGAGCAATTGGTAATATATTAGATCGATTTCATGATGGGGTTGTGACTGATTTTTTATATTTTCATATTGGCAATACATCATTTTTTATTTTTAATATTGCTGATGCTTACATAAGTATTGGAGCAGTAATATTTTTTTTACTAGAATTAATAAAAATTTTTAAGAAAACAAGCCCATGAGTACCAAAATTTTGTTAGCAAATCCAAGAGGGTTTTGCGCGGGCGTTGACCGTGCAATAGATATTGTTAATCAAGCTTTGAAAAAATTTGGCCCCCCAATTTATGTAAGGCATGAGGTTGTTCATAACAAGACAGTTGTAGAAGAACTTCAATCTAAAGGTGTGATATTTGTAGACGAGCTTAATGAGGTACCAGAAGCATCACAAGTTATTTTTAGCGCTCATGGCGTTTCAGCCAAGGTAGAACAAGAAGCATTAGACTTTAATTTGCTATCTTATGATGCCACCTGCCCATTAGTTACTAAAGTGCATAGTGAAGTTCAGCGCCATGCAAGAGCAGGGAGAGATATTATCCTTATAGGTCACGAAGGCCATCCAGAAGTTGAAGGAACTTTAGGGCGACATCATCCAACTGATTCTGGGAGTAATATTTATTTAGTTCAAGATAAAGCTGAAGCAGGACAAGTTGAAGTTTCTCAACCAGAAAACTTAGCTTATGCAACTCAAACCACTTTAAGTCTTGATGATACGATCTCTATTGTTACTACTTTACAAAACAGATTCCCCAAAATGCTTAGTTTGAAGAGTGGTGATATTTGTTATGCCACTCAAAATAGACAAGACGCTGTTAAGCAGCTAGCACTGGAGTCTGATTTTATCATTGTGATTGGTTCTAGAAATAGTTCAAATTCAAGTAGACTGAAAGAGTTAGCTGAAAAGTGTGGAGTGGTTTCTATCTTGATAGATGGAATTAAAGAGATAGACTTTAAAGCCATATCAAAATATAAAAAAATAGGTGTAACAGCTGGAGCATCAGCTCCAGAGACTGTTGTTCAAGAAGTTGTAACTACTCTTTGTCATAAACTAGATGCTAAAGTGCAAGAGATAGGCAAAAATAAAGAAGATATTTATTTTAAATTACCTCCAGAGTTACGATAATTTTTCTAATTAGAAATTATATAAACTCTCAACAATCCTCTAAACTTATTACACGGAGGTTTTAAAAGATGATTGCAAGAAATGGCATTATTGAAGGAATTGAATTCTGCCCATCTCCAAATTTTGATAATCGACCTAAAAATGAGGAAATTGATCTTATTGTTATTCATGCTATTAGTCTTCCTCCAAAAAATTATGATACCCAACTAATAAGAGATTTTTTTTCTAATAAATTAAATCCTCAGAGAGATCATTTTTTAGAATCTATTGCTGGTCTAAAGGTTTCTTCTCATTTCCTTGTAACTCGTCACGGAGAACTTTTGCAGTTTGTTTCAATGGAAAAAAGAGCTTGGCATGCAGGAGTTTCAGAATTTAAAGAACGAAAAAATTGCAATGATTTTTCTATTGGAGTGGAGCTGGAGGGATGTGATGAGGAATTATTTGAAATCTCTCAATATGAATGCCTTATAGAGCTTTTAAAGTTTTTGATAATTGAATATAAGATAAGTCCTAATAATATAGTTGGTCATTCAGAAATAGCGCCAGGTAGAAAAACGGATCCCGGACCTAATTTTGATTGGAACTTGGTAAAGTCTGCCTTATGAAACGAAAGCTAATAGGAATAACGTTGCTCGGCTTTGCATCTGGTCTGCCTTATATGTTAGTTTTCTCTACTTTGTCTGCTTGGCTAAGAGATGTCGGCATTTCTCTAACAGAAATAGGTTTTTTTGCATGGCTTGTTTTAACTTATTCTTTTAAGTTTTTATGGGCACCATTGGTTGATCGCTACTCTATTCCTATATTAGGAGCATTTGGAAAAAGAAAAAGTTGGATTCTTTTTTCTCAGGTAATTATTCTTTTTTCTTTGATGGGTATGAGTGTAATTGATCCAATGCAAAATTTAAAATTGTTAGCATTGTTTGCATTTTTTGCTGCATTTTTTGGTTCAGTTCAAGATGTGGCAATTGATGCACTGAGAATTGAAATGGGTGATGCTAAAGAACAAGGTAATCTAGCAGTAAGTTATCAATTAGGGTATCGCATTGCAATATTGGTTGCTAGCTCAATAGCTCTAATTTTTGCTGACATCTTGGATTGGTCAAACGTATATCAAATTATGAGTTTATTCATGATTATAGGTATTTTTGGCGCACTTATTTGTGTTGAATCAGTTAATCATGAAATTGCTCTTCTTAGAATTGATTTAGCCTTGTTAGGGGCCTTTAAAGATTTTTTTTCAAGATTTGGTTTATGGGCGGCAGGTCTCTTACTTTTAATTATTTCAACTTATCGTTTTACAGATATTGTTATGGGACCAATGGCCATGCCATTTTATATAGATATGGGCTTTACTAAAACAGAAATTGGAGCCTTGGTTAAAACTGTTGCACTTACAACATCTATCATAGGGTTTTTTACAGCCGGCTTAATAATGAAATATTTAAAATTATCAACATCTTTACTTATTGGAGGAGGAGGCGTATTGATAACTAACTTATTTTTTGCTTATGTTGCAAGCTCAACTCCCAACATCTCACTTTTATCTTTTATAGTTGGTTTAGATAGTTTTGCTGCTGGTTTAGTAGGAACAATTAATATTGCATTTTTAACCAGCTTGGTTTCAAAAAAATTTACAGCTGTGCAGTATGCAATTCTAACTTCATTCATGATGCTTCCAGGTAAGTTTTTTAGTGGATTTTCCGGCGTTTTAGCAGACTATTATATTTCTTCATCATCTTTACAGCTAGGTTGGACATACTTTTTTTATACTACTACCGCGATGTCTATTCCCGCTCTTTTATTAATTATAGTTTATACAAGATATTTTGAAATACGTTCAGCATAGTTCACGAATATTGCTATTTTTTTCAATCTTCGGAATTACATTAATAGCAACACAAGAAGTAGTTTTAGAAGCTCAATTTTTAACTTTTGATAAATTTTTACATATCGGATGCTTTATTTATTTAACGATTATTGCTTTCTTGTCAAAAATCTTTTCTCAAGAGTTATGGGTATATGTTATAGTCCTCGGCTACGGAATTTTGATTGAAATAGTTCAGATATATATACCGTATCGTTCATTTGAATTTTTCGATATTTTGGCAGATTTTGCTGGTATATTGATCGCAAGTTTTTTTATAAAATTTGCAAAAATTTATATTTAAACTATTGAATTAATATATTTAATCCTTAAATACAAAATATCCTTTAAATATAGGAAATTTTGTTATTTTTAAAGTAGGAGACTTGCATGAAATTAAGACCTTTACAAGATAAAGTTTTAGTAAAAAGAACTGATGAAGAACAAACTACACCTGGTGGGATAGTTTTACCTGGTTCTGCAGCAGAAAAACCTTCACAAGGAGAGGTTGTTGCAGTTGGTCCTGGCAAAAGAGATGAGAATGGAGTAATTGCTCCTATTGGTGTCGAAGTAGGCGACCTTGTTATCTTTGGTCAATATGGAGGAAATGAAGTAAAAATTGATGGTGAAGAATACCTTATTCTCAGCGAGAGTGATATTTATGGTGTTTTCAGTTAATAAATATTCAGTTAATAAATAATAATAAATAATTTTAATTTTAGGAGATAAAAAATGTCAGTAAAAGATGTAAAGTTTGGAGATTCTGCAAGAGTAAAGATGCTTCAGGGCGTAAATATTCTTGCTGATGCAGTTAAGGTTACTCTTGGACCAAAAGGAAGAAATGTGGTTCTTGATAAATCATTTGGCGCACCAACAGTTACTAAGGATGGTGTGTCGGTTGCTAAGGAGATAGAGTTAGAAGATAAGTTTGAGAACATGGGTGCCCAGATGGTAAAACAAGTGTCCTCTCAGACTTCTGATGAAGCTGGTGATGGAACTACTACAGCAACTGTTTTAGCACAATCTATTGTAAATGAAGGGCATAAATCAGTCGCAGCTGGAATGAATCCAATGGATCTTAAAAGAGGTATTGATAAAGCTATTTCGTCTGCAGTAGCATTTATAGAGGAATTAAGTGTGCCTTGTGCAGATGATAATACTATTTCTCAGGTTGGAACAATTTCTGCTAATGGCGATGAAGATGTTGGCGGGATAATTGCTGAAGCAATGGAAAAAGTTGGAAAAGAAGGGGTTATAACTGTTGAAGAAGGTAACGGAATAGATAATGAGCTTGATGTAGTTGAAGGAATGCAATTTGATCGTGGTTATTTATCTCCATATTTTGTTACTAATCAAGATAATATGACTTCAGAGCTTGAAAATCCGCTTATTCTTTTGCATGACAAAAAGATTTCAAATATTAGAGATATGCTTCCTTTGTTGGAATCTGTAGCAAAAGCTGGAAGACCTTTGCTTATTATTGCTGAAGATATTGAGGGAGAAGCTCTTGCTACTTTAGTTGTAAATAATCTTAGAGGCACTGTTAAAGCTGCAGCTTGTAAGGCACCAGGGTTTGGAGATAGAAGGAAAGCGATGCTAGAAGATATTGCTATTTTAACAGGAGGAACTGTTATTTCTGAAGAAGTTGGTTTATCTCTGGAAGGAGCAACGGTTGAAGATTTAGGTTCAGCTAAAAGAGTATCGCTTGATAAAGATAATACGACTATTGTAGATGGATCCGGAGATGAAAAAGCAATAAAAGCGCGAGTTAACCAAATCAGGACTCAAGTAGAAGATACTTCCTCTGATTATGATAGAGAAAAACTTCAAGAACGCGTAGCCAAGTTAGCTGGTGGAGTCGCTGTTATTAAAGTAGGGGCTGGATCAGAAATAGAGATGAAAGAGAAAAAAGCAAGAGTGGAGGATGCTCTTCATTCTACTAGAGCAGCTGTAAAGGAAGGTATTGTGCCCGGAGGTGGTGTTGCATTAGTAAGAGCTCTTGGGTCACTAAAAGAGCTTAAAGGTGATAATGATGATCAAAATGTTGGCATTAATATAGTACGCAAGGCATTTGAGACTCCTCTTAGACAAATAGCAGAAAATGCAGGAGAAGAATCATCAGTAATTATTGCAAAAGTAATAGACAGCGAAGGTTCATTTGGTTTTAATGCTGCAAATGGAGAATATGGAGACATGATTGAAATGGGAATATTAGATCCTGCAAAAGTTACTAGAGCTGCTTTACAAGCTGCTGGTTCTGTTGCTGGTATGATGATTACCACAGAAGCTATGGTTACTGATAAGCCAAAAGAAGAATCTGCTCCTGCAATGCCTGATATGGGCGGTATGGGCGGCATGGGTGGCATGCCAGGCATGATGTAATTATTACTAATTTATAAAAGAAACGGGGAATATTCCCCGTTTTTTTTTGCAAGATATATAATTATTTTAACCACAACTTTAATTTTAGGAGTTTGAAAATGGAATATTATCTAGGATCAGTACTAATCAGATTTGCTCATATTCTTTTTGGAGTGCTTTGGATAGGCCTGCTTTATTATTTTAATTTTGTCCAAGGAGAATACTTTAAAGAATCAGAAGCTTCGGCTAAATCTGACGTAGTCCAAAAATTAGTGCCCAATGCTTTATGGTATTTCAGATGGGCAGCAGCATTTACATTCTTAACAGGCTTATATTTATTATATTTCTTACATTTATCAGTCAACATTGAAATAATACTTGGTGCATTGATGGGAACGCTTATGGCTGCTAATGTTTGGTTTATCATTTGGCCCAATCAGAAGAAAGTTATTTCTGGTGCAGCTGATGCAGCAGATGCTGGTGCAAAAGCAGGATTGGCATCAAGGACTAATACATTATTATCACTCCCAATGCTTTATTTAATGGTTTACTCAGCACATTCTCCAGTTAAAGCACAGCTTTTGTTAAAGACTGAAGATTTGACAGGTCTTTGGGTTGGGATAGCAATTATTTTATTAATTGAAGCTAATGCATTATTTGGAAAAATGAATCCAATGATTGCGTCTGTTAAAGCCGTAATTCATTCTGGATTAGTTTTAGCAATAATATTTGCTCTTTTAGTCCATTATTTATAATCATTAATCGTTTAAGATATAGAAAAGGGGAGTTAACTCCCCTTTTTGTTGATTTTAACTTTAGAAATAAAATTATCCTCAATACTAAGGGTTTCAATTCTATATCCTTCTAGCTCTATACAAATATTTTCTTGAGGGATTTGACCTAAGTGATCAATAATTGTTCCATTAATTGTTTTTGAGCCATCTTCTTTTAAATCCCAGCCAACATGATTATTAAGATCCCTAATTTTAGAATTTCCATCTGCTATAACCGAACCATCATTTTTTTGAATAAACTCCTTTTCTAGGTCAGCTCTTGCAGCTCCAAATTTACCAACTATTTCATTGAAAATATCTTCCATAGTTAACAGCCCTTGAATTTCTCCATATTCATCAACCACTAGACCTAGATTCATATCTTGCTTTTGGAATTGATGAAGTTGATTTGATAATGTAGTGCTTTGGGAAATAAAGACTGTTTCTAAGAGGATATTTTTTACATCAACCTCATTTTCCAAAGCTTCTATAAATTGGTGTGAATCCTTTAAATGCAACATTCCAATAATATGCTCAATTGAACCTTTAAAAACTGGAAGACGACTATAGTATGAAGAAGCAATTATTTTTTGAGCATTTTCTATACTTTTAGTGATATCAATTCCTATAATCTCAGCATGAGGAATCATAATATCTTCAACAGTTAGTTCTTCCATGCCTAAAATTGAAGATAACATTTCACGAGACTTACCAGGTATTAAATCCCCATGTTCTTTTAATAAAGTTCTTAATTCATCAGTGTTTAGATTGTCATTAGAAACTGATTCTTTAGGGTCTACTTGAAGTAAATTGAGTATTCTTGAGCTAATGATGGTTGTTAGCCATGTTAAAGGTTTAAAGATAATAACAAGCCAATTCAATAGCCAAGATGATTTAGTTGCAAAAGTTTCTGGGTGAACACTTGCAATTGTTTTTGGAGTAATTTCAGAAAAAATTAAAATTACCAAGGTTAGAATAATTGAGCCAAGCAAGACATTCCCACCAAAATAATCAATCATTAAAATTGTAACAATTGCAGAAGCTAAAATATTAGCAAAATTATTTCCTACTAAAATAGAGGAAAGTAGAATATCAGGCCTTTCTAACAGTTTTAGAGCTCTTTTAGCACCTTTAAAATTCTTAGATAAATTTCTAAGTTTTATTTTATTAGAGGCCATCATGCCAGTTTCCGATCCCGAGGAGAAAGCAGAAAAAATTAGCAACAAGGCTAAAATTAGGATCAAAAAAAATAATGAATTAGTGCTCAAGAAAATATTAAGAAAGATATGTTTTTAACAATATTGAATTACCAAGGTAAGCAAATAAAACCATAGAGAAAGATAACATTATACCCCGAACGGCATACTTAATTTTTAAATTAGCAAACTTAATACCAAGAAAAGTAACCATGTAGATGATTATTGCAAATACTGTAAACATAAATTTAAAAATAAGATCTAATTCAAGATTTGTTCCGATGAATATACCAGATATCAAAGAAAGGATGATTGCCGCTAATCCAATACCTATCAGGATAAATATTTCACTATATTCCCTCTCAACAGACTTTACATTTGAGCCAATTTCTCCACTTTTTATTTTGATCATATGTTTCTCTAACATGCTCATTTCTATGAATGTAACTATTAAAATTACTAAACTACAACCAGTTATTGAGATATGTGCAGCTAGAGTGTTAAATCCATGAAATTTAAACATTAAAACAAACATAACAATTAAAGCTATAGACAAGCCTAAAAATGTTTGTTTAGGGGTAGATAAAAGTTTTTTTGCAATGAAATAGCACGCGAGAGAAAACAGCGTTGTTAATGGAAATGACATTACTTATACCTTTTTTGTAATCTTTATATATTAACACTATCAAATTTATCAAGGTTAACCTAAAATACACACTTTTTTATAAATACAATTATTGATTTCATATGGTAGTAGTTAGACTTGCAAAAAGTGGCGCGAAAAAAAACCCTTATTATTTTATAACGGTTGCAGATTCTAGAAAACCAAGAGATGGCAGTTATATTGAACGCTTAGGTTTTTTTAATCCTTCAGCAAAAGGTTCTGAAGAAAAGTTGAGATTTAATATAGAGCGATTTGATTATTGGGTTGAACAGGGAGTGCAAGTATCAGATAGAGTTAAAGAACTTGAAAAAGATGCTCGCATGTCTCCTGAAGAACTTCAGGCAAAATTAGATTTAAAGAAAGAGAAGAGGGAAAAGAAAAAAGAATTATTAGCTGCTAAAAAAGCAGACGAACTTGCTACTCAGGCTGAAGAAGAAGCACTGGAAGATAAGGAAGCACCAGAAGCAGAAGCAGAAGTTGAACCAAAGGTTGAAGCTGAAGTTGAAGCAGAAGTTGAACCAAAGGCAGAAGCTGAACCAGAAGCAGAAGCTGAAGCTGAAGCAGAAGCAGAAGCTGAAGCTGAAGCTGAAGCAGAAGCTGAAGTTGAAGCAGAAGTTGAACCAAAGGCTGAAGCTGAACCAGAAGCAGAAGCTGAACCAGAAGCTGAACCAGAAGCAGAAGCTGAACCAGAAGCAGAAGCAGAAGTAGTTGAGGTCGAAAATGAAAGCTCAAAAGATAACTCTGAAGAAGAACCTTCAGAAGATGAGAAAAAATAATTCTATCGATCTTTCGTTATTTCTTCTTATTGCTAAAATCGGCAAAACCAGAGGATTAAACGGCGAGTTTTTTTTAAGATCATTTGCTGAACAAAATGAAAATTTATTTTCATTTAAAAAGTTCTTTTTTTTAAATTCCTCGGTTATGGAAGAGCTAGATTTTGAATATATAAAATCTAGTAATGCAAATATCATTGCAAAAATTAAAGGTTTTGATGATATAGACGCTATTAAATTATTTGGCCAAAAAGAAATATTTATTTTAAGATCTGAGTTACCTGAACTCGCTAAGAATGAGGCCTATTGGTTTGAACTGGAGGGGATGCATGTAATGAATCTTGAGGGAGATTCATTAGGTAAGGTATGTGGAATCAATAATTATGGAGCTAGTGATATTTTAGAGGTGAAACCAAAAGGCAGCAGTGCAAATATAATATTAATCCCATATATTAAAAATCGTACAGTTATTTCAATTGATAGGATCAAAAATATAATTCTAGTTGATTGGCAAGAAGATTATTAAGCAAAATGAATATAAATATTATTACTTTATTTCCAGAAATTTTTAAATCATTGGAGTTTGGATTGATTGGTCAAGCTATAGATCAAAAAAAAATTCATATAAATATTTTTAATCTAAGAAAAAATGCAATAAATAGTTATGGTCAAGTTGATGATAAGCCTTACGGAGGAGGAGAAGGCATGGTTTTAATGGCAGAACCACTTGAAAGGACTATCAATAGTATTCCAAATATTCAAAAAGGATATGTCATTAATATGTCTCCACAAGGTAATAACTTTTCTCAGTCCAAAGCTCAGGAACTAGTAAAAAAAAATAATATTACAATTATAGCTGGACGATATGAGGGTATTGATCAAAGATTTATTAATCAATATGTAGATGAAGAAATCTCAACTGGAGATTATATTTTAAGTGGTGGTGAATTTGCTGCTTTGATATTAATTGATGCATGCTCAAGATTTATTCCAGGCGTTATAGGAAATAAGAAATCTGTAGATTTAGATACTTTTAGTAATGGGTTACTCAAAGGTCCAGTGTTTACAAGGCCAGAAAATTTTAATGATTCTCAGGTGCCAGATGTATTGCTTTCAGGAGATCACGAACGAATTAAACAATGGAAAGAGAATAAGGCTTTGAAAAGAACATTCGAAAGAAGACCAGAGTTATTAAATGATATAAAATTAACAAAAAAACAAAAAAAGCTCTTGGAAGAATGGGTATCTAAGGATATCCTGTAGCACATTTTAGACATTCAATTATGAGCAATAAGAACAAAACAAAGAAAAAAGGCTTTTTTGCAAGATTATTTGGCAGATTAGGCTCGTCCTCACAAAATAATGAAGCTCAAATAGAAGAAGCTGTTGAAGGGGCAAAACAGCCTGTAGCAGAAGTTGAAACAGTAATAAAAGAAGCTACAAAGCAACTAGATTTACCATCTAAAACCAGTCTAAATAAGATGAAAAAAGCAGATATAGTTGCTACTGCTAAAGAGCATGGTCTCGAGTTAGATATAAAACTTACAAAAGTT
>CACLMT010000015.1 GCA_902608115.1 uncultured SAR86 cluster bacterium | reverse complement strand
TTTTTAATCTGTATAATGTCAGAGTCTAAATTACTTTGAAGGGATATGTTGAGAGATAAGGTTTCATTTCCATCATTCACTAATAATTTGCCTTTTAAGTTTTTAAAATCTTGGTGGTAAGGAGTTAGGGAGCAAGAACAGACTAGCAGAACTATTAAAAGATTCGTTATGGAATTACAACTGTTTGGCATAAATCATAAAACTACAAGGCTTTCTCAAAGAGAGCTTTTTATTATAAATGACTCTAATCAAGAAGACTTTAAAAACTTCATATTAACCGCATTTCAGAGTTCTATCGAATCATTTTTTGCTCTTTCAACATGCAATAGAACTGAGGTTTATCTATATGCAGAGCCATTGATAGCTAAGCAAGTAATGGATCAAACAGCTGAATTTTTAGGTTGCAGTTCAGTCGTAGAAAAAGATTTCTATATTCTCGAGGGTGTAGATGCAATAGAGCATATGTGTAGTGTTGCCAGTGGATTAGATTCTCAGGTTTTAGGTGAGCACGAAATTTTGGGCCAATTTAAAAAATCAATTCAATCCTTTGTTGAGCTTGATGTATTAGATAGTACTCTTAAAAGAATTACTGATGAAATAATTTCAATTACAAAAGCCGTTAGAACTCAAACTAAGATTGGACACAATCCTCTCTCTATTTCTGGTCTTTCTTATAAGATAGTGAAAGAGCTTTTTGAAGATCCACTTAAACAACAAGTAACTATAGTAGGTGCAGGTCAAAATGCATTTAATGTTATTGAAAATTTTTATAACAATGGTATTACTAATATTAGTGCATTGAATAGATCAAGAAAGACTATTGAAATTTCTCAAAGCTTATCTCTTAAGACTATTTCCTTGAATCAGTTAAACCTGTTTATTCAAAGAACAGATATATTAGTAGCATCTATTAGCACTTCATTACCGATTATTGGGAAAGGTTTAATAGAGCAATCTTTAAGAGCTAGAAAAAATAAACCCATGCTCTTAATTGATCTTGGGGTTCCAAGAAATATAGAAGACCAAGTAAGAGAATTAGAGAATGCGTACTTATTTACTATTGAAGATATGGAGTTTGTTTCACAAGATAATTTAGAAGAAAGGAATGAGGAAGCCATTAAAGGCTTAAAATTGATTAAAGAAAAAATTAAATTGTTTGAACCCCAGATATTGGAATGGAAAGATCGTAATAAAGCGTATAAACTTCTTTCAGAATTTTGCTTTGAGATGGATGAAGAAGATATAAAGAGTATTCTTAAGTCTGATGAACCTTTCTTGAAACTGAAGTGTATTATTGATAAATCAGATGATAGGTTGAAATATTTATCTAATTTAGGTTCTCATGAAATCTTGTCAATGATTAAGGAGATCAATCGTGCTTGAAGAGTCAATAATTAAAAAGTTAGAGAGCTTACTAAAAAGATCAGTAGAAATAAGTGAGGAGCTTTCGAAAGAAGGAGTAACTGATGATATTTCTAACTTTACAATTTTAAATAGGGAATTTTCCGAGATTACCCCAATTGTTGATCTTTTTAAATCCTTACAGCAATTAGAGGAAGAATTATCTGGTTCTCGTGAAATATTAGATTCCGGTGATACTGAACTTATTGAACTTGCTAAGAATGATATTTCTTTTGGTGAAGAAAAAATAGTTCAAGTAGAGAAAGATTTAAAATTTATGTTACTTCCAAAAGATGATGCTGATGATGGAGCTGCATATCTTGAAATCAGGGCTGGAGCGGGTGGAGATGAAGCTGCAATATTCGCATCAGATTTATTTAGAATGTATTCTAGGTTTTCTGAACGTCAAGGATGGAAGATGGAGATAGTAAATTCTAAGCCATCTGAACCAAGTGGTATAAAAGAAGTTGTGGTTAAGATAAACGGGAAAGGGGTTTTTAAGCATTTGAAATATGAATCAGGAGTTCATAGAGTACAACGTGTTCCTGAGACTGAATCCCAAGGACGGATTCATACTTCAACAGTTACAGTAGCAATTCTTCCTGAGGTGGATGAAGTGCAGGATATTGAGATAGATAAGAATGATCTTAGAGTAGATACTTACAGAGCTTCAGGAGCTGGTGGACAGCACGTCAATAAAACAGATTCAGCGGTTCGTTTAACCCATATTCCTTCAGGCGTTGTGGTGGAATGTCAAGACGATAGATCACAGCATAAAAATAAGGCAAAAGCTATGGCTTTATTGGCAGCAAAACTTAAACAAAATGAGATTGAAGAACAGCAAAATTCTATAGCATCTGAAAGAAAAATCTTGGTTGGAACGGGAGATAGAAGTGAAAAAATTAGAACTTATAATTTTCCTCAGGGGCGAATAACAGATCATCGTATTAAACTCACCCAACATAACCTTGATCAAGTGATGGATGGAGATATAGTTTCAATCAGCCAGGCGTTGATTACTGAAAATCAATTAGCTCAACTTTCTAATCTAGAAAATTCTACTTAATTGAGTTTGTCTCTTTCATCTTATTTTGAGCAAGCTCGCAAGAATGCCTCTAACCATGTGAATATCTTACGAGATTTTAGATATTTTTTATCCTCTATAGGAATTGTCAAATCATCAATAGTTCTAGAAGATGATCTAGTTCTTTCTAAGGTAAAAGAGGAAGCTGTCAAAGATTTTTTCTTTAAATATCTAATAGGTATTCCATTAGATTACAT
Source organism: uncultured SAR86 cluster bacterium (assembly GCA_902608115.1). Taxonomy (GTDB): domain Bacteria; phylum Pseudomonadota; class Gammaproteobacteria; order Magnimaribacterales; family D2472; genus D2472. The sequence continues at coordinate 19,685 of CACLMT010000015.1, read as the reverse complement.
ATTAAATGAGTCTTCTTTTTTCGGTTATTCATTTTATGTCGATAAGAGGGTGCTTATTCCTCGGCCAGAGACAGAGTTGCTGGTTGAAGAAATTTTATCTTTTTCTTTAGAAGAAAATGCAAAAATTATTGAGGTAGGAACAGGATCAGGATGCATAGCAATTTCTCTTGCACTACTAAAACCTAATTTTAAGATCATAGCATCAGATATATCTTCATCAGCATTAGAAGTAGCCTTATTGAATTTAAAAAAGCATAAGCCAAATAATTTACTCCTTGTTCATTCGGATTGGTTGACCTATGCAAAGCCATCTTCAATAGATTTGGTTGTTTCTAATCCTCCATATTTAAAATTAACAGACCCACATTTAAGTGAATTATCAAATGAACCTGTTCAAGCTTTGGTTTCTCCGGGAGGTACTAAAAGTTTTTTTGATATTTCTGATCAAGCTATGATTGCATTGAAGCCAGGAGGAATAATTATTTATGAGCATGGCTGTTTTCAACAAAATGAAGTGGTTGGAGTATTAAAAGAGTCAGGTTTTAGTAATATACAAACAATTAAAGATTTTCAGGGTTTAGATAGAATAGTTTATGGATATAAATGTTAATAAATTTTTTGATAAGCAATTAAAATTAAAAAACTTTTCAGAGCGCCAATTAGATCAATTACTTTCTTCAAAAGTTTTATTTATAGGTATGGGTGGTCTAGGTAATCCAGCAGCAGTATATTTGTTAAGCGTAGGAATAGGGTGCCTAACATTTGCTGATTTTGATAAGGTTGAATTTCATAATCTACATCGACAGTTTTTGTTTAATGATGATGATATTGGAAGTTCTAAAGCTGTAACTGCCGCGAATTCTTTGCAATCAAATTATCCACATGCAGCAATTAGTGTTTTAGATAGTAGGATGGATGAAAGGCAATTATTTGAACAGGTTAAAGATTATGATTTAGTTATGGATTGTTCAGATAATTTTGAGACTCGGTATATAGTTAATGATGTTTGTATTGAAGCAAATATCCCTCTTGTTTCTGGCTCTGCTTCTGAGGAGGTTGGACAGGTAATATCTTTCCAAAATACTGCAGCAAGCCCATGTTACGAATGTTTGTTTCCTAGAAAACAATTTCTTGGAGAGGAATCATGTGATAGGTTAGGCATTATGACCCCCGTATTAGGAGTAATAGGTTCTATGATGGCATTGATGGCAGTCAATCTTTTATTAAACCCACAAACATCAACTTCAACTTTCACAAAAATAGATTCAGGAACAATGAAAATTACACAATCTACTCTTCAAAAAGACATTCATTGCGAGGCATGTAGCATATGAAATTTTTAGGATATATTGAAGGATACTATGGGAGAATGCTGTCTTGGGAGGAGAGAGGTAGGATTTTAAGTGGTCTTGAACGCCATAATTTGAATTCTTTTTTTTATTGTCCTAAAGAAGACAGTTTTCATCGAACCAATTGGAAAGAATCTTATCCTGATGATTGGATGAATCAGTTTAAGGTATTTATTTCAATGGCTAATAAAAAAAATATAAAGATTATTTTTGGAATTTCTCCTGGGCTAGGCTTTACACACTCCACCGATATTAATCTTTTGATTAATAAAATAGAATCAATTCAATCTATCGGGATTGAACATGTTGCTATTTTATTTGATGATTTATTTCAAAACTCATCTGGAGTAACTCATGCTGAGATAGTTAATCAATGTGTTGACGAATTTAAGACAATTTCTTTTTTAACTGTCCCTCAGGAGTATTCTTTGTCTCAAGCCAAACCCGATATTCTGACTAGTCTGTATTTAAAAGACTTTAATGAAACATTAAATCCGAAAGTCCCTATTTTTTGGACAGGTAATCAGGTTGTTTCAAAATACTCATCTGTTGAAGATATTCAAAAATGGATTAATGCATTTAAAAGACCAATAATTTTTTGGGATAATTATTATGCAAATGATTATTGTGTCCCAAAGATTATTCTTGAGTCCTATCAATCTCTTCATTTTGATGCTACTAAATTACTCGAAGGCATAATGATTAACCCAACTGGGCTAGTAGAAGTCGATGAGATTTGTATAGATTTTTTTGGAAATTTTATCAATAAAGATCAAACAGAAGCTGGAGATTATTTTAAAGACAGAAACCTTCCTAATGAGCTAATTAAAATTTTACCTTTATTTAAATTTAAGATTAATTTAAAAGAAGCCAAAATTAACCTTAAAGATATTGAGACGTTATTATGGTCTTGGCATCACCCATTAAAATTTGCAATTTATCCATATTTGCATATGTTAAGATTTATGCTCTTACAGAAAGAACATACATCTCTATCTAGCTTAAGGAAGAGATTTAGAATTATTAATTAAAAAAGGAATGCAATGAAAGGAAATATGATGGAGTGGGGTTTAACTATCCCTAAGTTAATTAACTTTGCAGAAGAAAATTTTGCTGATAATACTTTTGTGAGCAGGTCCGCAGATGGCTCTTTAAAAAGTTATAAGTATGGACATTCACTTCAAAATTCTAGAAAAATTGCAGGATTTTTAAAAAATAAAATTGGAATTAATTTAACAGATAGGGTTGCCACTATAGCATGGAACGATTCATATCATTTAGAAACATATTTTGCAGCTATTGGAATGGGTGCTGTTCTGCATACTATCAACCCTAGATTATTCCCAGAGCAGCTTATATATATTATTAATCATGCTGAAGATAAGGTTGTTTTTATTGACCCATTATTTTTACCTTTGATAGAGGGAGTGTATTCAAAATTAGATCATAAGATTCCTATTATTGTTTTGACTGAGGAGGAAATAAGCAGCGAAGTCATAGATAATATTTATTCATATAAAGACGTTTTAGCATCAGAAGAAATCATTGAATCATGGGTAGAAATTGATGAAGATGCAGCTGCTTCTCTTTGTTATACATCCGGTACTACGGGTAACCCAAAGGGTGTTTTATATTCTCATAAGTCAACAATATTACATACTTGGGCTGCATCAGGGGCTATTGGTGTTAATTCGATGAGCATGGTCCTTCCTGTTGTGCCAATGTTTCATGTTAATGCTTGGGGTACCCCATATATTGCCTTGATGACTGGAATTAAATTATTGCTGCCTGGACCAGCATTAGACGGAGCTTCTTTATATGAATTAATCGACACAGAAAAACCAGATATTCTTATGGGTGTTCCGACAGTATGGCTTGGACTGCTTAATTATTTATCAGAAAATGACTTAACTCTCAGTTCAGTTAATCAGGTTATGGTAGGAGGATCTGCAGCACCTTATGCAATGATTAAAGAGTTCGATGAAAAACATGATGTTTTTCTTACGCATGGATGGGGCATGACGGAAATGAGTCCTTTAGGAACAATGATGCAACCAACAAGGCGTTTATTAGAGATGAAAAAAGATGATCGTTATAACATGCAAACTCGTCAAGGATTTCCATTATTTGGTGTAGACATTAAAACAGTTGATGAAGAAAATAATACTTTACCTAGAGATGGTGTGGCTAATGGAGCTTTAAAGGTTAGGGGCCCATGGATAATGGAGTCTTATTTTAAATCAGATTCCAAATCTTCTGATAAGAAGGGATGGTTTGATACTGGTGATGTTGCAACAATTTTTCCAGATGGTTCTATGCAAATAGTTGATAGGGCTAAAGATGTTATTAAATCTGGAGGAGAGTGGATTAGTTCTATTGATTTAGAAAATGCAGCTGTAGGTTATTCTGACGTTCAAGAAGCTTGTGTTGTTGGAGTTCCTCATCCTAAATGGGATGAAAGACCTCTTTTACTTGTAGTTGCAGATGAATCAACGCTTAATAAAGAAGATTTATTAAAGTTCTTGGAAAGCAAGGTTGCTAAATGGTGGCTGCCTGATGACATTATATGTGTTTCGGAATTGCCTCATGGAGCAACTGGTAAGTTGCTAAAGGTTGAATTAAGAGAAGAATATAAAAATCATTTAATGGAGAAGTAATATGGCATTAACAATAGTGAAACCTGAAAATATTAAGGACTATATAGGAAAGGATTTAGGTACAACAGAATGGTTTACAGTCGATCAAGAGCGAATTGATAAATTTGCTGATGCAACTGATGATCATCAATTTATTCATGTTGATTCAGAAAAAGCAACACCAATTTTTGGCTCTACAATTGCTCATGGTTTTCTTTCATTGTCACTGACCGCAGGTATTGGAGGTGATATAGCTTTAGTAGTTGAAGGAGCAAAGATGGGATTAAATTATGGGTTAGATAAAGTGAGGTTTTTAAGCCCTGTACCAGTTGATTCAAGGATTAGAATAAATTCTGTAGTTATGGATATTACTGAAAAGAATCCAGGACAATTCCTTGTTAAATCATCTGTTACTATGGAAATAGAAGGTGTAGAAAAGCCAGCATTTGTTGCTGAAACACTAAGTATGTGGGTTACTTAAAGTTCTTTAAAAACATTAAATTTCTTAAAATAAAATTCAAAAGATTTATAAAAATCTGACTGATTAACTTCATAGTCATCTAAATCATAGATAATTTGACCATGCTTACCTCTTTTATTTAAGTCTATATATTCCTGAATTTCATCATTGGCTAGATTATTAAATTCTAAGGAATTTTTAGAATATATATTTTTTACACTTCCGAGATTATCTTTTATAAGATCATGGAAAAAGATATCACATCTTTGACCCAAAGGAATTGATTCATAATTTTCAGTAAATCTTTGTAGGAGTATTTTGATTCGATTGCGCCAATAATTGAAATTGATTTTGGGCTCCACTTTATATCGTCTCACTCTATCTCCATATGAAAGCATTGTTGCTGTAGATAATACAACTGATAATGGATCTCGGTAGGTAATTACAAAAGTTGCGTCTGGAAAAGTTTTTATTAGAGGGTTTATTTGTTCTAAATGTTGAGGCGATTTAAGAACCCATTTTTTAGGACCTTTAATGAACTGCATGACTTTTAAAATTTCTTTTAGGTATTTATAGTGATTGATTTGATCATTTTTTAAATAGTAATCTCTCCATTCTGGAACATAGGCTAACCATTCAGGTAAATATGTTGAAAAATCCATAGCTTGTAGTTCGATCTCTTCGTGAATATGATTTGGATGCATATCATGCATTGATTTAAGTAGTGGCATGGTTTGTAGGAAATTTTCATACTCTTTAAAAGCTATTTCTTGTCTTAAATCTTTATCAAGGTTTGAGCTTGTTAAATTTTCAGGAAATGGTCTTAAACTTTCCCAATATGGTATAGATTTTAGTCTTGAATCTGAAGCTATAAGGTTGAGCAGATGAGTTGTTCCTGATCGAGGTAAACCAATAATAATAATGGGTTGTGAAATAACCTCATTTTCATACTGAGGGAATTGCTTTTTAAATTTTTCAAACTTTAATCTATTTTCTGCATATCTAATTTGATCATTAAAAATTCCTAATTTTCCAATTCCCGCTAATCCTGTATCATTTGTAACTGATTCCATTAAGATATTCAGTCTTTCAACAAAATCTTCACTTCCAAAGTCCTTTAACCCTGTATTATTGCAGGCACTATTGATTATAGCGCCAGCGGTTAGATTTAACTTAATGGTTTCTCCATAATCTTTAGCTGATTGTTGAACATCGGTAAGAAGAGGGTTTTTTAGATCCTGAATTTTAATTTTTTTTGACATCTTCAGGATGATATTGAGTAACCTCCATCAACTCTTAAAGTTTCTCCCGTGATGTAGCTAGCTGCTGGGGACGTCATAAATAACACAGCATTAGCTATATCAATAGGGTCTCCAAATTTTTTTAATGCTATTCTATTTATAATATCTTGTGACATTTCTTCAGAACTAAGTATCGGTTCAGTCATTCTAGTTTTTATAAATCCAGCAGCTATAGCATTAACACGAATTGGGTCATTAGCCCATTTCATCGATAAAGTTTTAATTAGTTGAACCAATCCTCCTTTTCCAGCGCCATAACCAGGAACAATTGGCATACCAAAGAAAGACGTCATTGAGGCTATTCCAATAATAGATGCACCACCTTGAATATTAGATTTTTTTAAAATTGGATGTAATAAATTTGATAGTCGATAGAAACTATTTAAGTGAATGTAAACTGCTCTATCAAAAATATCAGGATCATCCTCACTTTTTCCATCTGGGAAAGTCAAGCCTCCATTATTAATAAGGATATCTAGTGTATTTACAGATTTCTTGATGTTATCAATGCTTTCTTTGTCTTCTAAATTCAATTTAATGTATGAAAATTTATCTGTAATGTTTGAGTATTTCTGTAGAGATGATTTTGTACCAGTAATAGTTACATCAGCACCTGCAGTTAAATAAGCTTCTGCAATAGCTTTACCAATGCCACTAGTTCCTCCTGTAACAAGGATATTTGTTTTAGAATAATCAAATGAGATGTTGCTCATGAATAAATATAATAACATGTGAATATGGGATCAATACTTATTAATAAAAGACCGGGGTCTCTGGATATAAAACCAGCAAGCCAGACAAAACCTGTTCGTATAAATAATTTTATTTATTTATCAGAAGGGGCTAGTAATAGCTATTTGATAGAAACTACTGAGGGTAATATTTTAATAAATACTGGCTTAGGGGTAGAAGCACCAGTCCATAAGTATGCTTTTGATCAAGTTAATAAGAATAAAATTAAATATATTATTTTCACTCAAGGTCATGTTGATCATGTAGGAGGGTCAGGTTTTTTTAAGGAATACAATCCAGATGCAACTCTAATCGCGCAAGAGAATATTATAGAGCACCAGTCTTTTGATTCCTTAACTCAAGGTGGAAGGGTTTTGAATGCTTATAAGTTTTTTGGTGAAATGATTGACCTTATGAATGATGCTATAGCTAGGGCAGAAAAAATGGGTTTTAAAGATATTCAATCAATTGCCGAACCTGATATTTTGTTTAAAGATAAATATAAATTTTCATTAGGAGGGCTTGATGTAGAGCTTTATTCGGTCCCAGGAGGAGAAACTTTAGATGCGTTGTTAATTTACTTGCCTAAGCATAAAATTCTTTTCTCAGGTAATGCTTTTGGACCGTTGTTTCCTCATCTCCCAAATTTTTGCACCATTCGAGGGGATAGAATTAGGTTTGCAATCCCATACCTAGAAATGTGCAAAAAGGTTCTAGAACTTAAACCTAATATTTTAATCACTGGTCATTTTAAACCCATTGAAGGTCAGAAATTAATATATGACGAAGTAAAAAATCTCCATGATGCAGTTGATTATATTCATACTAAAACAGTGGAAGGTATTAATACTGGAAAAGATATGTATGAATTAATGAAAGAGATTGTCTTGCCAAAAAAATTATCAGTTGGAGAGGGCTATGGGACAGTTGAATGGGCAATTCGATCTATTTATGAAGGATATACAGGCTGGTTTAGACATAAATCAACAACAGAACTATATGCTTATTCTCCCCAAGCTATTTTTTCTGACTTAAATAATCTAATTGATAAAAAAGAGGCGTTAAAAAGGATTGAAGAATTTATTGCTGGATCTGAATATTTAAAGGCAATCAATCTATGTGAGATTGTTATTTCATCAGATGATAATAAAGAAGCATTAAAAATATACCTCGATATACATATAATTCTATTAAAAGAAGCTCAAAAGAATTCAAACCGTTGGATAGTTAAATGGTTAGAATCTGAGATAGAAGAAACAAAAAATAAGTTAAATGCCTAAGAAGACTCACCAAATTAATATTCATGGTCCTGATCTTTTGTCCCTGGATTATATTGATTACCCGTTGTTAGAATCTAATGACTTAATTATTGAAATTAAGTGCTGTGGAATATGCGGAACTGATTTAGGTTATTTATCATCTGGGGGGCTCATAGGTCCTCAAGATAAACCCATGCCTCTTGGCCATGAAATGTCAGGTACTGTAGTTGAAATAGGTTCTAACATTATAGATATTCATATAAATGATAGAGTAGCAATCAATCCTGTAGGAAATAATAATAATATAGGTAATGGAGGATTAGAGGGTGGAATGACTAATTTTCTATTAGTAAGAAATGCAGCTTTGAACAAAAACATTTTTAAGTTACCTGATGACATGTCTTTTGAAATAGGGGCATTGATTGAACCTTTTGCTGTTGCTTTAAGAGCAATAAATCGATCAAATCTGACTCTTGATTCTAAAGTTAGTGTATTGGGGCTAGGATGTATTGGATTTTCTGTAGTCACATTACTGAGTTATTTGGGTTATAAGAATACAGTGGCTATTGATCTTTCTGAACTACGAGTTTCAAATACAAATAATTTAGATTCAGTAAATGCTTTTAATGATTGGGGCGTTTTTGTAAAAGCTTTAAAAGAATTTCATGGAGAAGATGAAGTATTTGGTATGAGAGTTCCTGATACTGATATTTTTATTGATTGCACTGGGAATCACGCATTGCTTAGTAAAATTATTGAGATCTCCAAAAGACATGCTCGTATTATCGTTGCTGGTTTGCACAAAAAAGAAGCTTTAATAAACTTTAGGTCAGTTTTGATGCGTGAGCTTGAAATTACAACCTCCATGGCTTATTCGAGAGAAGAATTTAAAAAATCTTTAGAAATATTATCAAATAATATTATTGATCAAAATAAATTTATTAGTCATAAATGCACTATCCAAGATTACAAGGAGGCTTTTGAACTAGCTAAAAATGGAAATATAGCTACAAAAGTTATGTTTGAAATATGACGTTTCTTTTTTCTAGGTTTGGATATTTAATCTGCATATTTTTTGTTATTGGGATTTCAATTTTATTTATAGAATCTGGTTATAGTGAATTACAAGTTTTGTTCTTTGCTTCTTTGGGCTCTATTATTTTTATGTTATTAGGCGAGATTTACCTCCCTTTTTTTAAAAAATGGAAACCTACTTTTAAAGAAAATTTTTTCCCTGATTCTAGTCTTTTTATAGTGAATTATGTTTTCTTTCAAAGCCAGTTGCTTCAAATTTTCCTTGCTTCTCTAGCTATCCAGTTTGCTGGAGGCGGATTAAACATATGGCCTGTAGAGTTACATATAGCCCTTCAATTAGTTCTTGCTTTGGTCATTTCTGAGTTTGGGTTGTATTGGTTCCATAGAGCTTGTCATGAGATTCCTCTGTTGTGGAGATTTCATAAAATTCATCATAATCCAAAAAGGCTTTATTGGTTTAATGCAACTAGGTTCCATTATCTTGATGTAACACTGCTTCAGGTCTGTGGAGCTGTACCATTATTATTTTTAGGAGCCGAAGCTAAAGTTATTGCACTAGTTACAATCTTTAGTACCGTTCATGGCTATTGGCAACATATCAATGCCAAACAAAACCAAGGAATTCTTAATTATTTTTTTTCAGGACCAGAATTACATAGATGGCATCATAATATAGAGCCAGAAATTGCAAATCATAATTATGGTAACAACTTAATTCTATGGGATCATGTATTTAAAACTTTTTATTGGCCGAAAGAAGAAAATCAGAAACTTCAGAATATTGGGGTGGAGGGTAATTTTTCGAATAGTCTGAAGTCTATGATTTTTGATCCTTTTAAAGGCTAGATTATTTTTTTAATTTTTCTTTAAGAATACTATTAACGGTTTTAGGATTAGCTTTTCCTTGAGTTAATTTCATAACTTGCCCTACAAAAAAACCGAACAACTTCTCCTTTCCTGCTAAATATGCTTTGACTTGATTAGAATTTTCTTTAAGGATCTGTTCAATAATTTTTTTAATTTCTTTATCGTCACTAATTTGTGTTAATCCTTCTTTTTCTATTATCTCTTCCGGCTTAGACCCTTTCTTCCAAGTTTTATCTAAAATAACTTTAGCAATTTTGCCAGAGATGGTTCCATCGGAGATTAGGTTAATTAATTTAGAAATATTTTCTGGAGTTAGATTAGATTCATTAATTTCTATTAGTTCTTTATTGAGCAAAGAGCTAATATCCCCAACAAGGAATTTTGCAAGCAATCCTTTGTCCTCAACATTCTCTAACGATACTTCAAAAAAGTCAGCCAAGGATTTTGAAGAAGATAGAATTTTTGCATCGTTATCAGGAATTTTGTATTCATCTACATACCGATTTAATTTTTCTTTAGGTAATTCTGGAAATGTTTCTTTTATTTTCTTTAATTCTTTATCAGAAATTACCACCGGCAGGAGGTCTGGCTCAGGGAAATATCTATAGTCATTAGCAAATTCTTTTGATCTCATAGGTCTCGTTTCGTCTTTCATGCTGTCATAGAGTCTTGTTTCTTGAGTTATTGAATTAGCGTTTTCTAATTCTTTAATTTGTCTATTAATTTCAAAATTAATGGCTTTTTCAATGAACTTAAAAGAATTAATATTTTTTATTTCTGTCCTTGTTCCAAGCTTGGTCTCACCCTTTTTTTTAATTGATACATTTGCATCGCATCTCAATGAGCCTTGAGACATTTTCCCATCTGAAATATCTAAGAAAGTTACAAGTTGATGCAAAGCTTTCATATAAGCAACTGCTTCTTTTGCATTAGAAATTTCTGGCTCTGAAACAATCTCTAAAAGTGGCGTTCCGGCTCTATTAAGGTCTATGGCTGAGTATCCATCAAATTCATCATGAATAGATTTTCCAGCATCTTCTTCTAAGTGAGCTCTTGTGACATTAATAATTTTAGTGCCTTCTTTTGTTTTTATTTCAACTGATCCTCCAAGAACAATAGGTAAGTCCATTTGAGTAATTTGATAACCTTTTGGAAGATCGGGATAAAAATAATTTTTTCTGTCAAAAATTGATGTTTGATTGATTTTTGCTCCTATAGCTAAACCAAATCGAATAGCTTTATAAAAAGCTTCTTTATTAACTGATGGTAAGACCCCAGGGAGACCACAATCAATAAGATTCACATTGGTATTAGGATTTTGACCAAAAGTTGTTGAGGCTCTAGAAAATAATTTTGTTTTCGTTGAGAGCTGAACGTGAGTCTCAATTCCAATAACAGTTTCCCAAGTCATTAAAAATCCTCCAGAGAAGGTTTTGCAAGGTGGAATTCTGAATTTTTTTGAAAAACGTGAGCAGCATTTAAGATTTTATCTTCTCTTAGAAAATTCCCTATAAGTTGAAGACCTACTGGTAAATTATCAACCATCCCATGAGGAATAGAAATTGCTGGAAGTCCAGCTAGATTAGAAGAAATAGTAAAAAGATCCTCTAAATATAGCTCAACGGGATTTTGAGCCCCTTTACTATCAAATTCAAACGCTGTGTTTGGGGATGTAGGTGTCATGATTAAATCAACTGTTTCGAAGGCTGATTCAAAATCATTTTTAATTAACCTTCTTACTTGTTGAGCTTTTTTATAATAAGCATCGTAATAACCTGCAGAAAGGGCGTATGTACCAATTAAAATTCTTCTTTTTACTTCATCGCCGAAACCTTCACTCCTTGATTGAATGTACAAATCATTAAGGTTGTTAGAATTTTTAGATCTGTGGCCAAATTTGACCCCATCAAATCTTGAAAGATTTGATGAACACTCTGCTGGTGCAATTGAATAGTATGTAGGCACAGATGCTGAGATATTTTGAAGGGAAATTTTTATAAATTTTGCACCAAGTTTCTCAAATAGTTTCTTTGAATCTTGAAATCTTTCTTGAATCTTCGAATCCAAATCATTTAAATTAAATTCCTTCACTATTCCAATTTTTATACCTTTAATTGGATTATTAATAGATCTTAATAAATCAGTATGTTCAACATCTAATGAAGTAGTATCTTTTAAATCATGTCCTGACATTTCATTTAACATAATTGCGCAATCTTCAGCAGATCGAGCAAGCGGACCTGCTTGATCTAAACTTGAAGCAAAAGCAACCATGCCCCATCGAGAAACTTTTCCATATGTTGGTTTCATGCCTGTAATGCCGCAGTGAGCAGCTGGTTGTCTGATAGAGCCCCCTGTATCAGTGCCTGTTGATGCAGGAACTATGCCCGCTGCTACAGCTGCTGCAGAGCCTCCAGAGCTGCCTCCAGGAACGTAATTCCTCTTCCAAGGGTTATGAACATTGCCATAAAAGCTTGTTTCATTGGATGAGCCCATCGCAAACTCATCCATATTAGTTTTTCCAATAGTTATTGAACCTGAATCTTCTAATTTCTTAACAACAGTCGCTGAATATGGAGGTATAAAATTAGACAGTATCTTTGATGCGCATGTTGTTCTCAAGCCTTCAGTACAAAAAAGATCTTTTTGTCCTAATGGAATTCCTGTGAGATATGAATTATTTTTATATTTTCCTTGATCAATTTGCTTTGCCTTCTGTTTAGCAGAATCCTCATTCATTGTTACAAAGCAATTTAAGTCTTTTAAATCTTTTGTTAGTTTAAATGTTTCTTCGATTAATTCCGATGAAGATATTGTTTTGCTGTTAAGCATGGATTTTAGTTCAAGAATTGATTTAAATTGGATGCTCATTCCATTACCCTAGGAACTAGAAAATAATCCTCATTAGAGCTTGGAGCATTATCAAGAAACTTTTCTTTTCGGTTATCTGAATCGATAACATCATTATGTTTTAATGCCGTTTTTTCTAAAGGATTATAGAGTGGCTCAACATTTGAAGTATCAATATTTTGCAGCTTACTAATTAATTCAATGATCGCTTCTAAATCATTTTCAATTTTTTGGGCTTTTTCCTTGTCAATCTTTAACCTTGCGAGGTAGCAAATAGTAGTGACTGTTTTCTTATCCATGTTATATTATCTTGATTTATTATATTAAACTATAAGGGTCATAAAATTCTATTTTGAAGGGATATCATATTGGATTTCAATTTATTTAAAAGCATTCGGGGTCTATTTTCTAATGATATGTCAATTGATTTAGGGACTGCGAACACATTAATTTATACCAAAGACATAGGAGTCGTTCTTAATGAGCCCTCTGTGGTTGCGATTAGAGAGAGTCGTGGACAGAAAACTGTAGTTGCTGTTGGCCATGAAGCAAAGAAAATGTTGGGCAGAACACCAGGAAATATTAAGGCCATAAGACCATTGTCTGAAGGAGTTATTGCCGATTTTCAAGTTACTGAAAAGATGTTACAGCATTTTATTGGTAAAGTTCATGAGCAACGATTTATAAAACCTAGTCCAAGAGTATTGGTATGTGTTCCATGTAGATCTACTCAAGTTGAAAGAAGGGCAATTAGAGAATCTGTCCTTGGTGCTGGTGCCAGGGATGTTAAGTTGATTGAAGAACCAATGGCTGCAGCTATTGGTGCAGGATTGCCTGTTGAAGAAGCTAATGGAAACATGATTGTAGATATTGGTGGAGGAACTACAGAGATTGCTATTCTTTCATTAAATGGAGTAGTTTATGCAGAATCGGTAAAAAATGGTGGTGATTTAATGGATGAATCCATTACCTCATGGGTAAGAAGAAATTATGGATGTGTTATTGGGGAGTCATCAGCTGAGAAGATTAAATATACCATTGGTTGTGCATCCCCAGATTCAGAGGAGCTAGAGATGAATGTAACAGGAAGAAATTTAGCTGAAGGCATTCCAGAGACTTTTATTCTAAAGAGTTCGCAAACGTATGAAGCAATGAGAGATCCTTTACAAGGAATAATAAGGGCGATTCGAAATGCATTAGAACTTTCACCACCAGAATTAGCTGCAGATATCGCAGAGAGAGGCATAGTGCTGACTGGTGGAGGCGCTTTGTTGAGAGATGTAGATAAACTTATTTCTGCTTCAACAGGTATTCCGGTAATTATTGCCGAAGATCCCTTAACTTGTGTTGCAAGAGGGGGTGGTAGGGCTCTAGAAATCATTGATAAGTACAACATTGATTTGCTTTCAACAGAATAGCTAATTTGATATGGCGAGAACTACGCCTACATATACCCCAATAGGAAAATATGCTGCTGGAGTGATTTTATCTGGGTTGCTCTTGTTTAGTGATATAAATTATGGAACTTTTAGCCCCATAAGGGGCTTGCTTAAGTCATCAGTTATTTATTCAAAATTAGCTGCTGGTAAGCTTGTAGAAAGGGCTCAGGTATCAATTGCATTATTTCAAAATAATAAAAATTTAATTTTAATAAATGATCAACTTCGAGAGCGCATTCTTAAAATGGAAGCAAGCCTATTTCTTGATAGGCAATTAAGAGCAGTAGATAACAATTTAGTTAATTTATCAAATCATTTAAATGATCTCAAAGGTGGATATACTGCTCAAATATTTGAGATAGCTGATTTTGATTTAAAAAATTACCAATGTTGTTCTTTTCATAATTTATACCTCAAAAAACCTGAAGAGATTACGGTTAACAAACATTCTCCTGTTGCTAGTGATAAGGCCTTTGTTGGACAAACATTAAGGGTGGACTTAGATATAATCAAGGTAATCCTTTTTTCAGATATTAACCACGTTCTTCCCGTTAAATCTAAAGATTTGTATTGTAATGCTAGAGGTACTGGAGAGCCTTTATTTATTTCATGTAGGATGGAATTAAATAACAGTAGATATATTCAACTCGGGGATATTATTTATACGTCAGGTTTGGGTGGAATATTTCCAAAAGACTCTCCAATTGGCGTAATTAGCAGTATCAAAAATATAGGATCTAGTGAAAATGAAATTTTAATAAAACTAGATTCTAACCCTCTTGATCAAACTTTTTTTGGAATAATTTCAAAGCAATGACGTTAAAAAAACATTTTATTATTTTATTTTCTATATTTCTTGGATTTACATTAGATAATCTAATTACACCATTTACTAACCCATACTTTATTGAATTAAGTCTTGGCTTCATGATTTTTTCATATTGGGTTTTCGCTATCCCAGAGAAATTACATAGTTTTGAAGCATTAATTTATGGAGCTTTTATAGATCTATTTTTTGGAGAAGCAGTAGGGTTTCATATGATATTTTTTACCTTAACTTCCTATATTACCCATGTTTATGTTTTTAGATTTAGAATATTTTCATATTTTCAATTAGCTATTTTCTTTTCTGGAGCAACAACTTTCTTCATAGCCTCAAAATATCTAATTTTCTTTCCTGCAAATTATTCGTATCTTTTATTGATTTTAAGTTTCATTGTTAATTCTATAATTTGGATAGGTGTATATTTTGTTATGCGATCATATAGACGTAAGTTTTTGTAAATAGAAAGAAATGATAAAGATCTTATATAAGTTCATATTAGGAATATGTTCACTTAGCTGGCTATTAATCATTGTTTTGTTATCCATTTATATTTCTCCATCTTATTCATTAAAAACTTTAAATAATCTTGTGTTTTCTTCTTATGTTATTGAATTTAGTGAAATAATTAATGAAGGGACGATTAATAATCCAATTTTAACTTTTACAAATATTGATGTATTAAAAGAGAACAAAGAGGTTTTTTCAGCAGATAGATTTAGTTTAGGGGTTGTGATCGATTTAGGAATTTTATCTAACAAACCAAAAATAAATTTTGCTTCATTTGAAAATCTCATCTTGGTTTCTGATGGAGGAAATATTCAAATTGATGGAGAGCTATATAATTCATCCTTTGGTGTTTTAAATGGCCATTTCAACCTAATACACGATGACCATGTAAGTGTTTTATCTGTCAATTCTGACGGCAATACTACAAATTTCTTAGTTAACCTACATGAGAACACATGGCTTAACTTAATGCCTAATAACCAATCTATTCCATTTAAAGTTTTACAATTTGGAATTCAAGCAGTTGGGCAGATTAATAAAGATTTTTCGACCATAAAAGGATCTTTAAGCCATTCAGAAATTAAGTTAAATGATATGGTCTTTAGACCTAACAGAGGTTCATTTTTATTTGAATCTCAAGGAGAATTTGCTGCAATAAGCTTAAATAAATTTCTTTATTCTTTTGTTGATGAACAGATTCCAATTAAGATTAATTTATCTGATAGGTCTCTTATTATTCCGAAATTATATATTTCTAACGATATGTTTATGAATGAGACTAATTTTAATGAAATAAAAATACATAATTTTTACTTAAGATCTCAAATCAAAAATTTAACTTATTCTGGTTTGATTGCTGATTTGGATCTAAGCAATGTTTATTTTAATGAAATTCAAAATATTGAAGGTGGATTTTCAGGCAAAAACACTAATCTTAATTTTGATATTTTTTCTAATAATTCTTTTATAAGAGATTCCCACGGTTCTTATTACCCCATTTCTATTGATGGGGGAGGAGTAGTTTCAAATATTGGGTTTTTGCTGAAAGCAAAAATTAAACCTAAAATAGGAAATATTGATTTAGATTTAAAAATCGATAATACATTAGACCATCCCCTTTCTTTAAAATTTTTAGGTACAGATTTGTCTCAAGAGATAATTTTGGCAAGTCTTCCAAAGGGGCTAACAAATGTTTATGAATTCATTGATTCCAGCTTTGATAACAATAATCAAGGTTTAATATTCTTAGAATATTTAAGTTCAGGACCAAAGAAAGATTCTGAGATATTTTTAAAACTTGACTTAGAGGATGTGGATATTAAGTTAAATTCAAATTTAACTCTTAAATTAAATTCGAGTCTTCTAGAATTAAATAAAGAAAATTTATACATCTTTGCTCCTAGTGGAAGTATTAATAACAACTTCTTAGCTAAGAATATTTTTGGAAATATAGATTTCTCAACCCAGAGTATTAGCTATACCTCATCCCATTCAATTAGTAATGACGAGTTTTCTAATATATTTAATTTTTCTAGTTCAGTGTTAGCAGATTTTTCGTTTGAAGGTTTAAATAAAGGAAAATATTATTTTTTATCTAAGAATTTCATTAATAGTACATCATTAAAGAGTAAAAAATTTTCTTATGATTTAGGAGATAATTTTGATCTTAATGTATCAAAGGGACAAATTTTCCTTGTAAATTTAGAATCTATATATGGTAAATTTCCAGCTAAATTTTCTTCTCAAGACATAGAAATTATTCTCAGCGGAGGAAATTTACGAAATAATTTTTATTTAAATTTACAGTCACTGGTTCAACTTGAATTAACAAAATTTATTCCTAAGTCCAGCCTATTTGAGGTATCAGGCAATAGTTTATTTGCAGTAAATTATATTCTTACTAAGAATCAACCATTTAAACTAAAGCTTTCTTCAGATTTAAAAGGTTCTAGTTTTGATTCTGATTTAATTCTATTACAGAAACCAAAGAGTAACTTATTGCCCACTATAATTGAGTTAACCAATTTTGAAGATCCAATTCTTTTTGTTTCTAATAAATTGTTTAAGGTAAATTTAACTAATTTTGATGAATTAAGCGGTTATATTTCTGTTGGTGGAGAGTTGCCTGCAAAATATGATCATCTTAAAGCCTTGGAGGGCATTAATGTTTATTTTGAATCAAATACATTAAATTTTTCTGAATTAGAAAATTTTATTTTGCCAGGCTCTCCCGAAGGTAGGTTGAATTTAAATAAATTAATTTTTAAAATTAAAAACTTTTATGTGTCCAAGAGTCAGTTCTCAAATCTTCTTGGTAATATTAATTTTAAACCATTAGAAGTAAACGGAAATATCCATGGCGATGATTTAAACGCATTTTTTAAAGCAGATAGATCTGGTTTTATTAAACTAGAATTCCATGACTCCAATATCTTAGATACAAGCTTTTTGACATATGCAAAGGATATGACCAACTCATCAAAACTTAATTCAAGGCTAATTATTAAAAACTCTTCTATTAATGAAATAAAAGTTAAATTCTTAGATATATATTTACTGAAAAATAAAGATTTATTTACTATTAATACAATAAACGTTGATTCTAATTTAGTTTCTATAAAGCCTCAGTTCAATGACACACACGCTTATTTTTCTATTGATAACTCAAAATCGCTTTATAAAATGCGTGGTGATTTTCTTATTAAAGATTCAAGAAAAGTCCCTTTTATAGGTGAAAGAGTAAATTTTTCATATTTTCATGGAGATATTAATCTGCAATGGAAAAATTTTCAAAGTTTAAGGGGTATTGAGGGAGAAGTTGACTTTATTCTCAAGGATTTTTCTATTAAGGATAGATCTGTTAACTCAGTTGCATTGAATTTACTAGGCATATTTAATTTAAAGAATGTACTTGGAAAACTTATAAATTTTGATCTTTCTATAGATGAATACACATCTACAATATTGAATAGGGTAGAAGGAGACATACTTTTTAATAAATCTAAGGCTCGGCTTTTATCTCCTTTATTTGTTGATACAAATGTAGCTAAAATGAAATGGGTTGGACAAATAGATAAAAATTACAAAGGTGAGCTCCAAAATTTGGATCTAAATTTAGATTTAAGAGTTAGGGTAGGCGAAAATATTCCATGGTATGCAGCTATTTTAGGCGGGTTGCCAGCAGTGGCTGGATCTGCAGTTATTACCGAGATTTTTGAAGAGGATCTTAATGACTTATCTCATTATCAGTATGAAGTAGTTGGGACATTAAATAAGCCAATTGTAAATAGGACTAATTAACTAGAAAGATTGTTGCTAAACCTAAGAAAGAAAAGAAACCAATAACATCAGTTATAGTTGTAACAACAACACTTCCAGCTATAGCTGGGTCTTGATTAAATTTCCGCAAAATAATTGGTATAAATATTCCAGCTATTGCTGAACTAATTAAATTAACTATCATTGCGGCACTGATTAATATTGAAATTATAATTTCTTTGAACCAGAGATAAGTTATACCTCCAACGAGTATTGATAGTAAGATACCATTAACAATTGATACAGCAACCTCTCTTTTAAATAACCAATTTAAATTGTTGAAGTTGATTTGTTGTAGCGTTAAGCCTCTGATCATAATTGTAAGTGTTTGTGTTGCAGCAACTCCTCCCATACTTGCAACAATTGGCATTAGAATGGCTAGATAAACTATTTGATCAATTGTTCCTTTGAAAAGATTAATTGTCATTGATGCAATGAATGCAGTCATTAAGTTAATAGATAACCATAATATTCTACCTCTGGCTGCTCTGGCAGGTGCAGCAAATGTATCTTCTGCAATACCGGCCATCCCAAGTATGTTTTGATCAGCATCTTCAATAATTACATCTATAACATCATCAATTGTTATCCTGCCGATTAACTTTGTATTTTCATCGACCACAGGTGCAGAGACCCAGTCATTTTGCTCAAATAATCTTGATACATCTTTATCGCTCCATTCTACTTGTAAGGGTTTAGTCTCAGTTTCCATTAATTCTCTAACATTTAAGGTCGGATCAGAGACAAGAAGTGAAGAGACAGGAAGAGATCCTAAATATACATTTTCTCTAGAAACTACAAAAATTTGATCAGTATTTTGTGGTAATTCTTTTTGAGCTCGAAGGTACCTCATTACAACCTCAAGATTATGCTTTGGTCTGACGCTAATAATATCTGTGTTCATTAAGCCTCCTGCAGAATCTTCTGGATACACAAGCGCTTCTTGAATTCTCTTTCTATCAGTTTGTGACATTCCAGCTAATATATTTTCAGTGGTTCTTTCGGGAAGGGTTTGCAAGATATCAACAATTTCATCTAGTTCTAAATCAGCAATTATTTCTATTAACTCTTTTGGAGATATTTCCGCTATTAGTTCTTTTTGAATC
>CACLMT010000014.1 GCA_902608115.1 uncultured SAR86 cluster bacterium | reverse complement strand
GCAGTGTTCTAAAATCCATAAAGCAGTTTGATAATCTCTAAGACATCCTGGAGATTCCTTTAGATCTGGTTCTAGATTGAACTCTGTCGAATCAAATGACTCGAATCTACTGATTTGTTCAAGTTTTTTTGCTTTGAAGAATTTGCTTTTTGTCCAACCTTTCAAAATTTTTTTTAGGTTCTTTTTTAGTGGACTTAATTGAGTCTTTTGACAGTAAAGAATTCTATAAGAAAGATATGATGTGAATTCTTTAAGATCATTCTTAGTAACTATCTCTATGTCTTTAATGGTTCTAACAGAATGACCCACTTTAACTTTTAGATTCCATAACCATGCTATAAATTCTTTTAGCTCTTCTATATTAGTAGGCTTATTAGTAAATTGGATAATTGAGAGATCGATATCGGAAGATGGAAAGAGCTCATTTCGGCCATAACCACCTAAAGCAATTAATGCAAAATTTCCATCAAGCTTTAAATTTAAAAATTTATTAACTATAAGTTGATCAAATTCCTTTGAGCGGTCTTTAAGGAACATTTGAATTTTTTCAGGTTTTTGAAAAATAATAGGGAAGTTTTGTTCAAACTTTTTATTTATTACTTCTAACTTACTACTCAAAAGGCTTCTTCATTACGCTTGGTTAGAACATCAACTCCATTTGCTGTAACTGCAAGAGTATGTTCCCATTGTGCTGAATTTTTTCCATCTTTAGTTTCTACAGTCCATCCATCATGGAGTAATTTAGTATATTTGGAGCCTTGATTTATCATTGGCTCGATTGTAAAACACATTCCTTCTTGAATTTCGAGGCCAGTGCCAAATTTACCATAGTGTAATATTTGAGGGTCTTCATGATAAATTTGACCGATGCCATGACCACAATAATCCTCTACAACAGAGTAATAGTTTTTTTCAGCATGATCTTGAATTACTGCACCAATATCACCTAAAAAAGCTCCTGGTTTTACTGTTTCAATAGCTTTATATAGACATTCTTGGGTAATTCTAACAAGTCGTTCATTATGAGGTTGGACTTTACCAATTAGGAACATTTTTGAAGTATCTCCGTGCCATCCATCTTTTATAACCGTTACATCAATATTTATGATATCTCCATTTTTGAGGATTTTATCTTCAGAAGGGATTCCATGACAGATAACCTGATTAACGCTCGCACAAATTGTTTTTTCAAAGCCGTTATATCCAACATTGGCAGGGATTGCTTTTTGATTATTGACAATATATTCATAGCATTTTTTATCAAGCTCTTCGGTGGTAATACCAGGAATAACATATGGAGTGATCATATCAAGAACTTCAGCAGCTAGCTGACCGGCAACTCTCATTTTAGATATCTCTTTAGAAGTTTTTAAATTTATCTTCATTTTTTTAAATTATCTGTGGACGTTAAGACATTATCACTATAAAGTAACGTTTTAATGCCAGCGCACAATTTTAGCTCATTAAAACTCTCTTTTTTACAATTTTCTTCTATCTTTTTTCTTTTTTTAGGAGATTGATTTAATGTCATTTCCTGCAATATTAGTTCTTGAAGACGGAAGTGTTTATGAAGGCTTAGGTTTTGGTAAAAAAGACTTAGCTGTAGGAGAAATTGTTTTTAATACATCTATTTCAGGGTATCAAGAAATCATCACAGATCCATCGTATGCAAAACAAATAATTACGTTCACTCATCCACATATTGGTAACACAGGAGTAAATATAGAAGATAATGAATCTGATGGAATTTATGCTTCTGGGGTTGTTATTAAAGATTTACCTAAGCACTTTAGTAATTGGAGGGCTACACAATCTTTAGAAGATTTTTTTATTCAGCATGATTCTTTAGGGATAGCAAATCTTGATACAAGAGAATTAACTTCTAAGCTGAGGGAGTCTGGAGCTTTGAAAGCATGCATTGCCAATTTAGAAGACGTAGGATTAGTTGCAGCTCGAGAAGCTATGGAAAAATTTAGTGGGTTAGAGGGGTTGGATTTGGCAAAGGAGGTAAGCACTAAAAATAGATATTCTTGGAAAGAGGGCACCTGGCCACACTATAAAGAAACCAATGATGAGAGGTCAGTTGTGGCAATAGATTTTGGTATTAAGAAAAATATATTAAGGCTGCTTAGAAAACATATTGGAATAGTGGAAGTTGTAAATGCTCAGATAAGTTTTAATGACTTAATGAGTTTAAAACCCGATGGTGTTTTTTTGTCAAATGGTCCTGGTGACCCAGAGCCTTGTAATTACGCTATAGAATTAATTAAGCAGCTTCTTGAAATCAATATGCCGATTTTTGGTATTTGTTTAGGTCATCAATTATTAGCCTTATCAGGGGGATGCAAAACTTATAAGATGAAGTTTGGTCATCATGGAGCTAACCATCCCGTTCAAGATATTGACTCTAAAGTGGTTTATATTACAAGTCAAAATCATGGATTTGCT
The DNA here is from genome assembly GCA_902608115.1 of uncultured SAR86 cluster bacterium. GTDB lineage: Bacteria > Pseudomonadota > Gammaproteobacteria > Magnimaribacterales > D2472 > D2472. Next base: position 22,573 of record CACLMT010000014.1, on the reverse strand, counting down.
GTAGATGAAACAAGTCTGCCAAGTAATATTAAAGCAACGCATATTTCTTTATTCGATAAAAGTCTTCAGGGTATAGAATTTAAGGATAAACCCGCTTTTAGTTTTCAGGGTCATCCTGAAGCAAGCCCGGGACCTCATGAACTTGAAGAGTTATTTATAAAATTTAAATTATTAATTTCAGAGAATGGCCAAAAGAGCTGATATTAAATCTATTTTAATCATTGGTGCTGGACCAATTATTATTGGTCAAGCATGTGAATTTGATTATTCAGGAGCCCAAGCATGTAAGGCTCTTAAATCTGAAGGTTACAGAGTCATTCTAGTAAATTCAAACCCAGCTACTATAATGACAGACCCATTGTTGGCAGATGCAACTTATATTGAACCTATCCATTGGGAATCAATAGAAAAAATAATTGAAAAAGAAAAACCAGATGCTCTTTTACCAACTATGGGAGGTCAAACAGGACTTAATACTGCACTTACATTAGCTAAAGAAGGAGTATTAGAAAAATACAATGTTGAATTAATTGGGGCCTCAAGAGAAGCCATTGATAAGGCTGAGGATCGAGAGTTATTTGATAAAACAATGAAAAGCATTGGGATTGAAACACCTGATTCAGGAATTGCTCATTCGATGGAAGAGGCTTTAGTGGTTCAGAAAAGACTCGGGTTTCCCTGTATTATCCGACCCTCATTTACTCTAGGTGGTTCTGGCGGCGGCGTAGCATATAACATTCAAGAATTTCAAGACATATGTAAAAAAGGTTTAGATCTTTCTCCTACAAATGAACTTTTAATTGATGAGTCTCTTTTGGGCTGGAAGGAATATGAGTTAGAAGTAGTTAGGGATAAAAATGACAATTGTATAATCATTTGCTCGATCGAAAATCTTGATCCTATGGGGATTCATACTGGTGATTCTATAACAGTCGCACCTGCTCAAACTTTAACTGACAAAGAATATCAAGTTCTTCGGGATCTATCTTTTAAGATTTTAAGAGAGATAGGCGTTGAAACAGGTGGTAGCAATGTTCAATTTGGCATTAATCCAAACAATGGAAGAGTAGTTGTTATTGAAATGAATCCTAGAGTTAGCAGATCTTCTGCTCTAGCATCTAAAGCTACTGGATTTCCAATAGCAAAAGTAGCAGCTCTTTTATCAGCAGGGTTTACTTTAGACGAACTAAAAAATGATATTACCAACGGTTTGACGCCTGCATCATTTGAACCTTCTATAGATTATATTGTTACAAAGATCCCTAAATTTGCTTTTGAAAAATTTCCACAAGCAAATGATCGTCTTACAACACAAATGAAGTCTGTTGGAGAGGTTATGGGAATTGGCAGGACATTTCAAGAATCCTTTCAAAAAGCTTTACAGAGTCTTGAAGAAGATATTTATGGTTTGGATAGTGTCCTTAATGATTTGTCCAATCAGAATGAAACTTTACATTCAGAGTTAACGTTTCCAGGTCCTAGGAGAATGCTATTTTTAGCTGAGGCAATTAGGCTTGGTTGGACAATAGATCAAATATATAAGTTAACAGGTATCGATGCATGGTTTCTTTATCAAATTCAAGATTTGGTTGATGAAGAAAATTTACTTCAAGATTCTAAATTAGAAGATCTGTCTTATGAAACAATGTTTAGATTAAAACAAAAAGGATTTGCAGATCAAAAAATAGCTTTTTTAACCAGATCCACTTCAGATAAAGTGCGTTCTACAAGAAAGGCCTTAGGAGTAATCCCATCATTTAAAAGAGTTGATACCTGTGCAGGTGAATTTGCAACAGAAACCGCCTATATGTATTCAACTTTTGAGGGTGTTTGTGAATCTATGCCATCGAAGAAAAAGAAAGTTATAGTTTTAGGAAGCGGTCCCAATAGAATTGGTCAAGGGATTGAATTTGACTATTGTTGTGTTCATGCTTCTTTTGCTCTTCAAGAAGAGGGATATGAATCAATTATGATTAATTGCAATCCTGAAACTGTATCAACTGATTACGACACATCTGATAGGTTATATTTTGAACCAATTACAGAAGAAAAGGTTATGGATATTATTGATCTAGAGAAACCAGAGGGGGTAATTGTCCAATTTGGAGGACAAACTCCTCTTAAATTATCAGAGGTACTTCTCCAAAATGGTGTTCAAATTCTTGGAACAAATGTTGACGCGATAGATAGGTCTGAAGATCGAGAAAGATTTAAGTCATTAGCAAATAAATTAGTTTTAAAACAACCGCCTAACAGAACAGTTAAAAATGTTAATGAGGCCTTGTTAGCTGCAGAAGAGATTGGCTTCCCAATAGTTGTTCGACCCTCATATGTTTTAGGAGGTAGGGCTATGGAATTAGTGCATGATCCTATAGAGCTCAAGAAATATTTAAAGGATGCAGTTGAAGTATCTGATCAAAAACCTATTTTGCTTGATGGGTATTTAACAGATGCAATTGAAGTTGATGTGGATGTAATCTCTGATGGAGATCAAGTCCAGATTGGGGGAATTCTTCAACATATAGAACAAGCAGGAATTCATTCAGGTGATTCAGCATGCTCCCTACCACCATATAGCCTATCTAAAGAAGTGCTCGAAGAAATAGAAATTCAATCTTGTCGAATTGCAAAAGAATTAAAAGTTATTGGACTTATGAATATTCAATTTGCAATTCAAGATGAATCAGTTTTTATTATTGAGGTAAACCCGAGAGCATCTAGAACAGTTCCTTTTATATCAAAATGTATAGGCGAATCATTGGTTAAGTCCGCAACGAAGATAATGATAGGAAAGTCTTTAAAAGATATTAATTTTTTGAATATCTTACCTAAGGGACATTTCTTTGTTAAAGAAGCAGTACTTCCATTTGATAAATTTCCATTAGTTGATCCCATTCTTGGGCCTGAAATGAAATCAACTGGAGAAGTTATGGGCATTGGTTCTTCATTTGGAGAAGCTTATGCAAAAGCTCAGAAAGCTGCAAATAAAATATATCCTAATAAGGGTTTAGTATTCATAAGCGTAAAAGAATCAGACAAAAAATACTTAGAGAAACTTATTCCAATGCTTGCAAAACAAGGCTTTAATTTTATTGCTACCAAAGGCACTGCTGATTCAATTAGAAATTTAGGATATGAAGTAAAAACTATCAATAAAGTAAATGAAGGTAGACCTCATATAGTCGATGAGCTTTTAAATAATTCTATAAGTTTGCTTATAAATACTACAGAGGGACGTCAATCTATTGAAGATTCAGCTTCTATAAGAAGGACTGCTTTAGAGAAAAAACTCTTTTGTGTAACGACAATATTTGGTGCTTTTGCATTGCTGGATGCTTTAAAAAAAGATCCATCAAGATGGGTTTATAATTCTCTTCAAGAAATTAATTAAATTTTTTGATCATTGATATAATGATTATATGGATAAGCTACCAATCACTAAGGCTGGTGAGTTAATGCTTGTAGAAAAATTGCATTTGTTAAAGACCAAGAATAGACCTGAAATTTCTCAAGCAATTGCAGAAGCTCGATCTCATGGAGACCTTAAAGAGAATGCAGAATATCATGCAGCTAAAGAGCAGCAGGGCTTTGTTGAAGCAAAAATTAAAGAAATTGAATATGCTTTATCAAATGCACAGGTGATAGATGTTAAAGATATACCTGAAACAGGCAGAGTTGTTTTTGGTTCAACTATAGATTTATACGATATAGGTAATGATAAATCTATTATCTACAAGATTGTTGGCAATCTTGAATCAGACCCTGAAAAGGGGCTTATCTCTATTCAAACGCCTATTGCTCAAGGCTTATTAGGAAAAAATGAAGGTGATAAAGTGCTAATTTCAACACCTTCTGGAGATATTTCTTTAGAAATTGAAAAAGTTAGACACATTTAATTTTTAATATGCACGTAGATTCTTGGGCTCTTAAAGCGAAGAAACTTGGCTTACGGTCTAGAGCTGTATTTAAATTAGAAGAAATTCTTAAAAAAACCAATGCTTTACAAGGTTCAGAAATTATCCTTGATATTGGATCTGCTCCAGGAGGGTGGTCAGAATTAGTCAAAAATCTTTCTTCATCTTCTAAAGTCTTTGCAATTGATTTGCTTGATATGGCTCCAATAGAAGGAGTAAATTTTTTTAAAGATGATGTGTCAAATATTGATAATATTAAAGAAATTTCATGTTTAAAAAGTCAGTTTGATCTTGTTATTTCAGATTTAGCCCCCAATTTAACTGGTATAAGCACTATAGATGAAGAGAATATTTTTGAGTTGAATATACTTACTTTGTTAACAGCAAGGAAGTATCTAAAACCAGATTCAGGTCACTTCATCATTAAGACATTTCAAAATGGAATGCTAAAGAAACTTAAAACAGAAATGGAAAAGAGATTCAAAATAGTTCAAACTTATAAACCGGCTGCATCAAAAAGCAAGTCAAGTGAAATTTATTTATACGGAGAAAGTCCATTATGAATTCAATCTTTAAAAATGCGATAGTTTGGCTTTTGTTGGGGTCAGCTTTAGTTTATATTTTTAACGTTGTTGACAATTCTACCTCTTCAAAAAGAGAAATGATCTCATATAGCCAATATAAGGAAGAAGTCTTAGGTAATCGTGTAGCTAAAATTACTTATAAGGGAGACCAAATGACAATCTTTGGTGAAAGAAGGAATGATGGATCAAGGTTTGAAACACGTCACCCAATTTATAAACTAGATGAGGTAGTTGAAGCAGCAATAAACGAGCATAAAGTAGCCACTGTTTTCGAACAGCCTGAACAGCCATCAATATTATCTCAGCTTTTAGTGGGAGCCTTTCCAATTTTATTACTACTTGGAATCTTCTTTTTCTTTATGCGGCAAATGCAAGGTGGCATGTCTGGAAGGGGTGGACCAATGGCTTTTGGTAAAAGTAAAGCAAAGCTAATGGAAGGTGGAAAAGTTTCAACAACTTTTGAAGATGTTGCTGGATGTGAGGAAGCCAAGCAAGATGTCCAGGAGTTAGTTGATTTTTTGAAAGATCCAACTAGATTTCAGAAACTAGGTGGCAAGATACCACGAGGTGTATTAATGGTAGGACCTCCAGGGACTGGTAAGACTTTATTGGCTCGTGCAATTGCAGGAGAAGCACAGGCTCCTTTTTTTGCGATTTCAGGCTCAGATTTTGTTGAAATGTTTGTTGGAGTTGGAGCATCAAGAGTTAGAGATATGTTTGATCAAGCTCAAAAAAATTCTCCATGCATTGTTTTTATTGATGAGATAGATGCCGTTGGTCGTCATCGAGGTGCAGGTTTAGGTGGCGGGCATGATGAAAGAGAGCAAACATTAAACCAGTTGCTAGTTGAGATGGATGGATTTGAAGTTAACGATGGAGTAATTGTGATTGCAGCTACAAATAGACCAGATGTTTTAGACCCAGCTTTGCTCAGACCTGGAAGATTTGATAGACAGGTAGTTGTTGATCTGCCTGATTTAAGAGGTAGAGAGCAAATTCTTAAAATTCATATGAAAAAAGTACCTCTTTCTAAAGACGTTGATGCTTTAGTTATTGCTAGAGGAACGCCAGGTTTCTCTGGAGCAGATTTAGCTAACTTAATTAATGAAGCTGCTTTATTTGCTGCAAGATATGGTGATAAAAAAGTTGATCAGAATCATATGGATTTAGCTAAAGATAAAATAATGATGGGACCTGAGCGTAAATCTATGATCATGACAGATGATCAGAAAAAAATTATAGCTTATCATGAGGCTGGGCACGCTATTGTTGGTCGTTTAATGCCAGAGCATGATCCAGTTTATAAAGTTACAATAATACCGCGTGGCAGAGCTCTAGGAGTCACAATGTTTCTTCCAGAAGAAGATAAATATATGCAAAGTAAGCAATATTTATATAGTCGAATAGCGTCTTTATTTGGTGGAAGAATAGCTGAAGAAATTATTAATGGAAAAGGTGGGATAACTACTGGAGCTTCAAATGATATTGAAGCAGCGACAGGCATCGCTACAAATATGGTTACCAAGTGGGGTTTATCAGATTTGGGTCCATTAAAGTATGGCGAGGATGACTCAAATCCTTTTTTAGGTCGTTCTGCAGCATTGGCTCCCAAAGGGCTTGGAGCAGAAACAGCTAATAAAATTGATGTAGAGGTTAGAAAAATTATTGATTTAAATTATAAAAAAGCAAAAAATATTTTGAGAGATAATATGGATAAGTTACACACCATGGCTGATGCCCTTCTAACTTATGAAACGATTGATTCTGATCAAATAGATGACATCATGGCTGGAGCTAAACCAAGAGCCCCAAAAGATTGGGAAGAACCAAAAGCTTCTACAACAAAAACCTCTAAAAAAACATCAATTAAAGGCCCGGCAGAAGAGTTATAATCTTTTTTCATGAACATTAAATTTGGTACTGATGGTATTAGGGGTCCAGTAGAATCCGTGATTACACCAGAGGTTTGCCTAAGAATTGGGCATGCTTCAGGAATAGTGCTAAAAGAAATGGGTTGGGAAACTGTTTTAATAGGAAAAGATACCAGGGTATCTGGGTATATGCTTGAATCTGCACTTCAAGCTGGTTTCATAGCTGCTGGCATTAATGTAAGGCTTCTTGGACCACTTCCAACACCTGGTGTTGCATACCTTACAAAATCTTTAAGAAATCAATTTGGGGTAGTAATTAGCGCTTCGCATAATGATTATCTTGACAACGGTATAAAATTTTTTGATGGTAATGGCAATAAAATTTCTAAAGAAGTAGAGAAAAAGATAGAAAAATTACTTACAGGTGAATTAAGACCTGTTCCTACATCTGAACTTGGGAAAGCTAGAAGATTTGATGAATCAGGTGATAGGTATATTGAATTTTGTAAAGGTACAGTCCCATCTGATGTTTCATTTCAATCATTGAGGATAGTTTTAGATTGCGCTAATGGAGCCTGTTATAAAGTTACCCCTTCAATTTTAGAGGAATTGGGTGCAGAGGTTGTTTGCTTAGGGGTTAATCCTGATGGATATAACATTAACCAAGACTGCGGTTCTACTTCTCCATCTCGGATAGTAGATGAGGTAATAAAACAAAGAGCTGATTTTGGAATAGCTTTAGATGGCGATGGAGATAGAGTAATCCTTATTGATAAAGAAGGAAATAAGCTTGATGGAGACGATATTATGTATATATTGGCGTATGCTAACCCCAATAGAACAGGATCATGGTCTGGCATCGTAGGAACAAAAATGAGCAATTTAGGCTTTGAGGAAGGAGTTAAAAAGCTTGGATATAAATTTAAAAGAGCAGAAGTTGGAGATAAACATGTTAGTGATATGCTTCAGAAAGAAAAATGGTTGCTTGGTGGAGAACCATCTGGACATATAATTTGTAGAGATCTAGTAAGTACTGGTGATGGAACAATAGCAGCATTAAAAGTTATTTCTTCATTGTTATTATTGGAAAAAGATCCTTCTGAAATTTTAAGAAATTACAAAAAAATACCTCAAGTAACTTTAAATGTTGATGTTCAAAATAAAGATATTATTCATGATGTAAATATTAAACAAGCTATCAAAGATATAGAGTCAGATATTATCGTTGCTAGAGTTTTGGTGAGACCATCTGGGACGGAATCTAAAATTAGAATAATGATTGAGTCTGAGAATGAGGCTACTGCAAAAAAATATTCAGAAGATTTAGCTAAACTTTTTACAAAATAACTTATGTCATTAAGACTTATAGCAAACTGGAAGTTAAACGGCTCTAAGGAATTTAATCAAAAATGGTTTAGAGACTTTTTTAAAAGTTACAAGGTTGATGACTTATCTTTTCTTGGTATTGCGCCTCCGTCTATATATATAAATCATCTAATTCAACTTACATCAGATCATAATATTGCAATTGGATCACAAAATATTGATATTTTTTCATCTGGAGCTCGTACAGGTGAGATTTCAAGCTCCATGGTAAGTGATATGTCTGCAGAATTTACATTAATTGGCCACTCAGAAAGAAGAGAGTTTTTTAATGAATCTGATGATGAAATTGCATCTAAAATTAATGAGGCAAACAAAAGTTCTTTAATTCCTGTTTTATGCATAGGAGAATCTGACCAAGAAAATTTAAATAATCAGACTCATTCAGTTTTGCAAGCTCAAATTAATAAAGGCTTAAAAGGGTGTGAGACTATTAATAGCCTTATTATTGCTTATGAACCTATTTGGGCTATTGGAAGTGGTAAAACACCCAAGTCCAATGAAATAAATTCTATACATCAAATGATAAAAGATGTAGTACAATCCAGTTTTCCTAAAGTTAGTTTAAAAGCCGTTTTGTATGGTGGAAGTGTAAATTCAGAAAACGCAGCTTCTTTTTTTAGTGAGGATGCAGTTGATGGCGCTTTAATTGGTGGCGCTTCGTTGAATGGAGAAGAGTTTGCTTTGATAGCAAATATTTATAAGGATTTAAAAAGTTAAGAAATAGATGGTTATTACAGTTATAAAAATTATTTGCATAGTTCTGGCTATTATTTTAATTGCACTTGTTATATTACAACAAGGAAAGGGTTCAGATTTAGGTTCAGCTTTTGGTGGAGGGTCTTCCAATTCAATGTTTGGTGCCGTTGGGCCTTCTAATTTCCTTGGAAAATTAACTGGGGTTATTGCAGCTCTTTTTTTAATATTAAATTTAGCTCAAGCAGTTTTATTAAAGGAAGTTAATACAGAAGTTTTATTTAGCGAAGAAGAAATCAACGAAGCTACGAAAACAGAAGAAATTCCAATTGATTAATTTATTTTCTATATAGATTTAGCAGTCTATTCATATGCATACTTAGTAATGTAAATGCCCCTAAAATTATCAGAAGCTCCGAGAAGATTTCAGACACAAAAAACGAAAGACTTAATAAACTACCACCAATAATCAATATTTTCTTATTTGAGATTATAATTTTTTGTATTTTTGAATTATTTATCGTTCTACTTCGAATTTGTGAAAAAAATGCAATAAAAAAACTAGCAGCAATTAAAATGAAATGATTTAAATCATCTTCAAAAAAATCAATTATGTGAATATTTGAACCAATAAGACCTAAAAAAATAGTAATAACTAATAAACAATGAAAAAAACAAATAAAAGACACACCAATACCAATTGCATTTAAGGTTAATTCAAATCTATTTATTTTTATATTCATATTAAGGCATTGATTCTATTAATGGTGCCGAAAGCGGGACTTGAACCCGCACGAGCTTTCGCTCACTAACCCCTCAAGCTAGCGTGTCTACCAATTCCACCACTTCGGCAAAGTTGGAGAATTATAGCAAGATTATTTTTATAATTATTTAAATAACCTTAAATTCACTTGACCACAAGTGTATGATTTCTATACACTCTATTTCTCTGCGATGCGGGGTGGAGCAGGTTGGTAGCTCGTCGGGCTCATAACCCGAAGGTCGTTGGTTCAAATCCAACCCCCGCTACCAGTTTATAAAGTATGTACTGGGGCGTTTGCCCCATTTTTGTTTTAAAAGAAATGAAAATTGAAGAGATAGAAAATGCAATTAATCCAGCTGTTGAAAGTCATGGATGTATTCTATGGGGTATAGATTTATTACGCGGTAAAAAAAGACCAACAATTAGGATTTTTATAGATGCAATTGCAGGGGCAACAATTAATGATTGTGAAAAAGTTGCAAAAGATCTTAACTATGAACTTGCAATACATAATGCTTTTGTTGATCAAGATTATATATTAGAGGTATCAACCCCTGGGATTGATAGAAAATTTTTTAAAGTTGATCAATTAGATTCATATATAAACAAAGAATTTAATTTAAAGTTGCGTGAAAGCATTAAAGGAAAAAAAACTTTGACAGCAAAACTCACTAATATAACAAATGATTTGGTTTGTTTTCAAAGCGGGGATGAAGAAATCAATTTAAATTTTTTTGATCTTGATCAATGTAGATTAAAACCAGATTTTAAAGAAATTATGAGGATAAATAATGGAAAGTATTGAAATACTGTCAGTGGTCGAGTCTGTTTCTTATGAAAAAGGAATAGAGGAAGGAATTATATTTAGTGCCTTGGAGGTAGCTATTGCATCCGCGTCTTTAAGACATTTTCATGAAGATGCTAATTTAACCGTATCAATAGATAGAACTTCAGGAGAATACTCAACTTTAAGGCATTGGTTAGTTGCTGCAGAGGGTGATGAAGATTTTCATAAAGAAACCCATGTCACTGAAGCAGATTCTAGTATGAGCATAGGCGATACTTTTTCTTCAAATGTTCCTAATGTTAAATTTGGAAGAATTGAAACTCAGGCAGCGCGACAAGTTATGATGCAAAAAGTGCGAGAAGCCGAAAGAGATAATATTGTTTCAATGTTTAGATCCCAGGATAATTCTCTTGTTAATGGAACAGTAAAAAGAGTTACTCGGGATAATATTATTGTTGATATTGGAAATGATGTTGAGGCTATAATGCCACGAGATCAATTACTTCCAGGGGAGATTTGTAAGATTAATGAAAGAGTTAGGGCTGTACTTCAGATTAAAGAAGTTGAAGGTAGAGGCTCTCAATTAATGCTTAGTAGAAGTTGTCCTGAGATGGTAACTGAGCTCTTTAAAGTGGAAGTCCCTGAAATTAATGAAGATATTATTGAGATTAGAGGCATTGCTAGAGATCCAGGATCAAGATCAAAAATTACAGTTAAAACAAATGATGGAAGAATAGATCCAGTGGGTGCTTGTGTTGGGATGAGGGGTACAAGAGTTCAGTCTGTTTCAGGAGAATTAGAGGGTGAGAGGATAGATATCATTATTTATGATGATAATCCTGCTCAAATGGTTATAAATGCTTTAGCTCCTGCAAAAGTAGAATCAATTGTCATGGATGAAGACTCAAGATCAATGGAGTTAGCTGTGAATGAAGAAAATCTTGCACTTGCTATTGGGTCTAGGGGGCAGAATATTAGACTCGCGTCCAGATTAGTTGGATGGGAATTAAACATCATAAGCAGCAATGAAGCTGAAGCTAAAGAAAGAGTTGTGGAAGCAGAGTTTCAAGCTAAACTCATGACTCAGCTTAATATCAATGAATCTGAGGCAGAATCTTTAATAGGTGGTGAATTTTTAACATTTGATGATATTGCTTATGCTGAAGATAGTAAGATTATGTCTGCCTTAAAGGTCGATGAAGCAAGATGTAGCGAAATTAAAGCTGCCGCAGCAGACGCTGCGTTAATGGACGCAATGGGAGAAATTACCCAAGAAGAATCAAATTTAGAATCTTTATCTGAATTAGGCTTCAAATCACAGGACATAGAAATTTTAGTATCTAAGGCATTAAAAAGTAAGGATGATATTGCTGAATTAGCAGTTGATGAGTTACAAGATATTATTCAAATTTCTGATAAAGAAGCAGCAAAGATTATTATGAAAGCAAGAGAAAGTTGGTTTAAATAAAAAAGGAATAAGATGACATTGACTGTTAAAGATTTTGCAAAGACCTTAAAGATTAAGGATGATGCTCTTTTAGAAAGAATGAAGTTGGCTGGTTTATCCCATAGTAAACCTTCAGATAAAGTTACCCCTGAAGATAAGTTAGCAATTCTGAAATCTTTAAAAGCAAGAAAAAATACTTCATCTAAATCAGTGACACCATCCTCAAGCAGTAGTGGTGTTAAAGTTAAATCAAAAGGTACTCTATCAAAGCCTTCAAAGACCTTTACAAAAGCTTCTGAGGGTTTAAGCGATAATATAGAAGCAAAAAGACAAGCTGCTGCAGAAAATTTAAAGGAACAACAACAAAAAAGAGAAGACCAAATAAAAGAAGCTATTCGTCTTAAACAAGAGCAACAACAAGCAGCAAAAAAATCTAAAAATAAATCCAAAATTCCTGAACAAACCAAACAAAGGGTTAATGTTAAAGATCAGTTATCCAAAGCAGCAAAAGAATACTCAAAGCAAGAAGGTAATTTAGAAGGTGATATTGCTCATAAATTTGAAAAACCTGTTGAGTTTATTAAACGAGACATTGAGGTTCCAGAGACTATTCAAGCCGGAGAACTTGCAAAATTAATGTTTATTAAAGGCGGTGAAGTTGTTAAGGCGTTAATGAGTCTTGGTGTAGTAGCTACAATTAATGATTCAATTGATCAAGAAACTGGTATTTTGGTTGCTGAGGAGCTTGGTCATAATGGAGTTCCTTTTAATGATCCTTCAGTTGAGGATGAAATTATTGGGAATATTACTTATTCTGATAAACCTAAACCTAGAGCTCCAGTAATAACTGTTATGGGGCATGTTGATCACGGGAAAACAACCTTACTTGATTTTATTCGTAGCACTAAAGTTGTTGATGGTGAAGCAGGTGGAATTACACAACATATTGGGGCATATCAAGTTCTAGTTGGAGAATCAGTAATTACTTTTATAGATACGCCTGGTCATGCAGCATTTTCATCTATGAGAGCCCGTGGGGCTAAAACAACAGACATTGTGATTCTTGTTGTAGCAGCAAATGATGGAGTGATGCCTCAAACAGAAGAAGCAATAAACCATGCAAAGGCTGCTGGAGTATCTATAGTAGTAGCTATTAATAAAATTGATTTAGATGATGCAGATATTGAGAAGGTCAAAGGAGATTTAGCTTCTAAAGATTTAAACCCAGAAGATTGGGGTGGAAACATTCAGATGGTTCCTATATCAGCTTTAAATGGCGAAGGAGTGGATAAGCTTCTAGAGGCAGTACTTTTAGAATCAGAGTTATTAGAGTTAAAAGCCAATTATGATGGTCAGGCTCAAGGAGTAGTAATAGAGTCAGAGCTAGATAAATTTCGCGGCCCAGTAGCTACTTTATTAATTCAAAATGGCACATTGAAGACTGGAGATATGCTTGTTTGTGGTTCATCTGTTGGTAAAGTAAAAAGTATTATTGGATCTAATACAGAGAAATTAGAAATAGCTGAACCTTCTTTTGCTGTTGAGATATTAGGATTAAGCGGCGTGCCAAATGCGGGTGAGACTTTTCAGGTAGTTAAGAGTGACAAAGAGGCTAGAGAGATTGCTTCTTTTAGAGAAAGCAAAATAAAAGATAGAAAAGTCTTAAAACAAAGAGATGAGAGTTTGGGTAATATCTTCGAATCAATGGGCCAATCTGATAAAAAAGTTCTTAACGTAATTTTAAAGTCTGATGTAGCAGGTACATCTGAAGCTATTACAGCAGCTCTGAGTGAAATTGGGAATCTAGAAGCTTCAATTAAAATTGTTGCCTCTGGTATTGGTGGTATTTCAGAGTCTGATGCTAATCTTGCTATAGCTACTGAAGCAATGATTTTAGGGTTTAATGTTAGAACTGATAATGCTGCCAAGAAAATTGTTGAAAAAGAAAAAATTGTTCTTTCTTATCATAGTATTATTTATGAGTTAATTGATGACGTAAAAGCTAGATTAAGTGGTTTACTTGATCCGATTATTAAGGAAGAGATTGTGGGTATTGCTGAGGTTCTCGAAGTGTTTAATTCACCTAAATTTGGTCTAGTTGCTGGATGTATGGTTGCTGAGGGGTCTGTTTACAAGAACAAACCAGTTAGAGTATTGAGGGATGATGTGGTGATTCATCAAGGGGAATTAGATTCTTTAAGGAGATTTAAAGATAATGTCAATGAAGTAAACAGTGGGACAGAATGTGGTATTGGTATTAAAAATTATAAAGACATTCTATCAGGTGATAAAATTGAGGTCTTTGATAGGAAAGAAGAAGCTCAAAGTATCTGAGTATTTCAATCTTGACTAGAATTCCAAAAATTGAAGATTTTTTAAAAAAAGAAATTTCTCAAATAATTTCATCTCAAGTACAAGATAAAAGATTTAAGTTTCTTAATATAGTTGATGTAAAAGTTTCTGGAGATCTTGGAATAGCAACCGTATATTTCACTATTATTAATGGAAATAAATCTGATGCCCCTGATATTGAATCTTTAGAAAAATTTGCATCGATGATTAGATCAAAACTATCAAAGTTTATGAATATTAGACGAGTACCAAAGTTAATCTTTAAATATGATGAGAGTTTAGAGCGTTACAATAATATTAATTCAATATTAAGCACCTTAAGTGATTAACGGGTTTTATTTAATTAATAAAAAAGCAGGTGTTACATCTTCTTGGGTAACTCAGGAAGTAAAAAGAAAATTTGGTTATAAGAAAGTTGGCCATTTAGGAACATTAGATCCTATGGCTCAAGGGTTGTTAATTCTTGCTGTGAATAGGGCGACTAAGTTTTCATCCCTGTTTTTAGATAGCAATAAATCATATGAAGCAGAGATTACTCTGGGGATTCAAACTAATACAAATGATGCAGAGGGTGAAGTAATCTCAAGAAGTAGAGTTACATCTTCTGAGGATGAAATTAAAAGAGGGATCCTTTCTTTTCTGGGAGAGAGCATGCAGGTTCCCCCAGTTTATTCTGCTTTAAAATTTAAAGGGAAGCCTCTATATAAATATGCTCGCGAAGGTAATAAAATCCATAAAGAAGCTCGAGTTATAACAATATATAAAATTGATCAGATTAATATTAGTTTGCCTATTATTTCATTAAGAATTGAGTGCTCAAAAGGAACGTATATTAGATCTATTGCAAGAGATTTAGGTAATAAACTTAATTGTGGGGCATATCTAAGTAATTTAAAGAGAGTCTCTCAGCATAATTTTGATATTCAATCAGCTAAAGTAATAGAAGATATTTCTAAGGATGATCTAATTCCTTTAGAAGAACCATTCACTTACCTAGACTCTATACAGTTGTCTGAAATTCATTTTCAACCCTTTATTAACGGAGTTGGAGTAGATATTGATATTCAAAATGATGATTTGATAAGGGTCTTTGGTCCTGATGGGGTATTTGTAGCAATTGGAAAAAAGACATCACATGGCTTTAAGCATGAATATCTTGTTTAAAATGTTAATTAGTAATAAGCTACAGCATCTCAAACTTTAGATATGCAAGGTTTGAGTGATCATTGGGAGCATATCCAAGGAAAAAAATATGGCTTTATTGAAAGAAGAAAAGAATAAAATTGTTAAAAAATTTCAGAATAGTGATACCGACACCGGATCACCAGAAGTTCAGATAGCTCTTTTAACAGAGAACATCAACAAACTTCAATCACATTTTTCAATTCATAAAAAAGATCATCATTCTAGGACTGGACTTATTAGAATGGTTAACTTAAGAAGAAAGCTTTTAGCTTATCTAAAAAGAAAAAACCCAGAAAGTCATAAAAATATTATTAACTCTCTTAAGTTAAGAGGATAAACAAAGGAAAATCGTGGAAGATAATAAATTAAATACTCATTCCGTAGAGTTTGAATACGGAAATAAAACCGTCAAGATCGAAACAGGTAAAATTGCTAGACAGGCAACATCAAGCATAATTGTAACAATTGATAACCTTGTTGTTTTAACAACAATGGTTGCAAAAAAAGAAGCTGATCCAGCTAAAGATTTTTTTCCTTTAGCAGTTTTTTATCAAGAAAAGTTTTATGCAGCTGGAAAAATTCCTGGAGGGTATTTTAAAAGAGAGGCACGTCCCACTGAACTAGAAACTCTTACCTCTAGATTAATAGATAGGCCTATTAGACCATTATTCCCTGAAGATTTTAAAAATGAAATTCAAATTTTCTGCACAGTATTATCAGCTGATAAAAGTATAAAACCTGATATTGCTTCATTGATTGGTGCTTCTGCAGCATTATATGTTTCAGGTGTTCCTTTTCAAGGACCTCTCGGAGCTGCCAGAGTTGGGTTTATAGATAGTAACTATGTTTTGAATCCATCGCCACAAGAGTTAGAGAATTCATTATTGGATATGGTAGTGGCTGGAACAGAAGATGCAGTGCTAATGGTTGAATCTGAAGCTAGTGAATTAAGTGAGGATCTTATGCTTGGATCGGTTCTTTATGGACACCAAGAAATGCAGAAGGTTATAAAAGCTTGCTCAGATTTGCGGGCTAAAGTAAACCCAACACAATGGGAGCTCGAGGAAGATATAGCCGGCACAGAATATAAGACAAAAATTGCTGATACTTATGCTGATGAAATATCACAAGCTTTTAAGATTGCTGATAAAGCAGATAGGGTAGAAGCAGTGAATACAATTAAAGAAAAAATTCTTAAAGAATATGAGGAGTTTGACGAAATAGAAATAAGCAAAGTTATGAGTGCTTTCAAATCAGTAGAAAAAGATGTTGTTAGAAAAAGCATTCTATCTAATGAGGCAAGAATTGATGGAAGAGATAGAGACACTGTAAGACCAATTTATGTCGAGACAAATATTCTTCCAAGTACTCATGGATCTTCATTATTTACAAGAGGAGAGACACAAGCAATAGTCACCGCAACTCTTGGATCTACTAGAGATGCTCAAAGAATTGAAGGTTTAAATGGCGAGGAATCTAATCGTTTTATGCTGCATTATAATTTTCCAGCTTATAGTGTTGGCGAAATAGGAATGCCTCTGGGACCTAAAAGGAGAGAAATTGGACATGGAAATTTAGCAAAAAGAGCCATTAAAGCTGTTCTTCCCAATTCAGAAGAGTTTGGTTATACGTTGAGAGTTGTTTCAGAGATTACTGAATCGAATGGCTCAAGTTCTATGGCTTCAGTTTGTGGTACTTCTTTATCATTAATGGATGCTGGAGTTCCTATCACTAACCCAGTTGCGGGGATTGCCATGGGATTAATCAAGGAAGAAAATGATTTTGCTGTTCTTACTGATATTCTTGGCGATGAGGATCACCTGGGAGACATGGATTTTAAAGTTGCTGGAACAAAAGATGGAGTCACTGCTTTGCAAATGGATATTAAAGTTCAAGGAATCACTGCTGAAATTATGGAAACAGCTTTAGAGAAGGCAAAAAGTGCAAGAATGCATATTCTAGAAAAGATGAATGCTGTAATTTCAAAGCCTAAAGAATTATCAGAAAATACTCCTGCGATGAAGAAGATTACTGTTCATCAAGATAAAATTAAAGAGATTATAGGTAAGGGAGGAGCAGTTATAAAAGGCATGCAAGCAGAAACTGGGGCTTCAGTTGATGTTACAGATGATGGGGTTGTTAGTATTTTTGGTGAGACACAATCTATTATGCAAGCAGCCTTAGACATAATAGAGGGCATCATTGAAGATCCAGAATTAAATAAAATCTACGAAGGCACAGTTGTTAAGGTTGTTGATTTCGGGGCTTTTGTAAATATTTTACCTGGCAAAGATGGATTGTTACATATTTCAGAGATTTCTTCTGAGAGAGTTGAGAATGTTTCCGATGTTATTAGTGTAGGGGATGTAATTAAAGTGAAATTAATAGGCTTTGATAGGGGAAAGATGAAATTATCCAAAAAAATTCTAGATCAATAATTCATTAAAAAGTCAAATTAAGCTAATTTTTTGTCATTAAATTCTTGTCACTCAATTCTTTTTATGGTTTTATATGCTAGTAAACCATACTAACCCAGGGGGAAATTATGGATAATGCATGGAGAATGATAGGTGACCTAGTTAGTAATCTAACTAGTGTTATCACTGGATTGCTAGGTCTAGGTGTTGTTGGAGCATTGCTTTTCGGCGATTTCTTAGGTTTAGACGTAGTAGGAAACATTACTGCCTTAGTTGATACATTAGCTAATGGTGGTGTTGTTGGACTGCTTGTTTTAGCAATCCTAATGAGTCTTCTTAGGTAATTTACTTAAGTACTTAAGCATTTTGTTAAGAAGGGCATACAAGCCCTTCTTAGCTTTTATTTAAGAAAATATGGACTTTGATTTAACCTTTAAGGGAATTACGAGCTTTTTAAAGAAAGTAACTGATGTGCTTGTACCATTAGTTTTCGTATCCCTTCTTTTAGGAATAATATTTGGCCCAGACACACCTTTCATAGGTGATGTCTACAAAAATACTGCTGAAATAATTAAAATGCTGGGAGATGATGGTCTATTAGCACTTATTTCAGTAATTATTATTCTTGCCTACCTGAAGAAGTAAGAGACTTTTTTAGGTTTTCTGATTGATATCAATCAAGAGCACTATTAACTAGATTATTTGATGGTGGCTATGGGTGGAATTGAACCACCGACCCCAGCGTTATGAGTGCTGTGCTCTAACCATCTGAGCTACATAGCCAAGTTTTTGAAATGATAAAGAACTCCCTTTAGATGTCAAACATTAAATTTGAAATGAATAACGTCTCCATCTTGAACGATGTATTCTTTCCCTTCAAGTCTTAATTTCCCTTCTTTTCTAGCTCCAGTCTCACCCCTAAAATTTATGAAATCTTCATATGAAACAACTTCTGCTTTAATAAAACCTTTTTCAAAGTCTGTATGAATAACACCAGCAGCCTGTGGCGCTAATGAATTTTGATGGATAGTCCACGCCCTTGATTCTTTGGGTTCAGATGTAAAAAAGGTTTCTAGGTTAAGCAGTTTATAACCTGCCAAGATAATTTTATTTAAGACCGGCTCATCCATTTCTAACAAGTTTAAATATTCTTTTTGCTCTTTATCTTCAAGCGCTACTAATTCATACTCAACTTTTATTACAGCTGGAATTAGATTGATATTATTTGTATCGGCATAAGCCTGGAGAGCATCTAGATTATTTTGTGATTCTTTATCAGATAAATTTGCAATCAATAACATTGGTTTAGTTGATAGTAAATTTAAAGTATTAATAAACTCTAATTCTTCAGTAGTAAAATTATCTAACTTTGGTAAATTACCATCTACCATTAAATTTTTTAATGTAAGGATAATAGCTTGATCATTTTTAGCTTGAGGATCACCAGATTTAATCACTTTCTCAAGTTTTAATAATCTTCTATCAAGAACTTCTAAGTCAGCTAGTATTAATTCAAGGTTAATTGTTTCCACATCTTTTAATGGATTTATCTCCCCGTCTACATGAATTACATTAGTATCATTAAAACATCTTACAACGTGAAGGAGGGCGTTCATTTCTCTAATATTAGATAAGAAAGCATTTCCTAAACCTTCACCTTTAGATGCTCCTTTTACTAAGCCTGCAATATCTACAAAGCTCATAGTTGTTGGAACAACATTTTTAGATTGAGTAATTAGATTTATCTCAGCAAGTCTTTTATCAGGTACATTTACAATACCTAGATTGGGCTCGATTGTACAAAATGGAAAATTTTCTGCAGGAATTGTTGATTTTGTTATTGTATTAAATAACGTAGATTTGCCTACATTTGGTAAACCCAAAATTCCGCATTTAAATCCCATAATTAATCAGTATGAAGTTTTAGTTGAGCTCGTTCGATTTCATTATTACCTAGTAAATTAATAATATTTAGAAATTGAAGATAGCTATTTTCTAAGATCTTACTTTCTTGGGGTTTAAATTTTCCTAAGACCCAATTAGTCACATCAGTTTTGTTACCTGGATGCCCAATACCCACTCTTAATCTTAAAAAATTATTGCCAACAAGGTTGATAATACTTTTCAGACCATTGTGACCCCCATGACCGCCATTGATTTTTATCCGTAGCGTGCCTATCGGTAAATCTAAATCATCATGAATAACTAATAGATTTTCCATTTTCAGATTACTATTTTTTATTATTTTATTTATACATTTACCTGATTCATTAACGTATAAATTTGGATATGCCCATAAGATTTTTTGATCAGAAGATAATGCTAAAGTTGCAGATATTTTTTCTTTAGATAATAAATCTAAATTATTTTCTTCAATAACTTTGATAATCCAGTCTTTACCAATGTTATGTCTTGCACCATTAAATCTGTGTTCAGGATTTCCTAAACCAATTATACCAATATTAGGCACTGATCATTTTATTCATTATCTTCAGATTCTTTTGATGATTCTTCAGATGATTCTTTTGATGATTCTTCTGTTTCAGATTGCCCCTCAACAACTTCTTCTCCCTCTAGAACATCCCCTTCTTCTCCTTCAACAATTAGTTCTTCTTCCTCAATTTCGGCTCTAGGTGGGTTTACAGAAACAATCATTTGATCATACTCATCATCAAGACTAGGAATTTCCGCACCTTCTGGAAAGTTAATTTCAGTAAGTCTAATTGATTCATTTAGCTTCAGTTCCGTGATATCTATTTCAATTGCTTCAGGAATATTTCCCGCTAAACAAGCAATCTCTATTTCTGAAATTGCTTTAGCTATTACACCGCCATCAACTTTGACTCCTTCACAATCCTCTTCTCCAATAAATCTAAATGGAACTAAAACTTTTAGTTTTGTTTTTCTTGAAACCCTTTGGAAGTCTGCATGAAGAAATTTACCTTTGACAGGCTCTCTTTGGAGTTCTTTAAGAACAACTTTTTCTTCATGGCCTTCAAGGACGATTTTTAATATTTGCGTATAAAAAAGCTCATTTTCAGAAGCTTTTGTTAATTCATTTAATTTAACTTTAATATTTTTAGATTCTTCATCATTTCCATAAATGATCGCTGGAACCATTGAATCCTCACGTCTAATTTCTCGCGTTTTATTTGTTCCAGTTCTAATTCTAAGATCTGCATTTAATATAATTTCATCTGACATTTTATTTACCTATGTATTTTTTACAAAAAGAGTGCGCTGAGCGACTCTTCATTGTTTAATCTTCTAATGCATTCAGCAAGTGTTGGAGCAAGAGAAATGACGCGTATTTTACTGCATTTTTTTGCATCTGTGGATAACGGAATAGAATTGGTTACCACTAATTCATCAATTGAAGATTTAGAAATTCTTTCAATTGCAGGACCTGATAAAACTGGATGAGTGATATATGCTTTGACTTTAGCAGCTCCAGCGTCCTTAAGAGCTTCTGCAGCATTGCAGAGAGTGCCAGCTGTATCAATAATATCATCAGGAACAATACAGCTTTTTCCTTTTACATCACCGATAATATTCATCACTTTTGATTCATTTGCTGTTGCTCTTCTTTTGTCAATAATTGCTAAATCTGATTCATCTAAGAATTTAGCTAATGCACGAGCTCTTACTACTCCTCCAACATCTGGAGAAACTACTAAGATTTTTTCATCTGATGATGATTTAGATTTAATGTCATCATGCATAATTTTTGTTGCATAAACATTGTCTGCAGGCATATCAAAAAAACCTTGAATCGATTCTGAATGCAGATCAACAGTTAAGACTCTATCTATACCTACGGTATTCATCATGTCAGCTATTACTTTTGCACTAATTGGCACCCTTGCAGATCTAACCCTTCGATCTTGTCTAGCATACCCATAGTAAGGAAGAATAGCTGTAATCCTAGAAGCAGAAGAGCGTTTAAGTGCATCAGTTATAAGCATTAACTCCATCAAGTTATCATTCGAAGGAGCGCAAGTAGATTGAATCACGAAAGTTTCATGGCCTCTAACATTTTCAAGAATCTCAACCTTAATTTCCCCGTCTGAGAATTTACCTAACCCAATTTCACCAAGGTTAAGCCCGAGAATTTTTGCAATTTCTCTTGCAAGAACTAAAGATGCTGAACCAGCAAATATATCAACTGTTGGGTTATTAATCATTTTTATCATTTCTGGCTGGGGTGGTAGGATTCGAACCTACGAATGACGGGATCAAAACCCGTTGCCTTACCACTTGGCCACACCCCATTATTTTATGTAAGTTAATAATGGTGAACATTGTAATGGTTCGCAAAAAAAGTGTCTCCATTTAGTAGGAATTTTTTTTAAAGTTTTTTCAATTTCATTTAGTTCATTGTAAGCATAGAATAAGGTTGAACCAGTACCTGATAACTTTAATGGTGTAATTTTGTTAATTTCGTTAAATGCTTTCTTTATTGCTTTATTTTCATCAAGAAATAATGTTAAAAATGAATTCTCATCAGGATTCATATTATTTCTTAATTCATTTTGATTAACTTGATCCCATTTTAAAAACATTTTTTTTGTAGAGGTTTTTACATTAGGACACAAGACTAAAAATTTTTTATTAATAGATGGTTTGGAGGATAAATTGTCTCCAATTCCAAGAGCTATAGCATTTTTACCAAATAAGAAGAAAGGCACATCTGCACCAAGTTTTTTGCCAATTTTCATTAGTTCTAATGGTGATAGATTAAGAGAATATAGATTATTAATACCTACCAAAGCAGCAGCTGCATTTGAGCTACCTCCGCCCATTCCTCCGCTGACAGGGATATTTTTCTTAATAAATATTTCACAAAAGATATCTATATTTGTGTAATTTTGTAATGCTTCTATTGCTGAAAAAACAATATTATTTTTATCATCTAATGAATTTCCTAGTGTTGTTTTTATTGAATTATTTCTTGATTTATTTTTTTTAATCCGAATCTCATCATACAGGTTAATTAATTGGAACCTACTTTCAATATCATGCATCCCGTCAGACCGTTTTTTTTAATACCCTAAGGCTTAGATTGAGTTTTGAAGGACATTTTATAGTTAACATAGTTTGTTATGTCTCAATAAAGCCAAAAATTTTCCATTGAAAAATCTGACCTTTAAAGTTAGTTCTATTTCTATTTGTTT
>CACLMT010000013.1 GCA_902608115.1 uncultured SAR86 cluster bacterium | reverse complement strand
TTTAGCGCTGACAATTCCTGCGGTAACTGAAAAATCAAATGAAAATGGTGAGCCAATCGCAACCACCCAATCCCCTACTTTAAGATTTTCGCTATCTCCAATGGTAACTTTGGGTAAATTTTTACCTTTTATTTTTAAAACAGCTAAGTCAGATAATGGATCTATACCAACAACTTCAGCAGAAAATTCTCTACGATCATTCAGGGAAACAATTATTTCATCAGCCTGATCAACAACATGAAAGTTTGTTAGTAAATAACCCTCTTTAAAAATAAATCCAGATCCATAAACCACAGCTTCACTAGCTTTAGGCTGCTGCGGAGAAGGTAAACCTCGAGGAATTCCAAAAAACCTCTCCCATTCATCTAATCCCCTAGGCATGTTTCTCATTCTGACTTCTTTTTTCGATGTAAAGAGATTAAATTTGGTTCCGATTTGCCTCATGTTGTTGGTCGAATCAAGCCTAAGGTTAAAACTAAAGCCAAAGTTATTCGTGATGGTAAAAATATCACATTGACATTTACTCTTGGCGAGTTGCCTACTGATCAGAGAGCATTTATTCCTGCTAAAACAGAAGTTTCATCAGATCCTCTTGGGCTCAAAATCGAAGACCTATCTGAAGAGAATTCAAGGTCTGGCGACCCTGAGAACGGCGTTCTGGTGGTTCGAGTTAATAATGGGTCTCCAGCATATGGAAAACTCACCCAAGGCGATATTATTACTGAGATACGCTCAAAGGGTAAGCGTTATGCGATCAAAGATGCTGCTTATTTTGAGAGTTTATTTGCTGAATTTAGTTCAGGTGACATACTTGCAATTTACGCAAGTAGAAATGGTGGTCGTTTTTTTGTAGCTATTACGGTCGAATAACCCTTCTCAAAAACCATAAGAAAAGCTGATAACCTTCATGCTTTTCTTATAGAATAGTCATGCATTACGCAGAACATGAAAAATATTAGAAATTTCTCTATTATCGCTCATATTGATCATGGGAAATCGACCCTGTCTGATAGATTAATTGAGTATTGTGGAGGGCTTTCACAAAGAGAAATGTCTGATCAAATTTTAGATTCAATGGATATTGAGCGGGAAAGAGGTATCACCATAAAAGCTCAAGCCGTCACTCTTGAGTTCAAAAAAGATGGTGAGATATATCAATTAAATTTTATTGATACGCCAGGTCACGTTGATTTCTCATATGAGGTTTCTAGATCACTCTCTGCTTGTGAAGGAGCTTTACTTGTTGTTGATGGCTCTCAGGGAGTTGAAGCTCAAACCTTGGCGAATTGCTATACGGCTGTTGATCAGAATTTAGAGGTTCTTGCAGTAATAAATAAAATTGACTTACCTCAAGCAGAACCAGATAGGGTGAAACAAGAAATTGAAGATATGATTGGTATTGATGCTACTAATGCACCACTAGTTAGTGCCAAGACAGGCAAAGGGATTGAGAAGCTTTTAAATCTTTTGGTAGATAAAATTCCCCCTCCTACAGGAGATCCTGATGCTGAATTCGAGGCTCTCATTATTGATTCATGGTTTGATGCATATCTAGGCGTAGTTTCTTTAATTAAAGTTATTAATGGATCAATTAACCAAGGACAGAAAATTAAAGTGTATTCAACACAACAGTCATATTTAGCTGATCAAATTGGTATCTTTTCACCAAAAAAAATATTAAAAAAACAGCTCAGCGTTGGTCAAGTAGGTTACATGGTTGCAGGAATTAAAAATATTCAAGGTGCTCCCGTTGGTGACACTATTATTGATTCTAAAAATGATTCAACAAAACCTTTACCAGGATTTCAAAAGGTTCTACCTAAAGTATTTGCTTCCTTGTTTACAGTCGATTCTGATGAATATGAAAAGTTTAGAGACGCTCTTTCAAAACTAGTGCTAAATGATTCTGCTTTGATTTATGAGCCTGAAGCCTCAGATGCTTTAGGTTTTGGTTTTAGATGCGGGTTTCTTGGAACTTTACATCTAGAGGTTGTCAGAGAAAGATTAGAAAGGGAATACGATCTTAATTTAATTTCAACAGCTCCATCTGTTCAGTATCAAGTTGTAAAAACAGATGGAAAGGTTATTAATTGCGATAGCCCATCACAATTACCTCCTCTTAATTATGTTAACGAGATCCGGGAGCCTTACGTATTGGCTACCATCCTTACTCCAAAGGAATATGTTGGAAATATTATTACTCTTTGTACCCAAAGAAGAGGTACACAAAAAGAGATGACTTATTTTGGTAATCAAGTCTCAATAGTTTTTAAAATACCATTAGCTGAAGTTATTATTGATTTTTTTGATCGCTTAAAATCAATTACCAAGGGATACGCTTCCGTTGAATACAACATAACAGATTTCCAAGCATCAAATTTAGTTAAATTAGATGTACTTTTGAATAACGATGTTGTTGATGCATTATCTATGATCCTTCACAAGGATTTTGCAACGACTAAGGGCAGAGAGGTTGCTAAAAATCTACAAAAACTAATCCCAAGGCAGATGTTCGATATTCCAATTCAAGTTGCTCTAGGTTCAAAAATTATTTCTAGAGAAACTGTAAAAGCATTACGAAAAAATGTAACAGCAAAATGTTATGGTGGGGATGTAACACGTAAGAAGAAGTTACTTGAAAAACAAAAAGAGGGCAAAAAGAAAATGAAGCAATTTGGTAGAGTTTCTATTCCGCAAGAGGCATTTTTAAATTATTTTAACTCAGGGAAGAAGTAATGTTTAAGGATCCTGTATTCATATTAGCCTTAGTTGGGGTTATATTTTTAATTGCTCTTTGGATAAGCAAGGTTCTTCATGAAACTTTAACTAATCAAGCTCAGCAGATCATTTATTCATTAGGATTCTTGTTTGCATTACTTGGGATTTATAGAATTTTTGTTAATGCAGGCGACTTGGGGATAATTTTATTTTTAGGTTCAATTATTTGTTTGTTAATACTTCTTGTAGGAATTTATAAGAATAATAACCTCTTGAAGGTAACAGGCAGAGGCTGGTTTATTCCAGTGTTTCTTATTTTTGTCTTAAGAACATTTATATATGAACCTTATCAAATTCCTTCTGGGTCTATGATTCCAGGTTTAATAGTTGGAGATTTTATTCTAGTAAATAAACATAGTTATGGGTTAAAAATGAATCGAATAGGAAAGCCGTTTTTTTCAGCCTCCGATCCAGATTATGGGGATGTTGTAGTTTTTGTTCCTCCACATAAGAATGTTCCATACATCAAACGACTGATTGGTAAGCCAGGAGATATAGTTCGATATGAAAATAAGAAGTTATTTGTAAATGGAGAGCCTTTGGAGCAAAAGCTGATTTCACATAATTCAAATAAAATTTTGCTTGAAGAAACTTTCAAAGGCTCTATTCGAACCATTAGATTGCAGGGATTAAGCTCTTCTTATCCTGAAGAGTTTTCTATCCCTGAAAATCATTACTTTGTGATGGGAGATAATAGAGATAATTCAAGTGATTCTAGGGTCTGGGGGTTTGTTCCTAGAGAAAATTTTATGGGAACAGGTGATTTAATATGGATGACTTGGGAATGTTGGACTTGCTTACCATCATTTACTCGAACAGGTTTTATTAATTAAATATGACTCAAACTTTACAAATAATAAATAAATTATTTTTTGCTCTTCCAGAGTTTCAACAAGCCTTAATACACAAGAGTGTTTCTCAATCTAATAATAATGAACGTTTAGAATTTCTTGGTGATGCAGTTTTAGAAGTAGTGATATCTGAATATCTTTTTACTACTTTTCCCGAGTTAGATGAAGGAGCATTGACGCAAATTCGAGCTTCCTTGGTTAACACTCAATCATTGTCAGAAATTTTTTTACAGTTAGATTGCAAAGACCAGCTTAAAGTGTCTAAAGCCACAGCAAATCTTGATGAGACTCATAAATATTCAATTTTTGCTGGAACATTAGAGGCATGCATAGGTGCTGTATTTATTGGCATGGGTTGGAAAGAAGCCAAAAAATTTATTTTGGATATTTTTCAATCGAAACTTAACATGGTTAAACCAACAGATGAGCATAAAGATGCAAAATCAAGACTTCAAGAAAAATTACAAGCAATGGGGGTAGATTTACCTAGCTATAACGTACTTGCAAATAAAGAAGGTAATAAGTTTAAATGTCACGTTCAATTTCAAGGGCAAACATTCTCTGCATCATCGTCTCTTAAAAAAAATGCTGAACAGAAAGTTGCTGAGATAATTCTTCAAGACTTAGAAAGTCTATGACAAAGCAATATTGTGGATACATATCAATTGTTGGCAAGCCTAACGTAGGTAAATCTACTTTGCTAAATACGATTTTAGATAAAAAAATATCTATTACTTCTCGTAGATCTCAAACAACAAGAAATAATATTATAGGAGTGAAAACTCAAGATAACTACCAGATGGTTTTTTTAGACACGCCTGGTATTCACCTGAAAGCAACAAGGACTTTAAATAAGGTTCTAAATCATTCAGCCTTAAGCGTAATTCAAGATTCTGATTTAGTATTGTTTCTTTTGCAAAGATCTTCTTTTCAAGATCAAGATAAGCAAGTTCTTCAAAAAATTATAGAGAGCAAACCAAAAGCCATTTGTGTATTTAATAAACTTGACCAAGTTCAAAATAAAAATAAGCTCCTTCCATTAATTCAAGAGATTGACTCCCAATTTTCTTTTTTGGAGTATGTCCCTATCTCCGCGTTACACAACAATGGAGTGGTAGATTTACTTGAATGTATTAAAAATTACCTTCCAAAAAATAAACATCTTTATCCAGCTACCATGAAGTCGAAAGAGATCCCAGATAATTTCTTTATTAGTGAGCTAGTAAGAGAAAAAATTATTAGATCGCTTAGTGATGAATTACCTCATGAAACTTATGTTGTAGTTGAAACAAAATCAATGGAGAGAAAAATGTTGTCTGTTGGGGTAATTATTTATGTTGCAAGACCTAGTCAAAAAAGTATTGTAATTGGTCATGAGGGCTCTAATTTAAAAAGAATAGGGAAGCAAACAAGAATAGAGCTAGAGAAAATACTAAATATAAAAGTAATGTTGAAAACTTTTGTTAAGGTAAACAAGAATTGGAATAATGATGCTCAATATTTAAGTAGCTTAGGCGTGGGTACAAGTCAAGATGTCACATAATTGGGAATCATGTTATTTGTTGCATTCTAGATCCTTTGGAAACACTTCAATTATTGCTGAAATGTTTACAAAATCTTCTGGCAAAATTTCAGTCATAGCAAAAGGAGCAAAAAATCCAAAGTCAAAATTTTTTGGTCATTTGCTTCCTTTTGTAGCTTTAAAAATTATCCTTACAGGTAAATCAGAGATGAAGACTTTAACTCAAATAGATTCAAATTTTCTATCTCAATCAAATAAAGGGTCGCATGATTTATATACATATTTATATGTCAATGAATTAATGATACGTCTATTGCCAAAAGGTTTACCGAACTTAGAGCTTTTTGATTTATATGAGGATTTTGTGAGCATTGCTCGTTCAGGTTCTATCTCAGAGATTGCCTTAAGAGCTTTTGAATTTGATTTATTAGAGACTCTTGGATATGGAATTAATTTTGATACTGATGTTTCTAGGAATTTACCATTTAAAGATTCCATTATTTATTCATTCATACCAGAGAAAGGTTTTCAGCCTTCTAGTAACTCTGAAGGATTTTCAGCTGATGAAATTAAAGCTATTAAAAATAGAACGTTTGAGGGAATAGATAGATCAAAGTTAAAAATCTTGTCTCAAGCTGCTATTAATACATGTCTTGATGGAAGAGAATTAAGCAGTAGAGAAATTTTTAAGAAAGTTAAAGTATGATTTACGGAATAGGTACAGATATTGTAGAGATAGATCGAATTAAGAAAATTAAATCTCATGATACTTTTGCAAATAAAATTCTAGGATCTGATGAATTACAAGAATATAAAAAGCTTAAAGGAGAATTAAAAATTCCATTTCTTGGAAAGCATTTTGCCGCGAAAGAAGCTTTTGTTAAGGCCTTAGGTACAGGTTTCATAAAGCCAGTTTTTCCAAAAGGTATTCAAGTAATTTCAAGCAATAATGGCAAACCGAAATACTTATTATCTAATTCTGTTAAATCTTATATTGAGAGCTTAGGCATCTCAAGAACCCATGTTAGTATAGCCGATGAAAGAAACCATCTTATTGCATTTGCAGTATTGGAAATATGAATAAAATTTTACTTTTAGGGCCACCAGGTGCTGGAAAGGGTACTCAGGCTGATTTAATTTGTAATTTTTTAAAGATTCCAAAAATTAGTACTGGAGATATGCTTCGCGAAGCAATAGCTAGTAGAAATGCATTAGGTCAAAAGGTTAGCGGTATTATGAAATCAGGTAAATTAGTTTCAGATGAAATTATTATTGAATTAATACTTGATCGAATTGCACAGCCTGATTGTGAATTAGGGTTTTTATTTGATGGTGGTATTAGAACTGTTGGTCAAGGTAACTTATGTGAAGTCAATAACATTAAATTTACTCATGTAATAGAAATTCAAGTAACTGATGCAGTGATTATTGATAGGATGTCAGGTAGAAGAGTTCACCCAGGTTCAGGTAGAAATTATCATTTGATATATCAGCCACCAAAACAAGGTGGTCTTGATGATGTAACCGGAGAGCCATTAATTCAAAGGGATGACGATAAACCCGAAACAGTTAAACATCGTTTAAATGTTTATCAAGAGGAGACCAAGCCTTTAGTAGATTACTATCAGCTTAAGGCAGATCAGAGTTCTTTAAAATACATCAGTATCAATGGTGCTCAAGATGTAGAGAAAGTCTTTGAGGACATTAATCAGCATCTCTAATTGAATGAAGATTTTATCTTTTGATGTTAGTGGGGATTATTCTTCCATTGCTTTGCTAAACTCAGATGAAGTAAATAGCTTTACTCAAACGCATGAAAGAAAAAATAGACCTAATTGGGATGAGTTATTTTCAAAAGTAGGATTTGATTCAAAAAAGGATTTTAATGGGCTGAATGCTATTGCTTTTGCTCGAGGCCCTGGATCTTATACAGCCCTTAGAATCACCGCATCATTTCTTAAGGCTATTGCTGTTGTTAAAAAATTGCCTTTGATACCAATATCAAATTTAAAGGCTATTGCACATGAAGCGTCTAATTGGATCAATGAATCCGAAGTGATTATTTTTGTTACTATAAAGGCAGACCAAAATGAGTGCTATTTTGGATCTTTTAAAAAAACCTCTAAGGGAATAGAGATTACAGAAGAAGAGTCAATTATGAGCATGGAAGATATATATAAAATGGCTAAGAAAAAAAATGTCTATTTTGCTGGTAATGGTTGGCCAGAATCTATAAATTCAAATCCAAAATATCTATCCAATGTTCTTGGTGGGGCTGAAGCTATAGCGATCTTGGCAAAACATGAGCTTGAAGTGAGTGAAGAATTTGATCCAGCAAATGCGAACCCTGTTTATTTAAAAACGCCAGAGTATCAAAAAAAATGATTTCAGATATTTTATTGGCTCTTTTTCTTGCATGCATCCAAGGCTTAACTGAGTTTTTGCCTATCTCAAGTTCTGCTCATCTTTTGCTTCCATCAATGTTATTTGGAGTTAAAGATTTTGGATTAATATTTGATATAGCTGTCCATGCTGGGACTTTGGTCGCTGTAATTTATTATTTTAGTAGTGATTTAAGAAAGTTATTCCTGTCATGGCTCCCATGGAGGAATGATAGAAATAAAGAAGATTTCATGCTCGGATCAAATCTTATTATTGCAACAATTCCAATTTTTTTGGTTGGTTTTATTTTTTCAGATCTAACTTCAACGAGAATTTATACTGTTGATTCAATTGCTTGGGTAAATATAATTTTTGCTGGTCTTTTGTTCTTAGTTTTTAAACTTTCCAATCAAACAAAATCTATTGTTGGATTAACTTTTACTATGGCTTTATTAATTGGATGCTTTCAAGCTTTAGCAGTTTTTCCTGGGGCTTCAAGATCGGGAATGGCCATAACAGGTGCTTTGTTGGTAGGCTTAAACCTTAAGGAGAGTTCTAAATTTGCTTTTTTATTAAGTATTCCAACTATTTTAGGAGCTTTATTAGTTATGATATTTAAAGAAGCTTATTCAATCTCATTGAATGATTTCATTATTCTATTTGTTGGATTCATTGGCTCAGCAATTATTGCTTTTTTGACTATTAAAATATTTTTACAATTTGTACAAAAAATAGGAATGATTCCTTTTGTTCTGTATAGGGTTGTCTTAGGGTCAATCTTATTGCTTTTATGACATGTAATATTTTTTATACATCCAAAAAGCATAAAAATTACGCTGAAGAGATAGCAAAAAAGCTTGGTAGCAGAACTTTTAGTATGATTGTTGACAATGAGAAACCTTATCTTGAGGTTAATGATTTAGGTTTATCATTTTTTCATCCAAAAGCTAGAGCAAAAAAAAAATTTATTATCGATTTTAACTCACGATCTATGAGTTGGCGCCTTAAAAGAGCTGATCATGAGAAGCTAATTAAAAAAGCTTTAGGAAAATCAGAACAACCCCAAAAAATACTAGATTGCACAGCCGGTTTACTGCAAGACTCTTTATTATTTTTAAGTTTGGGACATGAAGTTACAGCTGTTGAACAGAGTAATATTTTATTTAATCTGCTAGAAGATGGAATTAAACGAAGCAAAAAGAATGAGATTTTTTCTCGATTAACTTTAGTTAATGCTAATGCTTGTTCATTTGTTAGAGAGGCTAAGGAGTTTGATGTAATTTATTTTGACCCCATGTTCCCGCCATCAAAAAAAACTGCATTAAGGTCAGCCCAGATAGAGTATTTAGCTAAGATTCTTGAACATGAATCCATCAAGAATAATCCCAAAGAAGAATTTCAACTTTTGCAATCGATGTCAGTTAATAAGTTGATTGTTAAGAGGCCAATTAATGCAAGTCCCTTTGGAGAGGGGATAAATTACCAAGTAAAAGGAAAGACAATAAGGTTTGATATATATATTTAGTTCTTTGGTGCCCCATATCTGAGTCGAACAGATACTCCCGAAGGAACGCGATTTTGAATCGCGCGCGTCTACCAATTCCGCCAATGGGGCCGCGCGATCATTGTAGCCGAGTTCAACATCTTTTAGAATTACGTGCTTGCATGAAAACTAAAAAATTTAATTACGATTTACCAAAGCATCTAATTGCTCAATACCCAACAAAGAATCGGACTGATTCGAGACTCTTAGTTGCTCTTGATTGCGTCAAGCATGAGAAATTTAAGTCAATAGTTAATTATTTTAATGCGGGGGATTTATTAGTTTTAAATCATACGTCAGTAATTCCTGCACGATTATTTGGTGAAAAGATAACTGGTGGAAAAGTAGAGGTTTTGCTTGAGAGGTTTTTAGATGCAAATAGAACATTAGTTCAATTAAAATCTTCCAGGGCAACTAAAGAATTAACTGAGCTATTTTTTATTCATGGTAATCATCGAGTTTCAGCTAAAGTTACAGGTCGAAGAAATAACTTTTTTATTTTAGATTGGTCTTCTGATCCACATGATATATTTTTATCTCTAGGTCAAATACCTCTTCCGTCATATATGCAAAGAGCGCCTGAAAAAATAGATGAAGAGCGATACGAGACAATTTATGCCAATCCTGATAAAAAAGAATCTGTTGCAGCTCCAACTGCTGGCATGCATTTTGATTCTTCTTTACTTAAGGAGATAGAAGATAAAGGAGTTACGATTGGTTATATTAATTTACAAGTTGGAGCTGGAACTTTTCAGCCAGTTAAAACTGAAAATATTTCTGATCATGTAATTCACAAAGAATTGATTGAAGTCGATTTAACTCTGATTAATCAAATCAAGGAAACCAAAAGCAAAGGCAAGAAAGTTATTGCAGTAGGAACAACTTCTGTAAGAGCTATAGAGACAGCATGCCAATTAGAATATCAACCATTTAAAGGGGAAACTGATTTGTTTATATATCCTGGGTATGAGTTTAAAGTGGTAGATTGTATGCTTACAAATTTCCATCTCCCAAAATCTTCATTGTTAATGCTTGTAGCAGCATTTATAGGTTATGAACAAATGATGAATTTATACAATTTAGCAATCGCTAAAGAATATAGATTTTTATCTTATGGAGATGCCATGTTAATTAAATACCATGAAATTTAATATTTTTAATACATCAGGTTTTGCTCGTCGAGCAGAATTAGATTTACCTAGAGGAAAGATTCAGACTCCTGCCTTTATGCCAGTGGGAACAAATGGCACAGTTAAAGGTTTAGAAGTAGAGAGCCTTTTAGAGACAAATTCTGAAATTATTTTAGCTAATACTTATCATTTAATGTTACGTCCCGGTGATGAGCTCATTAAGGGTTTGGGTGGTTTGCACAAGTTTTCTAATTGGGACAAGCCAATACTTACAGACTCTGGAGGTTTCCAGGTGTGGAGTTTGGGAGACTTAGCTCAAATCACAGAACAAGGAGTAAGTTTTCAATCTCCTTATGATGGTAAGAAATGTTTTTTGAGCCCAGAGGATTCAATGAAAATTCAAGAAAATCTAGGGTCAGATATCGTAATGGTTTTAGATGAATGCACTCCGTACCCTTCAGAATATAAAGAAGCTAAAGCATCAATGGAGCTTTCATTAAGATGGGCAAAAAGATCATTTGATGCCCATAGATCTAGCGCAGCATTGTTTGGAATTATTCAAGGAGGAATGTATGAGGATCTTAGGCTTGAGTCTTTGAATGGGTTAAGTTCAATTGGATTTGATGGTTTGGCAATTGGCGGTCTGAGTGTTGGAGAGCCTAAGGAAGATAAAACACGTATTTTAGACTCTCTCTCACCACATCTACCTCAAGAAAAACCTCACTATTTAATGGGGGTAGGCAAGCCGGAGGATATTGTTGAGGCAGTTTATTATGGCATTGATATTTTTGATTGTGTTTTACCCACAAGAAACGCTCGTAATGGACAACTTTTTACTTCGTATGGGGTATTAAATATTCGTAATGCTCCTAGTAAGGGTAGCTCTAATCCAATAGATGCTGAATGCAGTTGTAAAGTTTGTCAAAATTATTCTCAAGCTTATTTAAATCATCTAGATAAGACCAACGAAATATTAGGGTCTATTTTAAACAGCTTTCATAATATGTATTATTATCAAAATTTGATGAAAAAAATTCGTGAATCAATTAAAACAGATTCATTCGCTAAGTTTATAAAAGACTTTTATAATAAGCGTCATTTAGATGTACCCAAGCATTTAATATAAGGAGATTTTATGAACGAGTCACAAGCTGAGTATCCAGGGTATTTACCAGATCCACTCTTAATTTTCTTCTTGGGCTTCTTATTGCTCATGTATTTTATGACTATTAGACCGCAGCAAAAAAGAATGAAAGCACTTAAAGCTATGATGGATGGTTTAGAAAAAGGTGATGAAGTTGTGGCGGCAAGCGGTATCATCGGTCGCATTAAAGATATTAAAGGCGATTATGTTTCTATTGAAGTCAGTGAAAATATTACATTTAAACTTCAAAAAACTGCTATTTCAAATGTATTACCAAAAGGTACCATTGCCTCAATTGATTAATTATTACGATGAATAGATTTTCATTTTGGAAATACGGACTTATTTTGTTCGTGCTTGGTATTGGAATTATCTATTCTTTACCAAATCTATATCCCTCAAAACCAGCAATCCAAGTAGCATATACAGATTCTGGTAAATCAGCTGATCAAAGTTTATTGAATCAAGTTAATGAGATTCTTAATTCAAATCAGATTCTTTCTGAGTCTACCGGTTTAAAGGAAAATAATATTGTTGCAAAGTTTAATTCATTTGAAGATCAATTAGCCGCAAAAGCAGCTTTGCAAAAGAACTTATTAGATGAGGTTATTGTTGCTTTAAATTTAGAACCTTCAACACCCCAGTGGTTAAGGGACATTGGAGCGGGGCCTTTAAAGCTTGGTTTAGATTTGTCTGGGGGTGTCCATTTTTTGTTAGAAGTTGACATAGAGAACGCTCTCGACAATCGTCTTGAATCACTGCTGAATGAATATCGTAAAAAATTCAGAGATAAGCGTATTAATGTTGAAAGCTCAAAAAAAGATGATCAAGATATAGTCTTCTCTTTTATTAGTGATGAGGATTACAGCAAAGCATTAAAAATTATTAGCGAAGATAATGTAACTGCAACTGGTGCATTACTATATGATCTAAAACCAAATGCAATTCGAAACCTGGTTCAATTAGCATTTTCTAAAGAAGCCATAAAAGAGCTTCGTGATTATGCAGTAGGTCAAAATTTAATGACCTTAAGAAATCGTGTGAATGAGCTTGGTGTTTCTGAGCCCATTGTTCAACGACAAGGAAGTAGCAGAATAGTTGTAGAGCTTCCTGGTGTTCAAGATACCACTGCTGCTAAAAAGATCATTGGCAAAACTGCAAATTTAGAATTTAGGCTTGAAGCAAGCTCTACTGCTTCAAGACTACGAAAAGAAGAATTCTGGTTTCAAGATGAACGAAACGGTTCAGCTGATTTAGAAAAAAATATTATTGTTTCTGGAGATAGGGTCACCAATGCAATATCAGGATTTGATGAAAGTGGATTTGCTCAAGTCAACATCACTTTGGATATGCAGGGCGGAAGAGCAATGCAAAAAGCAACAAATGGGAATATTGGAAGAAGATTGGGGGTTTTATTTGTTGAGCAAAAAAATAAATCAGTTTTATCTTTAGATGAAAATGGAAATGAAGTAATAAAACAATCCTCTTATATTGAAAAGAAAATTATTAGTCTTGCAACTGTACAAGCTGTACTTGGGACAGCTTTTAGGATTACTGGTGTTGGGTCACCCCAAGAGGCAAGTGAATTGGCGTTATTATTGCGTGCCGGTGCTTTGGCTGCACCAATGAAATTTGTGGAAGAAAGAACGGTGGGACCTAGTCTTGGAAAAGAAAATATAGAACTTGGTATTCAATCGATAATTATCGGTCTTCTTTCTGTGGTTGCATTTATGTTGTTTTATTACAGGTGGTTTGGTCTTGCTGCAAATTTTGCTTTATTAGCTAACGTTGTCTTAATTACGGGTTTTATGTCATTGCTAGGAGCTACTTTAACTTTGCCAGGTATAGCAGGGATTGTTTTAACAATTGGAATGGCTGTTGATGCTAATGTATTAATTTTCTCAAGGATAAGAGAAGAATTTAAAGCTGGGCTGGATCCACAAAGCGCTATTAATGAAGGTTTTTCACGTGCTTTTGTAACAATTTTTGATGCAAATGTGACGACATTAATAGCATCACTTGTTCTGTATACAATTGGAACAGGGCCTATAAAGGGTTTTGCAATTACATTATCCATTGGGATTTTAACTTCTATGTTTACAGCAATATTAGGAACACGAGCAATTGTTAATTTGATGTATGGCAATAAAAATATTCAGGAGCTTAGAGTTTAATGAATTTTAATATTCCATTTATGCGGTTTAGAATAATGGCTAGTATTCTTTCATTATCTTTACTTGTCATATCTGTTGCTTCACTTGGATTAAGAGGTCTAAATTTTGGTTTAGACTTTAGCGGGGGAACTCTGATTGAGGTGTCATATGAAGAAGCTGCAGATCTTTCCAAGGTTAGAGATTTAATGACTAATAATGGTTTTGATGATTTTCAAGTTGTTAATTTTGGATCTAATTCAGATGTTTTAATTAAGGTTGCTGATAAAGATGGCAATAGTCAATTGGGGGATATTATTTTTAATTTTTTACAAGAAGCTGACTCCAAAACAGAACTTAAGAGGATTGAATTTGTTGGCCCTCAAATTGGCTCTGAATTAAGGGATCAAGGTGGCCTAGGAATGTTGGTGGCTTTAGGTATGATTTTGCTTTATGTAGCTTTCAGATTTCAATACAAATTTGCTTTAGGAGCAGTCGCAGCTTTAGCCCATGATGTATTGATTATTCTTGGCTTGTTTTCAATTTTTGCTTGGGACTTTGACTTGACTGTGCTTGCAGCGCTTCTTGCAGTTATTGGTTATTCACTCAATGATACGATTGTAGTATCTGACAGAATCAGAGAAAACTTTAGAGGTGAGAGGGGGTTTGAGCCTGAAGAAATAGTTAATCGATCGTTAAATCAAACCTTATCAAGAACCTTAATTACATCATTTACAACATTGTTAGTATTATTTGCACTATTCTTTTTTGGCGGTGAGATGATTAGAGGTTTTAGTCAGGCGCTTATCATTGGCGTTTTAGTAGGAACTTATTCGTCTATTTATGTTGTAGCTAACATGCTCCTAGCTCTTTCAATTACACAAGAAGACATGGCCATTCCTGAGCCTGAGGGTGTTGAATTTGATGATATGCCTTAGTTGGCTGAAAAATTAGGTTTAATTGCCTCTAGCATTGGTTTAAAGCATTTTGGGGTTGCACAAATATAATGATCTCCATCTTTGAAATCAGGATTACCCAAGAAATCGCTTGTTAATGCTCCAGCTTCTTCGGCAATTAACATGCCTGCAGCAACATCCCAAATAGCAAGCCCATTTGCCCAAAAGCCATCCAATTTACCTGCAGCCACATAAGCCAAATCTAAAGCTGAACAACCAGAACGTCGAATGGTTAAACCATATTTATAGAGAGCTCTAAAACTAGCAATATTATCAAATGTGTACTCTTGAGATTGTGAAGTGTGTGAGGTGTTGCCTAGTAAAGCATCTTTAAGATTGGAGCGTGTGCTGGCTCTAATTCTTTCTCCATTCAGTTGTGCACCTTTGCCTTTGGATGCTGAAAATTCTTCTCGACGCGTTGGATCGATTATTACAGCATGTTTGGTTTGTCCATTGATTACACATGCTAGGGAGATACAGTATTGCGGATAACCGTGAATAAAATTAGTTGTTCCGTCGATAGGGTCTAAAACCCATGTTGTTTCAGAATTATTGATTTCATGACCTGATTCTTCTCCTAGGAAATTATCCTCTGGGTAATATTTTCTAATTTCATCAAAAACAAGCTTTTCAACTTTTTGATCTACTTCAGTTACATAATCCATTGGACCTTTTTTTACAATACTAAGTTTTTGAACTTTTTTTACAGCAAATTCAAGCTCAGCAGCCCCAATATTGGCTGCAAGAATAGCGATATTTAATAGAGCAGGTTTTGACATGTCGCATATTGTACTGGAAATGATGATAATAGTTCCATGGATCCCATCTATAGCTTTGTTCAGATCGTTTTAGTTGAGACTTCTCATCCAGGAAATATTGGCTCGGCAGCACGTGCAATGAAAAATATGGGGCTAAAAAATTTAGTTTTAATTAATCCAAAAAAATTCCCAGACCAAGATGCCGTAGCCCTTGCTGGGAATGCTGCAGATATTTTAGATTCAGCAGTAATTTTTGATTCTATAGAAGCAGCTGTAAAAAACTCAAAAATGATTTATGCAACATCCGCAAGAGAAAGGAGTATTAAGTGGCCCACTGTTAATGTTAAGGATGCAGCTCAAGAAATTAAACAACTTACATCAGAAGAAATACAAGTTTCAATATTATTTGGAAGAGAGGATAGGGGGCTTGCTAATGAAGAATTACAATTGGCTAATAAACATCTTTTGATTCCCGCTCATTCTGATTATCCAGTTTTAAACATTGCTATGTCAGTGCAAATAGTTTGTTATGAGTTATTTCAAGCAATTAATGATAAGCCAATTCAGTCATGGCAAGATTTTCCAGAATACACATCAGAGGAATTAAATCGTTTAATTGAGCATTTTAATGAGACTGCAATTAAGCTTGATTTAATTGATCCAGAAAATCCTAAACAGATATTAACTCGTCTAGAAAGAATGTTTAGAAGATTGTATCCAGATAAAATGGAAGGAAACTTTTTAAGAGGTTTTTTAAAAGCCATAAATCAACGCTTTAAATAAGAGTATTTATCTTTCCATGAGAGCTTTTAGCTTTTATAATTCACCGAAATCTAGTCCCGTTCGTCTAGAGGCCTAGGACACCTGGTTTTCATCCAGGCAACAGGGGTTCGACTCCCCTACGGGATGCCAGTCACACCTGAAGCCCCTTTAAATAGGGGTTTTCAGGGCATCACAGAAAACAAATGTAGCCACCATGTAGCCATAAGAATCGGCTTGAAAAGCTGTAAGTTCGTTTTTAAATGTAGCCATAATGTAGCCACGGAGTGCGATTTGTAGCCACAAGTAAACGAATCCTAGTGTATATTTATAGTTATGAAAAACATCCTCCTCACATTGATGGTCTTTGGATTAATTGGCTGTGCGCAAAATAATGAACCAGATTTATTAGTTGTTTGTGGAAGTGATATAAGTGACGGACATATTAACTTTGATTTTAAAAATAAGATGGTTACTGAAAGAGTTTTTTATAAGCCTTTTTATATAGAGGCGCTAAGAGCTACGTCAGGTAATGTGGAGCCGACCACGACTAGAGAGTATCCTATTGAAGAGTACACAAATTCATTTATAAAATTTGGAGCCGGATCGGTAGAGACTACACTTAAAATTACAATGACTTTTGATAGAGCCACAATGACCCTAAAAACAGAAACTGCTTATTATAATTATGATGGATCAATAAGAGAGGCTTTTGTAGAAGGTGTTCCAAATCCAATGTATTCCAGTCGAAGCTGCATTAAACCTATTGTTTGATACGACTCTGAACTTGTTTTATAACTTGAAAAATAAGGAGTTTATATGGAGTTTATACCCGCACTAATTGGTTTATTTTTTATGCTTGGCTGGACTTTAGGTATTCTCACTAGGCAAGAGTTTGCAACCATACCAAATAGAAATGTCGTTATTTGGTGGTGGCTATCATTCGCTGTAATTTTATTAGGAGAAGCTTCGTTTTGGAATCTGTTATGGCTCATGCCAACTACAGCATTATTAAATGCGGTTACTGCGATTAGTATTAGAGGCTTTTTTGGTTTTATTGTTGGAGGGATTCCAACTTTGATTCTGTTTATGCTTATGGATTTCTAATTTTTTTATATAACTCTACTATTGAAGTGATGTCTGAGCTTCTCATTTCCGCAAACGAAGTCTCAAGGACCATTTCAATTAGAGCTGTTTTCTGCTCAGTCATTTCAACTCTTTGAGGAGGCATGGTTAAAGAGTTTAAAAGGATTGAATCATCTGTAGAGTTTTGCATGGCTGCGTAAGCAAAGTTCTCTCTAAACTTATCACATCTTGCATAAAGCTTTAGAACATCAGATGAATTGGTGTTATATAAATTAATAATTTTGTCAGCTTGAATATTCCGAGCATCAATTACTTCATTATAGGTTAAAACTTTATTGTTTTCTTCTGAGATACCAGCACTAACCAAGCTCATGGTTTGAGATAGCTCACTCATATTCTCTGAAAAAGGTTTCCATTGCTCGTCTGTCATCATCGTCATAAGCAGAAATAGAGCAGAGCATTTGTTCGCAAAATCACCAACCTTCTTATCTGCTGCTTGTGAAGAAATACTAAATGTTAGAGCTAGGCTTAGTGTGAGTAAAATTCTTTTCATAACTAGGGTTTAGTTTCAAATATATGGTCTCCAATGGTTGTTTTAGTACTTCCATCAGAGTAAAAAGTAGTATTTCCTATGGTGGTTGAACTAGAACCATCAGAATTAAAGGTATGGTCTCCTATTTGAACAGAGCTATTACCTTCGTTATCGAATACATGATTACCTATTTCAGTTTGAACAGAGCCATCTGAACCATAGGTGGTGTTTCCTATTTTGTTATAAATCACATTAGGTTTTTTCTCTATTGTTTGGCTTTGACTATGAACAGTTAAAAAAGCTAAAGGTGATAGAAGTAATAATGTGAGGAGGATATTTTTCATAGGCAATTAATTATATAACTCATAAGTTTATATAGAAAATTAAACTCAGATACTGTTTAAGTTTATTATAAATGTTGTATAACTTAAGAGTGGGAGTTTATTAGGAGTAATTAAATCTTAACTTGCTTGCCTGCAGCTCTCAGCACGTGACCTGATTGACAGATTTGTTGGGCATGATACTGAACCTCTTGTATCCCAGCCAAATCGATACTGAAATCTTTTAAGGGTGTTGTTGCTTTGAAATCCACTTGAATGTGAGATGCTTTATCAAAAGAGGGGAAGTCTTTCATCGCCCACCAAGTTGCATACTGACCATTTTCCTTATCTTCAAATCCATATTCTTTTTTGAGTCTCAAAGGTTTAGGTTTGTTTTTATCTACCTTGATTAGAGCATTGATTCTATCTCCATCAGAAAACTGAACTTTAGTTTTGAGCATAAGTACTGGTTCTTCTGAAATACAGTAGGGTCTTGCAATGTGGAAACCAAAGATGCTGTTAGCTTCTCCCTTTGTGATCAATAAACTATCCTCGCTTAAATCTCCAATGTACCAATTCGATAAGGTGGTGATTGATACATCAGCATAAGACAAGGTACTCAGCAGCATCATAAAAATAACAGACTTTCCTTTAAAGGAATTGCTTTGCCCAGAAAAAGGCCCTAAACGCATGAGGTGGATTTTCTGGAGTTTAATCCCATCCACGGGTTTTGGTTTTCTAAGCTTCCTAACTAACAAATAAATCGTTAAAGCAAATAGCCATATTACTGATGCTGCGAGTATCTCAATCATTAATCTCTCCTTTGGATATGTATTAAGTGGTCTTAATACTTAAACGGAGAAAGTAGGAAGTTGTTACAGAATTAGTTTAAAAAACTCTCAACCATCTGCTGTGCAGTGGCTGGATCAATACCCTTATCATGGTTAGAACTTAGCTCAACAACCCACAAATTTATTATCAACGCAGTCATCCACTAATCCAGTAGCTTCTTTGACTTGGCTTTTATTTAACTGATTTGAAAGATCTTGTACTTCAGAATCAGCTATTTCATCACCACCAGCACCAGCTGCGATGATAAACCACATTAGGGCATAGACTAAATCTATTCGAACACCTTTTCCTTCCTTATATACATAGCCTAGATTTCTATGTGCCATCCAATTTCCTTGTTCTGCAGATAGCCTATAAAGTCTCATTGCTTCCTCATGATCCTTGTCTACTCCATAACCATTTGAATAATGGAATCCTAGACTCGTTAGTGCACTTGCATTTCCTTGTTCCGCTGCCTTTCTGAACCAATAGACTGCTTTCTTATAATCTT
The DNA here is from genome assembly GCA_902608115.1 of uncultured SAR86 cluster bacterium. Classification (GTDB taxonomy): domain Bacteria; phylum Pseudomonadota; class Gammaproteobacteria; order Magnimaribacterales; family D2472; genus D2472. Next base: position 6,228 of record CACLMT010000013.1, on the reverse strand, counting down.
TTTTGACCCCATCTCCATTTGCATACATTAAACCTAGATTTGCCTGTGCATATTCACTGCCTTCATCAGCCATTATGGAGAATAATCTGACAGCTTCCTTAAAATCTTGTTTTACACCTCTTCCTAATAGATGCATCATGGCTTGGTCGTTCAATGATAGTTCGTTGAAATCTTTTTTACTTATTTCTTCCAGCTGTTCATGATTTTCTACTCCTATATCTACTTTAAGATTGCCATCTACGTAATCTCGGTAGTCTGTACAGGTTGAAAGATCATCTGCCATTTGAAGTTTAGCTAGTCTTTCTCTACCTAGCTCTTTATCTTCAATTCCTTCTTTTTCAAGTATCGTAGCAAACTCAAACATTTTATAAGCGTAAAACTCTGTTAAATCTTTTTCGCTCCAAAAGTCTTCTCTTGAAAGAGCTTGTGAGATGGCAAGTTCATTTGATTTCTCCGTAAATTTTTCTATGTACCCACACCTTATTTTTTCTGTATCGAAGTCACACATCATCTTGAGCTCTTCACTTTCAAGGAATGTTTTAGGGTTATCGACACCAGCGATCAATCTATAAAAAGTAAAAAAATACATTTCATAAAGCGTTTTGCATTGAATCAACCCTATATAGTTTCCCTCCACAGAATATGAAGGGGGCATTATTGGCGGTATATCTATAGTTTCTTCTTCAGCTATCAGTCCTATAGACATGAGCAAGGTTAGCAAAGTGATGGTTAGGTGTTTCACATTCTTTCTCCTAATCGGTTATAACCTAAGCTTCCTAACAAACAAATAAAGCGTTAAGGCAAATAACCATATTACTGATGCTGTGAGCATCTCAATCATTAATCTCTCCTTTGGATATGTATTAATTTAAAAAACTCTCAACCATCTGCTGTGCAGTGGCTGGATCAATCATTTGAACCAAAGCTTTATCCGGCTTGATGAAATCTATGTCAGCTCTGATGGATGTAAGGTCTGCACCAATGAATGCATTGGTATTTGCTGCAAACATTCCATACATCACCTGATAAATAGTGGCATCCATTTCGTCGGTGAGTGAAGAAGCCAATGACCAAGCCGTGTTTACTTGATAGTTCTTAATGGTCTGAGGTTGAGGAATGGAAGTCGGGATGTTTACCTGAATGTTAGGTAGTGCTGGAGTATCTGTGACCGGGGTTACAAAAGGACCAAAGGTTAAGAACAAGGCAAAGCTTGCCATCATTAGACCTGAAATAGGCACAAAGCGTGTCCAGAAAGTATTCTTTGGCTCTAAGGTATCATCAATAAACTTGTGCAGCTTCTTGTTAGTCTTGTGCATCTCTTTGGATTGAAAAAAACTTTCTAAGCGCCTGTTAGCAAAAAGCAATGTCTCATAAAATTCTCTGGCTCCATCAGAGTCGTCAACAATATTTCTAACTTCAATAGAGTTGGAATAGTCCATGCCATCATCCACATAACCTGCTAGTTGAAGTTTGAGTCTTTGGTTCATTGTTTCTTTCTACCCAAGCAATCAGTTAATAATGCTCTAGCTCTGTGAGTCTTGGTTCTTAAATTTGCCATACTGATGTTACCAATGAACTTTTGAATTACATTGTTATCGTGTCCGGCACCTTTCATTGCAAGAATAGTTCTGTCGGTTTCATTTTGTTGTTTTAAACAATCCATGAGTTCCTGATGCTCATAAGATTTGAGTTTATTCTCATTAATGACGGGTTCTAGGTTTAATTCTTCCAGTGAAGCAACTTTTGAATCTTTTCTGCATTTATCAATGAAGGCATTTCTTAAAATAGTTCTAGAATAAGCAAGAGGGTACTCAGCTGTTAGAAATATCTTCTTATTTTCAATCAGCTTAAGCAAGGTTGTTTGACATAGATCCTCAGCATCATCCATGTTGCCAGTTAAGCTTAAAGCAAAGGGTAAAAGCTTAGGGCTAACAATATGCAAGGCTTCTTTGAGTGAAGGTGGATTGGTTTTAGGTGGAGCAGTAATTCTTGCAACACGAGTCTGTGTTGGTGTGAATATATTGAGTGAATTGGTTGCTTCCATGTCCTTAATTAATATTACCTAACTCTTAGACCATAAGTGAAGAGGGAAGTTGCAAATAAACAGTAAATATTTTGTAACAAACTGTTATTTCATGCGTTACTTTTTTGTAAACTCATTTCCTAAGTTAGTGTTAACTGTATAAAGTTCGTCAGTTTTTACTTTGTTTCTTTTAAAGCCTCTACCCAATATTTATAAGTTGATACAGGTATACAGTGATCATCTTTAATTAGGATTACCATTTTTTGGTAGAAATTCATAGCGATCTTTTGAGAGCAAAGAAGATGCAAGGACTTAATAACTCTAGTAATTCTTAATTGGTTGTGATCGTAACGCTTTTGCCATTGTTTATTTCTTTCTAAAAAACCTAAAAACCATTGAGATGATTTTTGAAGATTTTTTTGGGCTAAATCACTTAGTTTTATTGCTTCAATTAAATCTATATCTTTGATGTAGTATCTATTAGCGTTATACCTACTTGGTTCATCAAGCGGGAAGACTACTTGAATAAAATCATGGATTCTTTCAATCTCTTTATCTGAGAAGCTCCAAATATCTTCTAAAGTTCTTCCTTTATAATCCTTACCTTTGTTTTCTAAAAAAAGGAGATAGGGAAAATACAATTTCACACGTTATATTTTTTTAGCATCTTCTATATCATCAGATTCATCATGCTGAGTTGGATGCCAAATAGGCTCTAACTCATCTTGTAGTTTTTCTGATTCAGATTTTCTATCGTGCTTTGTCTTATCTTTATGTGTACGTGGCTTATGAAATTTATCCATATTCTTTTTTACTGGATTTTTAGATTTCTTCGACATAATTCTCAAAAACTTTACTATTGTTCATACCTTCTCTTTTAATATATCTAGTAGTCAAACATTTTTAGGTAGATTATTTATTTTTCCATTATTTCTGTGATTTTTTGCTTAGCCATTATGCTTCCTATAATGATAATCACACTAAACAAGGTAACCAAAATCATTTGCATTATGTTTTGAAACATACCCCATTTAAAATTTGAATGGCTTATGTTGGTACCAAAGGTTATCAAAAGAATCATCGCGCCGAAGTAGAACCATACACTTGCACCAAGGTGACCAAAAGTTACAGCATATAAAATGATGTCTCCATTATCACTTGCACCTACTCCTACTATTTTTTCAAGTTGTACTGCAGCAATTGCAAGCCCAACAAATATAATAATTTCGGCAATAATTATTCCCCATGCTGCCCCATTAAAAATAAAATTTCTTTCAAATTTTTCTTTGTATGAAGCTGCTCCCACAAGCAGCGCTCCAATACCAAGCACTACTCCGACAATCCAAACCAAAATCATTATGCTGTCAATTTCACTATTATCCATTTTTTTTGTAGCTCCTAATTAAAACTTGTGTATGATTTTTATACCATAAGCAGTCACGAAAGGGGAGGTATTGATACTATTAATACTCTCTTAAATTTCTACGGGATGCCAATTCCTATGAAACTCCTTTAAATATGGCCTCTCAGAGCTTCTAAAATCTTTTTGTAACATTTCCATTAAGCGTTCGTACTATTTATATGTAGGGTAAATATGGTTTACATAACAAAAGGAAAATACTATGAAAAACATCCTCTTCACATTAAGTCAATGAAAAAAAAACTGCTTACATTTTTTGCAACACATAGAAGAACCTTTAATTCTGCCAAAGTAATTCTTTGGATTTTTTCAATGCTTTTTTGGTATATCGGTTTCTTCCTTCTCCCTCTTGACTCTGCTCATGATAATTTAATTCTATTAATAGCTCTTTTTTGGTTTGCTGGAATGTTAGCGTTACCATTATATATACTCCCTAAATTAAATGATTTTATAAATATTAAAATTAATGAGGTAAAGCAAAAAATGAGAGAAGATTTTCTTGGTTCAGTAGACATAACTGATATATGTATGGAGATGCTAGAAGCTGTACAACAAAAACATAGGCACATCAATTACGATACAAAACTAGAAAACTATTCAGATTGGATGGCTTTTCAAGTGAAGAATGGTAATTATCGAATGCTTAGTGATGTGGCTGAAGGGATGAATCCTTCTGAATTGGATGAAACAATTAAAAATTCTGATTTAGGTAACCAATTTAAAGGGCAAAGAGGAGCTTACGATACATTTACCCAAGAGGAAAAAGATTCTGCTAGGAGCGTTATCGTAACTTTTGATAATGCGCTTATCTATAAAACTAAGTTCCTTGATTGGTTGCTTAATCATAATTGGTTAATCAGAAATTTGGTTCGACCTGCTGTTTTCACAGAAATAAATCTATTGAGCCAGATTAATTTGATGACTAATGTTTTTGACCATCTTGAGATAAGAGTAAAATTTTCTTCCAAAGCTATGTCATACAGAGGAAGTGAAGTAGCTGAAATTCAATTTACTTTAGACAAGGAAGATAAACCAAGCTTTAGAGAACTAGTTATGATGCATGCGCCAATTTTTAGCTTTACAGAAAAAGAAATGAAAGATTCTGATACTGTAGAAGTTATTCAATTTATGCAAAAGTTCATCAAAAATACTAGAAAATTAATTCATTAGTTTTTAAATGAACCACTGCAAAGCAAATAAATGAAAAACATCCTCTTCCTTGAATGATTGAAGAAAACTGGAGGTCTATCATTCTTTTTGGCAAGAACGTTGCCTCCTATAAATTTGCTCTTGCTAAGACCCTTTTAGAATTAGATACCAGCGATCCATTTATAACTCTTGAGGACCTAGCACTGCCATACGCCAAGAACATTGCTTCTCATCTGGCTAATTGCAAAAAACAAATTACTAATCCCAATGGCAGCAAGTTTCTTACTTTGTGTGAGAGCTATTCAAATGAACTTGTTGACGATGATGAGCTGAGAGCTGTTACAGCCAAGACAGCATTTGGTGATGTCATACCAAGATTTCATAACGTTGCTGGCCAAACCTCTATTGATTTTTACGAGGATCTATCCAAAAGCAAAAAAGGCATCATGCTCACAGACAATTTTTATCAGCTTTTGCAATCATCTCAACATGAAAATTTTTTACATGAGGCAGAATCGAGGTGGAGACTTTGGGAGGAGGCCATACTTAGTAATTTAAGCCAGCATTTCATTATTCAATATGATCAGGTTACCGATGAGCTGTATCACCAAAGAATTGATAAGCTCCGCAGGGAGAACATTACCTCAGCAAAACCTGCATTAAATGGATACCAAGAAGGCCAATGTTTTTACTGCAACCAAGAGATCCTTCTAGATGCTAAGAAGGGCGATTATGGTGCCTGCCAAGTAGATCATTTTTTCGCTTGGGATTTTTATAAAAAAACATTTTATGGCGACATTGAAACCTCTTTAGGCAAAGAAGTGGATAGGATTTGGAATCTAGTACTTGCTTGCGAAAGATGCAACATACAAAAATCTTCAAATCTGCCTAACAAAGATCAAAATTCTAAATTTCCCAATTATTTGAAGAAATTGCACGATAAAAATAATGCTTTGATCCAAAGTCCTTTACCTCTTAAAGAAAGTATCATGCAAGATACTGGCTTAACTGAAACGGACAGAGTATCTTTTCTAGATAAGATTTATAATGAACTGTTTTCCATCAAGCCATATCCATGGGAGCCAGAGTTAATTCAGGAATAGCCTAATGACAGATTGTATATTTTGTAACTTAGAAGCATCTAGAATTGAAGATGAAAATAATTTATTTCTTGTGATCAAAGATTTATATCCAGTAACCGAAGGACACACATTGATTATTCCAAAGCGTCATGTGCCATCATTTTTTGAGCTGTTTGAAGAAGAGCAGTCTTCTTTTCTTGAAATGCTTCATTCTCAAAAAGAGAAGCTTGCTTCAATGGATCAGACCATTACAGGTTTTAATGTTGGCATTAACGATGGTGAAGATGCAGGGCAAACAGTCATGCATTGCCACATACACTTAATCCCTAGAAGAAATGGAGACATGGAGAATCCTATGGGTGGAGTGAGAGGGGTCATACCTGAAAAGCAAAGCTATTAATTAACACCAACTTCTTGCTATATTATTTAGACATATGAAAAAACTAATCCTTATAACAGCACTATTAGCTTGTTCATCATCTTGGGGAGCTTGTATTAGTGGTAATTGTACTAATGGTATAGGTACTTACACTTTTGCCAGTGGAGCCAAATAC
>CACLMT010000012.1 GCA_902608115.1 uncultured SAR86 cluster bacterium | reverse complement strand
TCACCTTATGTAGCTGAGCATTTTGATATCATTAAACTTCAAGGTGAACACAGATTAGCTAGAGGAAGGAATTTTTTTAAATCAGCTATAGATAAATCAAAGGCATTAAATGAGTTTTTTAAATGGGGTATGGTTGAAGTCCCAACAACAAAAGGTCACAGCAATACTGAACAGATGGTCCCCTACGCCGCTGAAATGTTTTTTGCAAGGTTAAAATAATGCAAGCATACAAAAAAAAGGGTTTTTGGATAGGTTTAGGGGTATTTTTCATTATTCTTTTCTCTCCTCACCCTGAATCACTCTCAAGTGCGGGATGGACAGTAGCAGCAATAACTCTACTAATGGCAATTTGGTGGGCTACAGAAGCAGTTCCAGTCCCAGTAACTGCACTTCTTCCCCTTGCACTATTTCCATTACTCGGTGTAAACGATATAAAAACAACAGCTCTGCCCTATGCTAACCCTAATATTTATTTATTCATGGGTGGATTTATTCTTGCGCTTGGAATTGAATCTTCTGGATTGCATAAACGACTAGCATTACGGATGTTGATAACTATTGGTAGTAGCGGAGCAAAATTAGTTGGCGGGTTTATGCTGGTATCGGCTGTTATTAGTATGTGGGTTATGAATACCTCAACAACATTAATGTTGCTTCCAATTGGGTTAGCTGTTTGCGCAACTGTAGCTCAAACAATACCTAATTTTTCTTCTCAAGAAAGAAAGCATTTTGAAATTTCATTATTACTCGGTATAGCTTACGCAGCTTCAATTGGTGGTATGTCTACATTGGTAGGCACAGCACCAAATATTATATTTGTTGGATTCATGCAAGAAACCTATGGGTTAGAAATCTCTTTTATAGATTGGATGAAATTGGGAGTACCTTTATCAGCCATGATGTTATTTGCCTCTTGGTATGCAATTACCAAATATATTTATCCTGTTACTTTTATTGCAAACATGGAAACAAAATTACAACTCAAAAATATGTTATATGATCTAGGTCCTATGGGAAGGGATGAAAAAAAGGTTTTAATAATATTTTCTTTAGCCGCTAGCGCATGGATGCTCAGGACTGTATTAGATAATTTTATTCCCCTGTTAACAGATGCTGGAATAGCAGTATTAGCTGCTTTAAGTTTTTTCTTAATTCCATCAGAAAATAATAAAACTGATCTACTAACATGGGATCAAGCTAATAAACTTCCATGGGGATTATTAGTATTGTTTGGTGGGGGGCTCTCTCTGGCTTCCTCCATAGGATCATCTGGTCTTGGTAGTTGGATTGGTCAAGGTCTAACTATTTTGGGTAATGTACCGCCAATTATATTAATTTTAGCTGTTGCAACTTTAATCATCTTTTTAACAGAACTTACTTCCAATGTAGCAACCACTTCAACATTTCTACCGGTTGTGGGGGCTGTAGCGATTGCTCTTGGAATTGCTCCGGTGGCACTAACAATTCCAGTCGTCTTGGCCGCTAGTTGTGCCTTTATGTTACCTGTTGCAACTCCTCCAAATGCAATTGTTTTTGGATCAGGGAAAATAAGTATTCCTGATATGATGAAAGCTGGTTTTGCTCTTAATATTATTGGAATAATTTTAGTCACCATGTTTGCATATTATCTAGCACCACAAATATTTTAATGAAAACTAAAATAATCAGTCTTTTAACAATTTTTTTCGTCTGTACTCATGCTTTTCCACAAGTTAGTTACATTGACTATACTTCTCCATTTCACCCCACTGTTAATAAATCAGGGATGGTGGTTTCTCAAAATATCGAATCATCAAATATTGGTATAGAGATTCTAAACATGGGTGGGAATGCTATAGATGCAGCTGTAGCGGTTGGATTTTCATTAGCTATCACTCTTCCAAGAGCAGGTAATTTAGGTGGTGGAGGCTTTATGTTAGTTTACATCAAGGAAAAAAATGAAATTTTTTCAATTGATTACAGGAGTAAGTCTCCTCTTCGATCTAATTTAAAAGAAATTTTCAACGCTAATTTACCTCAAGACTACAACTCAATAAATAGGGATCTAGTAAGGTATGGCTATAAAGCTAATGCAGTACCAGGCACAGTAGCTGGATTATTATCTGCTCATAAAGAATTTGGGAAACTGCCTCTTGAACAAATCTTGCAGCCTGTAATAGAACAAGCAATAAATGGAATCAAAGTTTCGTATGATCTTCATGAAGCCATTAAAAGCACACCTCAATTACTTGAAGATAAAGAATCTAAAAATATTTATTTCCAAGAAGGTTACCCAGTTCCCATTGGAAGCATTATGAAAAGAAAAGATCTTGCTAATACCATTCAACTTATTGCAAAGAATGGTACTGCTGGTTTTTATCAAGGAGAAGTTGCTGAAAAATTTGACCAAGCAATGCAAAATAATAATGGGTTTATTTCAAAAGATGATTTAAAAGAATATACAGTAAATTTTCAAATTCCTATTTCAACCTTATATAGAGGTAACAAAATTTATACACAAGGGCCTCCTTCTGGAGGTGGTGTTACATTGCTAACAGCATTAAATATTCTTGAAACTTATAATCTTAAAAAACTTAGAAGTGATTCAACTATAACCTATCACCTTATAGCAGAAGCATTAAGAAGAGGTCATAACAATAGATCTCATTATGTTGGTGATCCATCCTTTTATGAAGTACCTATAGAGAAATTATTATCAATAAAAAGAACTCAAGAACTCAAAAAGAATTTACGTTTTAAGAAGGCTACACCTAGCTCAAAAATTAAACCGTTCGAAGTAATTCATGAAAGCAAAGATACAACCCATTTTTCAATAATAGACAAAGATGGTAATGCTGTTTCAAATACCTATACCCTAGGACACTCATTTGGCTCAGGGGTAACTATTCCAGGTACAGGCGTCTTAATGAACAATCAAATGAATAACTTTGCATTGCAACATGGAGATTCTTCAATCAAAGGAAGATCAGCAAGTCTAGCTAATAAATTTATGCCTGGGAAAAGACCAATGAGCACCATGGATCCAGTAATGGTGTTTAATAAAAATGGTGAATTATCTTTAATAACAGGATCACCGGGAGGCTCATTTATTCCTGCTGCTGTATTAAGGGTCATTACTGGAGTGATTGATTTTGAATTAGATATTGGAGAAGCTACGATGTTACCTAGAATCCATAAAGACTGGCCCTACGTAGGATTAGAATATGAATCAACAATGAATTCAAGCATTGCCAAACAGCTAAATAAAATAGGTCACAAGATGGAAAAATCTAAAACAATGGGAAGCACTCAAAGTATTCATATAGTTGATCAAATGAACTATGGTTACTCTGATCTAAGAAGGCCTAATGCAGGGGTTGCAATCCAAATTGATTAAAGCACTTGCATTCATACATAAAAAATCTCAAATAACAGATTCTGAATTTGAAGAATACTATGAAACCCGCCATGCCCCCTTAGCACAATCATTATTAAATTTTGAATATTATGAAAGGAACTATATTAACTCTAATCTATGCCCCCTTTATCCTTCTCTAGGTTCAATTAGTATATTTAAATATGAATCAGAAAAATCTTTAGCAATTGTTGGAGAGCAAATGGCATCCAATGCTGGAGATACGCTTAGAAAAGATGAGCTAAATTTTATGCATGTAGAAGAGAATTTTCATGTTTTGACTAATTCATCTGAAAGAAGCACTAAAACCTACTCTAAAAAAATATTCTTGATTGCAAGACATAAGAATGAATTAAAATTTCTTGATAAGTTTTCATGTATTCAAAAAATTTCAGATAATCTTATTGCTGATGATAAAAAAATGATTGCAATACCTGAGTATGGTATCAAAGCTGACGCTACCATTAAGGGTATTGAATTAATTATTGATGAATTTCCTCAAATAATACTAGCCAAGACTATTAGCTAAGAGTTCTCTGATAAATATTTCAGTGCTGCTGATATTCTTTTTATAACTTCATCCTTCTCAAATAAGGATAATGTTAAGCCTAAAGAAGGAGATTTGGTTGAGCCTGTCATGGCAATTCTAATTGGTTGATTTAATTTTGGTATTGGTAAATCTAATGCCAGTTGAGACGCAGACAGAACCCCATCGATACTTGGTTCATCCCATGTTTCTATGGCTTGTAGTTTCCTTTGAACATATTCAAGTGTTGCCTTTGAATTTAACAAAAATTTCTTTACTGCCTTTTCATCATAGGAATCTATGCTATGGAAGTATGGTCTAAGGTCTGAAGCAATACCAAATAAAGTTGATTGAGAGGTTCTCATAGCTTGCAAAATATCATCACTATTATTTTTTGAAGTTATATCAATTTTGAATTTCTCAAGGAAAGGCAAAATCTTTGATTTAAACTTATCAAAGTTTAAAGCAGCTAAATGATTTGTGTTAATCCAGTCTAATTTAGCAGGCTCAAATATAGCACCACCTTTTTGAACTTCTTGAATTCTAAAATCCTTAATCAAATCATCAATAGAAAAAATTTCTTTATCACCTCCAGACCATCCTAATCGAGCTAGCATATTAATTATAGAAGTCGGTAGATAGCCTTGATCAAAATAATCATGAACGCTGCTCACAGAATCTCTCTTAGATAGCCGTTTTTTATTTTGACCTAATACTAAAGGTAAATGAGCGTACTCTAATCTAGGGTATCCAAAAGCCTCTTGAATATGAATTTGCCGAGCTGTATTACTTAAGTGATCTTCCCCTCTAATAACTGTTGTAATATCTTGCAAACGATCATCAATTACGCAACACAAATGATATGTTGGAGAACCATCACTTCTTACCAAAATTAAATCATCTAATTCATTATTTTGAAAGATTACCTCTCCTCTAATTAGATCATTAAAAATTGATGCGCCTTCCTGTGGAGTTTTTAACCTAAGTACTGTGTTTTCACTTTTTTCTAAGTTTAAATCCCTGCATTTACCATCGTATTGAGGCTTTAAACCTTGCTGCTGCTGTAATGATCTTATTTCATCTAATCTATCTTTGCTGCACTCACAATAATAAGCCTTTCCGGAATTTATAATCTCATTAGTTTTTTCTTGGTATTCATTAAATCGTTCAGACTGTCTGATTGGAGTTTCATCAGAAACAATATCTAGGACCTTAAGACCATTGATAATATTTTCTTCAAACTCTCGAGTGGAACGCTCTGCATCTGTATCTTCAATTCGAATTAAAAACTTTCCATTGTTCTGCTTTGCATAAACATAATTAAATAATGCTGTTCTAACTCCTCCAATATGAAGATTTCCTGTAGGGCTGGGAGCAAATCTAGTAATTTTGGTCATAATTTGTTCCTTAGTTCATCTTCTTTTTTCTTATGAGCTGTCATTTCTTCGTTAGAAACTGGAACTTGCGTAATTGAATAATCTATCAAATTATTAGATTCTTTTTCATCATCTGGTTGATTTGATGTTTTTGAGTTACTAGATGAAAAATTAAGCATGATTTGACCTCCTGTTAAATGAATATAAACATCCGCTAAAATATTTGCATCCACTAAAGCTCCGTGAAAAGTCCGATCATATCCTTCAATCTCATACCGATCAGCAAGATCATCAAGTTTATTTCTTCGTCCTGGAAACTTTTTTCGAGCTAAAACTAAAGTATCTTCAATTTCACAAATTTCTTCTAATTTAGGATAGTTTGATGAAGCTCGCTGAAGCTCGGTATTTAAAAAACCTAAATCAAAGGGTGCGTTATGGATTATCAGAACGCTATCCTGAACAAATTCTAAAAAACTCTCAGCTATCTCAGAAAATTTAGGCTCTTTCTCTAATTGTTCATTAGAAATACCATGAATCTTTTGTGCTTCTCTATCAATCAGCCTTTCTGGATTAACATATGATTGAAAATATTCATTTGTCTTTTTTCTGTCTTTAAGCACAATAGCTCCAATATCAACAACTCTATGCCCTTGATCTACCTCCAAGCCAGTTGTCTCCGTATCTAAAACTATTAACTTTTTATTCATGATATTGAATCAATCCCTTTATTTGCTAATAAATCAGCCATTTCATTTCCGGCATCTCCTGAATGACCTTTAACCCAATGCCATTGTACTTCATGGAGATGAACCAAATTATCAAGCTGTTGCCATAATTCTTTATTTTTAACATCTTTTTTTGATGCCGATCTCCAGTTATTTTTTTTCCACTTATAAATCCATTGAGTAATACCATCCATAACATACTTGGAATCTGTATATAAAACTACACTACATGGTTCCCTTAAAGCAACGAGTCCTTCAATGGCTGCGGTTAATTCCATTTGATTGTTGGTTGTATTATGCTTTGCACCAAAAATTTCTTTATCAATCCCTTCGTATTTTATTAGGACGCCCCACCCGCCAGGACCAGGATTTCTTCTGCAAGCTCCATCTGTATACATAATTACTTGTTTCATGGGTTAAAATGTTTAATTATTATTATGAATATTCAATCTATAAAAGCCTTTAATGATAATTATATTTGGTTAATTAGTACTAATGAAGGCAATCTTGTAATTGATCCTGGAGAATCAGCACCAGTATTAGATTTTTTAACAAAAAATAAAATAGAATTAACTGATATTTTGCTTACACATCATCATTATGATCATGTCGGAGGCGTTGCTGAATTAAAGAAATCAATTACAGGCAAAGTAATTGGACCTAACAACTTCAATATTGAAGGAATTGATCAAAAAGTCTCAGAAGGAACATTGGTCAACTCATGCGGTCTAAATTTTAGAGTTATAGAAATTCCAGGTCATACATTAGACCATATAGCATATTTTTCAGATGATAATAAACAGCCTCTTTTATTTTGTGGAGATACTCTATTTTCAGCAGGTTGCGGCAGAGTATTTGAGGGCACTTTTCAACAAATGTATGAATCTATAATGAGAATTAAATCATTGCCAATAAATACTTTAATTTATTGCGGCCATGAATATACGCTGGCAAATCTAAAATTTGCTCATCAAGTTGAACCAAACAATGTTGATATAAAAAAACATATAGAATTTTGTAAAAAAGTATTACAAAACAATCAAGCCACTCTTCCAAGCTCCCTGAAACTAGAATTAAAAATTAATCCATTTTTAAGATGTGATGATGATAAATTGCGTGAATCTATTTCTCATAAATATGATTCTTCAAAAAGCATAGATGACTCATCTGTATTTGAATACTTAAGAAAATGGAAAGATTCTTTTTAATATTTAGCATTATAGGGCTTTGGGGTTGTCAGTTACCTTCAATGATCCCTGCTGATAAATATATAGAACCTCAGCCAGTAGAGACTCAAGAAACACCAATAATTTATGAAAATGTTTGGCAGCGTATAGATGATAAATCCTCATTCAAAAACTCAACCTTGGATGAAAAAACGCTTAAATACATCAACAGCTATCTGAGTAATCTAGAACAATTTAACCTGCTTATAAAAAAGGGAGAATTTTTTATCTTCTTTACCTTAGAAGAACTAGAAAAATACAATCTACCGCCTGAACTCGCTCTACTTCCATACATAGAAAGTAATTATGATCCATTTTCAATATCCACATCAGGAGCAATGGGTATATGGCAATTTATGCCATCAACTGCAAGGATATATGGTCTTAAAGATACTTGGTGGTATGAACAAAGACATGATCCTTTGGTTTCAACAAAGGCAGCTGTTAGGTATTTAGCATATTTACATAATAGGTTTAATAATAATATTACCTACACATTAGCTGCTTATAATGGGGGACCCACACTACTTGAAAAGCAAATTAAATTAAACAAAAGATTAAAAAAACCTCTTGATTACACATCATTAAAACTACCTCAACAAACAAAAGAATATATTCCTAAATTCAAAGCCATAGTAGAGCTCGTTATAAATTCAAAAAAATATGGCCTCACACTGCCTGATTTTCCCAATCAACAAATGTTAGGACAGGTTGAATTAGATGGACAAGTAGAAATTTTAACTTTTAGTGAATTCGTAAATTTAAAGCCTGAATTCATATATAAATTAAATGCTGGCTATACAAAATGGGCCTCCCCTCCAGGTAAAAAAACTACCTTCAATGTCCCTATTGAAATGGTAAATGAAATTAATGCAAAAAAAGGTGAATTTATTCAAAACAACCAAATTAATTGGGTTACACATACAGTTTCTCAAGGAGACAGTCTGTGGAAAATTGCTTCTGAATATGACACTGAGGTTTCTATTCTTAAAAAAGTTAACTATTTAACTTCAAATATATTAAATCTAAAGCAAGAATTATTAATTCCTCTAAGCAATGAACAAAATCAAGTTTTTATCCCATATCAAGCACACATAATTAGCGAAGGAGATACCTTATGGAATTTAGGCTTACAATATAAAATTTCTCCAGCAGAAATTGCTGCTAACAATGGCTTAAACATAAATACCCCTTTAAGGATTGGGAAAGAATTAAACATTGGAAATAAAAATATTTATAGAACTATTAACTCTAAAAAAAGAACCATTTTATATAGCGTTAAACAAGGAGACAGTCTTTACAGAATCGCAGATATATTTAATATTGAAATTGAGGATATTATTAAGATCAATAACATTAAGAATAATGAAATTAAACCTGGTCAAGTTTTAAAAATTATTATTAGAGCCTTTTAATCTGAAGAGATCTTAGGATCTAAAGCATCTCTGAGGCCATCTCCAAAAAAATTTAATGCAAATAAAGTAATAGTAAAGGTTAGCCCTGGATATATTAAAAGCCATGAATACTCTTCCATTGACTCAACCCCATATCTAATTAGAGTTCCCCAGCTGCTCATAGGTGGTTGAATTCCTAACCCTAAAAAACTTAGAAATGCTTCTAACAGCATAACCTGAGGAATTGTTAGAGTTGCATAAACAGCTATTGGTCCTAGTATATTAGGAAAAATATGCTTTCTAAACATTTGGAGATTTGAGACACCCATAGCTTGAGCTGCAAGAACATATTCCTGATTTTTGATTGTTAGGACCTGACCTCTAACAATTCTTGCCATAGTTAACCATTCAACTGCTCCAATAGCCCCAAATAACAACCATATATTTCTTCCAAAAATAACCATTAATAAAATAATAAAAATAATGAATGGTAGTCCGTAAAGAACATCCACTATTCTCATCATTAGTGAATCAATACGTCCTCCAAAATAACCAGCAACTATCCCCCAACTAACTCCTATAACCAAAGCTACCCCAGTAGCTACAAACCCTACTAAAAGTGAAACCCTAGCCCCATATAGAATTCTGCTGAAAAGATCTCTACCTAACGTGTCTGTTCCAAGAAAAAATGATCCAAATGGCGCTTGAGCACCGAGCTCTAGGTTTTGATATGAATATGAATGGGGTGCTATCCATGGAGCTAAAATAGCTAGAGCAATTAACAAAAGCAAAAGTGCTCCGCTTACTACAGCAGCCTTATTTGCTAAAAGCCTTCTCCAAGCATCAGACCATAAAGAGCTATTCTCATTCATGCCTCACTCCTTGCTCTGGGGTTCATTAAAAGCACAACAATATCTGAGATCAAATTAAAAAATATAATTAAACTCGAAAAGAAAATCGTAGTTCCTAAAATCATGGTGTAGTCTCTGTTAAAAGCTGCTTCAACATAAAATCTACCCAATCCTGGAATTTGAAATATTGTCTCAACCACAAAAGATCCACCAATTAATCCGGCGATTGCTGGACCTAAAAATGAAACAACAGGGACTAAACCCCCTTGAAGAGCATGCCTTATTATTACTTTATGTTCAGGTAGACCCTTGGCTCTTGCAGTTCTAATATAGTCTTGATTAAGAGTTTCAAGCATGCCTCCCCTGCTTAACCGTGCAATATAAGCTGCATAAGCAGCTCCTAAAGTAATTGAAGGAAGTATTTTATCTCCTGCCAATGAGCCCCATCCTGAAACAGGAAGAACTTCTAGCTGAATACCGAAAATTAAAACAAGCAATGGACCTAGTAAGAAAGTTGGCATGCAAATACCTAACATGGCAATACTCATTGGAATGTAATCAAATACTGTATTCCTTTTAACTGCGGCAATGACCCCTGCACAAATACCAACAATCATCGCCACAAGGATGGCATAAAATGCAAGTTCAAGTGTAACTGGCAAACCTGTAGAGATCATCTCTGTAACTGATCTCCCTGGATATCGAAAAGAGGGTCCAAAATCACCTTGAACTAGATTCAACATATAATCCTTATACTGAACTAACAAAGGTGCATCTAAATTATATACAGCATTAAGATTTTTCATCACTTGAGGAGGCACTACCTTATCAGCATCAAACGGACCACCAGGCGCCATTCGAACTAAAAAAAAAGTTAATGAAGCGACAATTAAAAGAACGGGAACAGCAATAGCAATTCTCTTTAAGATAACTTGTAACATTACCCTATTCTCTTTCTAAATAGATATATTTTGGATGATGGGTATCAATTATATTTGGATACCACCCCTTAACATCACTTGAAATCTGGTACTGTCTTACGTAGGTATAAATGGGAATAATTGGCATTTCACTAATAAGTAATTTTTCAGCTTGGTTAAGATATTCATAACGTAATACTTGATCATTTGTTGAATTAGCAAGCTCTAGTAATTGATCATATTCAATGTTTTCCCAACCAGTTTTATTATTACCTCTGTTAAGTCGAAGTAAATCCAAAAAAGTATTTGGATCCTCGTAGTCACCAATCCAACCAGCTCTAGAAATTTGAAAATCTCCAGTCATTTCACGGGCAAGATAAACCTTCCAATCCTGGTTTACCAATTGAATAGATATTCCTAAATTTTCTTGCCACATTTGTTGTATTGCTAAGGCTATTTTTCTATGACCTTCTTGAGTATTAAAAAGTATTTCCAAAATAGGGAAATTATCTCCATTGGCATAACCTGCTTCAGCAAGCAAAGATCTAGCTAATTCAGGATCATATGGAATATTTGTTTGTGGCTCATAACCAGCCGATCCAGGAGGAGTAAAAGAATATGCAGCAGGTTGACCACACTTAGAAACCTTTTTAACAATCTGCTCACGATTTATAGCATAAGCAAGGGCCAATCTAATACGCTTATCTTTTAAAATGGGGTGCTTTGTATTAACCCTGTAAAAATAAGTTCCCATGTATGGTTCTATACGTAAGTTTGGATTTTTTTCTTCTATGTAAACTGGACATTTTTCAAGAGGAACAACATTTGTAACATGAAGTTGCCCTGCTCGAAACATCCTGTCTTCTGTAGATTCATTTGAAACTGGGTAAAATCTAATCTCATTGAGTCTAACTCTTTTAGCATCCCAATATAATGGGTTCTTTTCTACTGTAATTTGTTTATTCAATTCCCAAGTTTTTAAATTCATAGGTCCATTACAAACAAAATTGCCTGGACGAGTCCATTGACCGTTTCTATCATCGATTGATCCATAAGCTAAGACAGTTTCTTTATGGACTGGGTAAGTGCTGTAATGGCTTAAAAGTTTAATAAAAAATGGGGTTGGATTTTTTAGCTCTACCTGTAACAAATGTTTATCTATAGCCTTAACCCCTACTGTAGAAAAATCATTACTTATTCCTTGATGATAATCAGCTGCCCCTTTGAGATAATAAAGCATATCTGGATACTGAGAGCCAAGTGAAGGAGTTAATATTCGCATCCAAGACCACACAAAATCTTCTGCTGTTAAATCGTCTCCATTGGACCATTTAGCATTTTCATTTAAGAAGAAAGTATAAGTTTTACCATCAGGACTTATGGACCAAGATTTAGCAACTCCAGGGAGATTATCGCCTCCTTTAGGATTAGAGATTGTTAAACCTTCACACATAGAAATAAGCAAATGATGTTCAGGAACCCCTGTCACTATATGAGGGTCTAATCCTTGAGGCTCAGTGCCGTTACCAAAATGAAGAATTTGTTTATCTAAAGCTGAATCTACTGGCGATATTGATTTTCCACATCCCACCAGCACAATCAACAAAGCAATATATAAGTGTTTAAATTTCATGGAAGTATTATATATAAAAAAAGGGCCGGTAAATCGGCCCTTTTTATTTGATTAAACTCTTTTACAGTGAGACTTTAAATCCACCATAAATAAACGCTCCACCTGGAATATCCCAAGCAAAGTCAAAGTTTTGTGCAAAAGCATCATATGCTACAGGAGGCTCTTCACCGAACAAGTTTCTTGCACCAATAAAGACGCTCACTTCGTCGCTATATTGATAAGCAACCTGTAAATCAGTGTAATACTCAACTTCCATTAAGTTATAACCGCCAGCACCATAGTTACTGTTTTCATCTGGGTGAGAACAACCATCATCCATACCATAGTAATATGAAATCCAACAATCATCTTTATTGTCATCAAGGAATCTAAAGTTTAATGATGTTGTGAAATCGTTATAATCCCAAAGAATAGAAGCATTTGCTCTCCATCTGAAGTCAGCTCCACCATCATACCAACCGAATGATTCGGAAGGTGTTGAAGTTGCTGATTGAGCAAACTCATCTTTAGTGTAATAAGTCATATCAAAAGCTGTCATAAAAGAACCATAGTTTTCTACATCAAAGTTATATCCAACTATAAAATCAATACCAGAAACATTGTTTAAGGCTGAATTAATTTGTGAAGTTCTAACAGTTTGTAGTCCTGCTTGAGCTGTTCTAGTAATAAATGTACAGAATGCATCATCTTGTTGAGTTGATTCAACATAACATCTGTTTAGAACTTGACCTACACCAATTGAACTAAAGATATTCTCTAATTCAATTTCCCAGAAATCAAGACTAACACTTAAGCCTTCAACCTGACTTGGAGTATATACAATACCAACCGTTGCATTTTCACCTTCTTCAGGTAATAAGTAAGGGTTACCACCAACTAGAGATCTAAGCTGTGTAGTTGGTTGCTCAACACCACCAGCTGGAACACCCGCTGCTAAACAATTAGCTTGAGTTCCTGCACTTTGAAGTGGGAATTGATCAGTGTTACATGGGTCATTAGCTTGTGGGAAAGATTCTCCACCACCTCTATATAAATGACCAACTGTAGGTGCTCTAAATGTTTCACCTGCAGTTACTCTCACTAACACATCATTAATAGGTCTCCAACGGATTCCAATTTCTGATGTAGAAGGAGAACCTGGATCATTAGAATTAGCAGTTGCTCCTACCATACCATTAGCTGCGTAATCTGAAGTTCTTGCTGAAAGAGTCACTTCTAGCTCTTGAGCTCCTGGAACACCTTCTAGAAGAGGAATATTTATCTCAATAAAGTATTCTTCAACAGCTGTTTTACCACGAGTTGACTCTCTAAAGTTTGTAGATGAACCGCCTGAGCTAACTAGAGCATCTGGAGTATCATAATATCCAGTATCACGTTTTTCATAACCTGCAGCAAAGAAAGCTGTACCATAAGGCATTTCAAATAATGGTCCTGAAACTTCGAGCCAATAATTATCACTATCAAACCCTGCATTTGCAGATCCATCGTATCCAACATAATCAACCATTTGTTGATATTCTGCAGCTGTAATTCTTCCAGCAGCTAGACCAAGGTCTGGGCCACCAAAGATATTAAATGGCATACAACCGTGAATTGGGACCGCCGCAGTTCCGCATCTTAAAACGCCTCCAGAATCTCTAAATGATGGTCCAACAGCCATTGCTAAATGGTTTAAATCAACAAAGTTATATAGTTTTGAGTCATATTGAGCATCATTAATTTGAACTCCAGCTGACCAAAAATAAGTGTTGCCACCCATTTCAAAATTACCATCAAGACCTGCTCTAATACCATAAGTATCATAATCATAAGTATATATTCTAGGTCCAATAGCTACTGATCTAAAACCAAAGCTTGTATCCACACCCGGCACGTTAAAGTAACCATCAGATGTAGCAAATCGACCATTATTTAGCTGCCATTGAGGACCTGCCCAAGGAACAGCTGTCATAGGTACCTGAGCTAACTGATTATCACGTTTAGACTTAGAGTAAACAACTTGAACATAAGCAGTTAAAGACTCATCAATTTCAAAGTCTGAATATGCATATAGACCAATTCTATCAACTGGGTTTTGAACATGGTTGATAGGGGCATAGTTATATCTACCAGCATTTGACCAAGGGATAAAGTCTTCAATATTGGCACCTGATTTACCAGGCTGTAAGTATAAGCCAGTGCTGAAGAATCTTCCGTATGCAGGGTAAGATGATCCACAAATACCACTGTTAGCTGGGGCAAAGTTACCATAACCAGAGTTTTGAGCATTGTTAGGACCTAAGTTTGTAGGGCTGTTCTCAGGGCCAGTACCAGTGCCTGGTAAGTTTGTACATCCATAATAAGGTTGACTCGCTCTAGGGATTTCACCAGCAAAGATAGGGGCTTGGTCAGCGAAAGAAAGATTGAGAATATTACTAGACCTTTCAGATGTACTTCCAAAAGTAAGACTTACTTGATTTTGAGCGCCGTAACCTTCTTCATACTCACCATTCATAGCTCGTAACTCAAATCCATCCAAGTTTTTCTTAGTGATAATATTAATAACACCTGCAACCGCATCAGAACCATAAATTGAAGATGCGCCATCCTTCAATATCTCAACTCTAGAGATAATTGAAGAAGGAATAGTTTGCATATCAACTGATCCAAAAGCATCGGTTACCCATCTTCTTCCATCAATAAGAACAAGGGTTCTTCCTGAACCAAGGTTTCTTAATGATATTTCGTTAGAACCATCTCCACCATTAGTAAGAGTAGTAACTGGACGAATACCAGTACCATCTGATGATGAGATGTTTTGAAGAACATCACCAATATTGTTTAAACCGGTTCTTTCGATAGCGTCAGCAGAGACGATTTCTAGTGGTTTAGAACTATCAAAAATTGATTTCTTAATTTTAGAACCAGTAACGATTACTTCTTCTACTTCCTCAGAATCTTCCTGAGCAAAAGAAGTGTTTGGCATAAGGCCTAGCGATAAGACCGCAACCAATGAAAATTTAACTAATTTATACATACAACTCCCCTAAAAGTTTGGTTAGAACCTCAATTGTTGCTATTTTGACAGAAATGTCAAATAAATTTACGTAAAAAATGGTAAAAAACAGGCGCTGTATATACCCTTCTTAACATAATTCTAATACTTTTTAACATTGAATAATGCTCTCACTCTTAAAAAACCTGCTTAACCAAGAGTTAACTTATGTACAATATAATGATTCTTAAGAAGGTCTAATTATTAAAAAATAAAATATATAAACAAAATGATGCTAAAAAATAAAAAAATTTTAATCGCTGGTTTAGCTAATAAACGCTCAATTGCGGCAGGCATTGCAAAAGCTATGCACTCACAAGGGGCTGAACTTGCATTTACATACCAAACCGAAAGACTTAAAAAGAATGTAGAAAAAATTGCAGGAGAATTAGGCTCAGAGCTTTTATTTGAATGTGATGTAGCTTCTGATCAAAGCATAGATAAAATGTATGCTGAATTATCTAATCATTGGAAAACATTTGATGGCTTTGTTCACTCTATAGGTTATGCACCTGCTAATGAGCTGGAAGGAAATTTTGTTGATGCTGCAACTAGAGAAGGCTTTCAAATTGCTCATGATATTAGCTCATACAGTTTTACGGCTATGGCAAAAGGTGCTAAACCTATGCTCAATGAAAACTCAGCACTATTAACATTAACTTATCTTGGCTCAATTCAATCTTTACCAAATTACAATGTAATGGGTCTTGCTAAAGCAAGCTTAGAAGCAAATACAAGGTTCCTTGCAGCTGCTATGGGTCCAGACAGTATTAGAGTAAATGCTATCTCTGCTGGACCAATTAAAACTCTAGCGGCTTCCGGAGTTAAAAATTTTAGGAAAATGCTTTCAAATTATGCAAACAGAGCTCCCTTAAGAAGAGTGGTAACAACCTTAGAAGTTGGAAATGTTGCTGCTTTCTTATGTTCAGACTTGGCAAGTGGGATTACCGGTGAAATTACCTATGTTGATGGTGGTTTTAATACCGCGGCAATGTCTATTGAAGAATACTTAGATTAATTATCAGTTAAAAATTTTTTAAACGAATGCTTTGATCTTGTTTAAAAGCTCTATCTATAAAACTTAAAACTTGCTGATCAAGTTTGTTATTATAAAAATCTCTATATTGGTCTAATGAATCGCTAAGGTCTTCTTTTGTAGGTATTAACTCATTAGAAGATTGAACCCAATAATGATCACCATTAAATGTTGAAGATGTTATTAATTCGCCTATTCGAGATTCAAAGATTAAGTTAACAACTTCAGATGGTAGTAATGAAGACAATCTCTTTACTGATTTATAACTTTCCATAGAAAAGCCTGAATTATCAGGCAATACTTTATCGCCCAAGATAATATCCAAAGCATTTGTTGAAAAATCATCAATTAAATTGTCTGCTTTTTCAATTCTCACTTCCTCAATGGCCTCTTCGGCAACATCAGCAAAAGCTCGAACTGAAGACTCAACTGCTTGGGTCATCATTACAAACGCATAACTATTATCACTTTCAAATATTTCAATCTTGTTAACCAGAACATCTGGGTTAAATAAATCTTCACCTGAATAAGCTTCAAACGCCTCCAAGGCTGTATCTCCAATATCATTAAGACCAGTAACAGAAATTGTTTGATTTGCTGCATCGGCTAACTCAAATAAAGTTACTCCCTCAAGTACCATCTGTTCAAGTTTTAAAAAATCATCCTGCATTAAAGCTACTGCTTCGGCATCAACCAATTCAGAAATCAAATCCTTTTCCATCTGGTTAATACTTCTAATCTCTGGTTTTATGATCTCAGTCAGTTTTAAAATATGTAAAGAATCTTCTAGCTCAATAATCGGGCTTAAATCATTCAGATCTAAATCAAGGATTGCAAGTTCAAATTCCTCTGGAAAAGCATCTCCTGATGATAATCCAAGATCACCCTGATTCTCTTTGGAAGCTAAATCCTCGCTAGATGAAGCTACGACCTCCTCAAAAGATACATCACCAGCATTCAAACCTGTCATAATTTTATCTATGGCTGATCTAGCAGCATCTGTACTTTCATAGTTCGATTTATCAATCATAAAATGAGAGATTCTATTTTGAGTTTGCTCTTGAGACTCTCTTAAATAATCCTCATAAGCATCTTTGACATAATCATTTGGAACTTCAACTAGTTTTTTATATGCATCATAAGATAAAACAATATAGGAAAAATCTCTCTTCTCTTTAGAAAGAAATAATAAAGGATTTGAATTATAGAATGTTTCGCCTTCAGTTAAGGTAGCCTTTTGTGATTTAACTAAAATTGCTTTATCTATCTTAATAAAATTAATGTCCCTAGAAGTTTCAAACATTGACGCTAAATTAATGATTTCTTTTTCTATAGGAAATACTGAAGTTAACATCGCATCCATCAACCTATTTATAGAAACAGTTTCTTGAACTAATCGAATATACTCTTCAGGTGAAAATCCACTGGCAAGTATTGTTGAGTCAAATAACGCTTGGTCAAAACCTTGATCGCCTTGAAACATATCATTATTGATAATTTCTTGTCTTGCTTTTTCTTCTGAAATAATAATTCCTATATCCCTTGCATTTGAAAGAAGAGTCTTTTGATTGATAATTTGATTCTTAATAAGATTAAGAGGGATGCCCTCATCTAAATCATCTAAAGAAAATTCATCACCATATATTGACTTTAATCTTTGGGATACTTCATTTCTTGCACTAGTTACATCTATTTCAGTTACCGCTTCACCATTTACACTTCCATAACTACTAAAAGTAGTTCCAAATGAAGCTGAGCCAAAAAAGACAAAAGGAATTGCAAGTAAAATTGCGATTACGATTAATCTTTTACCTGATAAAAAACTTCTAAGAGACTCTAACATAAATGATCCTAGCTATATAAAAGCTAACAATCTTACATAAAAAAGGAGCGCTTATGCACCCCCTTTTTTAAAGACTGTTAATTAATTCTAAAGTTAGTTATGAATATTTAACTTTATCTTTTAAACCTTTACCTGATTTAAAGCCTGGAACTTTTGATGCAGAAATATGCATTGGAGCACCTGTTTGTGGATTTCTTCCTTCTCTAGCAGCTCTATGTCTAACATTGAAAGTTCCAAAACCTACTAGTGAAACTGTACCACCTCTACCTAACTCATCACCGATTGATTCTAAAACTGCATCTACAGCTCTTCCGGCTGAAGCTTTAGTTAGATCTGCTGATGAAGCTACTGCATCGACTAAATCTGATTTGTTCATGTAATTCTCCTCTGGTTGTTTATGTACCTAACCCCTATGAAAAGCCATTGTAGGAAAAATGTCAAGCTTTAAAAGCTATTCTAGTGGGGTTTTACAGAAGTCGATTTTTGACTAGATGTTTTTCTTTTTGTAATATTTTTTGGAGCACGTTTCTTTTTAAGAGGTTTTGGAACTGAACACAAAGCTAAAGAAATAAGTTCATCCACCCATCGAACAGGAATAATTTCCATAGAGCTAGTTATTTGTTTTGGAATCTCACGCAAGTCAGCCTCATTGTCTTGAGGAATAATGACTCTTTTAATGCCTCCTCGTTTTGCTGCCAAGAGCTTTTCTTTCAAACCTCCTATCTTTAACACCTGTCCATGTAATGTAATCTCTCCGGTCATTGCTGTATCAGATCTAACTGGAATTCCTGTAAAAACTGAAATAAGGGCAGTACACATTCCAACCCCTGCACTAGGACCATCTTTAGGAGTTGCTCCTGCAGGAACATGAATATGCACATCATACTTTTCATAAAAATCTGGAGAAATGCCTAATTTTTCTGAACGAGATCTAACAACTGTCAATGCTGCCTGAATTGATTCTTGCATCACATCCCCTAAAGAACCAGTCTTAATTACTCTTCCTTTGCCTTGCACATATGAAGACTCAATAGTTAACATTTCTCCACCCACTTCAGTCCAAGCCAACCCAGATACTTTACCAACAACATCTTCTAAATCAGCTTCTCCAAATTTAAACTTTGGAACACCGCAATATTTTTCTAAATTCTTTGGAGTTATATTGATGCTTGATTTTGATTTCTTTGAATCTGCCAAAACTCTTTCTTTAACAGATTTCCTAAAAATTTTAGCTATTTGTCTTTCAAGACCTCTGACTCCCGCCTCACGGGTATAGTAACGAACTATATCAAGAATAGAGTTATCGCTCAGCTTAACTTCTTTTAGATCTAAACCATTTCTTCTTAATTGTTTCGGTATTAAATACTGCTTAGCAATACTTAACTTCTCATCTTCTATGTAACCAGGAATTCTTATAATCTCCATCCTGTCTAATAAAGGACTAGGTATATTTAAAGTATTTGCAGTGCAAACAAACATTACTTCTGAAAGGTCAAAATCAACTTCAAGGTAGTGATCAGAAAACGTATTGTTTTGCTCTGGATCAAGAACCTCTAATAAAGCTGAAGAAGGATCACCTCTATGATCCATACCAATCTTATCTATCTCATCCAATAAAAAAAGTGGATTTTTAACTTCAACCTTAGAAAGTTTCTGAACAATTTTTCCTGGCATTGAACCTATATAAGTTCTTCTATGCCCTCTTATCTCTGCTTCATCTCGTACACCACCTAATGACATTCGAGCAAATTTTCTATTAGTAGCTCTAGCAATAGATTGCCCCAACGATGTTTTTCCAACTCCAGGAGGACCTACTAAACATAAAACTGGAGCTTTAAGCTTCTTAACTCTTTGTTGAACTGCTAAATACTCAAGAATTCTCTCTTTCACTTCATCTAAACCAAAATGATCCTCGTTAAGAATTTTATTAGCTGACTTTAAATCGGACTTAATTTTACTTCTTTTTTTCCAAGGAATATTTGTAAGCCAATCTAGATATGATCTAACTACAGAAGCCTCAGCAGACATTGGTGACATCTGCTTAAATTTTGAGAATTCACTTTTAGCTTTCTTTAATGCCTCTTTAGACATTCCAGACTTTTCAATGTCACGCTCCAACTGAGAGACTTCATCTAACTCATCATTTATTTCACCCAATTCTTTTTGAGCTGCTTTGATTTGCTCATTAAGATAATACTCTCTTTGGGATTTCTCCATCTGACCTTTTACCCTAGTACGGATCCTTTTATCCACATCGATTACATCAAGCTGAGATTCAATAAATTCAATCAAGATTTCTGCTCGAAGCTGAAAATCAGTTGTCTCTAAAATCTCCTGTTTCTGTTTTATATCCATGGGCAAATGACCAGCAATTGAATCAATTATCCTTGATAAATCGTCAAGAGCATCAATGGAAGCTAATACTTCAGGGGCAATTTTTTTGGTGATTTTAATGAAATCATGAAACTTGGCTTTAATAAATCTAGCTAAATTATTGCCATCTTTTGTATTAATTTCAGAATCTGATATAAGACTTACCCTGACTGTTGAAAAGCCCTTATCTGATTCTAATGAATTCATTTTTACCCTATGAGCGCCTTCTACAAGAACTTTCACTGTTCCATCTGGGAGTTTAATTAATTGAAGAATGTTGGCTATCGTAGCCACTTTGTAAAGATCATCATAAAGTGGGACATCAAGAGATCCGTTTTTTTGCGCTACAAGAATAATTTTCTTTTCTCCTGCCATAGCAGCATTTAGCGCATTAATAGATTTATCTCTTCCAACAAAAAGTGTTGACACCACTCCTGGAAATACTACAACATCTCTTAGTGGAATTAATGGGAGATCATATTTTATACTAGCCATATAAATATAATGAGGGAGATTTCTTTAAATTCAACCAGCGGATGAGGTTTTTTTATTGGAAGACTTATAAACTTTTATAGGATCAGTAGAATGTGAAACAGAGTTCTCATCAATGATTACTTTCTCTAGATCAACATTAGGCAATTCAAACATAGCATCCATTAAAAGGTCTTCCATGATAGATCGTAAACCTCGGGCACCTGTTTTTCTTTTTAAAGCTTTTTTTGCAATCTCTACCAAAGCCTCAGTTCTAAAGTCTAAGTCGACATCATCAATATTAAAAAGATATTTATATTGGCCAACTAAAGCATTTTTGGGTTCTTGAAGAATCCTAACTAATGCATCTTCATCTAACTCATGCAAAGTAGAAATTACGGGCAATCTACCAACAAACTCTGGAATCAAACCATATTTCACAAGATCTTCTGGCTCTAAGACTTCTATAATAGATGTTTCAGAGCTTTTAGTATCTTTAACTGTGGCTCCAAAACCAATGCCAGATTGATCAGTACGATTTTTTATAACATCATCTATTCCTGAGAATGCTCCCCCACAAATAAATAAAATATTAGAAGTATCAATTTGAATGAATTCTTGTTGAGGATGTTTCCGCCCTCCTTGAGGAGGAATGGAAGCTATAGTTCCTTCAATCAATTTTAGTAACGCTTGCTGAACACCCTCTCCAGAAACATCTCTAGTTATTGAGGGGTTATCTGATTTTCGAGCAATCTTATCTATTTCATCTATGTAGACAATTCCAAGAGCTGCCTTTTCAGGATCATAGTCACATTTTTGAAGAAGTTTTTGAATTATATTCTCTACATCCTCGCCCACATAACCAGCTTCAGTTAAAGTTGTTGCATCAGCAATTGTAAAAGGGACATTTAAAACTCTTGCCAATGTCTGGGCAAGCAATGTTTTTCCACTACCAGTAGGTCCTAGTAATAAAACGTTACTTTTTTGTAATTCAATATTGTCTTTATTAGAATTTGATCTTAAACGTTTGTAATGATTGTATACAGCAACTGAAAGAACTTTTTTTGCTTTTTCTTGGCCTATAACATATTCATCAAGCTGATTAAAAATCTGCAAAGGAGATGGTAAATCTTCGAGAACTTCTACCTCATCTGCCTTAACCTCTTCTTCAATAATGTCATTACAAAGATCAACACATTCATCACAAATATATACACTTGGACCAGCAATAAGCTTTCGCACTTCCTCTTGACCCTTACCGCAAAATGTACAAGCTAGTTTGTTATTGTTGTCTTTATTTTCCATTTGATTGAGGTCTACTTTCAAGTATTTCATCAATTATGCCATAGCTCAGAGCTTCTTTAGCATCCAAAAAATTATCTCTATCGGTATCCTGTTCAACTTTTTTTATAGTCTTACCTGTATGCTTAGATAAAATTTCATTTACCCTTCGTTTAACTAAAAGCATTTCTTTAGCATGAATCTCAATATCAGACGCTTGACCTTGAAAGCCACCTAAAGGTTGATGAATCATTATGCGAGAATTAGTTAATGCAAATCTTTTACCTTTTTCTCCTCCTGCTAGTAAAAGTGAACCCATGCTAACTGCTTGACCTATACACAAAGTTGAAATCTCTGGAGCTATAAACTGCATAGTGTCATAAATTGCTAAACCAGAAGAAATCACTCCACCAGGAGAATTAATATAGATACTTATATCCTTTTCTGGGTTTTCTGACTCTAAGAAAAGTAGCTGAGCAACAACTAAATTTGAAATATAGTCATCAATTGGACCGGATAGAAATATAATCCTTTCCTTTAATAACCGAGAATAAATATCAAAAGCTCGCTCACCCCTTGGAGTTTGCTCTACAACCATCGGGACAAGCCCTGAATTAAATTTTTCCATAATCAATCTATTTATTTATTTGCTAATTCTGTAAATTTTATAACCTTTACTTTAGATTTGAGGTCAGATTCTAATTTTTCAATGAGTAGGTTTTCTAAGATGACCATTTTATACTGATCTAGTTGCTGGGGTTGACTTTTAATCCATGATTTAAATTGCTCTGCATCTTTATATTTAACAGCCTCTTCTTCAATGAATTTGTTAAGATCTTTCTCCCCTACCTCTAATTCATATTTTTTTAATAAAGCTGAAAAAAGAAGATCTAAACGAACTCTTTTTTCTGCATTTTCTTTGAAATCCTCAATTGGAAATAAATCATCATCTGCGTTTTCAACTGTTTGCCCCGTACGCATCAAAGAATCTTTTCTCATCATCTCTGCCTGCTCATTAACAGTTGCAATAGGTACTTTAAAATCATTACTTTTAAGTAAAGTGTCATAAATTGACTCTTTTGTTAAAGATTTCTCTTGTTGCAAAATCTCGCCTTTCATGCGCTTATGAATTTCATCTCTAAAACTTTTTTCATCTTCTACTCCATCCATTGCCAAAGTTTCGAATAACTCTTTATTAATAGAGGCTTTATGCATTTCTTGAACCTCATGAAGTGTAATAAAAAATTCAGTTTCTTTGGAGGCAAGATCTTTTTTAAAATAGTCCTCAGGAAAATTTGTCTTAAATGAGAAATTGCCCCCTGCACTCTTGCCAATCAAATTGTCTTCAAAACCTGGAATCATAGATTTTGAACCAAGAATTAATTTGAAATCTTTGGATGAATTACCTTCAAAGTCTTCTCCATCAATCTTGCCTTCAAAATCAATAATAACTTGATCTTTTTCTTTTGCAGCCCGTTGTACTTTATGCCAATGACCATAACGTTCCAAAATATCTTCAATAGCTAAATCAATATCAGAATCATCTAATGTAATTTCAGTTTTATCAAAATTTGACCAACGCGAAAGCTTAACTTTAACTTCAGGAAAAACTTCAAAAATAGCAGAATAAGTAATTGGTTTTTTAGGGTTCTCGCTTTCAATACTTATCGCTGGTGGAGAAGCTGGTTTGAGGTCGTGGTCTTGTAATTCTTGAGGATAGCTTTCTTGAATTAACTCATTTAAAACTTCGTAATGAATAGATTCGCCATAACGTTGATTTAAGACATCTTCTGGAATATTTCCTTTTCTAAAACCATCTATCTTTGCTGTGGATTTAATCTTTGATAACTTTTTGCCATACTTTTTTTTATAGTTCTCCACTGGAACTGAGACAATCAATTTATGTTCTAAATCTTTCAGTTTTTTTAATTTACTAGCCATAATTTTAAATTTTCTTAATGGGGCGAGCGATGGGTTTTGAACCCACGACCTCCGGAGCCACAATCCAGCGCTCTAACCAACTGAGCTACGCCCGCCAAGAAACGAGACATTATAGATGCAAAAAGCATATAATAATATTTTTTTAAGGGGATATTTTGATAAAACAAGATTTTTTGGGCACCACTAATAAATTGTTTAATAAGGCCCTAAAATACACCGATATTTCTGAGGATTTAGCAACAAGAATCAGGGTTTGCAATTCAACTTACACTATTAATTTTGGCGTTAAATTAAGAAATAAAATCCATACTTTTACAGGATGGCGCTCAGTACACTCTGAACATTTCGAACCAGCCAAAGGTGGAATTCGATATGACATAAATTCTAATCAAGATGAAGTAGAAGCGCTTGCAGCCTTAATGACATATAAATGCGCAATTATTGAGGTTCCTTATGGAGGTTCAAAAGGTGCATTAAGAATTAATCCTAAAGATTGGACAAAACCTGAAATAGAAAAGATTACCAGACGGTTTGCTCAGGAGCTAATCAAGAGAGATCTTATAAATCCTGCCCAAAATGTCCCTGCACCTGACGTCGGTACAGGAGAAAACGAAATGGCATGGATTGCTGATGAGTATAGAAGGATTTTTCCAACTGATATTAACGCTCTTGCATGCGTTACCGGGAAACCAATTCAAAAAGGTGGTTTAGTGGGTAGGTCTGAAGCAACAGGTCGAGGTGTTCAATACATTATTAGAGAATTCTTCCGTCATGAAGAAGATGTTATTAAAGCTGGGTTTAAGGGAGGACTTAAAGGTAAAAAAGTTGCCATCCAAGGATTAGGTAATGTTGGGTTTCATGCTGCAAAATTTTTACATGAAGATGATGAATGTAAGATTATTTGTATCATGGAACGCAATGGAGCCATTTTAAACCCTAAGGGGTTAGATGTTGAGGATGTAAAAAATTACCTAATAAAAAAAGGAACTTTAGAGGGATATAAAAAAGGCACCTTCGAAAAAAATAGTTCTGATTTTTTATCTATTGAATGTGATATTTTAATTCCAGCTGCAAGGGAGCATGTTATTGATGAATCTAATGCTCCTAATATTCAAGCTAAATTAATCGTAGAAGCTGCAAATGGACCGATTACTTTTGAGGCTGATAAAATTCTTAATAAAAAAAACATAGTTATAATTCCAGATATTATGGCAAATGCTGGAGGGGTTGCTGTGAGTTATTTTGAGTGGATAAGAAATCTGAGACATATTCGTTTTGGACGAATCGAAAAAAGAAGGACTGCTTATCAATTTAATACTTTAATTTCAGCAATCGAGACAATGACTGGTAAAGAGATGCCAGAAAAATTTAAAAAGCAATTTATTGAAGGTGCAAATGAAATTGATTTAGTTCGTTCAGGGCTTGATGACATGATACGAGAAGCCTATCAAAAAATAAGAAAAAACCTAATTGAGGAGAATATTCAGGATTTAAGGACTGCTGCCTACAAAACAGCAATAGATAGGATAGCTTTAAGCTACGAATCGATTGGGCTTTAACTAAAGTCCACTAGGAAGGAAAAATTAAAACTTTAGGTTTTTTTGGATCCCATAATTCAAATTCTTCCATTGCCTTATTGAACAATTCCGATGACTCAAAATGCTCTAGCAGAGAAATAACTCTGTTAAATTTTTGAGATTTAAACCATTCTGGATTCGCAATCTTACATTGACGAATAAAAGGTAAAATAGATATGTCTAATAAACTCACTAACTTTCCAAAAATCCATGGTTGATTAAAAATCTTTTGTTCAAGGTTATTTAAAATTTCTAAGCATTTTTCTTGATGTTCTTCTTTAATACTTTGATACCTAGATGAATACTTATATCGATCAAGGTGATACTTAAATTTAGAATCAAATAATTGAATTAAAGAATCAGACATGGCTTCTTCATCTTCAGATAAAATATGCATTTTTTCTGAACCTGATCTAAGTGCCCATTTAATTACATCCATGCTCTCATCAATAATTCTGTCTTCTAATTGAAGAACTGGCACAGTACCTTTTGGAGATATTTTTAACATAGAGTCAGGTTTATCTGTTAATAAAATCTCCCTTAATTCACATGTATGAGAAGTTAAGATAAGAGCCATTCTTGCCCTCATCGCATAAGGACATCTTCTGAAACTATAAAGGACAGGAAGAGTCATCGTTGCCTAACATCTGACTTAGAGCCTATGTGTTTTTGATTTCTTTGTTTTGCTAAATCCATTTGTTTTTGTCTATCAGCATAACGTTTTTTTTGATCAGGGGTTTTAAGGTCAAAGCAATTTGGGCAACTAATACCTTTTTGGTATTTCTTGGAACGCTTGTCATTATCAGTAATTGGCATCCTACATCCATGACACATATCAAAAGAACCAACTTCAAGATCATGATTTAACGCAACCCTATCATCAAAAACAAAACACTCGCCATTCCAAAGTGTTTCATCCTTATCAACCTTATCCATATAATTTAAAATTCCTCCTTTTAAATGATATATATTCTTAAATCCCTTCACTTTCATTAAGGAAGAAGCTTTTTCACATCGAATACCTCCAGTACAAAACATTGCAATCTTTTGATCTTTTTTAAGACTGGAGTCTTCAATTTCTTCTAACCACTTAGGGAAGTCTCTAAAGTTTGTTGTCTCAGTCTGAATTGAATTTTTAAAAGTGCCTATGGAAAATTCATAAGTATTCCTTGTATCAAGCACCATCACATCATCATCTGAAATTAACCTATTCCAGTCTTCTGGTTGAATGTATTCACCTACAATCGCTCTTGGATCTGCAAGAGCATTTCCAATACTTACTATTTCATCTTTAATTTTCACTTTCAACCTAGGGAAAGGTTCTTTACTAGAATAAGAAAGTTTGTAATCACTTTCACTTAATAAATTATTATCCTGAAGGAATGTTCGAAAATTTTCTATGGCTTCAGAGCTTCCTGCAACAATTCCATTAATTCCTTCAAGCGCTAATAAAACTGTTCCTTTAATTTTTTGATCTTGTAAAAAATTCAAAAAATCATCCTGATACAATTCTAAATTAGTTAAAGATCTAAATTTATAAAAGGCTGCGACTGTATATTTTATTTCTTTCATTTCAAATCATAAAAATTGGCGCGCCTGAAGAGATTCGAACTCCTGACCCACGGTTTAGAAAACCGTTGCTCTA
>CACLMT010000011.1 GCA_902608115.1 uncultured SAR86 cluster bacterium | reverse complement strand
CCTCTGGAGAAATTTGGATGGACGGAAGAAGGATAGATGCAAGACAGGTAAAAGCTAACGTCGTGAAGTTGCTAGCAGAAAATCCTCAGGGGGCAGTTGTTATTCAGGCAGATGAAAAAGCAATGGCTGACACTATTATTAAAGTCATGGATGGAGCTAGAGAGGCAGGAGTATTTAATATTTCGCTTGCTTCTGAACCTAAGTAGAGAAATATATTGAATACTACTGCTAATAGTATAAGTTCTTTTTCACAAACCCTTTTAAGGGTTCTAAATCCACTGATTCAGCTTTTTTATAAGGCATTTAACTACAACAAATATTTAGCTGGTACAGGGTTTGCTGCAGTAATAACGCTTGGTTTATTTTTCTTAATGGTTGCTTTGATTTCACTTGGAGATAGCAGCATCAAAACAGACAATTCTCGTAAATTGGGTGATGTAATTATGCCTGAAAGAGATATTGACACATTGTTTGACCATGTTGATAAACCGGAAGAGCCAGACGAGCAACCCGAAGACATTGCTCAACCAGAGTTAGATCTTGCGCCTCTTGATGGGGTGGATGTTAGCATTCCTAAGCCTAAAACTAATTTTGCTGGAACCGGTGCATTTTTTAGAGACGGAGAATATATTCCACTATTTAAGGTTACCCCCATTTACCCCAGAAGAGCTCAAGAAAGAGGTATTATGGGGTACTCTATAGTGACATTTACCATTACTGAAACTGGCACTGTTGAGAATGCAGAACCACTTGAGGGTTTTTGTGGTGATCCTACCAATCCCGATACAATATATAGGCCCTGTTCAATATTTAATTCTGCTGCAAAAAGAGCCGCAGCGAAATTAAAATACAAACCCAAAATTGTTGATGGGAAAGCAGTTAGAGTCGATGATGTTCCTCATAAATTCACTTTTATTCTGGAGGAAACTTAATGCTTAAAAGAGTCTCATTTAGTATCATTTTCTTGTCAGTGTCTCTTATTTTTTCAATGATTTCTTTTGGTCTATCTGCTCAAAGCAGAGGGGACGATCCATCGGTGGGCGGCTCTTCTAAGAAAACAGGGAAAACAAGAACATATAAAAAAGCAAGAGTTTTAGCTCCTTCTACTGCTAAAAAAATTGTTAAAGTTGTTGAAGCTCTTGAAAGACAAAAAACAGTTAAAGTTCCAGACCCCGACCCACTTAATAAGGGTAAATTTATTGAAAAGGAAGAGGATGATCCAGATTACCCTAAGGCTAAAAGTATTTTAACTGAACTTTATAACGATAGAGCTGAACTCAAAAGTTATGATCGTTCGGTTATGTGGAATTACTGGGGATATATTTATTTTGTTGATGAAAATTATGACAGAGCCATGTGGGCTTATGAGCAATTATTAGAAGAGCCCGAAGCAACCCAGCCCCTGAGAACGGCCTCCCTGTTTACTTTGGCGCAATTAAATTTAGTTAAAGAGAATTGGGACAGAGGAATAGAATTAATTTATCAATGGATGAGCGAAGTAGAAAACGTTACTGCTCAATCTCATGCTTTGCTTGGTCAGGCCTATTTCCAAAAAGGAGATTTTGTTAAATCTAGGAAATCGATGGAAGAGGCCATAAGAATGGCAGAAGAAGATGAGGGCTACAGACCAAAAGAGAATTGGTATGTTTTATTAGCAGGATGTTTTGTAGAACTTAAAGACAAAAAGATTGTAAGTGCCGCCTATGCATTAGAGAGGCAGCTTGAGATTTTCGAAATATTGGTAAATTATTACCCTAAAAAAATATATTTTATTCAATTAGCCGGAACATATTCGCAAATGAATAGAGAAGAAGACCAATTGATCGCACTAAAAGCCGCATATGAGAAAGACTTTCTTGATAAAGAAGTGGAATATATTCAACTAGCCCAACTACTTCTTTTAAACAAAAACCCATATTGGGCAGCTCAAGTTCTTGTGGCTGGACAAAATAAAAAAGTCATCATTGAAGATAAAAAAACTGGAGAAGAGAAAGCTATTAGAGTTGTTAAGGATACGGAAAGGAACTTGAAAATGCTTGCTGATTCATGGAGAATGGCCCAAGAAATAGACAAAGCTATACCAGTATTAGAACAAGCAGCCAAGCTCTCTAAGGATGGAGATACTTATGTTTTACTAGGCAACTTGTATCTGTTTGAAGACCGATTAGAAGACTCAATTAGAGCAATTGAAAACGGCTTAAAAAAACCTAAAGTTAAAAGTAGATCCCAGGCTTTATTGGTGTTAGGGCAAGCCCATTTCGAATTACAGAATTTTGAAGATGCAAAGAAACATTTTAGGGCAGCAGCCAGAGATAAGAACAAGCGGATTAAAAAGACAGCGAATTCATGGATTAAGTATGCTGAAAATGAAGAAATAAGAGTAAAAAATCTTGCATTAAGAAGAGATTTTATCCAACAAGCCAAAAAAAGCCCTCAGACTTAGTTATCTTAAACCTTTAAATAAGTTTCTATAACAAAATCAAACTGATTTTCTTTATCTTTTTTAAAAGATTTTTGATTAACTTGTTCCCATGCCTCAAAATCAATTTCTGGGTAAAAAACATCTCCTTTAATTTCGCAGTCAACTCTAGTTAGTACCAGTTTATTTACTAACTCTAAGCTTTCTCGAAAAACATAACCACCACCGATGAGTATTGCTTCATCTTGTTGGTTATGTTTAATGTTCCAATTGCGTGCAAATAAGATAGCCTCATCTAGATTTGTTGCAATTTGAATATGCTCTGAAGATCTGAGGCTTGATGAGATGACAATATTTTTTCTATTTGGTAAGGGCCGACCAATAGATTCATATGTTTTTCTTCCCATAATTATTGCTTGATCTATTGTGTAAGAGTTAAAGTGCTGTAGATCTTTTTTTAGCTTCCACGGCAGCTTGTTATTTATTCCAATTACAAGGTTGTTTGACATAGCAACAAGGTGTGAAATTACGTTCTTCAATTTCTATATAGCCATTTCAGCTTTTAGGGCGGGGTGTGATTTATACCCCTTAAGAACAAAGTCATCAATCGACATTTCTTTAAGGCTTTCAAGTGATTGTATGTTTGGCATAATCAGCCTTGGTAATTTTTTTGGCTCTCTAGTTAATTGTTCTTTTACCTGATTAATACTGTTTTTGTAAATATGAGCATCTCCAAACGTATGAACAAAATCACCAGGTTCTAGATCTAAGATATTTGCAAGTATAGATTGAAGCAACGCATAGCTAGCAATATTAAAAGGAACACCAAGAAACATATCAGCGCTTCGTTGATACATCTGACAAGAAAGAACACCATTACTTGAAACATAAAATTGCGACATTACGTGACATGGGGGCAGAGCCATTGATTCTATCATTTCAACATTCCATGCACTTAAAATATGACGCCTTCCAAAGGGATTTGTTTTTAATCCATCAACCAATTCATGAATTTGATCCACCCCATTCCAATTCCTCCATTGAACACCATAGATTGGACCTAATTTTTTTATAGTATCTGAATTATCGTACCCAAGCTCTACGCCTTGATTATCTGCATTATCTGTCCATATTGTTGAAAACTTATCCAAGTCAACAAGATCACTTCTGTTTTTTTTAAATCTTATTTCTGCAAGACGCCTTTCATCATCAGATCCTTCTAAAAACCATAACAACTCTGAAACAACTCCCTTCCATGCAAGCGCTTTGGTTGTAACCGCTGGAAATCCATCTTGAAGATTAAATCGGATTTGATGTCCAAATGAAGATATTACACCCGTGCCAGTTCTATCATCTCGACTTTCACCATTTTCAAGAATATATTCTAAAAGCTCAAGATACTGCTTCATGTTTTTTTAATGATCTTCTAAGTATTATTAGACCAATAATGAACATCGGAATGCTCAATAGTTGTCCCATGCTTAATTGTAATGTAATAAAACCCATGTGGGCATCGGGCTGTCTAAAGAATTCTATAAAAAACCTAATAATCCCATATCCTACTAAGAAGCTTCCACTTACAACACCAGCATTATCATTTCTTTGGTTGATTAATACTAGAACACAAAAAAGTACAAGGCCTTCAAAAAAAGCCTCATAAAGCTGAGAGGGATGTCTTGTAAAGCCATACGGATCTGTTGGAAAGATAAATCCCCAATTACCCTCAGTTGGTCTTCCATATAATTCGCCATTAAGAAAGTTTCCAATTCTTACCAGTCCTAGACCTATAGGCATGGCTAAACATATAGAATCTGAAAGCCTCAAAAATGACAAAGAGTGTTTTTTTGAAAAAACATAAAGACTTACTATGACCCCAATAAGACCACCATGGAAACTAAGCCCACCCTCCCAAATAAAAAACAAACTTAAAGGGTTAATAGTTAGCTGATCAAATCCATAAAATATCATATACCCAATTCTTCCGCCTGCCATAGCGCCAAAAAATAAACCATATAGAAATATTAAATCATTGATTTGTTCAATTGAGAGATCCAATTCTTTTATGATTTTATGATTTTTTAGATATTGAAAGATTAGAAGCGCTGAAATAATCCATGTGAGAGCATAGTATTGAATTTTTAATCCACCAAATTCGATCAAGCTTGGGTTATTAAAAAATTCTGAGAGTTCTATGATCAACTTCTTGTCACCATAATGGCTGCAATTACCAACAAGACACCAAATAATCTCTTAAGAATTTGTTCTGAGATTGAATGTGCAATATTTGAGCCTATTCTTGCGGTAATAATGCTAGCACTTGCAATACCTAGCACCGCAGGCCAGAAAATAAATCCTGTTGCACCAGCTGGAAGATTTGGGTGGGTTTGTCCGAAATATAGGTATCCCATGGCTCCAGCTAGAGCTATTGGAACCCCACACGCAGCAGCAGTGCCAATGCCTTGTCTAATATTATATCCAGCCAATGTCATTAAAGGTGTAGTAAATGATCCTCCTCCAATGCCCAAAATTGATGATAAAAAACCTATCCACCCACCATGAATTGGAGCAAGAATATTTGATATGGAGATTAACTTTCTTCTGTTACTTAATAATTTTGTATAACCAAATAACATTTCTCCCCCCACCGCTATTAGAAAAATTGTGATTATTAATTTTAAATTATCGCTACTCATTGAAGTTGCGTATCTTGATCCAATTAAAGCCCCCACAATCATTCCCAGCGATAAAGGGAATACAAGTTTCCACTCAACGCACTTTTTTGAATGGTGAGAGTGGGCTGAGGAAATACCTGAAAATATTATGCTTGATAAAGCGGTGCCAATTGCCATATAAACCACCACTGATTCTTCCATACCCATCCCATAAAAGATAAATATTAAAACTGGAACAAGTAGGACGCCCCCACCAATTCCAAACATGCCTGCAAGGATGCCAGTTATACTCCCCAGTGCTATAAAAACAAGCAATTCAATCATTTACAACCTTTAGATAAATTGGTAAAAATTCTTTGAGAACTTTTTCATATACTGGCTTTTTAAAATCAATAATTTGAGATAGGGGATACCAGTAACTAACCCATTGATAACCATCAAATTCTTCATGTAGATCATTCATAAAATCAAT
Source organism: uncultured SAR86 cluster bacterium (assembly GCA_902608115.1). GTDB lineage: Bacteria > Pseudomonadota > Gammaproteobacteria > Magnimaribacterales > D2472 > D2472. Next base: position 27,951 of record CACLMT010000011.1, on the reverse strand, counting down.
CTCAAGCTTATATTTGCTTTTAAAGATAAACCACTTTTGGGATTGTCCTTTAAATTTTTTTAAGTTAATTGTTTTGCGGCGATAGTCAACAGGTAAGTCATATTTATACCAGTGTTCACTTTCTTTTAGTAATTTAACATCTTTTTTAGATATACCAACTTCCTCGAACAGTTCCCTATAAGCTGCTTGGATAGGTTTTTCATTAGAATCTACTCCGCCCTGAGGGAATTGCCATTTCTTAGTGTCTTTTCGTTTACATACCAGTAATTGATTTTCAGGATTTAGAACTATTAGACCAACATTTTTCCTGTAAGTTTTATCATTCATGTTAGATTAATCCCTTATGAGTAAGCCCAATTTAGTAATTTTTGATTTAGATAATACCATTCTAAATGGTGATTCAGATTATTCTATGATCAATTACCTTATAGAAAATAATTTTTTGGGAAAATCTGCAGAAAAAAGAAATGAAAAATTTATGGATGAATATATCAATGGCAAATTAGATATGAGTGAATATGCTAAATTTACATTAAGTGCTTATGTTGGAAAGACCCAGCAAGAGATAGATGAAATTATTAGACCCTTTATAAAAACTGTTGTTGAGTCGATGATTAATGTTTTTGCGCTTAAATTAATTCATGACCACAAGGATAAAGGAGATGAGCTGTTGCTCGCTAGCGCAACAAATGAGCTTATTGTTAATCCAATAGCTCGACGATTAGATTTTAAAAGCGCTATTAGTACAAAGGTAGAGTTCATCAATGGTAAATGTACAGGATTTTTCTTGCATCCGTTGACTATTGGTTCTGGAAAATTTCATGCGGTTAAGTCTTGGATGGAAGAACATAAATATAGTAATTTTTTAGGTACAATTTTTTATTCAGACTCAATAAATGATTTGCCTTTATTGGAATCTGTTGAAATGCCTAAAGTTGTTAACCCCGATATAAGACTAGAAAAGATAGCTAATAAGAGGGGTTGGGAAATAATTAATTTGCCAAAGATCTAGTCTGTTTCTGAAGGATCTGATATAGGGGGGCAGATGCACATTAAGTTTCGATCACCAAAAACACTATCAATTCTGCCAACTGGAGGCCAAAACTTATTTTTGTAGCTTGCTTCATATGGATAGGCTGCTATTGAGCGGGAATATTTGTATGACCACTTGTCGCTTGTTACTTCTTGAGCGCAATGGGGGGCATTTCTAAGGGGGCTTTCTTCAATTGAAAATATTTTTTCTTCTACTTCTTTTATTTCAGCCCGAATTCTTATCATTGCATCAATAAACCTATTAAGCTCCGAAAGTGACTCACTTTCAGTTGGTTCTATCATTAAAGTTCCTGCTACGGGGAAGGATATGGTTGGAGCATGAAAACCAAAATCTATTAAACGTTTAGCAATATCATCAACTTCTACCCCGCATGATTTTTTTAAAGGCCTTATATCTAAGATACATTCATGGGCAACTAAATCATTTTGTCCCTTGTATAAAATTTTGTAATGAGGGTTAAGTTTTTGAGCAATATAATTTGCGCTTAAAATAGCAATTTGGGTAGCTTTTTTAAGCCCACTTGCACCCATCATCTGAATATACATCCAGCTGATAGGTAAAATTGATGCACTTCCATAATTAGTGGCCGAAACAGGTCCAACATCAATTGATGCATAGTTATAGTTTAGTGGGTCTGCAGGCAAATAGTTAATCAGATCTTTTGCGACACCAATTGGGCCAATTCCGGGCCCTCCACCTCCGTGGGGAATGCAAAAAGTTTTATGTAGGTTTAGATGAGAAACATCTCCGCCAAATTCCCCTGGTTTACATAAACCAACCATTGCATTTAAATTGGCACCATCAATGTATACCTTACCCCCATGGGAATGAATAATTTCGCAAACCTCGGTCACATTAATCTCAAAAACCCCATGGGTAGATGGGTAAGTGATCATGATTGCGGCTAATTCATTAGAGAATTTTTTTGCTTTCAGCTTAAGGTCTTCAAGATCAATATTTCCTTTTTTATCACAGCTAATTGGAACAACTTTCATACCAGCCATTTGTGCTGATGCTGGATTTGTTCCATGGGCTGATTCAGGGATGAGGCATATTCTTCGTTCTAGATCGCCGTTATTTTTATGATATGCATCTATAGCTAAAAGACCTGCATATTCTCCTTGAGAACCCGCATTTGGTTGCAGAGATATTGCTGCATATCCGGTAATGGTCGATAGTTGAGATTCAAGATCATTGATTAAGATTTTATAGCCTTCGATTTGATCTTCTGGGGCATAGGGATGAATGTTAGCAAATTCTTCCCACCCAACTGGAATCATTTCAGAGGTCGCATTAAGTTTCATGGTACAGGAGCCCAATGGAATCATGGCACGATCCAAAGCTATATCTTTGTCATAGAGTCTACGAATATAACGCAACATCTCAGTCTCTGTTCTGTATAAATGAAATACTTGATGGGTTAAATAAGTTGTTGTTCTTTTAAGGTTTGGCGGAATATCGTATTTTACTTCAATTTTTTTATCATCTTTTAGACCTTTAAAACAGTTCAAAAGATTAGCTATGTCTTGGTTATTGGTTGTCTCATCTAATGAAATGCAAACATTCTGATCATCATATTTTCTAAGATTTACCCCCCTTTGATAACCGGCTTGAATAATTTTTTTAGTTTGATCGCCAGTATGAATGCACAAGGTATCAAAAAAAGAGTTTGAGTTAATTGAGAACCCCTTTGTATTAATGTCTTTTGCTAATTTTTTTGCTTTGTTATGAATAGATTTTGCTATGCTTTTGAGCCCATCAGGACCGTGATATGTAGCATAAAATCCTGCCATAATTGCCAACAAAGTTTGTGCTGTACATATGTTGCTTGTGGCTTTTTCTCTCCTTATATGTTGCTCTCTAGTTTGTAGCGCTAATCTATATGCTGTATTCCCATGTTTATCAATTGAAGCCCCCACAAGCCTTCCTGGGAGAGACCTTTTATATGCTTCTTTCGTGGCAATAAACGCTGCGTGCGGTCCGCCAAACCCAAGTGGGACTCCAAATCTTTGAGAGCTACCTATTGCGATATCTACGCCCAACTCCCCAGGGCTCTTAATTAATGTTAAAGCTAATAAATCAGTGGCAACCGCAATTAAACCCCCCTGACTATGAATGCTTGAGATTATCTTTGAATAATCATTGATATTTCCATTATTACCAGGGTATTGAAGTAATGCTCCGAAAAAGCTTTCTTTTTCCAACCTTTCTAAGTTTTCGGGGTTCTCGACAACAATTTCAATCCCAATTGGTTTTGCTCTAGCAGCAACCACAGCTATTGTTTGAGGAAAACAGTTTTGATCAATAAAAAATTTTTTAGATTTAGACTTGCCAACCCTTAAAGCCAAAGTCATAGCCTCAGCCGCAGAAGTTGCCTCATCTAACAGTGAAGCATTTGCAATCTCAAGCCCGGTTAGATCACTTACCATTGTTTGGAAATTAATTAATGCCTCTAATCTTCCTTGTGATATTTCTGGCTGATAGGGAGTATAGGATGTATACCAACCCGGGTTCTCAAATACATTTCTTAGGATTACTTTGGGGGTAATTGTTCCATAGTATCCCTGACCCAAGAATGATTTATAAACCTTATTTTTTTTAGCAATATTTTTTAATGATTGCAGGGCTTCTTCTTCAGAAATTGGTTTTTTTAAATCAAGCTCTTCTTTAATGAAAATATTTTTAGGTATAACTGATTCTGAAAAATCCTCTATATCTGAATACCCCAATTCGCTTAAAATAAACCCAACGTCAGATTTATTTAAACCGAGGTGCCTTAAGGCGAAGTTAGTATGATTCATAGATTAATTTGGTATAACTTAAATTATTTAATTTTTATTAATGAGCAATTTTTTCAAGAAATCAATCTTGGCAGGTTTCGTTGTAATCTTCAGGTGAAAGCAGGCTTTCTAGCTCTCCCAAGTCTGAAGGCGTCATTTTAAAAAACCAGCCATCTTCAAATGGTGATGAATTAACTGTTTCAGGTTGCTCTTCTAACATAGAATTTGCCTCTGTTATTTTTCCCGAAAGAGGGGAATAAACATCAGAAGCAGCTTTAACCGACTCTACAATTGCTGCATCACTCTCTGCATCAATTTCTTGGCCAATTTCTGGTAATTCTATAAATACTATATCTCCAAGGAGGTCTTGGGCATGATCACTGATTCCAACGGTTGCTGAACCGTCAGCCTCAATTCTTACCCATTCATGAGAAGAAAGAAATTTTAAGTCACCAGGTATATCGCTCATGATGAAATTTTACCCTGTCTTAAGAACCTAGGCGATACAAAACTTAATTTTAGTGGCTTGTTTCTGATGACTACTTCTCCATTGTTTTTATATCCTTGATCAACTCTTGCAAGACCTATGCTTGATTGAAGTGTTGGAGAGTAGGTACCGCTTAAAATAATGCCTTTTCCATTATTATGTGTAACCTTATATCCAGGTCTTAGTACTCCACGATCTTTTAGAACTACTCCAATAAGTTTCTTACATTTTGTTTTATCTACCCGAAGCAATGCTTGTTTGCCAATAAAATTTCTTTTGTCATTATTCATATCAATCGTCCAAGAAAGATTTGATTCAAATGGATGATTATCTGCAGTCATATCATTCCCATAAAGATTTAAACCCGCCTCAAGTCTAAGGGTGTCTCTTGCACCAAGCCCGACAGGAATACAATTTTTTTCTATTGCTCCCATCCAGAGGCTCTCTATTATTTTATTAGGCACTACAAGCTCAAGACCGTCCTCTCCTGTGTAGCCAGTCCTTGCATATAAATGGTCTTCCTCAAACATACATTCAAATGATTTTAAATTCTTTACTTTTGAGGTGATAATTTTACTGTTTAACACCCGCTTAATTGCTTTGGGCCCCTGAATGGCTAAGATGCCCATATCATCTCTTTGAATCACCTCAACATTAAATTGAATTGCATGTTTTTTGAACCATTCTGTATTCTGCTCTCGGGTTGAACAGTTTGAGATCAACCTAAATCTGTTATCTGCATGATAGATAATCAAATCATCTAAAATTCCACCATCTTCATTTAACAAAACCCCATAAATAGCTTTATTTTTATTTTTTATTTTATCTATGTCATTAGCAAAAATTTTTTTTAAGAATCCCGCTTGATCGCCGCCCTTGAAATCGAATATAGCCATGTGTGAAACGTCAAAAATTCCAGCAGAGTTTCTTACGGCATTATGTTCTTTAATTAGTGAAGAATAACTAATTGGCATTTCCCAGCCTGAAAAGTTAATTATTTTTGCACCTAGCTTAAGGTGTGATTTATAAAGAGAAGTTCTATTCACAATTTTTTATTTATGAATTAATAAAATTCGAGACATACTAACATTTATTGATATTTTAAATTAATTTAACTTTAATAATTGTTTGTTATAATCTTAATGAGAATGATTCTCATTAATAAAGAGACAGATAATGGTTGAATTTATAATAGTGTTTAGGGAGGTATTAGAAGCCTCTCTTGTGGTTGGAATAATCTATCTTTTACTGGAAAAGACTAACCAGAATTCACATTTTGTTAAGCTTTGGTATGGCATTTTTACATCAATCTTAGCCAGTATTTTAGTTGCATATCTAGTTATAAAAGCAAAAGATTCTTTAGGCAATGATTCAGTCAAAGCACTATTCGAATCAATTTTCTTATATTTGACAGCATTTTTAATTTGGTATGTAGTATTTTGGTTATCAAAAAATGTTAGTGATAGAAAAGCGCTAGAAGATCAAACCGTCAAGGCAATGCAAATTTCTGCATGGGGTGTATTTTTTGTTGTATTTTTTGCAATCTTGAGAGAGGGTTTTGAAACAGTTGTATTTCTTATATCAAGTTTTTCTATAACAGGAAGTTTTTCATATACCGGCTTTTCCCTTGGGGCCATCTTGGCAATAATAATTGGCTATTTAATTGTGAGACAGGGAAGAAAGGCTGATTTAAAAAATATTTTTAAGTACACAACTTTATTGCTTGTTTTTCTTTCTGCAGGAATGATTGCCTATGGCACCCATGAAGCTGAAGAGTATTTGGTTAAGTCTCATCAAATTAAAGAGACAGATATTTATAGACCCTGGGATATATTGAAACCCGAAATATCTTCAGACGGGGCTAAGTCTTATCATTTGTTACATGACAAGGGAACTATTGGAGTTTTTTTTAAAGGTTTTTTTGGTTATAACAGCAACCCAAATATTCCAGAGGTTATATTATGGTTGTTGGCTTTGTTGTTTGGCTTAAATATGTGGAGACGATTCTATTACTAGTTAAGAATTATCCATATTCTTAATTGCTTTTTCCATTTGTCTTTCTCGAGTTGCGTGCTCGTTGATAGTTTTTAGCATTGCATCAGCTTTTTTTTGAAGGTCTTCGGTTGACGTGCTAAATTTTTCAAATTCTTTTTTCAATTTCCCAAATTCTTTCATGATATCGCCGGCTCTTTCATTCAAAGCAAGAGTTCTAAAACCCATATGAACAGTTATTAAATATGCTGCAAGGGAATTAGGACCCATGATCAAAATCCGACTATCTCTAAATATATGTTCTCTGATATTGTCTATTGAATCTATAAGCTGCATAAGCGCTTCGCTTGGTATATACATTACTCCAAGCTCTACGGTAATTCCTGATTGGATATATTTGTCTTTTATATCTTTAGCATCTGTTACCACATGTCTTTTGATTTCATCTTTTGATCTTTTGATTAATTGCTGATCTTTGCTATCAACAGCAGCAAGATAGTTATCAAACAGACCTGATGGAAATTTTGCATCTATTGGCATCAACAAGCCATCAGGAAGCTTGATAGCAAATTCAACCCTTTTACCAGTGCCCGCAATTACCTCATGGTTAGTGAGAAATTGGTTAGGTTGGAAAATATCTTTAATAATTGCATTCAATGACCATTCTCCAAATGTACCAGCTAGGGTCCCCCCCGATAGATATCTATTAAGCTTACTAAGAGGGTCTTGGAAAGATTGAATATCTCTTGAGAGATCACGCAAAGTTGCCCCTTGTCTTTCAACTGCTTTATCAAGATCTTTTAAAGATTCTTTAGAATTAGTTTTTTGAGAATCACTCTTAACATTTAAATAGATCAAGAAGCCCAAAAGAATGATTATTACTACTGCAGCCAAAAGGATTGATATGTTTACCACTTATAAATTTATCCTATAAAATACATTTACTAATACAGCCACATAATACTATGGATAAGTCTCTTGAATCTAAATTTGATGCTTTAAAAGCAAAGGGTCTTAAAATTGATTTAACGCGGGGGAAGCCTGGAGTAGATCAACTTGATATATCCAATGAGCTTTTAAGCTCAGAAATACCCACACACAGTCCGAGTGGAATTGATATTCGCAACTATGGAGAACCTCTAGGCATTCCTGAGGTAAGAGAATTAGGAGCAAATCTTTTATCAACGCCTGTTGAAAATACTTTAGTTGGTGAACAATCAAGCCTTTTACTTATTTATCAATTAATACTTTCAAATTATCTTTTTGGGCTACAAGTTCCATGGAAAGATCAATCAAATATAAAATTTATTTGTCCCGTGCCTGGCTTTGACAGACATTTTAGACTTTTAGAGGATTTTGGAATTGAAATACTGACAACTCCGCTAACGGGATTAGGTATAGACATCGATGCATTTAAAACTTTGCTTGCTGAACATGAAAATATTAAGGGTATTATTTGTGTCCCGCGTCACTCAAACCCAACAGGCGATATTTATACTGATGAGAATATTTCAATGATGTTAGAAGCGGGGAAAGCTTACTCAAATGAGTTTTTATTTATTTTTGACCATGCTTATATCCTTCATGATTTTCTTCCATCCCCAAGTCAGACTCAAGTTTGGGAACTTGCCCAGAGCTCTAATGTGGAGGAGCAAACAGCAGTTTTATGCTCTTTTTCAAAAGTAACTTTTGGCGGAGGCGGTTTATCATTTGTGGCAGCAGGTCAAAAACTATTTAATTTGCTGGTGAGACAAAGAACCTCAATGATAGTGTGCCCAGATAAAGTTAATCAAATGCGCCATCTAGAATTTTTAAAAAATAAAGAAGGTATTTTAGATCACATGAAGAAACATGCAGACCTTGTGAGACCAAAATTCGAGATTGCTTTTAAAGCATTGGACTCTTTAAATTCAGTTATAGGAAAATATAAAAAGCCTACTGGGGGGTATTTTATTTCTTATAATACAAGTAAACCCATTGCTAAGAGAGTAATAGAGCTTTGTAAAGAAGCTGGTGTGCTTATTACCCCGGCTGGATCAACATACCCATATTTTAATGATCCACATGACTCAAATATAAGATTAGCACCCACCTTTTTGTCTATTGAAGACCTTAAAGATGCAATGGATGTTTTTATAACCTCTTTGAGAATTGCCCACGAAGAATAAATTAATTAACAGCCCCAGAGACTGGGACAAATTTTCCATCTTCGAAGTGAGAAAATAGATTCTTGATTTCAGGGTGCTTGGGGAGCTCATCAGAGTCGTCTTTGAGCAAGTTTTGTTCTGAAACATAAGCAATATAAAAAATATGTCCGTTTTCTGCAAAGAGATGATAGAAAGGCTGATTTTTTATTGGACGAATAGATGAGGGGATAGATTGATACCATTCCTCTGTATTATTAAACTCAGGGTCAACATCAAAAATAACTCCACGAAAATTTAGAAACCTATGTTTTACTATTGCGCCGATCGAAAACTTTGTTTCGACTAATTCTTGTTTTATATTATCCATATAAGCAATTTAATCATATCAAAAATTTGGAGCAAACTATGTTAGTTACTACAACTCCCTCTGTAGAAGGGTCAGAAATCTCATCATACCTCGGAGTAGTTATTGGTAGTACGGTTAGAGCGAGGCATTTAGGTACAGATATATTAGCAACTCTAAAAAGCCTTATTGGAGGAGAGCTTAAAAGTTACTCAATTCTGTTAACAGCTGCACGAAAAGAAGCTATGGATAGGATGATTGCAAGCGCCAAAGAGAAACAGGCAGATGCTATTATTAATTTTAGATACGAAACCTCTACAATCGCTGCTGGCGCCTCAGAAGTTGTTGCTTATGGAACAGCAGTAACTTTTAAAAATTAATTTATAGAATTTTTTAGTGAGCATTTTAGGCATCATTAAAACTTCTTTATCTAGACAATTCATGAAAAAATACTATTAATAACAACCAAAAATAAACAGGGATCAAAATGAACAAAACTGAAAAAATAGCTTTTAGAGAGAGTATTATTGTTGTGATGATGGGGATGGTTATTAATTTCCCCCTTCAAACTTTTTTACTCTGGCTAACTATTGATAGTTGGAGTTGGACTAATACTTTATCGATCTCGTTATTTACACAAACCGTCATAACAATAGTTGCTTTGGTTAGGGTTTACTCAATTAGAATGAGATTCACCCGGGGGAAATTTTAAAGTTTTTTCTTATTCTCTTGGGGGCTTGTGGTGCATAGGACCATTTCCTTTTCCAAATTTGGGTGAAGATCTTAATAACCACTGGACATAATTTATAGATTTTTTCACACTTTGGTTTATCGGAATTCCCATACCTATGTATGTAGAAATTGCACTAGCCAAAGTACAGCCTGTGCCATGAGTATTTTCAGTTTTAATTTTTTTTGATTCAAATAGCTTGGTTTCATTTTCTGAAATTAAAGCATCAACAATATTATTGCTTTCTCCATGCCCGCCTTTTACAAGGACGTATTCTGGACCCAGTTTAAGAATTCTTTTGCCAGCCTTTATCTGAGAGTCTATATTTATAATTTTAATGCCTGACAAGAGGGATGCTTCGGGAATATTGGGAGTTACAATCATTGCCCTTGGAATTAGCATATTTTTAATGGTAGATAGCGCTTCATCAGAAATTAATATGTCACCAGAAGTTGAAATTAAAACAGGGTCAACAATCAGCGGATATTGCTTGAGATTAGAAGCAATAAATGAAATTACTTTTGGATCCACAAGCATGCCAGTTTTAACAACGTCAAATCCAATGTCTTCTTCAACCAATTCTATTTGCTTGATAACCATTTTATATGGGATTTCATGAATGCTTGAAACTTGTTTTGTATTTTGAGAGGTGACCGCTGTAACAGCAGTCATTGCAAAACCTCCAATTGCATTAATGGTCTTAATATCTGCCTGTATTCCTGCGCCGCCTCCAGAGTCTGATCCAGCAATAGTCATTACTCGAGGTATTGTATTTTGGTTAGACGGCATTTTTCCTTGCTAACTTTTCTTTAATTGTTGCATGAGATTCTTTGGTTATTTTATATCTTGCATAAAAGAATGCTGCAATTAAACCCCAGATCATAGCGAAGGGGCCATCAATTAGACCCAGTTTAAAAATAGTTTCATGTGCAATTTCTCCTGGCACAGCATTAGTAGGAAATTCTATAAAATCTAGAGCCAACCCAGCAATTACGTGTCCTATACCATTAGATGTTTTGCTAAAAAATGTCCTAGCTGCATAAAATACACCTTCTTGTCTAACCCCGGTATTAAGTTCGTGTTCATCTACAACATCTGCCAGTGCAGACATAACACTAATAGCAAGAATTGATCCACTTGCAGACGCAATAGATCCCAAACAAATGATTAAAGTTACTAGCTTCCATGAGCCATTTTCTGGGGCAAATCCAAGCAGAGTCAAGTTAACGGCTGCTGACCAAAAAATAGTCAGACCTAGAACACCAATCACAATAATTAATCGCTTATCAAACCTCTGATGTAATTTTGCTGTTGCTATAAAACCAAAACCAAAACCAATAATATTATTAATAATTAACCACCCAATTTGCTGGGCAGATAACTCCCAAAAAAAAGTGACCATATAAATTGCAAGAGTCTCATGGGTGCCAATTAACATAGAAATAAAAAACATGCCAACCAGTAGCCTTAGATAATTTCTATTTCCTAATGCCCCAATAATGTCTTTAAATAAATCTATAAATTTTATTTTTGAGTCGTTATTAGAAGGCTGTTTTAAATATGGGATTCTATCTTTTGTGAAATACGCAGAGGATAAAATACAAAGAGAAACTAGAACCATGCAAAAAATTGCGATAGGAGTATAAGATTCTTGATACAGCTGTCCAAGATTATCTCCTGTAAAATAAGGGAAGATTAAAAACCATACAAATATATGCATGATTATTACGCCCATGTACCCAAAGAGATTGTTGTAGCTCATGACTCTGCTTCGTTCAATATAATCTTCAGATAGTTCAGCGCCTAAAGCTAAATGAGGAACAGCAAAGAGGGTGACGCTAAGCCTTAAAATAATTGTTGAAAAAATCAGCCACCCAAAAAGAGCATATTCTGAAAGACCCTCTGGAGGGAAAAACATAAGGTAAAGTGCAATAACGGTTGGAAAGGGTGCAATAAACATAAATGGGTGCCTACGCCCGAGTCTAGATTTAAATCGATCAGAAATAGAACCCATTAGGGGATCAGAAATTGCATCAAAAATAATTGCTATTAAAACTGCAAGACCAGTAAGTGTTCCAGAAAGATTAAGGACCTGGTTATAAAAGAAAAAAGTTAACCCAGCAAAGATCCAGTTAGCCGCTCCCTCACCAGTGGCGCCAATACCAAAAGCTAATTTAGTTTTTATTTTTAGTTTTTCTGAGTTCAAGTTAATCCTTTTAATGACCATTCTATCTGTCATAGACCAATTAGGTAAAATTACTTTTATGAAATTAGAGATGTATCAAGTTAACGCTTTTACGGGTAGATTATTCTCTGGCAAGCCGGTACTTGTAGTAATTTTAGATTCCTCAATTAAAGGTGATAGTGTTTATAATCGCTGGTTCAGCGATTGTTTTTTTTGAAGGTACTATTTCAATAGTATAAAATTCATTTTTATTTATTTTTTGGAGATAGATTATGACTACTTACATTGTTTATGCATTACTTCTTGCTTTAATTCAAATATGGATTATCCCCATGGTTCTCAATCAAAAAAATATGAGCTGGATGCTTTCAAGTCGTGATGAGGCTGCTGATGCTTCACCTCTGCTTGCAAGGGCTAGAAGAGCAAGCTCAAATTTGCAGGAGAGCTTGCCTGCTTTCTTAGCCTTGGCTTTGTTATCAATGATTGTTGATGATGTTGATGTATCTTATATATCGGGTCTTGCGTGCTGGTGGTTAATTTTTAGAGTGGGGCACGGCATTAGTTACCTAGCCGGAATAGCCTATGTTAGAACACTATTTTGGTTTGGATCTATAGTATCTTTGATTATGATGGCTTTAGCATTGGTTTAAATTTAACTAACTAATATTAAACAAAAAAAAGGGGCACTAGCCCCTTTTTACATTTATATCCTTATTTTATCCGTTAGGTTTAATTAGAAATTTTTCACCAGTGGCTTGTTTTGCATAAACCATTAAAGATTCAAGTTGTAACGCCTCTTCTAAAGATACCTCTTTTGTGTAGTGACTAGCAAAAGTTGTTTTAATTTCATTGGCCACCCTTGCTTGAAGCTCCATAACCTTTTCTGGTTTTATCTTGCCTAAGAAGGCAGGTAATAGAAATCCACCTATACTCCAATACATTCCAAAAGCTCTATTATTGGGCAAGGTAATTCTCGATTGATTTAGTGCTCCATAAATATAAACTTGCTTGTGATTTGTGGATCCATAGGCAGTTACTTCTTTGGCATATTTTCTTGCTGCGATTTCCATACAAGTTAGAATTTGACCAGTCAGCTCACCACCCCCAGTTGCATCAAATCCAAGCGTAGCTTTTGTTTCCAATATGGCATTTGTAAGTTGATCTTTAAAATCATCATCTGATGAATTACATATATATTCGGCACCAAGATTTTTTAAGATATCTACCTGTTCTTGTTTTCGAACAATATTAATTAATGGAATCTCATCATCTAAACAGACTTTCACTAACATTTGACCTAAATTAGATGCTGCTGCGGTATGAACTAATGCAGAGTGACCCTCCATTTTCATGGTTTCAACCATTGCAAGAACCGTTAAAGGATTTACAAAGCTTGATGCGCATTCGCGAGGCTCTGTTCCATCTTCCATTACCATACAGCTAGTAGCTGGCATGCACCGAAATTGTGAGTACATTCCTCCTCCAAAAGTACTCACCACTTTGCCCAATAAGTCCTGAGCATTAGCTCCTGCTTCAATAACTACTCCAGAACCCTCATTTCCAACAGGCATAGGAATATTTAGCCTAGGTTTCATAGCCCACATGACAGACTCTGGTACATCCATCGAAATTTTTGAGTTTTCAATTTTAATAGTGTTTACATCAGCAGGCCCGATCAATGCGCCAAGGTCCGAAGGATTAATTGGCGAAGCTTTAACCTCAATAAGAACCTCATCATCTTTGGGGACGGGTCGGGAAGACTCTGTGATAGCTATTTCAAGTTTTCCTTTATCAGTAATTGTTGAGGTGATTTGTTTGTTTGTGCTCATTTTATTTCCTTAGTTAAGATGTAATTCTAATATGGCATTGGAGATTCAAATTTCAAGGTTTTTAGCAATTATACATGGCCACAGCACCATACAACTTAGTGCATAGTCTAAGTCAAGATAAGTTTATAATGCATAAAACTTATGAAAAGTCATGAAGAAAAAGTAGGTATTATTGGAGCGGGAATAGCCGGTTTAACTTTGGGGTGCACGCTTTTGCAGAATGGTATTCCAGCAATTATTTTTGAACAGTCATCTAAAGTAAGCTCTTATGGAGCTGGCATATCTTTATCTCAAAATGCTCTTTGTTTATTAGATAGATTAAATATTCTAGCTAATTTAGAAGAACGCTCGTGCTCTCACTCAAAAGTAATTTTCCAAGGCCCGAAAAAAAATATTTGCGAATTAAACACACCTTTTAAAATCATAACCTCACGAAGGCAAGAATTGATAAATTGCCTTCTTGAAAGGTATATAAATCTTGGCGGAGAAATTCTATACAACCATTCACTTAAGAAATTTAATCAAAGTAATAATAAAATTAAATTTCATAATAACAATGAATATAGTGTTATTCATTTAGCGGCGTGCGATGGTATCCGTTCCTCGATTAGAGATAACTTTTTTACTAACCAACAACCTAAATATAGCGGTTATAGTGCATGGCGAGGTGTGGGCAGATCAGATCTCCAATGTATCCATTTTGTTTTAGGACCCAAAAGCCACATTGTTAATTATCCGCTTAATAAAGAGGGCGATGTAAGTTTTGTTGCCGTTAAAAAAGAAGAGGGCAAATTTTCAGAATCCTGGAGAGAAGAAGGAACTTATAACAGTTTTTTAAATGATTTCGCCCTCTATGATCCAGCAATTTTTCCAACCATAGAAAATTCTCAGAAATTATATAAATGGGGTATTTATGTAAGGCCGCCACTCAAGTCTATGATTGGTGAAAATATAACTTTGCTAGGTGATGCGGCGCATCCTATGGTGCCTTTTTTAGGGCAGGGAGGGTGCATGGCTATTGAAGATGCATACTCCTTTGGAATATTATGCAAGAAAGCTGAAGGAGATTTTCAAAAAGCGCAGAATGTCTATGATTCAATTAGAAACAAGCGAACCAAATTAATTCAAAGGTTGTCGCGGAGGCAAGCAAATATTTACCATATGCAAAATCCTATACTGGTGGCAGCAAGAAATGTAGCATTAAAATTTTCTTTTATTCCAATATATGAATTAAAAAATATTCATACATACGATGCACATAACTATATTGTAAAAAATAGGCTAAAATTTTAATAATAAGACCAACCATTGGGTTAAAATTATTTTTGAATAAAACACAGGGGAATCCATGAAATCAAGCAAATCTTTTATTGGACTAATTGTTGTCTCAACAATATTTTTTATTTATGCATCTGGCGTATATAAAAACTTACAAAGTGATTCTGCCTTAGAGGTAGTAGATTTTTCTATTGATGGTGCTAAAACAGATCCAGCGTCAATAAAATCTAATCTAGATAGGAGTCCATATTATGGCGATCTTCATGTTCATACTAAGTATTCATTTGACGCCTATGTTTTTGGAACTACTAATTCTCCTCATGATGCCTATCGTTATGCAACGGGCGATGGAATCACACATCCATTAGGGTATGAAATGAAGTTAAAAGAGCCTCTAGATTTTTATGCGGTAACAGATCACGGTTTTTACTTAGGAATGGTTGAAAATTATGCTGATACATCAAGCAAACAATCTAAACAACCTTGGTCAAAACCATTCCATAATATAAATCGCCCTGAAAATCTTATAGTAGAATCTGTTGGTCAGAGAAGTGATATTTTTAGCAGCGTGTTAAGACAAACCATTCTTCAGCCTTACCCTTATTGGCATCCAAAAACCATTAAGGCATGGTTTACAAAAAATATACAGCTTGCATTAAAGTCATTTGATTATGAGGTACATAAGTCAGCCTGGTCTGACGTGGCAAGAGCTGCTGAAGAATTTAATAATCCTGGAAAATTCACTACTTTTATAGGCTATGAATTTACATCTTCAACTTTGGTTGAGGGAGGAAATTTACATAGGAATGTAATTTTTAATTCTGCTAAAGCCCCCATTAGACCCTGGACACGAATAGATTCATTGAACCCAGAACATTTGTGGACTTGGATGGATGGATTAAGAGATAGAGGCGTTGATTCTTTAGCTATGCCGCATAATAGCAATGGTTCAAATGGTCAAATGTTTGAAGGTGAGACATTTAAAGGGGGCCCCATAGATATTGAATATGCATCAAAAAGAATGAGAAATGAGCCTGTAGTTGAGATTACTCAAGTTAAAGGAACATCTGATACTCATCCCATGCTTTCTCCCGATGATGAGTGGGCTGATTTTGGAATTATGGATTATAGAGTTGGAAGCAGACCTCCTACTTATAGTAAGACGCAGGGTAGTTATGTGCGTGATGCTTATTTAACTGGGTTGACCCTTGAATGGAAGCGACAAGGAAATCCCTATAAATTTGGTTTAATAGGATCAAGTGATACTCATACAGGGGCCGGGTCATTTGATGAATCTAATTATTGGTCAAAGGTAAGTTTACTTGATGGAACTGCCCAGGGCAGAGGAACAGTTCCATTATCAGATGAGCGAATAAAGCTTATGAAAGAATATACCAAAGAATACAATCAGCCTTTAAGTCTTTTAGAAACCGAGGACGGAACATATGCAAGTGTGGGTTTTGAACAATGGGGTGCGTCTGGGCTTGCGGTAGCTTGGGCAGAAAAGAATACAAGAGATTCAATTTTTAAAGCTTTTAAAAGGAAAGAAACTTTTGCTACTACAGGGACAAGAATAGCTGTAAGGTTTTTTGCTGGCTATGATATGCAATCTATTAATTTAAATTCTGAATCTATGGTTAGAGATGCCTATGTTAAAGGAGTTACCATGGGGTCAGATTTAGGTGAGCAAGAAAACAAAATTCCTGAATTTATTGTTTGGGCTCAAAGAGATAAAAATGGTGCACCTCTTCAAAGGGTTCAAATTATTAAAGGCTGGATTGAAAAAGCAAGCGGCACTCCTCATGAAAAGGTTTATGACGTTGCATGTTCAGACAGTTTGGATGTAGACCCAATAACAAATCGATGTCCAGATAATGGAGCTAGAGTAAATATTAATAATTGCTCCATTTCAAGCAATGTGGGAGCAACTGAATTAAAGAGCATATGGGCTGATCCAGACTTTGATTCAAATACCAAGGCTTTTTATTATGTCCGGGTTCTAGAAAATCCTACGTGTAGATGGTCTACCTGGGATGCTGTTAAAGCTGGAGTGAAGCCAAGACCAAACATACATAAAACAATACAAGAGAGAGCATGGACTTCACCAATTTGGTATATTCCAAAAGATGATCCTTTAGATATAGTCCCCTTATAGGGCCACACGCTAGATAACTTTGCGAAATAAAATACTTATATTTTTTATTATTGGATTAATCATCTATGTCATTGATATAGGGTTTAATTCTGACAATAATTTAAATGAGATTTATATTTCAGATTCAGAATTAACCAACCTTTTATTGACTTGGAAATCTCAGGTAGGCAGAGAACCAACAGCAATTGAGGCAACTAATATTATTAATAATTTAGTCGAGGAAGAGATTTTATATCGAGAGGCATTAAAACTTGGCTTAGATAACGAGGATAGAATTATTAAAAGAAGACTGGCTCAAAAGATTACTTTTTTAAAACAGGAAACTTTATTAAAGCAGCCTTCCGATGAAGTCTTAAGATCTTTTTATAATCTCAATAAAAATAAATATTTTGTTCAACCTCTTTATAGCTTTACCCATCTTTATTTTTCAAAAGGACCAGACTCTAAAAAAAGAGCTGATAAAGCTTTAAAGGAATTAATACAAAATAAAACTCCAAATAATAGTGACCCATTTCTTCTGGGCAAAGAATTTTATAAAAATAGTACAGATGAAATTATTAGAAATTTTGGAAAAAGTTTTGAAAATGTTTTTAATAAGTTAATCCTTGATCAGTGGTCTGGTCCATATGAGTCTTCATATGGACACCATTTAATTTTTCTTAATTCTCGTAAGGATGGATTTAATCCAGATTGGATTGAAATAAAAAATCAGGTTTTAAATGATTATTTTTTGCAAAGTAAAGAAGATGCAATAAAAAAATATTTAGAAGAAATTAAATCTGAATATAAAGTTGTTATTGATCCAAACTTTAAATATTAATGTTTATAAAATTTAAGGTTTTATTTTTTCTTTTTTTTCTTTTACCGGATTTAAATGCGCATGAATTTAATCCCGCGCATTTGGTGATTGATGAATATAATGAAAACCAATATGAGGTTGCTTGGATGTATCCATCAAAAAATCTTGGATTAAGAGCAGAAATTATTTTTCCCCCGGAGTGTATTCAAAATTCTCAACTCCCTTTTACTCAAGGTAAATATGTAGTAGAAAAAATTTCATTAACTTGTAAAGCCTCTCTAAAGGGACAAACAATTGAAGTATTAAATTTAAGTATTTTGAATGATGCTCTAGTAACGATTACACATTTAGATAAAGAAGTTTATGAGGGGTTAATGAATTTAAAAGAACCAAAGCTTTATATACCATTTGAAGAGCAGCTTTATCCCTTAAGCTATTTTAGTTTGGGCATAGACCATTTATTTACTGGCAAAGACCATATTTTATTCATAATGGGCTTACTTTTCTTAGTATCTGGGCTTATTAATGTTGTTAAGACCATAACTGCGTTTACAATTGCCCACAGTATTACCCTTGGCCTTTCTGTTTTTAACTTAATTTCATTATCTCAAGCAACAGTTGAGGCAATAATTGCTTTAACTATAGTATTTCTAGCAATTGAGGTTTCTGAAAGAAAACAATATCAATCTACCCCATGGGTTATAGCCTTTGGGTTTGGATTACTACACGGGCTAGGATTTGCAAATGCTTTAACTGGAATTGGAATAGGAAGTGAGCAACTCGCTTTATCTTTATTATTTTTTAATTTAGGTATAGAGGCGGGTCAATTATTCATGTTGCCATTTTTTGGGGTAATCATATGGGGTGCATATAAGTTAAATGTATATAAAAACACAACAATTTGTGCCTCTTTACTATTGGGCGGCATGGGATTTTATTGGTTTATTGATAGAACAGTAGGAATTATTTCTTAAAACCATTATTGCTTCATCTAGTTTTTATTTGAAGAGCTCTCCACTAACTTATCAGGAGTTTGTATGCTAAATTTATCAGCCGAGTTACCAAATATTTTTTTAGGTGAAACTGATTCGAGATTTCCATCTTTATTGAAGGGGTCTGTAAAAAAACCCAAAACATATCCACCTTGACAATAACCCATTAAATCTCTTAATTCAGGGTCTAGGTCTTTTGCAATTGATGGGGGACATGATAAATATTGATTTTCTTCTTGCCTTAGCCAGTTTGGTGCATAGTGCAGAAAAACTCCAAGTCTGCTTTCTTCTGAATTATTTTCTCCACCACCATGCATGACAGAACCAGTATAGATAAAGACAGAACCAGCAGACATTTCTACATGCTCGATTTCTTTTGAAAGAGGGGTTCTGTTTTTCTCCCATTTATGAGAGCCAGGAACCACCTGAGTTCCCCCATTTTCTTTTGTAAAATCAGTGATAGCCCAAACAGTACTTAATTGGGTCTCTATCTTTCTTGGAATATATCCACCCCAAACACCTCTATCTCTGTGCAGAATTTGCTTTGTTTCTCCTGGGCCAATAGAAATGGCTGAAGTAAAATGAAGCTGATAACCATCACTATTTGGCTCTAAAAACTTTTTTGATACTGCATTGATAAGGGGGTTTAATGCAAGTTCTCTGCATTTTGGAGACCTTGCCATCAATGCACCAACTCTTTTAGTTTTAAAGCCAGTGAATTCATTGTCTCCCTTTATATCATTTTGAAGGTATGGCTTTAATTCGCTGTTAATTTGGGATAGATCATCTTTGGATAAGATATTTTCAATTACAAGACCAGCATCTTGATCTAAAACATCTAAAATCTCATCAATTCCAGCTTTTGCGCTTAAGCGGACAATTCCCATGGATAGATTTTAGTCTATTTATGAGTTTTACTGAAATGCAAGAGGAGCTAACTAGCCTCAGTTTATCTTTTACAAAAAGCTTCAAAGCTCTCTGCATGGAAAGATGCCATAGAAGCTAATGCCCACGATCCTTCAAATGTTTTGTCTGCTTCTTTTACTTTTCCTTCTTCTCTTTCTTTTTTAGATTTTTCCGCCAGTTCACCTGAAACATAAAGATACATGCCTGCAGCATCACTGACTTTTTTACAGTCTTCGGGTTTCCACATTCCTCTTTTCACGCCCTTTTTATGCATTTTTTTTGCATGTTCCTTTTTGTCCATTTTTGGCTTCTTTCCATGGTGATCAGCATAGCTAAGCATTGATAAAGATGCTGTCATTGCAATTATTAAAAGTTTATTCATATTTTGTCTCCAAGCTTGATTTAATTTCTTTTAGATAAAACTAACATACGTTAGCTCATTAGTTAAATAATTGAGAAGATAATTCAAAGAGATGCAGAGACATTGTATTACTGAATTTTTTTTAAATTTTCAGATATTATTATTTTCATAAATTTCAAGTTTCTCTCACCCATACTCCAAGAAAGTTTTTCTTCAACAGCAATTAAATGTTCAACCCCTTGTTTTTTTACAGTTTTACCCTTGTTGGTTATTTTAATAATTCGATCTTTTTTATTATTTTGTTTAGCTATTAATTCTAGATAACCCATATTTTCTAGTTTATGAATTGTCTTATGAACGGCTTGACGTGAAATTCCCAGGTTTCTTGCTAACTGAGAAATTGATTTTTCTTTTCCTCTAAGAGCATTAAATAATCTAATTTCAGAAAAACTTACCTTGTATGGTAGATATTTATTTAACTTAATTATTTCGGCTTCCATCCATTCGACTAAACCCGCAGTTAAACGCACAATATTGGTATCTAGAGGCTCTTTATTGCTTATATTATTGTCAACCATATTGACATTATATCATCCTTATTCTTATCAACGATAGCCAAATTAAGAATAAGACTAAAATGGACTTAAATTAATACTGTTTATGTATTTATAATTGAATTATAAATTTCTGGATCTGTTGCACCCTCAGTCCCAAATAACAGAACAATGCTATCAGAGCCAAGACCTATGTTTTTAGCAACTTTTTGATTTTTCATTATTTCTATCAATCCAGCTAGCCCAGCAACCGAGGATTCTCCAGCTTCAATATAGGGGCTATTCTTTGAGAGAAAGCGCATTACTGAGGGTATTAAATCATCAGAGATTGTAATGAAATCATCCGCACCAGAGCTTAATATTTCCCACCCCAATAAAGAAGGCTCTCCGCATGATAAACCCGCCATGATTGTTTCTGTTTCTACGGGAACAGAAGTTATTTTATTTTTTTGAGCACTTTTAATTAAACAAGGAGCATGTTCAGATTCAACTACAACAATTTTTAAGTTCTGATTATTAAACTTTTCCCAAAAGTATCCGCAAATGGCACCAGGAAATGAACCCACCCCACCTTGCAAAAATATATGGGTTGGCATGGACTTTTTTCCCATTTGGTTAGTAATTTCTTCAGCCATTACATTGTAACCAGCCATTATATAGCGAGGATATTTTGTATACCCAGAGTAAGAAGTGTCAGAAATAACTTGCCAATTATTTAGCTTTGATTCTTTTTTACATATTTCTACTGATTTATCGTAATTTCCATCAACACGCACAACCCTTGCATCAAGATTTTCTATTGCATCATGCCTCCCCTGACTAACTTCTGAATGAATGTATATTTGACACTTACATCCGAATAACTTTGCCCCGAAAGCAACTGAGCGACCATGATTTCCATCAGTAGCAGTTGTGACTGTGTACTTTGAAATATTATTTGAGTACTTGCCGCTACGAATATCCTCAATTGCGACAGTTTTTCCAAATTCTTCTTCTAAGGCATCTTTAATAAATCTTAAGACACCATAGGTTCCTCCCAGCGCCTTAAAACTTCCTAAACCAAATCGAGAGCTTTCATCTTTATAGTAAATTTCCTTAATTCCTATTTTAGCTGCTATTTTATTAAGCGAGACGAGAGGAGTTTGTTCATAGCTTGGCCAGGTCGAGATTTCATTGAATGCTATTTCTGCATCCTTGAGTCTTAGTATAGATTGCAATCTTTCTGGATAAGAGCCAGCGCTTTTATGGGTGTTATGAAAATGCTCTACTAACATAGACTTAGTTTAGCTGAGATTATTTTATAAATGTTGACCAGAGGTAGAATCGAACCACCGACACAAGGATTTAAGTTTCGGACACTATTGTTGTTTTCAAGGACTTTTTCCTCAGCCCCCAAAATAATCGGGCTGCCCTTACTAACGCCAGCCTGATAGTTTTATCAAACAATGGAATTTTTTCTATTTCAGATTTTACTTCGCACTCCTGTTTCCCTCTAATGAGTTTTCCAGGCAGTGATCCAGTAGCTTTTCCATTCTCACTAATAATCTCGCCGCTTTTAATTGTTGCTATATAACCAGTAGCATCTTGAATGAGTCGTCTCCCCCCCAAAGGAAGATCATGGATCATTTTGGGATGGCTCACATTCAGCTTATCAAAATCAATGATATTAATATCAGCCAACATGCCAGGTCTAATTTCTCCCCGATCAAACAATCCATAGGTTTCAGCAGTATCCTTTGTTTGTTTTCTAATAATTAACTCAAGAGGAAATTTTTTACCAATTTCACGATCTCTTGCCCAATGCGATAAATTGGTGGTTGGCATACTTGCATCACATATTAATCCGCAATGAGCGCCCCCATCACTTCCTCCAGCAATCGAAGACTTTAATCCATAAGCTTGCTCAACAAAATCAAGTTTATAATTTTCATAAGGTGTGAAACATGCATAAATTAGATTTGTGCCATTGTTTTTCATCATTTCGTCATATATAACTTCAAGCTCTGAGACACCTCTCTTTGAAGCTATTGAAGCTATGCTGTCTTCTTTTCTAGGCTCATAATTTGGAGGGCTCCCTAAAATAAATTGAGTGCCATAATTTGAAGTTAGCATTATTCCTAACTTTGCATCCGCTAAAAGCTCATCTTTTGTCTTGGTGTTTGTTTCGTCTGCAAGCTTGCTTTCGATATCTGACTCAAAATCTGGCTCTTGGCTTAATAATTTACTTTTAAAGTCAGGATCTTTCATAACCTCAAATCTTTGATCTAAGGGAAGGTGAGCAATTTTTTTATATGCTGGGTACTGAATAAATGGATGTAGGGAACTTTCTAGACCAAACATTAGCCCAACATTTCTGCCTGGGAATTGAGGCCGCACATTCTTTCCTTTAAGAAACTGTTCTTCACAAAATAAAGTTGTTTTTACGGCATCGCCGCTTGTTTGCAAAAATGTTAATCCGCAATCACTTTTCTTAATGTATTCTTTCATCCAAGACATCTCGATTTCTTTGTCAAGCCAATCAGAAACGATTTCCATAGTTCCTTCGCCTGCTTTATCTATACCAAAAGCAAGGGCTCTCATTTCCTCAGAGCTTGCTTCTGTTCCAGGAACGTATTTACCATAAATGTCTCTGTGAAGAATAGTTCTTGAGGTACTAAAACCAAGGGCGCCTGCCGCAATCGCATCTGTTACTAGGTTAGACATCTTGCCTATTTCTGCTTCAGATGCATCAACTTGATTTTGACACCTTTCATAACCCATCACATAGCTCCTCAAAGGACCATGTCCAATCATAAACCCTAGGTCCATGACAAATTCTTTTTGATCAATTGCATCTAAAAATTCAGGAAATGTTTCCCAATCCCAATCAATTCCTTCGTGCAAAGCAGAGCCCGGAATATCTTCCACCCCCTCCATTAATTGAATAAGAAAATCTTCATTTCCAGGCCTAACAGGAGCAAACCCAACCCCACAATTTCCCATTACCACTGTGGTAACACCATGCCAGCTTGAAGGAGTGAGGTACGGATCCCAACAAACTTGACCATCATAGTGAGTATGAATATCCACCCAACCTGGTGTAACTAGGTTGCCTTTTGCGTCAATTTCCCTTTTGCCTGAACCTTTTATCGTTCCAACTAAAGATATTTTTCCATTATCTACAGCAATATCACCACTAAATGGTTTTTTACCAGATCCGTCTATGATCTTGCCATTTCTTATAACAACATCATGCAAATTATTATTTTCCATATTGATTAACTACATAAAGATAAAACAAAAACATTAACCTCTATCCTTAACTCGTATCATTGTACTAGAAGCTGGTGCCCAGAGGTAGAATCGAACTACCGACACAAGGATTTTCAGTCATCTTGCAGAAAGAAATGTTCTGGATTTATTGAAAATCCTAATCCGCCATAAGCTCTATAGCCAATTAGCTCAGCAAGATCCTTAGGAAGTTTTTTTACGTCTTCTGAAGGTACATCTAGATATTGATTTTCTTCCTGACGCAACCAACCTAGAGAGTAAGTAAGAATGACTCCATATCTCCAGTCATTAGAAACATTAGCTCCTGCACCATGCAGAGTTCCTCCCAACCAATACAAGACTGACCCTGCAGGCATTTCTGCCGATAGTATTTCTTCATCTTTTGGCTTTCTATCTTTCCCCCATGTGTGACTACCCGGTACAAGCAAGGTAGCTCCATTGTCGGCTCGAAAGTCAGTTATTGCCCACATACTTGCAACAATTAGATTCGGTCGCGGAAGATCAAAAAATGGGAATGGGTCTTCCTCTCTATGCAATATTTGTTTTCGAGAACCAGGACCAACTTCCACAGCAACACTTACATGAAGTTGATAACCACAGTCTGAGTTAGGCAATAAAAAATGGTCACAAATGTCCATAGACATTTTATCGATTGCTAGTTTTCCAGAAGTTTCAGATAACGCGACCAAGGCACCCATTCGCTTAGTATTTCCTGGATAAAAGGCTTCAGGATCATCGACCTCTGCAGGGGACATTTCCATTGCTGGTTCTAGTTCTGTTTTAACTTTCTCTCTTGTATCCTCCGATATGGTATTTTTTACAACTAAACAACCGAATTCTGAAAGGTGTTCTATTTTATCCTGAATTTTATCAGTTACATCTAAGATAGGTATTTCCATTTTTACTATTTCAAGGTTAATTGCTTTAACTCAGGCTATTACAATTGCTGTTAAAGCTCAAATTTAAGAAATCCTAGAAATGGTGCCCAGAGGTAGAATCGAACTACCGACACAAGGATTTTCAGTCCTTTGCTCTACCGACTGAGCTATCTGGGCAATATAAGATGAAGAATTATAACTGAACTGTACTTGGTGGAGAATAGTTAGTTAGAATATAAATATTAATTTAATTATAAAATTACTATGAAATCAGTTTGTTTAGTTTTAGGTGCAGGTGCAGGGATAGGTGGAACTGTCGCAACAAAATTTGCCAGTGAAGGTTATCATTCATGTTTGTGTAGAAGAACTGATCAAAACGGGCTGAATAAACTTGTTTCAAACATTGAAAAGCAAGGTGGCTCTGCAAATGGATATTTGGTTGATGCCATTGAAGAAAATGTTCTTGAAGATCTTATCGTTTCCATTGAAAAAGAAATTGGTCCAATTGAAGTTCTTGTCTATAACTTAGGCGCTCAAAGCGGGATGAAGCCACTTCATGAGACCACACTAAAGGAATTTGAGTGGGGTTGGCGCATGGCTGATTTGGGTTTATTTAGAGTCGCAAAAGTTTTATGTCCTTTGATGGAAGAAAGAGGATCAGGGACTTTTCTTGTTACGTCTGCAACTGCTGCAATGCGTGGCAATAAAAATCAGCATTCTCATGCACCAGCCATGGGTGGTAGAAGGATGTTATGTCAAACTTTAAATGATGAGTTTTCACCTAAGGGCATTCATGTTGCGCATATTGTAGTTGATGGAATGGTTGATGCTCCAGATACGCTAGGAAAGATGCTTGGAGAAGAGATGTTTAAACAGCTTCGTGAGAGCAAGGGGATGGAGCATGATGGATTAATTCTTCCAGAAAAAATTGCAGAAACTTATTATCATTTATCTCAACAACATAGGTCTGCTTGGACTCATGAGTTAGATTTAAGAGCTTTTTCAGATTCTGCTTGGTGGAATAATTAGTCTAGAGCTTTAAACCCAGATGCTATCTCAACTTCCTCATTGTTAAAAAATTTATCCATCTGATTTAATAACCAAGATCTATTTTCAGCAACAGATAAATCCAAGTGCTTTTCGTTAATTAGTGTTGTTTGATGGGATTTCCATGCTTCCCAAGCATCATCAGAAATGGTATCCATTAATTCTTTTCCTTTTGGGCCAGGCATAGGCGGAACTTTAAGAGCAGGTAAGTCTTTTTGATATTTCTTACAAAAAATAGTATTGGTCATAATTCATTCATTAGCTTGTTAATAGGTTTAGGAATGCCATATTCCTTTATTTTATCCTTTTTTATCCATTTATATTTTTTATTTGTTTGTATTTTAAATTCTTTTTCAGATTTATATATATTTATAGAAAGATCCAAGACTCGGTGAGTTAATTGGTGGGAAATCTGTTCATTCTTATAATGAGTTAATCTATTTAAATAAGAATCCATTGTTGCCCGATTAAAAGGAATCCAAAGTCTACTCCAAATAGAGTCTTCTTCATTTTTTACCAGTAAAAAGGATTTCTCTGTATGGATTAATTGCAGGTTCATCTCAATAAGTCTTTTAATTGATCTTTTTTTATTTTTTGGTTTTATTTTTACTTTAAAAGCGGATTGACAATTAAGTTTTAGAGGACATTGATTGCAGGTAGGATTAGTTGGGGTGCATATTGTTGCCCCAAGATCCATAATTCCCTGAGTAAAGGAAAAACAATCTTTCGTATTCAAAAGTTTCTCAGAGATCTGCCAAAATTCCTTTTCTTTTATAGGCTTAATACCTTTATTAACCAATCTAGTTATAACTCTTTTTACATTTCCATCTAATATTGGTCTTGGAGTCAGATAAGCAAGCGACATAATTGCTCCGGCCGTTGATTTACCAATGCCTGGTAAGCTTAGAATTTCATTATATGTTTTAGGAAAAATGTTATTGAAATCATTTTTAATAATCTCTTTTGTTAAGAAGATGTTTCTAGCTCGTCTATAGAATCCTAATCCAGACCATTGAGCCATAATTTCATCCTCGCTAGCTTGAGAAATTTTTCTTAGGGTAGGATATTTCTTAAGAAAATTTTTAAAGTAAGGAATAACAGTCTTTACTTGAGTTTGTTGCAACATAATCTCTGAAATCCAAATTTTATATGGAGTAATATTTCTTCTCCATGGAAGTTCATGTCGACCATATTTCTTATACCAATCTACAATTTGCTGAGAAATATTTTGAAATTGCTTATTCAAAAAGATTTTCCTTAGAAGTGGGTAGGAGATCCCCAGTAAAAGAATAAATGATTGGAGCCCCTGTTGGTATTTCAAGCGCTACCACCTCATCTTGATTCAAATTATCAAGCTGCATGACAAGGGAGCGAAGGGAATTCCCGTGTGCAGAAATTAAAATGTTTTCTCCTTGCTGAATTCTAGGAAGTATATGCTTATTAAAATAAGGAAGGACTCTGTCTGCAGTATTTTTTAAGCTTTCTCCGCCTGGGGGTTGTACGTCATAAGACCTTCTCCAAGTGTGAACTTGTTCTTCTCCCCACTCTTTTCTTGCGTCATCCTTATTCAATCCAGAAAGATCACCATAATCCCGTTCATTCAGGGCTTGATTCTTTATAATCTCTATTTGGGTTTGTTTAATATTTTCTAGAATGAGTTGACCGGTTATCTGAGCCCTCTTAAGATTAGAGGTAAACATAGCTGCAAATTTTATATTTTTTTCATAAATAAGTTTGCCAGCATTCTCTGCTTCTTTGGTTCCTTTTTGAGTCAATCCAGGATCTTTCCACCCTGTGAATAAATTTTTAGCATTCCACTTACTTTGTCCATGTCTAACTAGAACTAAAAAATTTTGATCTTTCATCATATAAACCTCACATTAAATATATTTTAAGCGATAATAGACCAATGCTTGAATTCAATTTGTTTTTAATTGATTACTGGTACTTATCGGTCCCTTTATTTGTCTCTATATTATTATGGTTTCGCACTGAGACTAGACGAGGAGGTAGCAGAGTTGATTGTACCCAACTTACCAATCTTGTTAATAAAGAATCAGCTTATTTGCTTGATGTAAGACCAAAGAATGAATTTGAAATGGGTGCGATAGCGGGCTCAATAAATATCCCCTTTGAATCTTTGGAAGCTAGACAAGACGAGCTT
>CACLMT010000010.1 GCA_902608115.1 uncultured SAR86 cluster bacterium | reverse complement strand
ATAATGATGATTCTTCCATGGCTTTAAGATTAAAAAATGCTAAAGAAGAATTAAGTTATGCTTATGAGTATAAGCATATGATTATTAATGATTCTTTTGAAATGGCTTTAGAAATACTTTATGGAATTATTTCTAATCAAAAGATAGATGGTAAATTAAGTACCAAAGAACTTAAAGAGTTTTTATCTAACCTATTGTCTTCTTAGGTGAATAAACACTAAAATACGCCCTCGGAGAAAACATTATGGCAAGAATTACAGTTGAAGGTTGTTTAGATAAGGTCGAAAGTAGGTTCGAGTTAATTTTGCTAGCCTCTGGCAGAGCAAGACAATTATCTACAACCAGTAGAGAACCAATGGTTGAATGGGAGGATGACAAGCCAACCATTATTGCATTGAGAGAAATTGAAGAAGGTTTAATTACAAGAGAGATTCTTGATAAAACATTAGAAGAAGATCTTTTATTAGATGAGTTTTCTATTGAAAGAAAAAAGCCTGAAGATGAAATCATTGGTTAATGTACAACATGGAGCTTTTGATTGATTGATAGGGCCATACCTAACCCATCTTTATTAGATTTTTCTAATAAAAAACTTTTATCTCCACTTCCAAAAAATCTACACAATTCAGCTAAGGAGTATTTTTCTACAAAAGATCTTGCACTGCTTAAAACTGCATACAATGTTGCGTTCGAGGCTCATAAAGGCCAGCTTAGAAAAGAGGGGTCTCCTTATATAACTCATCCAATAGCAGTGGCAACAACTTTATTAGATCTTAACCTAGACATTGAAACAGTTTGCTCAGGATTAATGCATGATGTTCTTGAGGATAGCTTTATTAAAAAATCTTATCTAGAAAAACTTTTTGGAAAGGAGGTTGCTGGTATTGTTGATGGGGTTAGCAATTTAAATAAATTAGATTTTGACAGTATTGAAGAAAGGAATGCTAATAATTTACAAAAAATGGCGCTAGCCATGTCTAAAGATATCAGGGTAATTATAGTAAAGTTGTGTGATCGCTTGCACAATATGCGAACAATAGATTTTTTGCCAAGAGAAAAGCAGATAAGAAAATCTATTGAAACCCTAGATCTTTATGGTCCTATTGCCATTCGGATTGGTATGCAAAACATTAGATTAGAACTTGAAGATTTAGCGTTTAAATGCTTGCACCCAATGAGGGCTAGAATGCTTGAATCAGCCATCAAGGAAGCGGTTGGCGGACGGAAAAGAATAATCTCTAAATTAAGGAAGCAATTTAAGTATCATTTAAAAAACAATGATATTTTGGCAACAGTTCAAGGCAGACAGAAATCTTTATACAGCATTTACAGCAAGATTAAACAAAAGAAGAAACCATTTTCTGAGATTTTAGATGTTTATGCATTTAGAGTGATAGTTAATTCAGTTGATGATGCATATAGATCTCTGGGCATTATTCACAACGTCCATAAACCAATAGGTAATAAATTTAAAGATTACATTGCTATTCCTAAGTCTAATGGTTATCAAGCCATTCATACTTCGCTTATAGCTCTTGATGGGATCCCAATCGAGGTTCAAATTCAGACAAAAAGCATGGAAATTATTGCTGAGTATGGTATATCTGCGCATTGGTCATATAAGACAAAAGATCAGTCAAATGGAGAACCAATAGGAGCAAAGAAATGGATAGAAAGCTTTACAGATTTAAATAAGGAATCACTAAATTCTCATGAGTTTGTTGAGTCTTTAAAAACTGATTTGGTGTATGACGAAGTATATGTTTTTACTCCAAAGGGAAGGATTGTAAATCTAAGGGCTGGAGCTACACCAATTGATTTGGCTTACGAGCTTCATACTGAATTAGGTAATAGGGCTGTTGCATGCAAGGTTGATAGAAAGTATGCCCCATTAAATATTCAGTTAGAAAACGGTCAATCAATTGAAATCATAATCTCTGAAAAAAATGAGGTTCGTCCCGCATGGCTTAATTTTGTTGTAACAAGCAAGGCAAGGGCTGCAATTAGATCAGCATTAAGGCTTCAAGAAGCATCTCAGGCCAGAAAAGCAGGGAAGCTGATGCTTGAATCTGAATTAAAAAGAGGCGGGGTTTCACTTGATCAGTATAGAGGAAACACAATGTCTAGAATTTTAAAAATGATTGGCGTTAGATCTCTGAATGAGTTACTAACTGATCTAGGCCTTGGTAAAAAAACAGGTAAGTTTGTTGCTGAAAGATTTTATGAGGGTTTGAAGATTAGAAAAGATAAACCCGTTAGTCTCAAAGCTATGGTTTTAAAAGATCATCAAATAGAAGGAGTCCCGGTTAGATATGCAAAATGTTGTATGCCAATTCATGGCGATCCAATTACTGCTCATTCAGATACTGATCGAGGAGTTATCATTCATCATTCTAGATGCAGGCAGGTTGTACCTCATAGAAGTGATACCTCAAGGTATTTTCCTGCTATGTGGGGCACCAACAAAAGTGAAAGACATTACATCGCTCATTTAAAGCTTCTTGCAAAAGATAAGCCTGGTATATTAGCTGATATCGCATCAGTGTTTACAAATTCTAATCTTAATATAACGAATATTCAGAGTAAGGATATTGATGCAACAATTATTGAATTCATTATAGAGGTGGAAATATTAAATACTGAATTTCTAAATAAATTAATGACAAAATTACGGACACTTAAATTTGTTACCAGTTGCTCTCGAATCATCAATGATACAAAAACAATAAATGAAAAAACCAATTTTTACAGATAAAGCACCCTTGGCTATAGGCCCCTATTCTCAAGCAATACAATGGGGAGATGTGGTCTTTATTTCTGGACAAATCCCCTTAATACCCGCTACTGGAGAATTAAATAATGCTACTTTTGAAGATGAAACCAATCAGGTATTTGACAATCTAGAGGCTATTTGCAATGAGATAGGCGGAACTTTAAACAACATTCTTAAGCTCACAATTTTTTTAACAGATCTTTCAAAATTTGATACTGTAAATAAAATAATGGAATCTAGATTTTCTGAGCCATTCCCCGCACGCGCAACTGTAGAGATTTCTAAATTACCCAAAGAGGTCAATATAGAAATGGATGCAATATTATCCGTACAAGCATAATGCCTCTTCATTTACTTAATCTTTTAAACATATCAAAAAAAGAAATTTTTTCTCTAATTGATTTGGCTAATAATTTTAAGTCTGAGAATATGTCTGAATATAGACAAGAAAACCTTTTTCCAGATAAAACAGTTGCTTCAATTTTTTGTGAACCAAGCACTAGAACGAAGCTTTCTTTCCAGATAGCAGCCCATAACCTTGGAGTAAGATTTTTAGATTTTGACTTAGATAATTCTTCAATTCAAAAGGGTGAGACTCTTGAAGACACCATCGAGGCTATGGCAATCATGGGAGTAGATATGTGCGTACTTCGTCACCCAGAATCATCAATTCATGAATTAGCCAAAAAATTTACTCGTATTCAATTTATCAATGCCGGGGAGGGGTCTGTTGGACATCCTTCGCAAGCTTTATTAGATTTAATGACTATAAAAGAGTCAAAAGATAAGTTTGAGAACCTTAAAATTGCCATAGTGGGAGATTTGGATCATTCCAGAGTTGTTAGCTCTTTTATGGAAGCTATTCAGATCGTTGGCTATAAAAGTATTACATTTTGCGGTCATCCAGATCTTTGTAAAAACTATATTGATAATTCTATTGGGATGTTCGAGCCTGATTTAGAAATAGCTCTGCAAGAAGCGGATGTGGTGATGGCGCTCCGAATTCAGAATGAACGTTTGGCAGAGAAATTAAGCATAAGTTCATCTGATTATATAGAGCGTTTTCAACTGAATATTGATTCTCTGAAACCAGCTAATAAAGATGTGATCTTACTTCATCCTGGCCCAGTAAATTTTGGTATTGAATTGAGTAAAGAAGTTGTAGAGTTGGATAATTGTAAAATTAAAAATCAAATTTTTAATGGGGTTGGAATGAGAATGGCAATATTAACTAAGCTTTTTTCTCAAACATGATTTTTTTAATTAGTTTTATTTCTCCTTGAGCAGAGGGCATTTCAGTAAACATTACGCTCCCCAGTTAAGTCTATACTCTTCGAGTTGGTCAATATAAGTTTTGAAATCAGCACTTTGTTTAGAAAACTGGATTAATGAATCAAGATTAACAATTGATTTAACAATTACCCCAAAATCTTTTTCAAGTTCTTCTTTTGCTGAAAGCGAGTCTTGGCCCTTTTCTTGTCTATCAAGACCAACAAGCACTATTTTTGGATTAGCGCCCAATGACTCGATGCTTTTAATTGACTCTTTTGCCGCTGTTCCTGCTGAGATAACATCATCTATAATTAAAACATCCCCGATTGGATCATGACCTATAATATTTCCTCCTTCTCCATGATCCTTAATTTCTTTTCTATTAAATGATAATGGGTATTTTTCTCCGTTTTTGCTTAGGATTAATGTAACTATAGATCCTAAGAATATGCCTTTATATGCTGGACCATAAATACTATCAAAGTTAATATTTGCATCTTTAATCGCGTCTCGATAGCATTTTGCAAGATAATAAAGATAGCTTCCATTAAGCAATTTTGCTGCGTTAAAGAAATAGGGGCTTTTTCTTCCAGATTTTAAAGTAAAGTCCCCAAATTCTAATGCTTGTGCATGGACGGCTAATTCAAGAAATTTTTGCTGATATTCTTTTAACTTAAGCATAATTTTTGAATTTTAATGATCTCTTTTATTCCTTCTGATGCCATTTCAACCATTTCATCCAATTGTTTTTTAGTAAATGGATTGTGTTCGGCTGTTCCCTGGATTTCAATAAGGCCTCCATTTTCTGTCATTACTATATTAAGATCTGTATCTGCCTCACTATCTTCTTCATAATTTAAGTCTAATAAGGGGCTCCCATCTTTTAATCCAATAGACACAGCTGCAACATATTCTTTAATTGCTCTATTGTCATTGTGGTTATTTTTAATAGCTTGAAACAGGGCAACACAGGCTCCACTAATAGATGCTGTTCTAGTACCTCCGTCAGCCTGGATAACATCACAGTCAATATTAATTGTTTTATCTTTAAGGAATTTAAGATCTACCGCTTGTCGAAGGGATCTTCCAATTAATCTTTGAATTTCCATGGTTCTTCCACTTTGTTTTCCGCGTGAAGCCTCTCTGTTCATTCTTTCATGAGTTGATCTAGGAAGCATTCCGTATTCAGCTGTTATCCAGCCCTCATTTGATCCCCGCATCCATCTAGGTACATTATTTTCTATTGATGCCGTGCAAATAACATGGGTGTCACCAAATTTTACCAAAGCAGATCCTTCCGCATGCTTGATAATTCCAAGATCTATTTCTAGAGGTCTCATTTCATTTAGTTTTCTGTTATCTCTTCTTGTCATGAAGATATTATATCTCTTTAAATGGCTCTATAATCTTAAAGAAAGGAAAATCTATTATGAAAAATATTGCAATTCTATCTGCTTCACTCCTTCTTATTTCAAGCTGCTCTAATGAGTTTGAGTTTGATTTTAGCTTTGGAGGGTCAGAACCTTATGACTCTAATTTTAAAGATGCTTTTGAATCTACATACAAGCCAATGGAGTCTAGACCAATATTATTTAAATCAGCAAATATTTATGATGGCATCGGTGGAGAATTATTGAATTATGATCTTTTGATAGTAGATGGAAAGATTAAAGAAATTGGACAAGTTATATCTAGGTCAGACGTAGAAGTAATTGATGCTTCAAATAAATGGGTTACTCCAGGTATTATAGATATCCATTCTCATATGGGCGTTTACTCTGCACCAGGAGTTAGAACAAGCTCAGATGGTAATGAGGCTACTGCTCCTGTAACGGCTGAAGTATGGGCTGAGCACTCTGTTTGGACTCAGGACCCCCAATTTGCTCTTGCTTTAAAAGGGGGTGTAACTACTTTCCATGTTCTTCCTGGCTCTGCAAATTTATTTGGAGGTAGGGGGACAACATTTAAGAATATCTCTCAAAATACAATTCAAGCGATGAAGTTTCCTAATGCCCCGCATTCTTTAAAAATGGCTTGCGGAGAGAATCCTAAGAGAGTTTATGGCAATCGAATGCAATCTCCATCAACTAGAATGGGAAATATGGCTGGGTATAGGAGTGCCTGGATTGATGCTGCAGATTACAAAGAAGGCATGAGTGAAAAAAATCCAGATCAGCGTCCTAAACGGAATTTAGCTATGGATACCCTGATGGGCGTTCTTGATGGTGAAATATTAATTCAGAACCACTGCTATCGTGCAGAAGAGATGGCTATGATGATTGAGATGTCTAAAGAATTCGGATATAAAATTACCACTTTCCATCATGCTGTTGAAGCTTACAAAGTAGCTGATCTTTTAGCTGATGAAGGTATTTGTGCTGCCATGTGGGCTGATTGGTGGGGATTTAAACATGAGGCCTATGACATGGTTCAAGCAAATATTGCAATCATCGATCAGGCAAGAGATGGAAACGGTTGTGCAATAGTTCATTCAGATGATGCAGTGGGTATTCAACATTTAAATCAAGAAGCAGCCAAAGCCATGGCAGCTGGCAATCGAGCTGGTTTTAATATTTCTAAAGCTCATGCAATGAGGTGGATTACTAGCAATCCTGCTAAGGCAGCAGGGATTTTAGATCAAACGGGCAGCATTGAAATAGGTAAGAATGCAGATATTGTTCTTTGGACAGGAAATCCATTTAGTGTGTATTCAAGGGCACAAAAGGTATTCATAGATGGAGCTTTGGCCTTTGATATAAACAATACAAAAATTCAACCAGTAACAGACTTTGATCTTGGGATTATTAATCCAACAACTACAAGGGTGCAATAATATGAAAAGTTTTAAATTTATTTTATTGTTACTGTTATCCAGTCACAGTTTCTCAAACTCAATTTTACTTAAGGGTGGCATAGTTCATTCGGGGACTGGTGAACAAGCAAAATTACAAGATATATTAATTGATGGAGATGTTATAACTAATATAGGAAACAGTCTTATCATTGACGCAAATACAAAAGTAATTGAACTTAATGGCTCTCCTGTGACTCCAGGGCTTATTTCTCCAATGAGTAATATCGGAATTGTTGAAATTAATGCTCTTGACATTACAAGAGATGATGAGCCAGAAATTTTAAAAGCAGGGTTCAGTATTTATGGTGCTTTTAACCCTCATTCAACAGGTATCCCCTGGAATAGAAGTAATGGTCTTACTGGCTCGATTACTTCTCCAAGTGCTTCGTCTTTTCCGTTATTTGGATTGGCATCTTATTTTGTTCTTGATGGCAATCTTAATATAAAGGGCAAGAAAGATATTGCTATGTTTGGACGAATTGGTTCATCTAGTGGATCAAGAGCTGAAACATTATCAATATTAGAGTCCCTTCTAGAGTTAGGAATACAATCTACGAATATGCCATTAGAAGAAGTGTTAGAGATGAGGATGGCTGATCAATTAGAGCTCCAAGCTCAAGATATTGCTGCCCTAGCCAGATTAGTAACAAGTAATTTACCGCTTGTTCTTGAAACTAATAGGGCAGTAGATATTCTTCAAGCATTAGAACTAAAGAAAAAGTATGATCTTAATTTAGTTTTATCTAGTGTTGAAGAAGCTCCTTTTGTAATTGATCAATTAAAAGAAAGCAATACCCCAGTTATTATTGATCCAATGGATAATATTCCTAATTCATTTGATGAGCTGGGTTCAAGCTTGGAGCTAGGAAAGATTTTAGACCAAGCTGGTATCAAAGTTATGTTTAGCACCCAAAGAAGTCATAACTATCATTTAATGAGACAAGGATCAGGAAATGCTGTTGCTTATGGAATGTCCTATGAATCAGCAATTCGAGGAATGACAAAAACAGTGGCTGAGATTTTCAATCTAGATAGGAGGGGTTCTATAGAAGCTGGAAATTATGCAGATATAGTAGTTTGGGATTCTGATCCGTTAGAACCCTCATCTTTTCCTAAGTTAGTTTTGATTGAGGGGAGGGAGCAAGATTTATCTTCTAGATCATCTCGATTAACTGAAAGGTATACAAATAAGGAAGACAAACCCTCCTCATACAAACATTAGGTAAGAAGATCCTTAACAAGTTTACTTACAATAGACATATCAGCTTTGCCTTCTACTTTAGGTTTTAAATAACCCATTAATTTACCCATATCTTTCATGCTTTCAACAGATAGTTCTGTTATTGCCTTTTGAACTAAATCTTTTATTTCATCGTCTGATAATTGCTCAGGTAGATATTTTAGAATTACTTCTAACTCTTCTTGTTCTCTGGCAACTAGGTCTTCTCTACCGCCTTTTTGAAATTGCTCAATAGAATCTCTTCTTTGTTTAACATTTCTATTTATTAGATTTGAGATAACTGCATCATCAGCTTTAGCTCTTTCATCGATTTCATATCTTTTAATATCAGCAAGAAGCATGCGAATTGTGTCACGTACAGTGACATCCTTGTTTATCATCGCTGACTTAAGATCTTGATTGATGGAATCTAATAGGGACAATTAGCGATAGGATCTTTGTCTTGAAAAGCTAAATTTTCTATTGGTCTTATGGGCACGTTTTTTAGCTGCTGCCATTTTTCTTTTTCTAACTTCTGTTGGTTTTTCGTAAAATTCTCTTTTTCTTATTTCTGGAATTATTGCTGCTTTTTCACATGCACGCTTAAACTTTCGAAGTCCAACATCGAAGTATTCTGTTTCTTTTATAATTATTGAGGGCATAATTGCTGTGTAGTTTATTCTTTTTGTAAAGTGAATGCAAAAACTTTTTTATGATTACTTTAGGTATTGAAACATCATGCGATGAAACAGCAATTGCTCTTTATGATTCAGATAAGGGGCTGGTTGGCGAATCAGTTTTTTCTCAAATTGAACTTCATAGTGAATATGGCGGGGTAATACCTGAACTTGCTTCAAGAGATCACTGTCAAAGGATAATACAAATTTATAACCAAGCCCTAGGCGCAATTGATCCAAGTGAAATTGACTATATAGCGTATACAGCTGGTCCAGGGCTTTTGGGCACTCTATTAATTGGAGAAAATTTTGCTCAAGGATTAGCAATAGCTCTTAACAAACCTTTAATTCCCGTAAATCATCTTGAGGCACATCTTATGGCGCCCTTCTTAAGTACGGGTGATATTTCTTTTCCTTTTTTAACTCTTTTAGTTTCTGGCGGACATTCGTTGATTATTGACGTAGAGGCTTTTAATAAATATAAGATTTTAGGTCAATCAAGAGATGATGCTGTTGGCGAGGCTTTTGATAAAGTTGCTAAATTAATTGGATTAGGTTATCCAGGAGGACCAGAGATTGAAAAGATTTCTAAGAATGGAGATTTTAAGAAATTTGATTTTCCTCAACCAATGTTACACAGTCCAAACTATGATTTTAGTTTTAGTGGATTAAAAACCGCTGTATTGTATACAGTTCAAGGGATTCAAGAAATGGATAATCAAATTCAAGCTGATATTGCAGCCTCATTTCAACATGTGGTGACAGAAGTTTTAATTAAGAAAGTTACTAAGGCTCTTGAAGATACTGGGAGGAAGTCAATTGTTATGACCGGGGGAGTTGCTGCAAATAAACTTCTAAGAGATAAAATTACAGTTTTAAGAGATAAATTAAACATTAATGTTTTATATCCCCCTTTGGCTCATTGTACAGATAATGCTGCGATGGTTGCTTATCTTGGAAGTTTAAAATATGACCAAGCAGAATATAATCTATTTTCTCAAGCCAGACCTCGATGGTCTTTGGAGTCATAGTTGATGAAAGATATTATTTATATTAAAGACCTTAGAGTTCAGACTATTATTGGGATTTTTGGTTGGGAGAGAAAGATACGTCAAGTAGTTAGTATTGACATAGAAATACCAGCTGATTGTAAGAAGTCTGCAGAAACTGATGATATCAAAGACAGCATTGATTATAAGAAAATTTCTAAAGCAGTTATTCATTTTGTTAAAAAATCTTCTTTTCAGCTCCAAGAAACTCTAGCTGAAAATATAGCTGATCTAATCAAAAAAGACTTTGGAACGGAATCGATAAAAGTTCGAGTGTCAAAACCTGGCGCCATCAGGAATGCTAAAGATGTAGGAGTAGTAATTTATAGGTAATGAAATATTATTTGTCTATTGGTAGCAATATTAATCCTGAATCTAATATAAATTTTGCTATATCTAAATTAGAGAAAATCTTTTCAAAATCAGAGCAATCCACAAAACATCAGACCAAGCCAGAAGGTTTTGAGGGAGATGACTTCATAAACTTGGTTTATTGTGGAAATTGTGAACTTGCATTTAACGATTTAAATGATCAGCTTAAGAGAATAGAAGACCTGTCTGGCAGAGACAGGAATGTTCCAAAGTTTAGTTCACGGACATTAGATGTTGATATTATTTTGCAATTAGATGATGCTGGTAAAATAATATTTAAGAGCAATGAGATTGCAAAATATAATTTTGTGTCTGAGCCACTAAATGAGTTGATTTAATTATTTATAATTTTGTTCTACTAATGACCAAGCTGTCTCTGCAAGCGGGACAACTTGACTTCCCCTATTTTCTGCATGTTTACTAGCGGCAGTTCCATCTCTAACTCTACCAACAATTCCTTGAAGGATACCAGCTAATTTAAATATGTTAAAAATGAAATAGAACTCCCAGTTTGCAGATAGGTCCCTGCCTGTAATTTCTGAGTACATCTCTCTGTACTCTTTTTCGGTCGGTATCCCAGATTCTTTACAAAATTTCTCATCTTGAAGTTCAGGAATATTTCGCCAGCTTATACAGTGGTAATTAAAATCAGCGATTGGATGGCCAAGGGTAGATAATTCCCAGTCTAATACTCCCATCACGCCATTCTCTGAATTAAAAACCATATTGTCTAAACGATAGTCTCCATGGACAATGCATGTTTCGTCATCATCAGGAAGGTTGGCTGGTAGCCAGTCTATTAAATTATTCATGGCTTCAATTTTTTGTGTTTCTGATGCAAGATATTGTTTTGTCCAGCGAGACACCTGCCTGGCAACATAATTTCCAGGTTTACCATATTCTGAAAGGCCTACTGACTTATAATCTATTTTGTGGAGTTCAGCTATTACTCTATTTTTATTAAAATAAATATCTTTCCTTTCCTGTGGGGATTTATCTTCAAGCAATAAATCCCAATAAATATTTCCATCTAAAAAGTCCATGACAAAAAAAGCGGTACCTATAACATCTTCGTCTTCACACAAACCATAAGTTTTAGGAACGGGCACCTTAGTATCATGAAGGGCAGTTATAACTTTGTACTCCCTATCAACAGCATGCGCAGATGGAAGCAATATTCCGGGGGGTTTTCTTCTTAGAACAAATTCTTTTTTTTCTGTGGATATTTTATATGTAGGATTTGATTGACCACCTTTGAATTGCTCTATTTTTATAATATTACCCGCATCATGAATGCAGTCCCCAAACCATTCTTTAAGACCTGCTTCATTAAATTTTAAATTCTCTGCTACTTTTTTAGTGCCGGAAAATATTTCGTCATTATTGCTTGTGTCCATTACAGAGATTTTCCCCCATCAATATTTAAAATTTCTCCCGTAATATATAAAGAGTCTGCTAAGAACAATACAGCTTTTGCTATATCGCTTTCGGTCCCCATTCTACCAAGAGGAATTGATTTTAAAATTTTATTTTTTTTATTTTCATCCAATTTTATATTGGGCGGTTCTAAGATAGCGCCAGGAGCAACACCATTTACTCTTATTTCAGGAGCTAACTCTTTAGCCAATACTTTAGTTAGGGTATGCAGTCCTGATTTAGCTGCCAAATATATTGAATGATCCGGGATGGTTTGTTGATCATTAATATCAGTAATATTAACTATAAAACCTTTATTTTCTTTTAACTCTTTATGAAGAGCTTGAATTAGAAATAAAGGAGCTTTTAAGTTGCTGCCTATCAACGCATTCCAATCGTCGTCAGAAATTTTCCCCATTGGAGTAGCATAGAAAGTTGAAGCATTATTTATTAAACCGTTGATTTGACCAAAAACTTCCAAGCTCTTTTCTGCCAGCATTATTACATCATCCAATGAATTAAAGTTAGCCTGTATTGAAGATGTACTATTAGGCCTTAGTTTATTAAGTTCTTCTGTTAGATTTTTCGCTTCTTTTTCTGATTTATTAAAATGAATGATTACATTCCATCCATTATTGAAAAATGTATAGGCAATTTCCTTGCCAATTCTCTTAGCG
The DNA here is from genome assembly GCA_902608115.1 of uncultured SAR86 cluster bacterium. Classification (GTDB taxonomy): domain Bacteria; phylum Pseudomonadota; class Gammaproteobacteria; order Magnimaribacterales; family D2472; genus D2472. The sequence goes on along the minus strand of CACLMT010000010.1, from coordinate 31,019 downwards.
GCACCAGTGATTAATACAGTTTTACTCATAATCGAGACTTTAATGCCTCATGATAAAGTAATTTTTTTCTCTCTGATACTTCAGATCCTTGCAAGTTTATTAGCCCAGAAAAATCAATTTTTTGAACCGTATCAATAATTGATTTTAAGTAATCTTTATCTTTTCTAAAGATCCTTAATTGAAGTATTTCCTCTAGTTGCTTGGAATGTCGAGGTATATTTAATGCCTCAATGATGCCTAGTTTATCTTGTAGAGATGTTGCGGTAATTAAATCTAGCGTTTTTTTGATTATCTCTGTCGTTTTCTTGAATTCATTTGGGACAGGCAAATTCTTAGCAAGCTTGAAGTTATTTACTCTTTGTATTTCTGCCCATTTATAGCGAGGCTCACTTCCATCTGAGCTAACTTTTTTTAAATTAGTAAACCAAGGGTCAGTAAGGTTGAATTCAACAAGAATTTTAAAAAAGTTATCACTATTTTCCCTGTTAAGGGCTTTATGAACTTCCATCCATATTCTTTCAGCAGAAAGTGTTGAGAGCTCATCAGTAGATGCAATCTTATTAAGCATATTTTGTGTTTCTTTTGCTATTTTAAAATTGTGTAAATGGCCATAAGTTTTAAATCTAGCTAGTCTTATCGCTCTAAGAGGATCTTCCAAAAAAGCAGGGGAGGTATGCTTGAGAATTTCTTGTTCTAAATCTTTTTTTCCATTAAATGGATCTATGATTTTTCCTTTATTATCTTTAGCCATAGCATTAATTGTAAGATCTCTTCTTTGTAAGTCTTCTTCTAATGTAATGCTTGGATCAAAATAGAATGTAAAACCTTTATACCCAACTCCAGATTTTTTTTTCTGTTCTTGCAAGCGCATATGCTTCTTTAGTTTTAGGATGTAAGAATACGGGAAAATCTTTTCCAATAGCTTTAAATCCATTAGCCTCCATTTCCTCAGGAGTAGAGCCCACCACAACCCAGTCCCTATCGTTAGGTTTTATACCCAACAATTCATCTCTAATTGACCCACCTACTTGAAATATTTCCATATCAATACTTTATTGAAAATTTCTTTAAATCTTCTAATCTAACTGCACTTAGTTTACCTCTCCAAACGCAACCTGTGTCTAATCCAATAAAGTGTTTATTTTTTGTCTTACCTTTCAATGTCGCCCAATGACCAAAAATGTAATAGAAGTTTTTGTTAGCATATTTATTAGATTCATAATTGAACCAAGGTTTAAAGCCCTTTTTAGCATGAGTTCCTGTTGTTTTTAAATCCATTTCAGATCCATTCCTTAAAAATCTCATCCGTGTAAAGTAATTGATGATTGTTCGGTGCCTTACCTCATCTTTTAGCTTGTCATTCCACTTGTTCGGGTGATTTCCCCACATAGATTCAAGCACTCTTTTTGGATTTTTCTTTAGAAAATTAGATGTCTCATTTGCAAGCTTATAGGCCTTGTCTGGGGACCAAATTTCCGGAATGCCCGCATGGGTAATAAAAAAAGTTCTTTGCTTTTCTATGTCTTTGATTTTTATAAAAAGGGGCTTATTAAGCAGCCATTTAAAAATCCTTTTATTATTTGGAGCAGATACAATCTTTCTTAGCTTACCTCTCTTACTATTAATAGATAATAAGTAAAGAAGGTATAGATCATGGTTTCCAAGAACAGTGTTAATATTTGAATGATCCAAGCAAAAGTTAATCATTGCAAGAGACTCAGGACCACGATTAACTAAATCTCCAGTGAGGATAATTTTATCTTTATCGGGACTATATTTAATTTTTTTTAATAACCTTTGAAACTGAATAAAGCACCCATGAACATCACCAATTACATAAGTACTCATTTCAATAATTTGCAATAGACATTGTATTAAAAATACAAATAAATTCTTCTATAGATAATTCTTCTGGACGTGATAATGGATTTACGTTTGTGTTGCTAAGGTCACCACTAAATTTTTTTAGATTATTTTTTATATTTTTTCTTTTATTAGAAAAAGCCTGATCAATGAAGGCAGAAAAGGCCTTAAATTTTGATAGATCTATCATACTTTCTTTAAGAGGGGTTAATCTTATGAATGAGGAAATAACTTTTGGTTTAATGTCAAATGCTTCGGGAGGGACATCAAAGAGTATAGAGCTTTGAAAAAAGGGTTTAATTTTAATTGCTAATCTGCCCCAATCTTTCTCCCCGCCATTAGAGCATACTCTTTGAGCAACTTCTTTTTGAACCAAAAAATGCATGTCATCTATGTATTCAAAGTAATGAATTAATTTCAAAATAATTTGGGTAGAAATGTTATAGGGAAGATTGCCCACAATCCTATGTTTCTTTGAAGTAAGAAATTCAAGTGATTCGGAAAGAATATCTCCTTGGATAAATTTATAGTTTAGTTCAGAAAATTTACTTTTTAATATTTGGATATTTTTCGGATCAATATCTATTCCTGTAATTTCAGCCCCCTTGTTAGCTAAGTATTTAGTCAGCGCTCCTGTTCCAGGACCTATTTCTAAAAAAATATTTTTTTCTTGAGGGTTAACTGCTCTTTCTATTTCAAAAAGAATAACTGGGTCTACTAGATAGTTTTGTCCTAGTTTACGACGGTATCGCCTATTATTCATTTAAGTAAGATTTCAGCTTGTCTCATTGCTTCTTTTAAGGAGCCAAGTTCAGCGGTTCCTTTCCCAGCAATATCAAGAGCAGTTCCATGATCAACAGATATTCTTATGATCGGAATCCCAAGTGTTATGTTTATCGTCTCCCCAAAACTTAACGCTTTAAGAACAGGAAGCGCCTGGTCATGATACATAGCTATATAACTATCTGTATTTTCTAATTGAACTTTATTAAAAGCAGTATCAGCTGAAATGGCATAAGAAATTTTAATACCCATTTTTCGACATTGTTGAACAGCAGGGTTAATTATTCTTAATTCTTCATTTCCTATTTTTCCGCTTTCTCCCGCGTGTGGATTTAAACCAAGGATTTTAATAACAGGATTTTTCAGTTTAAATTTATTTTTCAAACCTTCATCTACAGTTTTTATAATTTCAACGAGTTTTAATTCGCTGATATTTTTTGATACTTCTTTTAAAGGGATGTGAGTAGTTGCAAGAGCTACTTTTAGTTTTTTAGATGCTAATAACATTACAGCAGTTTCAGAATTAGTTTTTTGTTTAATCCATTCAGTATGACCTTGAAAGGTGTTAAATCCCCCCTCAATAATGTTGCTTTTTTGAATAGGTCCGGTGACCAACCCCACCTTGGGGTTTTTCATAGAAGCATCTATAGCAAAATTTAGATTTGATATTACATAATCAGCATTTTTTGGATTTAAAATACCTGGAGATGGGTCTGCGCAATGCTGAATGCAATAAAATTGCAATTCTCCAATTCTATTTTTTTTAGCATCTTTTATGTTCTTTAATTTAATAAAGTTAATCTTAATATTAAGTTTTTTGGCTCTAGCTTTTAGGAGACTTTCATCTGCCAGGGTCACAATTGGGATCTTTATTTCTTTCCAATATTTTGTATTAGCTAGCTTTAGAATCAAGTCAACTCCAATTCCAGCAGGCTCACCATGGGAATAAAGGATTTCTTTCAATCTAGTTCTTTGAATTCTATAAAGGCTTCTGCACGCATAGTTCTTAAACTATTTTCTAATTCTTCATCATACTTTCGAGAGAAGAGGATCCCATAAGCCCTGTCTTTAATTAACTCTTCAGTTAGATCTTCGGTTCTTTTATCCAATACCTCAAGAAAATGAAAACCAAAGGATGATTTAAAAATAGGAGATATTTCACCAATATCGGATTCAATCATCATTTTTTCAAACGCAGGAGCAGTTTTGCCCAAACTTAACCAATTTAAATTTCCACCCCTGCTAGAAGAACCAGGATCTTCAGAGAATTCTTTGGCCAATAGACTAAAATCTTCTCCAGCAATAGCTCTATTTCGAACCTCTTTTAGCTCAGCCTGGGTAAATTCTTCATCCCGAAGTTTTGTTGTCATCATTAAAATATGACGAACATGCCATTGGTCTTCAAAGCGGACCAAATCTCCTTTCTTATCTTCTAATTTAAGTATATAAAAACCCGATCCTCCCTTTAGGGGGGGAGTTATGTAGCCTTTCTTTTTACCTTTTAGTGCATTTGAAAAGAGTGTGGGCAAGTCAATTAAATTTCTCCAGCCCATTTCTCCTCCTGATGATGCATTAGAGCTATTAGAATATGTTTTTGCTAAAGAAGAAAAGCTTTCTCCGGCCTTAATTTTTGTGATTAGTTCATTTGCTTGGACTTGATCTGATACAAGGATTTGCCTTATAAACAATTCTGGTGATAGCTCTTTAACTGCTCCTTCAGTCGCCAAAAAACCATCTAGCTCTTGTTCAGTTATATTTACAGATCCTCCCACCTTACCTCTTTGTACTCTTTGAATAATCATCTCTTTTCTAACCTGTTTTCTTAGTTCTTCATAAGGTGCGCCCTGTGATTCTAAAGACTCTATAAATTCTTCAAGGGTTAAGCCATTACTTTCGGCTATTTCTATAAAAGCTTGATTTAGTTCTCCGTCACCAATACGAATTCCTGCTCGTTGAGCCATTTGTAATTGCAATTCTTCAATAATTAAACGCTCTTTTACTTGTTCTATCATTACTTCTTCAGGCGGTGTCAGAGCTCCCTGTTCTTTATATCTGTCTTTAATCGTTTCCATCATATTGTCAATTTGGGATTCAAGGACAACCCCCTCTCCAACAATAATTGCAACTCTATCTAGAACCTCAATCTTTGCTGACAAAGGCAAAATAAATAAAGATAAGATTAGATAAATATAATGTTTCATAATCAGTATTGTACTGAATTAAAGGTTTACAAAGGCATTTGAAAAGAATTTATTTATTTGCTTTCTAGAGCCTGAGAGTCCTTTGAGTTCAAATTCAAAAGTAATTTTACTTTTGTTCTCAATAGAAATCATATCTTCCCAGATTAAATCATTATCAATAGCAGTCATATAATCACTAAGATTATATTTTGACAATCTTTTATCAGATGCAAAAAATCCTATAAGCAATACAACAATTTTCAAATTCAATTCCAAAAAAGGTTTCTAAGTTTTTCTTTGATTTAAGATCCTTGCTTATACCACCAATGAATTTATAGCCTTGTGATAAATTTTGATTAATAGATAAATCGATATAATCTAACTCATTTTCTGTGCCAATCAATGGAACATACCGACGAAATTTCCTTGAAGTAGAAATTTGTGTTTCAGGAAGATTAATCGACAAGCCCATATTGCCAAAATTGATATGATCTTTTTTTTGTGAATAGTTTGTCATGAGAAAGGTATTTATAAGCCCGCTATCAAACCTCAACTCAAAACCAGTCTGATTGTCGCGAGACAAATCTTTAAGTAACATTTCATTCAAGATTTTACTATTTTTGATTTCATTGATTTTATATAACTCAAATAACATCTTATTTTGGTTTGTAAAATAACCTTGCCATCTGAGGCTCCCCATAATAAATTCTTGATCAGGAATTCTATCTTTTCCATAAAATAATCTTTGATTAAAAATGTTTAAATTACTTCCATCCCTTGGATGAAGATCAAAAATTGGGTCTGAGCTTTGGTTCTTGTAGCTTGTTTTGCTATAAATAATCTTAGGGGTTGCTATGAATCTACCCAGCGGCGAGAATTGTTTGAATGTTGAAGAAATACTCAAGCTTGTTGTCGGAATATTTTTTGAAAAAGATTTATTAGCAATACCATCTAAGTTATATTTTTTAGAAATGATGTGACCATTAAACTCAACATCCAAAAACCCAATAGCATTATTTGTTTCAACCCCAATTTTTGAGATCATTCTTGTACCGCCTTTAGCAAAAGAGATACTTTTAATGGGTTTATCTATTTTAAAATCAGTATATTCAATATTTGCAAAATAAGAGAACCGGGGGTTATAGCGAGAATAATTTAAATTAATTTCAGGATTTTTAATATAACCATTTTTAATAAATGGGTTAAGAGATTGGTATCCTTGTTTTGAGATATTTATTCCTAGGTTTCCAAATTCAGCCGTTATAAGAATAGATTGGGGAAGATAATGGTCTCTTTGATTGGCTATATTTACAAGATCAGATGGTAAGTCTAATAAAACCATGGCATCAGAAGATTTGCTCCAATTTACATAAAAATTAATATTTTTATATTTTCTAAAATCTTTAATTTTATAGGCCCACCTTTGATCATCAGTTTGTCCATATTGCTTTTTAAACTCTTTATCATGAGGAAAAAAAATAAAATCTACATAATTCTCTCCTTTGGTGTTAGTTACATATCTAAAGTTAGCCTCAATTCCAGCGCCTTTATCTTCAATGAATCTAGGGGCGATAGTAATATCAGATTTTTCTGAGAGGACCCAAAAATAGGGCAGATAAATATCAGCTCCATCTGAAGTGATTCCAATATCAGGCTCTAATAAGCCTGTTAAACGGTCATTAGTTGCAGGGAAAGGAAGATAGGGGAGAGATACTATAGTTTTTCCGCGAACTTGGAGTTTTAAGTTTTCAATATGCCCCCTCTTAGCAATATCATCGATGGAGATGTTATCCGCTTTAATTTCCCATCCATTTTTTATATCAGTGCATGTAGTTAAATTTGTATTCTTAAAGTGTAAGTAAGAATCCATAGTGCCCTCAAGAGATTCATACTGGATTAAAATATTTCTTGGTCTTAGGAATGTTGAACCCTTCTCTAATCTAATTTCTTTTGAATTTTTATTGAATGAACCACTTAAAAATCCAAAGTATGAATCTAAATAATAGATATTTCCTTCTTTGATGGAGCTTATTGATCCGCTATTGGGATCGTAATGAGCGCTGCTAGCTTTAATCCTTCCATCATTAATCGTAATAGAAACTTCATCCTTTAGAGAGATTGCACCGTTTGAAGTTACATCCATTCGACTTGCATTGATCTGATCAGAATTAAATTTTAAATTAAGTTTTGGGTAAAGAGGGTTTACACACCCAAGAATATTTACATCCTCTGAGAGAGACTTTGATAATGAATTAGTTATTTCTGAAGTTGTATTTACTGACAATATTGCAATAAATACGCTAAAGAATGTTTTTATATTCTTCATGAATGTAAATTGTACTATTTTGTTTTTAGAAAAGATTAAATCAAAAAAGTTTCAGTTTATGATGAGACTAGATCTTTTATTTCTCTTAGACTTTCTTTTCCAAAAAACATTTCATCATTAATAAAGAATGTCGGTACTCCAAAAGCCCCTCTTTCAACAGCTTGATTTGTATTATTTATTAATTCTGACTTAATTTCATCGTTTGATACTTCTTGAATTAATAGACTTGCATGACAATCATTCTTTTCTAAAAAAGCATGAAAAATATCTTGATCATCAAGTTTTAAAGATTCTTCCCACATTCCCCTCATTATTATTTCTATATAATGATCAAAAAAACCATTCTTTTGAGCGGCAATAGCGCCCCTTTGAAGCAAGAGTGTGTTTAAAGGGAAGTGTTCATTCATTTTAAAATCATCAATGTTGTGTTCTAGCATAAATCTATTAAAAACAGTTTCATTTTCATATTTTATTTTGTTGGGTATTTCTCCAAAGGCTATCATTGGAGCTTGATTGTTGGTTAGCTTAAAAATACCCCCTAACAAGCAAGGCACATAGTTAAATTTAATATTATAATTTTTTTCAAGCTTTGGGATTGTTTTATAGCATAAGTAAGAATTTGGACTTGCAAAATCAAAAATAAAATCTACATTCATGGTCGTCCTCAACTCAAGGGCATATAATTAGTCCTAACTTGCATGATTCATTTTAAGAATGCAATAAATAGCTATAAAAAATTTACTAATAAATTATGAGCTTATAAGAATTTTAGGAGAAACAACATGAGTTTAAAGGGAAAAGTATTATTCATCACTGGTGGCAGTAGAGGTATTGGGTTGCAGATTGGAAAATGCGCAGCAAAAGATGGGGCTAAAGTTGTTTTAGCTGCAAAAACTGCAGAACCTCACCCAAAACTTGCTGGAACAATATACACCGCGGCTGAAGAGGTTGTTGCTGCTGGGGGAGAGGCTTTACCCATAGTCTTAGATGTGAGGGACGAGTCTAATGTTAGAACGGCGGTTGAAGAAACTGTTTCTACTTTTGGAGGAATTGATATCTGTGTCAATAATGCTTCAGCTATTTCTTTAACCAATACACCAGATACTGATATGAAGCGATATGATCTGATGCATCAAATCAATGGTCGAGGAACTTACTTAGTAAGTAAGTATTGTATTCCTCATTTAAAAAAATCTGACCATGCCCATATTCTTAATTTAGCGCCACCCTTAGATATGAAACCAAAGTGGTTTGGTCCGCATCTTGCATATACGATGGCAAAATTTACTATGAGCATGTGTGTGTTAGGAATGGCAGAGGAATTGAAGGCAGACAAAATAGCAGTTAACGGTTTGTGGCCTCGAACAGCAATTGCGACTGCAGCAGTGAAAAATATTCTTGGTGGAGAAGAATTAATGAAGATTTCAAGGATGCCAGAGATTATGGGAGATGCAGCGTATGCAATTTTCAACAAAAATCCCGAAGTATTTACGGGAAATTTCTGCATAGATGATTTGGTGTTATATGAAGAGGGGGTGAGAGATTTTTCTAAGTATGCTCAGGTGCCTTATTCTGAATTAGCCTTAGATTTTTTCCTTCCAGACGATACTCCTCTTCCATCGGAGATTAAAAATAGCTGAGCCTTCAAATAGTCAATTACTTAAATATGCTCAAACTTTTGATGTGGCATTAACTTCTATTGAGCCTCTGAAATTAGAGGCTAGTGGAAGAAAATACTATAGGACCATTTCGAATAAAAATTCCTATGTAATTTGTTATGATGACTCACAGATTAATGGCCAATCAGTATTTGTTAATCGAGCAACTCAACTTTCAAATAATAATGTTAGAGTTCCAGAAATCTTTAAATATGATAAAGATAAATTTCTGACAATTTTGGAAGATGTTGGAGATAATTCTTTAATTAATAAAAAAAATTTTTATCAGGATGATAGTCTTATTTTAGATGTATTGGGGCTTTTAAATAGCATGCATCAGTCTAAACTTAATAATATAGATACAACATTTGCGATGGGTTTAGAATCTCATACAAAGAGATTTTCAAAAATTTTTTGCAAAGACTTTCTAGAATTAGAAATGTTTAATGAATACCAAGATTTTTTATCTAAATTAATGCCAGAGGTTATGAATCAACAATGGGGAAACTGTCATTTTGATTTTGAAAGAAGAAATATCCATCAATTAGAAAATCATGAGCTTGTGTTATTAGATTTTCAAGATTTATGTTTTGGACCAATTGGAATAGATTTGGCTGGTATTTTAATAGATCATTATATTCCTTGTGATCTCGAAATTTTGAAGCGTCATTGCAAAACCTTTTCTCAGCTCTCTATTTTTGATATCTCACCAAAAGAAACTTATCAAGCAACATGCTGGGGAGGGCTACAAAGGAATCTTAGGATCATGGGAACACTGACAAATCTTTATTTAAGATTTGATCGCTCATTTAGAATGCAAGATCTCCCTCAGATTGTATCTAATACAATTACATTATCTTTGGAGCTAGAGCAAAGACATTTATCATCATTTCTTAAGGATGCAGTTCTACCAAAGTTAAAGAAAAAAATGAGTTTATTATGAAGGCAATGATTTTAGCCGCAGGGCTTGGAGCTCGTTTAAAACCACTTACAAATGATACTCCAAAGTCACTTTTACTGGTGGGCAAGTACACCCTTATTGAGCGGGCAATAAACAGGTTGATTAAGTGTGGAGTTAGTGAGTTTGTAATTAATGTCTCGCATCTTGCAAACCAAATAAAAGACAGCCTTGCTAACTACAATGAAAAAATAAATATTCAATTTATAGATGAACCCTACCCATATGGAACAGGCGGAGCTTTGATTAATGCAATAAATTATCTAGGAAAAGATCCATTTATCTTATGTAATTCTGATGTTATTTCTGAAATAGATTTAAATAAATTACCAGAAAATACTGAAGCTGCGCATTTAATAGGAATTAAAAACCCTGAACATAATCTTAAAGGAGATTTTTCTTTGGTTGATGGTTATGTGTTTATAAGAGAAAAGGAAAATGATCTAACATGGTCTGGTTTATCTATAATTAATCCAGAAATTTTAAAGGGGCACTTATCTCATCCCTATCCTTTTGATATCTGGACTATTATTTTAAAACCCCTAATCAGTCAATCCAAAGTTACTGCTCATTTTGATGATTCGTTGTGGATGGATGTGGGAACATTTGATCGGTTGAAACTTGCAAGGAAAAGATTAAAAGATGAAAATTAATTATTATGGATTCTGAACTAAAGATTGCTCCCTCTATATTATCTGCAAATTTTGCAAGACTTGGAGAGGAAATTAATGCCGTCATGCAAGCAGGAGCTGATTGGATACATTTTGATGTGATGGATAATCATTATGTTCCAAATTTAACCATTGGTCCGATGGTCTGTAAGTCATTGCGAGATGATGGAATAAATGATTTTATTGATGTGCATCTAATGATTACCCCAGTTAATGATCTGGCTCAGAGTTTTGCAAAAGCTGGAGCAGATTTAATAAGCTTTCACCCAGAGGCTGTTGCTAGTGTTACTGAAACCATAGAGATAATTAAAAATTCTGGATGCAAAGCAGGAATTGCAATTAATCCAGATACTTCTTTATCGGTTCTAAGCGATATTATTCAGGAGATAGATTTAGTTTTATTAATGAGTGTTTATCCTGGGTTTGGTGGTCAAGAGTTCATTGAAGATTCTATTGAGAAAATTTATGCTGCAAAAAAACTTATTGACCAGCAAGATCATAAAATTTTTCTAGAAGTCGATGGCGGCATAAACCTTGAAACTATTGCAAGCGTTTCAAAGGCTGGAGCAAATGTTTTTGTTGCAGGGTCTTCAATTTTCGGGTCATCAGATTATGAAAAAACTATCCAAAGTTTTCGTCAAAAAATTTCTTAGTCTGTTTTTTATATTCTCTTTTAGTTTGTCTTTGAGTGCTTTAGAGGCTACTTTTGAAGGTAAATCAATAGTATTAAATTTAACAGTTGCAAATACGGATTCCTTAAGACGGAAAGGCCTAATGCATGTAGGAAAACTAGATAAAAACAATGGAATGATATTTATTTGGCCAAAAAGTGCTCAACATTGCATGTGGATGAAAAACACTCCACTCCCATTAAGTATTGCGTACCTTTCAAAAGATGGCAGCATTCTAGAGATTTATGATATGGTCCCCCTCTCTGAGAAATCTGTATGCTCTTTAAAAAAAGCAAGGATGGCAGTGGAGGTGAATCAAGGCTGGTTTAAAACAAATCAGATCACTGTAGGCGACAAAATAAATTTTTAGAAATAAAAATCACATGATTACAGAAGAGAAATACAAAGAATTTTTAGAAAATAATTTTTCTATCGTTCCCCTTGTAAGAAATATTTCAGCTGAAGACGACACACCCTTATCTTTATATTTAAAAATTTCAGATCAAAAAAATAATTTTTTACTTGAATCTGTTGAAGGCGGTGAGAAGTGGGCACAGTACTCAATTATTGGTTTTGGCTGCCTTGATACAATAAAGGTCTCTGGAAGTAAGATAGAAACGTCCATTGGTGGTGTTGATAATTCTTTTGAAGCTGAAGATCCATTGTATGCTATTCAAGAAATTATAATGCAGCAAAAATCTCCAAATTTGGAGAATTTACCAAGATTTTATGGTGGTTATGTGGGCTTTTTTGCTTATGAGAGTGCGCAATATGCTGAAAGTAAAATTGCTAGACTACCAAGCAAGAATTCTAAATTTAAAGAACACATGCCAGATATTATGCTTATTAAAGCCGAGCAACTAATAGTGTTTGATAATATAAATGAATCCACTCAAATCATTTTTAATGCCAGCCCTCAAAGCATGACATATGAATTTGCTCAATCAAGGCTTGATGAGATTGAAGATTTGATCCACCAACCCATTGATGTTCCATCTGATAATTTTAAGCAACCTGAAAATATTTTTGAATTTAAATCAAATTTTACTAAAGAGGAGTATTTTAAAGCAGTTAATACAATTAAAGATTACATAACTGAAGGTGATGTTATGCAAGTAGTACTTGCTCAAGATTTTTCTGCTAGTTTTACTGGTAATCCTTTTGATCTCTACAGAGCAATACGAAAACTTAACCCTTCGCCTTACATGTATTTTTTAAATTTAGGTGAATGCCAGATTGTTGGAGCTTCTCCAGAAATATTAGTGAGACTTGAAGATCAGGAAGTAACTCTCAGACCTTTGGCAGGCACACGAAAAAGAGGAAAAGATCCAGAGGAAGACCAATTGAATCATGAGGATTTATTGAACGATCCAAAAGAGATAGCAGAGCATTTAATGTTAATTGATTTAGGTAGAAATGATGTTGGACGAGTTTCTAAAATTGGATCAGTGAAAGTTACCGATAAGATGGTTGTTGAGAAATATTCACATGTTATGCATATTGTTTCAAATGTGGTGGGGACTTTATCTGAAAATTTAAATTTCTTTGATGTTTTAAAGGCGTCATTGCCTGCCGGCACTTTATCTGGAGCACCTAAAATCAGAGCAATGGAAATTATCAATGAGCTTGAGCCAAGCTCAAGAGGTATTTATGGGGGAGCAATTGGTCATATTGGATGGAATGGAAATATGGACACTGCTATTGCAATTAGAACCGCTGTTATAAAAGATCAGATAATTCATGTTGGAGCTGGCGGAGGAATTGTAGCTGATTCGATCCCCGAAGATGAATGGCAGGAATGTAGGCAAAAATCTAAGGTTTTTATGGATGCCATGGAAATGATCTCATGATTTTGGTTATTGATAACTATGATTCTTTCACTTACAACCTTGTGCACTACATAGGAGAATGTAATAAGGAGGTTCAAGTTATAAGGAATGATGAGTTAACTCTCAATGAAATTAATTCTTTAAGCCCAGAAAAAATTGTGATCTCACCGGGTCCATGTACACCTAATGAAGCAGGAATATCGGTGGAGCTAGCAAAGAAAACAGAAGTCCCTTTGCTTGGTGTTTGCTTGGGTCATCAATCAATTGGCGCTGCTTTTGGAGGCAAGATTATCAAAGCTCCCGAAGTTTTTCATGGCAAGTTATCTAACGTCAATCATTCAGGTGAGGGTATATTTAAAGGCATCCCCAACCCTTATTCAGTGGTTAGGTACCATAGTTTAATTATTGATAGCCAAACCATGCCAGAAGAACTTATGACGACTTCTACCATTGAGGGCAATGCAGAGATCATTATGGGTATAGAGCACAAAATTAAGCCAATTTATGGAGTCCAATTCCATCCTGAATCAATTGATACTGATCATGGTATGAAATTAATTAGAAATTTTTTAGATTTATGATTGAAGAGATTATTAGGCGACTGAATCAGAAAGAAGATCTTGATTTTCTGTCAATGCAATCAGCAGTGGAGTCCATCATGACAGGAGAGGTAGATGATGATGCTATCGAAGCTTTTCTTTTAGCATTAAATCAAAAAGGCATCAAAGAGATTGAAATAACCGCAGCAGCAAGAGTGATGCAAGAAAAATCTTTATCTTTCCCGCTTGGTGATGGTGATCACATTGACACTTGTGGTACAGGTGGAACGGGGATTCATACTTTCAATTGCTCTACTGCTTCAGCTTTTGTTGCAGCAGCTGGAGGTGCGGCGGTAACCAAGCATGGAAACCGAGCTATTTCTAGCAAATCAGGCAGCGCAGATTTACTTCTTGCAGCGGGTGCAGACATTGGTCATGATAGGGAAAATATTGAGAATATTTTTAATAAAGTAGGGTTTATTTTTTTGTTTGCTCCTTTACATCATGAGTCAATGAAATATGTTATGCCGGCCAGACAGAGTATAGGAAAAAAAACTATATTTAATTTGCTTGGACCTCACACAAATCCTTGTGGAGCAAAACGACAAATTTTAGGTGTTTACAATAAAGAACTTTTAAAAACTTTTGCCGCAGTGGCAAAAAATCTTTTAATGGAACATGTTTTAATTGTGCACGGTTTTGATGGTTTAGATGAAATCACAATTACCGATTCAACATATGTTACAGAGCTCCAAAATAAAGAGATTAAACACTATGAAATTTCACCTAAAGATTTTGGTCTCTCCCTTGGTAAGCTTTCTGAAATCTCTGCTCAATCACCATATGAAAGCTTGGAGTTAATAAGAGGGGCCTTTGCAGGTGAGAAATCTGCCGTACAAGACATGATTGCTTTAAATGCAGGCGCAGCTTTATATGTAGCTAGAAAAGTAGATTCAATTGTAGAAGGCACTGAGCTCTCATTTACTTTAATGAATAACGGCATGGCTGCAGATAAATTGGCTTCTTATGTAAGGGTCTCAAATAGCTAATGAGTATTCTTCAAGACATCGTTAAAAATACCCAGTCTAAATTTATTCAAAAAAAAGCTGAATTATCACTTGCCGATCTGAAGTTAGAATTATCAACATGCAATCTTCCAAAGAGCTCTTTTAAAGCCAGTTTAATAAATAAAGATGAAGCAATTATTGCAGAAATTAAAAAAGCCTCGCCAAGCGCAGGCATTATTGTAGAGGACTTTGATCCAGTTCAAAAAGCCAAGGATTATGAAGCTTTTGGAGCTTCTGCACTTTCAATTTTGACCGAAGAAGATTTTTTTATGGGTAGCATTCAACATTTAAAAGATGTTAAAGCAACTACCTCACTTCCAATACTAAGAAAAGATTTTATGATTGATGAGTATCAAATATATGAATCTAAATTAATTGGAGCTGATTGTATTTTGCTGATTGCAAGTATTTTATCCGATCAGCAGATTAAAGATTTTACAGAGGTAGCCGAAAAGTTAGAGCTTGATTATTTGATTGAAGTTCATGACGAAGAAGAGTTAAGGCGAATAGAGAATTTTGAAAATGCATTGATTGGAGTGAACAACAGAAATTTAAATACATTTGAGGTAGATATCAATAATTCAGTTAAGTTAAAAGCATCTTTCAAAGGTAAAAATATTTTTATTTCAGAATCTGGAATTAAGAGTAGGAAGAATTTAATCTACTTACAGGAAAATAATATAAATGTATTTTTAATAGGCGAGAGTTTAATGAAAGGAGATTTCTTTTAAAAATTTTATAAGCTTGTTATTTTTAATCCCAATCACAAGTATATTTAATATCATATGGATCGTACCTATCTGCATAATAACTTGGACCCACAGATAATTTTCCTAATGATATCCCATCACTTGATAGTATTATTGGAGGGTTTGAAGCTCCATCATTAAATACTGACGTGCTTGAATAACTATTTCCATATTTAGATGATGAATTAAAGATGCTATCTGAACTATAAGTTGAGCTGAAAGAAGATGATGAATTGTATATAGAATCTGACATATAACTTGGACCTAATCTACCTAAATAATCTCCATCATCGCCAATAATTTTTGCATCTTCAAACGTACTGCATTCCCATGAATTCATTTCGCCTGAATAAGTCAAAGGCGATAGCAGGAGTAGGGCGATTAGTTTTTTCATTGGTTATAGATTAAATATATCTACTTGAAGAAGTCATAAGTTTTGCAGTAAGCTCCATGATTTTTTTAGAATAAGTTGGCAACTCTTCGGCACCCTCATTAGATGCCTCTTTTGCATGTTCATCTTCGTCAGCTCTCATTGTTTTAAGAATCTTAATAGTTTGAATATCATTTTTGGAAATTTGATCAAGATGTTTCTCCAAATGTTTTACTACTTGTTTTTCAGTCTCTTCAACAAAACCAAGGCTTGTTTTCTCTCCCAAGCTTCCAGAAATTGCTCCGATTGCAAATGAACCCGCGTACCACAAAGGATTTAATATTGAAGGATTCCCATTTAAATCTTCTAAGCGTTTTCTGCACCAAATTAAATGGTCTGTCTCTTCTTCGCCGGCTTGAATAAGATGTTCTTTAATTTCTGCATCCTTACACACCATTGCTTGGCCTCTATAAAGAGCCTGAGCTGAAACTTCTCCAGCTAAATTTACACGCATAAGTTGCGCTGATAAATTCTTCTCTTTTTTTGATAAATTTTCTGTACTCCTTTTCCCAGGATATGATCTTCCTGTACCATTTTTTTTATACGATAAAGTTTTTAATGCAATATCGCATTCATTAATAAAACTATCTATTAAATTCATTTAATTCCTTTATACCCAATGTCTTTTCTGTAAAAAGAACCATTGAAAGATACTGAGTTTACCAAATTATAGGCTTTAGTTTGAGCATCCTTTAAATTATTACCAAGGGCTGTTGCACAAAAAACTCTACCCCCAGATGTTAGAATTTTATTATTTTCAAGCTTGGTGCCAGCATGAAATAATTTCATGTCAACATCATTCAACTGCTTAATAGCTACTTGGTGATTCGATGAATGACTCTCAGGGTAACCTTTGCTAGCTATTACTACGCCACAAGCATGTTTATCAGTCCAATTGATTTCATAGGCTTCTAATTGATCATCTATAGCAGCAAGACATAGTTCTACCAAGCTAGACTTTAGCCTTAGAAGTATGGGTTGAGCCTCTGGATCTCCAAACCGACAATTAAATTCTAAAACCTTTAATTCACCATTGTTGATCATAATCCCTGCATAGAGGAATCCAAGGTATGGCGATTCTTCAGCAATCAAACCCTTCATGGTTGGTTTCATTACTTCATCAATAATTTTTTGATGTATGTGATCATTCACTACAGGTGCAGGAGAGTACGCACCCATGCCACCAGTATTTAGGCCAATATCACCCTCTCCAACAGCTTTATGATCTTGACTTGTTGCAAGAGGCACCATTTTGTCTTTACTAACAACAGCAATAAAGCTTGCTTCTTCGCCATAAAGGAAATCTTCTATTACTATGCTGCTTCCAGCCTCACCAAATGCTTGATCTTTAAAAATACTTTCTAAAGCCCCAATCGCTTCTTCTTTGCTGCTACAGATAATCACACCTTTACCTGCTGCAAGACCATCTGCCTTTACAACAGTGGGGTAATTAATAGTATCTAGATATTCTCTCGCGGCATCATAATTATCAAAAGCAGCATAAGCTGCAGTGGGAATACCATATTTTTTGAAGAAGTTTTTTGAAAAAGTTTTTGAACCTTCTAACTGGGCAGCTGCTTGAGAGGGTCCAAAAGTTTTAATCTGCTTGCTTTGGAGATAGTCAGCAAGGCCATTAACTAAAGGTTGTTCAGGACCAATAATAACCAAATCAATATTTTCTTCTATGCAAAAATTTTCGATGGCATTGAAGTCATTTATATTAATGGAGATATTACTTAATTTATTTTCTAATGCTGTTCCAGCATTCCCAGGGCAAACAAAAACTTTAGACACTGATTCATCTTGGGCTGATTTCCATGCGAGCGCATGTTCTCTACCCCCCGATCCAATAACTAGAACTTGCATTCTTAATGTCTAAAGTGTCTTGTTGCAGTAAACACCATGGCAATATCATTTTCATCAGCAGCAGCTATAACTTCTTCATCTCGAATTGAGCCACCTGGTTGAATTATTGAAGTAATACCACTTGAAGCTGCTTTATCTATGCCATCCCTAAATGGAAAAAATGCATCAGATGCCATTGCCGAACCCTTCACCTCTAAACCTTCTTCTTTTGCCTTGAGATTCGCAATATCTGCACTGATTGCTCTGCTCATTTGTCCAGCACCTATACCGATTGTTTGTTTATTTTTTGCATAAACAATAGCATTTGATTTCACAAATTTAGCTACCCTCCAAGCAAACATCAAATCATTCAGCTCATCAGGAGTTGGCTCTCTTTTAGTCACGCACTTAAGTTCCTCTTTAGAAACAGCATAAGTATCATCATTTTGAATAAGTATTCCACCAGATACTTTCTTAATAAATCCTGGATAAGGATCATCTTGTTCTAGATCAACCTTAAGAACCCTTATATTTTTCTTTTTATTCAGCTCAACCAAAGCATCTTTTTCATAGTCAGTAGCTATAACGACCTCAGTAAATTGACGAGTATTAATTTCTGTTGCTGTTTTTGTATCTAGAGTTCTATTAAGAGCAATAATGCCACCAAATGCAGATGTTGGATCGGTTTTAAAGGCTAAATCATATGCTTCATATACAGAATTTGTTTCAGCAACTCCGCATGGATTTGCATGTTTGACAATTACACATGCGGGCTTATTAAATGCTCTAACACATTCCCATGCAGCATCAGCATCAACAATATTATTATAAGAGAGTTCTTTACCTTGAAGCATCTCAGCATTTGCAATATTTTTATGCTCCAAGTTAGAAAATGTCAATAGATTTGCAGATTGATGGGGGTTCTCTCCATATCTGAGAGAAACGCTCTTTTCAAAATCATATTGATGGTAATTTACAGAAATTTCTTTCATATAATTGGAAATAGATAAATTATAGTCAGCCATAAGTTGAAAAACTTTTTGAGATAGCTCTTTCCTAAATTCATAAGAAATCCCATCTTGATTTTTCCATTCCTCGACAAGTCTTGAGTAGTCATTTGGATCAGAAATAACAACAACGTCTTTAAAGTTTTTTGCAGCCGACCTGATCATAGCCGGACCGCCAATATCAATTTTCTCTATAGCTTCTTCAAAGGTGCAATTGGAAGCAATGGTTTCTTTAAACGGATAAAGGTTAACAATTACTAAATCTATCTCTTTATAACCTTTTTTTTTGAGGATATTAAGATCAGAATCACGTTTAGCTAAAATTCCTGCATGTATCTTTGGATGAAGAGTTTTTACGCGCCCATCCATCATTTCCTCAAACCCAGTGAATTTAGAAACTTCTTGTACATCATTTGTTAGTTTTTTTATAGCTTGATATGTTCCTCCTGTAGATATGATTTTTACATTTTGATTAACTAGGAAGTTGACTAGTTCTTTTAAATTTTTTTTATTTGAAACACTTATTAGAGCCCTTTTTGGCTTAATTAGACTCATTTTTTAATTAATTTTGTAGTGATGAAGTTTTTTTCTTAAGGTGGCGCGATTAAGCCCAAGAATGCTCGCAGCTTTTGATTTATTATTATTTGTATATTGCATAACCGCCATCAATAATTCAGGCTCAACTTCTGAAATGACCATTTCATAGACATTTGAAGGTTTTACATCTCCTAAGGCTTCGAAATATTTTTTGATCTCTTTATTTACCTGCTTTCTTAGCGGGTTTGTTTTTACTTTGTTAGAAATTTTTTGTTTCATATTTTTAGATCATTGATGAACATTTAAGTTTACCTTTGATTAAAAATTGCTCAACTATATTTAGAAATTTAGTACTGTTTTTTTTGCTTCACCAAGAATAAGTTTAGTTAAAATCCCATTTTGCATCCAGATTTCAGTTCTAGATGCATACCCCGGATTAAAATATGCAATCATATTATTATTTTTGAGGTGTGATACTAAAGCATTAATTACCATAAAGTGAGTTGTAATAATTGCTTGATTTTCAAAGTTATACAACCATTCAATTAGATTGTTATACCAAGAACTTATCTGAGGGGGTAGATCTTTTATGGGAGTTTTAAAAATTTCTATCAACCAGTCATGTTTTATATTTTGTGAGATTCCCTTTGAGGGGATTTCAATAAAACGATCATCAATTTCAAAAGATTGATTTATTTCTTTAGCAATACATTCCATGGTTTGAATAGCTCGTTTTTTTGGGCTAGAAAATAATTGATATGATTCAAAGTCGAATGAAAAGTTTTTGCTTGTTTTTTCTGCTTGATTCAATCCCCTTTTGCTTAATCCCGGATCAGGATGTTCTGACCATGAAGCTGATGGTTCTCCATGACGCACAAGAATGATGTGACTTTGAGTCATAATAAAAAATACCCATTATAATTAAATGATGAGAACTCCTAGATTATTTTGCCCAGAGCTTAGTTCATCAAAATATCAATGCACTAACTTAAAACAAATACATCATCTTGCCAAGGTTTTGAGGTTGGGGGCTGGAGACTCTCTAGAGCTCTTCAATGGACATGGGTTGAGTGCTACGGGAGTAATAGTGGATATAGCAAGAAAAACTATCTCGATAGAAGTTGACAATTTATTAACTTTACATAATCCATATAAATTTAAATATCAAGCAATTATCCCCTACATAAAGAAGGATAATCTTATATATTTAGTTCAGAAATTAATTGAAATCGGCATCAATTCAATTATTTTTTATCGACCAGACCACATGGATCAATCTTTGCTTAAAAGAGATTTAACCAAGCTCAAACTTCGTTTAGAGGAAATGATTATTCATGCATGTGAGCAGTCAGGATGTAATTTTCTTCCAATAGTGCATGATTTTAATGATCTATGCGGAGCTATTAATGGAGTTTTAAAGAATATTAATCCAAAGGATTTATTTGTATTTGATACACTTGCAAATAAATTATTTGGAGAGTTGGAAGCAACCCCTTCAAATATATTAGCTTTTATAACAGGACCAGAGTCTGGATTTTCTGAAAAAGAGCGCATAATACTTGATAAACAAAATCTTACTAAATTAAGAATAAATAATTATATTCTGAGGGCTGAAACTGCGCCTATAGTAGCTTTATCAAAACTTCACAGTCTTCAAGGGGAGGTTTCATGAAGGATACTGCATCTCTATTTATTACTGACTCATTGGATAGTTTAAATCCAAAAAAGGATACCTCCATCCTAATGATGGAAGAAATAAGCAATCAAGAGGGTAAAGTTTTTCAATGTGAAATGAAAGATTTAAGATATTTTGAGCAAATTGTGCAGGCGAATATCGTGGAAATCAAAGATCCTATTTCTACCCCTGGTGTTTTTACACCAATAGATCAATCGTTACCATTAAAAGATTTTAATTATGTTTTTATGAGAAAAGATCCACCGGTTGATGATGATTTTATGAATGCACTCCATCTTTTATCACAAGCCGAGTTAGAAGGGGCAAATGTAATCAATCGACCTGCTGCACTTCAAAAATTTAATGAAAAGATTCTTGCATTAAGGTTTTCAGCCTGGATGCCAGATACTAAAGTGATTTGCAAAGAGGCTGATTTGAAGAACTTTAAAGACAGACATTCAACAATTATTTTAAAACCACTTAATGGTATGGGTGGAGAATTAATATATAAATTTGAAGAACTGACCTCTAAGAATTTTGAGATTTTTAAATCTCTCACAAATAATTTTCAAACTATGGTGATGGTACAAAACTTTTTACCAGAAATTTATGAGGGTGATTATAGGATTTTGATTATTCACGGTGAACCTTTCCCCATAGCGCTGGCTAGATTCCCCCAAGGAGATAGCTTTAAAGCAAACCTTGCCGCTGGAGGCAAGGGGCAATCAAGAGAGATAAATTCAGTTCAAAGAAAAGTTGGTAAAGAAGTCGGAAAACTTTTAATGCAAGAGGGTGTTGTTTTTGCGGGCATTGATATGATTGGCGATTACTTAACTGAGATTAATATTACTAGTCCCACAGGAGCTAGGGAAATATTAGTTCAAAGCAAGCAAAACCCCATACAGCAGCTATTAGAATCCTTATAAATATGCAGCCATTGATTTACAAAGAGAGGATACAAAGATGGGGTTTAAGGAAATCAATGCTGGTGTCGATTGCTCTTCATTCTGTGGTTTTATTTGGTATTAGTTTTGTTGTCATTCAGTCTCCTTGGAAACCTAATGAAGCAACCATTGTGAATATTAAATTTGCTGATGCTGATTTTGATGCAAAGGGACAATCTCATCAAGGGTTTGAAGATTTGCATACAAACAAGCTATCTACAGCGATGCAAAATCAAGATGTTAATTCTCAAGATAGTTCAAAATTTAGTATAAGGCGACTAGAATCAAACTCCACTTTAGAGAGCTATGAAACGATTTACTTAAACTCATGGCAAAGAAAAGTAGAAACAGCTGGATATCATGAAATTTCTGATTCTAATTTTATTAAAGGAAATTTTAGGGTTCAAATTAAAACAACTATTGATCATGAAGGTAACTTAATATCAGCAGATATTCTGTATTCTTCGGGAAATCAAATGTTGGATGCTTTAGCTTTAAGAATATTAAAACAATCTGCTCCATTTCAACCTTTTTCCCAAGACATGCTCTCTCGATATAAACAATTAGAGATTGTTAGAGATTGGAATTTCACTACTTTTTGATTATGCAGATTTTAGCTTTTGATTATGGGGCTAAATATATTGGCATTGCAGTTGGTCAAACTATTACCAAAACATCTTCTCCATTAACTGTTTTAGATGTTAAAGAGGAAGGAAAAAATCTTTGGAATACCATAAACGCTTTATTGGATGAGTGGAAACCAGATCAGTTATTAGTAGGAAAACCATTAAACATGGATGGAAGTGATAGTGATATGATGAAAATAGCAGAGAAATTTTTTAAAAAACTTAAAAGAACATCAAATATCCCTTGCGAATTTGTTGATGAAAGATTAACTTCAATTGAGGCCAAAAAATTAATGAATTTCGGCAAAACCCAATCTCGCGTTGATGACCTTGCAGCTAAGATATTCCTAGATAACTGGATGGAGCATTATGTCAATTCCAACTAGTTTTATTGATCAACTTATAGATCAATCTGATATTGTTGATGTTATTGGAAGGAGACTTCAATTAAATAAAAAAGGCTCGAGGTTTTGGTGCTTATGTCCATTTCATGATGACTCAAGGCCATCTATGGCAGTTAATCAAGATAAGCAATTTTTTTATTGTTTTGTTTGCCAAGAATCAGGGAATGCGATTCATTTCCTTAGAAAATTTGAGCATTTAGAATTTGTTGATGCAATAGAAACTCTAGCAAGCTCTCTTGGGTTGAGTGTCCCTTATGAAAAAAATACTCAAGATAGGGTTCAACCTAGTGGTCTAGTCGAGCAAGCTGTGGAGCTTTATAGAAAAAATTTAAATAAAAAAACCGCACCTTCAGCTATTGAATATTTAAAGATGAGAAACATTAGTGGTAAGACTGCTACAAGATTTAATCTTGGCTATGCTGAGAATAAATACGATGCTTTGGCAAGCCATTTTGGGTCAGATATTACGCCAAAAGAATTAGAAGACTCGGGTTTATTTAGCCATAAGAACAATCGATTCTATGATCGATTTAGAGATAGAATTATTTTTCCTATTCGCAATATTAAAGGTGAGTTTATTGCAATGGGGGGTAGAATTATCAATGAAGGGGAGCCAAAATATCTTAATTCTCCTGAAACCCTATTCTTCAATAAATCTAATGAGTTATATGGTTTATATGAAGTTAGAGAATCTGTAAAAAAGATCGATTCATTAATTGTGGTTGAAGGGTATATGGACGTTATAGGTCTATATGAGCATGGTATTCAAAATTCAGTCGCCACTTTGGGAACCGCCGTAACCCCAAGTCATATAGCGAAGATTATGCGGTATACAAATATTATATTTTTTGCTTTTGATGGAGATTTAGCTGGAGGCAAAGCGGCCTGGAAGGCCGTGGAGAATTCATTTCCTATTATTCGAGAGGATGTAGAAATTAAATTTATTTTTTTTAAAGATAATTATGATCCTGATTCATATATAAATGAATTTGGAATTGATGGTTTTAAAGAAATGCTTGATTCGTCTATGACACTTTCAGAATATTTTTTATCAAAAGTAAAAAAATTCAATTTACAGACTATAGAGGGTCGCTCTAAAGCAGTAGCTTTTGCGGCACCAATAATCCAAAAAATTAATAATTCAGTCATTAAAGAAATATATACTAATGAGGTTTCAAAACTGTGCGGAGTAGATGCCAAGAATTTTAATCCTTCCAAAGAATCTAGTTCAAAAAATCAACAACAATTAAACAATTTACCCCCCAAGGTTGAAGCTCCTGTTAGGGTAAAGGCTTTGGTTAATATTTTTATCGCATTATTAGAGTACCCAAAGATTGCTCAACAAGATATTTTTGATGAATTACTAACAGATAAAAAATTTAACTTTTTGTTGAGAATCATTGAGTTATTTAAAGAGGATTCGAACATAAAACCATCCCGCATAATAGAAAATATTGAATCAGATAAAATAAAAGCTTATTTTTCTGAAGCAGTCATTTCTGAGTTAGTTTTATCTGAAAACAATGCTATTAAGTTAGTTGAAGACTGCATTGATGTTTTATTAAAAAACCAAAAAGATAGAGAGCAATCACTTAAAGATAAGTATAATGTCAACTCAATTACATCTGTTGAAAGAAGAGATTTACAGCAAATTATTTTAAAGAAGGAAAATATATCTGATGATGATCGAAAATGGCTAGAAAAATTAAGTTCAAATCTAGATTGAAAAAAGAAAATTTGGCATCACATAGATTAAATAATTGAAAGAGGCACTGAGTGGATAAATTAAAAAAACAAGGTTCAAGGATTACAGAATTAATCGAGAAGGGTCGAGAGCAGGGCTATCTTACTTATGCAGATGTAAATGATCATCTTCCTGAGGATATCTCTGATCCGGATCAGGTAGATGAAATTATTGGCATGATTAATGATCTTGGCTTGCAAGTTCATGAAACAGCTCCAGATGAAGATGCTTTAATGTTAGCCGAATCTTCAGATGATCAAGATGATATAGCGCTTGAGCAAGCAGCTGAAGCCCTAGCAGCCGTTGAAAGTGAAACAGGTCGAACTACAGATCCTGTTCGTATGTATATGAGAGAAATGGGAACAGTTGATCTTTTAACCCGCGAAGGAGAGATTGAAATCGCTAAACGAATTGAAGAGGGAATGCGTGACCTTTTGGAGGCCAGTGTTTTTTATCCCGGGATTGTTGAGCATATCTTGGATTTCTATGAATTAGTTAAATCTGAAGATAAAAAGCTTAGCGAACTGCTAACAGGGTTTTTAGAGGAAATGGAAGAAGTTCCATCGGCTGGTCCAGGCAGTGAGAAGGCTAAACAATTAGAAGAAAGTGATGAGGAAGTAGATAACAGTCCAGATCTTGCAGAAGTAAAAAGACGGATGATAAATTTGAAAAGGCAATTTAATAAAACTTATAAAGTTCTTGAAGCCAAGGGAAGGAATGCAAAAAGGGTTAAAGAAGAGTTTTTTAAATTGGGACAAATTTTTAAATTCCTCAAGTTTTCGCCAAAGATGTTCGAAGATTTAGCTTTTATTGCTCGGAAAGATTTAGCAGAAATACGCCTGCATGAAAGAAGAATTCAATTTCTTTTTGTAAAATCAGCTAGGGTGCCTAGAAAAGATTTTATTGCGATGTTCCATGAAAACATATCTAAATTAAAATGGGTTGATTCACTTTTAAATAAGAAGAAATATTCAAAGAAATCTCTCGAATATATTAAGTCTGATGTAGTTATTGCACAAAAGGCAATTAAATCAGTTGAGGAAAGAGTTGGCTTAAGCGTCAAAGATATTAAAGAAATTAATAGAGCGATGTCGATGGGCGAAACTAAGATGCGAAGAGCTAAAAAGGATATGGTTGAAGCTAACTTAAGATTGGTAATTTCTATAGCAAAGAAATACACAAATAGAGGGCTGCAATTTTTAGATCTAATTCAGGAAGGCAATATTGGTTTGATGAAGGCTGTAGATAAATTTGAATATAGAAGGGGTTATAAATTCTCAACTTATGCAACATGGTGGATTAGACAGGCTATTACACGGTCTATCGCTGATCAGGCTAGAACCATTAGAATCCCTGTTCATATGATAGAAACCATTAATAAATTAAACAGAGTCTCGCGCCAAATGATGCAGGATATGGGTAGGGAACCTACCCCCGAAGAGTTAAGTAACAAACTTGATATGCCAGAAGATAAGGTCAGAAAGGTACTTAAAATTGCAAAAGAACCAATTTCTATGGAAACGCCTATTGGGGATGATGAAGATTCTAACTTAGGAGACTTTATAGAAGATACGGTTATTCATTCACCTCTTAAAAATGCAACTGAAGATAGTTTGCATTTTGCAACAGATGATGTTCTTTCATCTTTGACTGCAAGAGAAGCAAAGGTTTTAAGGATGCGTTTTGGTATTGGTATGAATACAGACCATACGTTAGAAGAAGTAGGCAAACAATTTGATGTAACCAGAGAAAGAATACGTCAGATTGAAGCTAAAGCTTTAAGGAAGTTAAGGCATCCATCAAGATCCAGCCATCTCAAAAACTTTTTAGACGAGTAGTTTTTTGGGCCTGTAGCTCAGTTGGTTAGAGCAGTGGACTCATAATCCATTGGTCGGAGGTTCGAGTCCTCCCGGGCCCACCATTTAAAGGGTTTTCAGAGACCATATCGTGACCTTAAAAGCATAATTCTGAGCAGTTTTTATTGATAAATATTTTTTTAGTTTTTGGGTAGAAATATTATTAGTGATGACGGATACTATGACGATGAAATCCTCTAAATTCCCTACAGATGCAGAAGTAGTCATAGTGGGCGTAGGTGGCATCGTCGGATCGATGCTCGCATACTGGCTCACAGAACTCGGTCAAAAAAACATAGTGGGGTTAGAAAAATCTACCGTAATTCCTTCAGACATCGGATCCACCGCACACGCTTCGGATTTTGTCTACAACACAACTCATGACAAACTAGGCTGTTGGACGACAGCATTTAGCAGAAAGTTTTATGAAGACAATGGCTTCTTCCTGAAAAAAGGAGGTCTAGAAATTTGTCGAAAAGATGACGATGCATGCTGGGAGGAACTCAAACGAAAGGTTGCATCAGGCAAAGCTTTTGGAACTAACGTCAGCCTAATTTCCGCGTCCGAGGCTAAAGAAAAATTTCCTTTATTAGAAGAAGAATCACTACGCGGCGCAATGTGGGATCCAGATGCCGGTCTGGTAGTACCGCGCTCACAGGATGTGGTGAACTTTGCCGTAGAAAGCGCTAAAGAGAAAGGTGCGCTGACTACATACACTGACACACCAGCTATAGGCTTTGAGATTGAGAATGGGCGTCTTACTGGAGTAAAAACGGATAAAGGGATAATCAAAACCGACAAAGTTGTAATTGCATCGGGAATCTGGGGACCTTTAATCGGGGAGATGGCTGGCGTTCCAGTCCCACTCTCGCCCGTCGAGCACCCTTTATTATTTTTTGGTCCACTTCCCCAAGCACAGGGAGCGGAGGATTTTCTCGTTTATCCACTACTTCGCGACCAAGGCAATTCAGCTTACGTCAGGGATACAGGCAGGCTACATGGGGGGATGCTTGAATGGGGATATTACGAGGACAAAGAGCCACGACTGGTTGACGCGGAGGAGATTGGCAATCCTGACAAGACCATGACCTCTGACTCGATGAGGCACCTGAGTCTTGAAGAAATCGCTGAACCTCTAGAAAAAGCGTTCGAAACGACGCCTATACTTAATGAGTTAGGCTGGGATGAAAGAAGTTCATTCAATGGTCTGCTATCCGTAACTGCTGATGCTAGCTCTTTAATCGGTGAAAGTCCCGAAGTCAGAGGTTTTTGGTTATGCGAAGCAGTCTGGGTTAAAGACGGTCCTGGGTGTACAAGGCTGTGTGCCGAATGGATGATCAATGGTAAAACACAGATGGACATGCATTCTTTTGACATTGCCAGATTTTATCCCGCGCAAAAAGAAAAAGAGTTTGTCAAAACGCGATCTTTTGAAAATGCGCAAACCATCTATACCCCTGCTGTTCACCCCAGAGAGCCCTACATTAGCCAAAGAGAGCTATTTGTTAGTCCCTTTTATTCAAGAGAAAAAGAGCTTGGGGGTTACTTTGATAACGAAGTCGCCGGCTGGGAACGTGCCTTTGCCTATGAGAGCAATCGACAGAAACTCGATAATTATTTACATGAGGTCCCGGTTCGAGAAAATGAATGGGATCGACGCCACGTACCTTACGAAATCGCTAACGCAGAACATTTGGCTATGAGTGATTCAGCTGGGATGATCAATCTATCGCACTTCCCGATCATGGACATCGAGGGTCCAGATGCAGAACGCATGTTGGAGTATCTTTCCGTAGCGAAAGTAGGCGGCAATACTCCTGAAGGGCGAATGATTTATACTAATTTCCTGGATGAGGATGGTGGTGTCCATGCAGACCTGACCATCTCCCGCTTAGGCGTAGATCGTTATCGGATAGTTACCGGTGGAGCTGATGGAAACCGGGACTGGGTAACCTTGCGCAATTATCGGGACGATATGGGACTAGAAGCAGACATTAATATACGGACCCACGATATAGCAACTTTAGGATTATGGGGACCTCAGGCAAAAAATGCTCTGGGCCATTTTATTGATCCCAATGAAATCAGCATAGAGAATTTTCCTTTTGTTGCAGCAAAAAACCTGACCCTTAATTTATCTGGCGGAAAGAAGATCGATGTCTGGGCATCACGCATTTCCTATGTCGGGGAAAGCGGCTGGGAAATCTATTTGAACAATGACAGTGAAGATGGTCTAGTACTTTATGACTCACTGCTTGAGGTTGGAGTTGTACCAGTTGGTATTGAAACTTACGCCAACAGTCGACGCCTTGAAAAGAGCTTTAGACTTCAAGGTGCAGATCTTGAAACCGAATATAATGCTTGTGAATCGGCTATTGAAAGGCGCCTAGTCAAAGAAGCGGATTTCCATGGGAAAGCAGCGCATCTTGCTCATCGAGAAGAAGAGCCAAGTGCAATTCTATGCACCATGACACTGGATGATCTAAATGTGTCGGGTAACGGTTCGCGCTATCCGGTTGGCATCTCACCAATCATTGATCCTGATACAGGCGAAGTGCCAGTAGATAGCAAAGGTCGCAGGTCCTACACCACTGGTATGTCTTACGGCCCATCAATCAAAAAATTCGTAGTTATGGGTTATCTGCCTAAAAACATCGCTATATCAGGGAAGTCACTTTTGCTGGAGTACTTTAACGAAAACGGTGATGGCATTTATCCAATGACCGTTCAGATAGTTGGCAAGGGATCTCTCTATGATCCTAAAAATGAAAGGGTTCGTTCTTAACTAATTTACAATATAATTACAATATAAAAGGGAGAAATAAAAATGAAACATCCAAATCATCCTAATGTCGATCAAAGCGATCGAGTAGTACCATATAATCTTAGACAGAGCGGTCGTACACCGGTAGAACTATTGATTTCAACGCGAGTTAGAAAGTCGCCTTTTTGGCATTTATCTATTGAAGCGGGTTGCTGGAGGGCAACGACCTACAATCGTATCTATCATCCCAGAGGGTATGTTAAACCTGAAGATGGCGGGATGATGGCCGAATACGATGCGTTGGTTAATCGAGTCACCATGTGGAACGTTGCTGTCGAAAGACAAATTCAAGTCAAGGGCCCCGATGCAGAGGCTTTTGTGAATTACGTGATTACTCGCGACGCAACAAAAATAAAGCCGGGTAATGGTAAATACGCAATTTTGTGTAACGATAAAGGTGGGATACTTAATGATCCTGTTTTGTTGAGGCTAACCGAAGACGAATTTTGGTTTTCCATTTCTGACACCGATCTTATGCTCTGGCTTCAGGGTGTCAACGTCGGTAAAAAATATAATGTCTCCATCGACGAAATTGATGTTTGCCCTGTGCAAATCCAGGGCCCTCTCTCCGAAAACCTCATGGCTAAGCTTGCGGGTGAAGCCGTTAGTGACATCCCTTTCTATGGTCTCATGGAAACCAAAATCAAAGGCGTAGACATAGTGATCAGCCAAACCGGGTTTACTGGTGAAAAGGGTTATGAAATTTACGTGCGTGACGCGCATCAAAATGCTGAGATCGTTTGGAACTCGGTCCTTGAGGCCGGCGAGGAATTTGGTTTACAGGTTGTCGCGCCTGCTCATCACCGGCGAATTGCCGCTGGTATTTTATCCTGGGGCCAAGACATGGACTTCGAAACGTCTCCCTTTCAGGTTAATTTGAGTTATCAGGTACCACGAAACAAACAAGCTGATTATATCGGTAAAGAGGAACTCGAACGACAACGCGCAATAATCGATGGAGGAGATTTCCCATTCAAAATGCGAATGGTTGGTTTGACTTTTGGTGGAAAACAAATCACTGACTATGCTCCGGATTTCTGGCTGATTGCAGATGCGGATGGCAACGACATGGGTTACATCACCTCTCCTTGGTGGTCTCCAGAACTAAATACGAATATCGCATTAGGTTGGGTGCCAACGACTTCATCGGAAGTCGGAACCAAACTACAGGTCAGGCTACCCGATGAATACTCAGAATCATCTGGAGTCCCAGCCGAAGGTGAAATCGTCGATGTGCCGTTTAGGGAATCTGTTAATCCCAACATTCGAGAAGTCGTAAAGTCAAAAGGACTCGATTACGCGGAGTAAAAAGAGCTGTGAGGTCGGTTTAAACTCGAATCGACCTCATTTTTGTTTATATTTTTAATATCTTAAAGCTATCAAATTGATTTAATAAGCTCAAGATCATTAGGCTTTACAAGGTCTGATCCAAGTCCATCCAATAAAGGTTTTAGATATTTTGCATATGGTTTCCACCGATCCATTCCAGACTTATTTATTGGTTTTCTTACCTGTTCGGAGCTTGCTGTTCTAACCAACCTATCAGTTTCATAAAAAGTAATACAAGAGTCCTCAAAAGGTAACTCCAGAAATTCTAGCATTTTTGTAACTTGACCTTCTAGATCATCAATTAAGTCCTCGTTATTAACTCTCAATATTTTATTTGGTAGAACCTCATCCCAATGATTCATCAACTTAACATAACTGTTATAGTAGCTCCCCGCTTCAGTTAATCCATATGTAAATTCTTGTCCTTGGGCAAATAACTGTTTAAACATACTAAAGCAACAATCTAAAGGGTATCTTCTAGCATCAATAATTTTTGCATTAGGT
>CACLMT010000009.1 GCA_902608115.1 uncultured SAR86 cluster bacterium | reverse complement strand
TAAGTGCCTTTTCCGTGCAGTTTGTTATCTTGGAACTCCCCAACGTATTTGTCTCCAGCCCATTTTGAATTTTGCCCAAAAATGTGGGTGCCTTGTCCGTGCCGCTTGTTATCTTGGAACTCCCCGACGTATTTTTCTCCATCAGTCCAAGTGAGAGTGCCTTGTCCGTGCGGCTTGTCATCTTGGAACTCCCCGACGTATTTGTCTCCATCAGCATAAGTGTAAGTACCTATACCATTGGTACAATTGCCACTAATACAAGCTCCCCAAGATGATGAAGAAGCTAATAGAGCTACGATGAGAATTAGTTTTTTCATCTCTAAATAATATACCAAGATATTGTTATTATTAAGTATGAACTTCCAAAAGCTTAAACTGCAGGAAAATTTTTTTAAAGCTTGCTATAGTTATTTTTTAAATTAATCACTTCAAATTATGCTATCAATTTTTAAAAAAAAGCTATTTGGTGATACTTCTGGCACTCCGGAAGATATTCCACCTCATGTCTCTGCTGTCATATGTTTAATGATTGAAATTGCTAGGCTCGATGGAAAAATAGATGAGAATGAAATCGAGGAGA
This sequence comes from uncultured SAR86 cluster bacterium, assembly GCA_902608115.1. Classification (GTDB taxonomy): domain Bacteria; phylum Pseudomonadota; class Gammaproteobacteria; order Magnimaribacterales; family D2472; genus D2472. The sequence continues at coordinate 53,618 of CACLMT010000009.1, read as the reverse complement.
TTAAAAGTTTTTATTCTGATTTATACCCTGATGGAAATTTCTCTGAGGTGTTTAATGATCTTAAAGATTGGACAAGTCACAAAGAATCTTTCAACCCCTTTATTAATATTATTAATAGTAATTGCACGAAAAAAATGAAGATTGAAATACTTGAAAATATTTGGAGTGTGATCTTATCCGATGACAATATTGATCCTTATGAAGAGTCACTCTTTATGCAAATAGGCGATCTGTTAATAATTAGTAAACACGAATTAGAAAAAATAAAGCAATAGAATAATTAATTAAAATTTATTTGTTAAGAATAGGCATTTAATTAGGGTTAACTAAAGAGTAATTTTTTCTTCTAAAAAGATTTCAGCGGAGGAGGATCCAATAAGAATCTGATAAGGCCCATGTTTGATTTCCCATTCTTTTTTTTCAATATTCCATTGTGAAAAATTTCTAGGAGTTAAGTTAATTTTAAATTCCATTTTTTCGTTGCTATGAAGGAATTTTTTTTGAAAACCTTGGAGAGTTTTGAATGGTTCATGATCATCTGCTTCTAAGCGGCTGATATAACACTGAGCGACTTCTGCTCCTGCTATTTTACCAATATTCTCTATAGAAAATTTACAAGAGACTTTTTTAGTGTCTTGGATTTTAATCCTTAGATCACTGTATTTAAATTTAGTATACGAAAGGCCATGCCCAAATGGGAAAAGAAGATCAATATTCTTGCGGTCATACCACCTATAACCTATCAAAAGTTTTTCTTCATAATCCATTTGTAAATTTTTACCAGGGTATGATTTAAATGCTGGAGTATCTTCAATATTTATAGGAAATGAGGTGGGCAGTTTTCCAGATGGATTTATTTTTCCGGTTATAACATCGACTAAAGCGTTACCAAACTCTTGACCAGCAAACCAAGTTTGGAGTATTGCTTTGGGCTTAGACGCCCATGGCATATTAATTGGAGAACCTGTGTTTATTACAACAATTGTATTGGAGTTGCTTTTTAAGATCTCCTCAATTACTTGATTCTGGTTTGCAGGTAAATTGAAATCAACCCTATCACTACCCTCTGTTTCCCAGTCAGAATTTGTTCCCACAATCAGTATTACTTGATCAGCATCGTTTGCAATCTTTTTTGCTTCTTCCAATAAATCAACCTTATCGGGTGGTTGGCATCCTATATATACCGCAGGAAAACTTCCTTCAAACTTATATTGAATTTCAATTTGGTAAGTGTCCCCCTTTTTAAATTTAGTAATACCCTTTTTTGAAGCTGAGGCGAAAGTAAAGAATGCTTCACCGGGCTCAATATTTGTCCAATTATCAATGAGTTCTTTGCCATCAATAAACAATTTACATCCTCCAATACCAAAAATTTCAAACTCATGGTCTCCTGAAATATTAGGTGTATACGCGCATGAAAATCTTACCAAAATATCTGGCCTTTCTAATTTTGAAATAATCTCTTTAGCAAAACCCTCAAATACCCAAAACCTATTGCCAATTAAGCGTTCTTGTAGGATCGGATTTTTATTAAAATCAGATCCCTCAAAATACTCAACTAAAAAACCCATTTGATCTTTTGGATTATGATTCATTAGGTTTTCATTAATCGCAGGAAGATACTTGTGAGTATGGCATCCTTTTGCGTATGAGATATTAGTCAGGGTACCTAGTTTATCTTGAAAAGCTTCTAATGGATGAATTTGATAGTGAGGTTTTAGGCTAGCACTTCCTCCTCCAATAATTTGAGCATTTTTTGCGTTGGGACCAATAATTGCTAGATTATTAATTTTATTATTCATGGGGAGGATCCCATCATTTTTAAGAAGTACCATTCCATCTGCAGCGGACTTTCTTAGAAGTTGTCTATGCGATTTTAGGTCATTTGCTTCTTCGGGTTTAAAGTTCGGATGCTGAAAGCGTTTTGTAAATTTTGCAATACTAAGTATTCTTTTTACCTTATCGTTAATTAAGCCTTCATTAACTTTCCCACTTTGAACAGCATCATATAATTTATCGCCCCATACATTCCCGGGGCCTGGCATTTCTAGATCTAAACCCCCATTGGCATTTTCTTCGGTTTCTAATGCGGCACCCCAATCGCTAACTACATACCCATCAAATCCCCATTCATCTTTTAGAATATTTATTAATAAGTCTTGATTTGAGCTGCAATAAATATTATTTAGTTTGTTATATGCGCTCATAACTACTTTTGCGTTCCCCTCTTTAACACCCATCTCAAAAGGTAATAGATATATTTCTCTTAGAGTTTTTTCGTCTATGTTTGAGCTTATAGAATGTCTTTCATATTCTGTATCATTTCCAACAAAATGTTTTAAGCAAGCCGCAACGCCCGTTGATTGCACTCCATGGACATACTCAACTGTAACTCTTCCGCTTAAAAAAGGATCCTCAGAAAAACTTTCAAAATGTCTGCCTCCAAGAGGGTGCCTATGAATATTAATTGTTGGACCTAATAATACATCTACATCTTTAGCCTTAGCCTCTTCACCCAAAGCAATTCCAAGTTGTTTAATTAAATCAAGATCCCACAGTGATCCGATGGAAATAGCGCATGGAAAGCATGCTGAAGATTTTCCAGAATTAGAATCACCCCTCACTCCATTTGGGCCATCTGACATTTTAATGCTTGGAATATTTACTCTATCAATTTTATTTGTGTACCAAAAATTAAAACCACTTACTAATGTAATTTTCTCCTTTAGGGTTAAATTTTCGATGATATTATCTAAATTGGACATGCGTTTATCTTAAATCCTTTAAAATAAAAAAAACATACCTTTTAAATGTCTGTTGAGTTGATTATTTTTTACAATTTTGTTTTTCTTGGTATTGTTATTTGCTGCAATATTTTGTGTGAGTGCATTAATGTCAAAATCTTCGTACAATAATTTAAGCTAATAAAAAGAGAATTAATATGAAAGTAATAGTTGGTTTATTTGGGCTTCATAATTTTCATGATGGAGATATAAATTCGTATATAGAAATATCCCAGTCTATTGAAGAAATGGGCTTTCATGGAATTAGTCTTACTGATCATGTAGTAATGGGGAAAAATCTTCATAAGTATCCTTTTGGATCTTTCCCATTGCCTTCAGAGGCCCCATGGTATGAGCCTTTAACGATTTTGACAATGATTGCATCCCATACTCAACATTTACACTTAGCCACAGCGGTATTAATTACGCCATTACGAAACCCAGCCTTACTAGCAAAAACTTCAGCAACGATCGACTCTATATCGAGAGGCAGATTGGAGTTAGGAGTTGGTATGGGGTGGCAGGAAGAGGAGTATCTTACAGCAGGAGTTCCATTTGAAAAAAGAGCAGAAATATTCTGGGAGACATTAGAAATTTGTCAATTACTATGGAGGGAAAGCCCAGCCTCATATAATGGAAATATCTATCAATTTGATGATATCTGGTGTCAACCTCAACCCGTTCAGGGAGCAGACTTACCATTATTGTTTGGTTTAAAAATGACTGCTAGCAATGCTCAAAAAATAGCTCAGATTGGTCATGGTTGGATTCCAATAAAAACTGATGAAGAATTTATTTCTAGTGGAAGTGAGTTATTGAGCAAAGCTTTCAAAGAAAATAATAAAGATGAAACACCAAGGATCAGAGGTCAATTGCCCACACAACTTGATGATTCTGGGATCCCAAATCTTGAGCTTACTTTAAAACAAGCAGAAAAATCTATTGCATCAGGGTTAACCGAGATAGAGATTTTTCCAATTAATTTTGTTCGCTCTAAAGATGACATAGTTCCAGTATTGAAGACTATTAGTGAATTAACAAATTTATAAAAAGGAGAAGATTTATGAAAAAAACTATTTTGTTAATTTTATTAAGTCCTGTACTTTTTCTAGGAGCAAATAATATGGAAATTAACAATGAAGCTAAAAAAGTTATATATCAATATGCACAAATAATAGATTCAAGAAGGTTTGATGAGTTAGATTCTATTATGTGGCCTGATTTTACTATGACAGGGGGTTACGACCTTAAAGGGATTGAGGGTTTTATGGGAGCAATGGATTATCTTGTAGCCACATATGATAAAACAATGCATTTTATAGGTAATATTGAGGGTACATGGGAAGGAAATACTTTTCATGGGAAAACATATTGCATAGCAAGTCATATTTTTGAAGATAATGGTAAGACTAAAAAATTAGATTTGGGAATAATTTATGAAGATACGCTTGAGCGCCGAGGCAATCAAGTTAAATTCGTAAATAGGAATTTTAATTTACAGTGGCAAAAGACTGAAATAGTAGATTCTTTATAAAGAAGGCATTAAATTTTTTTTTCAAGTATTTTATCTTTATAATTTCTAAATAATTTATTTTATTTTATTGAGGAGTAGAGAAGATGAGCAGCAAAACATTAGATGGTAAATGTCCTGTTATGCACGGCAGTTTAACCAGCAACAGTTCTAGCGGTACATCAAATAAAGATTGGTGGCCTAATCAATTAAATTTAAGTATTCTTCATCAGCATGATCGGAAAGGCGATCCTTTTGATGAAAGCTTTGATTATAGTGAAGAATTTAAGAAATTAGATTACAAAGCTTTAAAAAAAGATCTGAATGATCTCATGACTCATTCCCAGGATTGGTGGCCAGCAGACTATGGTCATTATGGTCCCTTATTTATTCGAATGACCTGGCATGCTGCCGGAACTTATAGAACTGGAGATGGTCGCGGTGGAGGAAATACAGGTAATCAACGTTTTGCTCCTTTAAATAGTTGGCCGGATAACGGCAATTTAGATAAGGCTCGCAGGCTTCTTTGGCCTATCAAACAAAAATATGGCAAGAAAATAAGCTGGGCAGATTTATTTATCCTAGTTGGCAATGTAGCCATTGAATCAATGGGCGGAAAAACATTTGGCTTCGGAGGCGGCAGGCCTGATATTTGGGCTCCAGAAGAGGATATCGATTGGGGTGCGGAAACAGAATGGCTATCCAACGAGCGTTATTCTGGAGAAAGAGATCTAGCTAATCCACTAGGAGCTGTTCAAATGGGATTAATTTATGTTAATCCACAAGGTCCGGATGGTGATCCAGACCCAGTTGCAAGCGGCAAAGACATTAGAGAAACATTTAGTCGAATGGCCATGAATGACGAGGAAACTGTTGCTCTTGTAGCTGGTGGACATACCTTTGGTAAGGGTCATGGGGCCGGGGCTGAAGATCATGTGCAGACCGAGCCGGAGGGAGCACCATTGGAAAACATGGGTTTTGGTTGGCAGAGTAGCCATGCAACAGGCATGGGTAGCGACACAATAACCAGCGGCTTTGAGGGGGCCTGGACTACTAATCCTACGCAATGGGACAACGGGTACTTCGATATTCTATTTGGTTATGAGTGGGAGAAGGTGGAAACACCTGCGGGCAAGACTGTTTGGCACGCTATAGATCAGAAAGAAGAGGACATGGCACCCGATGCTGAGGATTCTTCAGTTCGCGTTCCAACCATGATGACTACAGCAGATATTGCGATGCGAGAAGATCCTGTCTATCGAGAAATTTCAAAACGTTTTCATGAGAACACTGATGAATTTGCTGATGCCTTTGCTCGTGCATGGTTCAAGTTGCTTCACAGAGATATGGGACCAAAATCTAGATATCTTGGGCCAGAGGTTCCGGAAGAAGATTTAATTTGGCAAGATCCTGTCCCAGCAGGCAACACTGATTATGATGTAGATTCAGTCAAGACCAAGATTTCTGATGCAGGATTATCTATTCAAGAAATGGTAGAAACTGCATGGGCAAGCGCTTCAACATTTAGAAACTCAGATCTGAGAGGTGGAGCAAATGGAGCTAGAATTCGCTTAGCCCCTCAAAAAGATTGGGAGGCAAACAAACCAGAACAACTAGCTCGTGTACTTTCTGTATATGAATCAATTTCTGATGAGACCGGTGCCTCTATTGCTGATATTATTGTTCTTGCAGGAAATGTAGGTATTGAAAATGCTTCAGGCAAAAAAGTTGACTTCACCCCTGGAAGAGGTGATGCCTCTCAAGAACAGACAGATGTAGAGTCATTTGAAGTGTTAGAGCCGACTGCTGATGGATTCAGAAATTTCATGAAATCTTTATCGAATGTTTCTCCTGAAGAAATGATGCTTGATAAATCACAACTGCTTGGACTTTCAGCACCAGAAATGACAGTGCTCCTAGGCGGAATGAGATCTTTAGGTATTAGTAATGGTGAGTATGGAATTTCTACTGATAATCCGGAAAAATTAACTAATGATTATTTTCCTAAGTTGCTTGATATGTCTGTCGCTTGGAAGCCTAATGGAACTGGAAATTCATATGAGGGATTAGATCGTATTTCAGGAGAAAAAGTAAGTACAGCAACAAGAGTGGATCTTGCATTTGGCTCTAATTCACAACTGCGTGCATTAGCAGAAGTATATGCTAGTGATGATGCACAAGAAAAGTTTATTCAAGATTTTATTTCTGCTTGGAATAAAGTTATGAATAATGATCTTTTTTAACTTCAAAGATTAGATATTTTGATGATTGGAAAATATTTAGTATGATGCGCGAATGAAAACCGCAATATATCCTGGTTCATTCGACCCCATTACATTTGGCCATATAGATATCGTTGAGAGATCCTGCGCTCTTTTTGATAAGGTAATTCTTGGTGTCGCAGGAAGTAAATTAAAGGACCCTCTTTTTAATGTTGATGAAAGGATTGAATTAATTGAAGCCATTTTTAAAGATAATTCAAAAATAGAAGTTATTGGATATTCAGATAAATTAACAGTAGATCTTGCGAGAGAAAATGATGCAATTGCCATTATTAGAGGTTTAAGAGCTGTTGCTGATTTTGAATATGAATTTCAGCTTGCTACCATGAATAGAAGTCTAGCACCTGACATAGAGAGTATCTTTTTTACTCCAAAGGATACTTTGATTTATGTTTCTTCAAGCCTTGTCAAGGAAATTGCAGAATTTGGAGGAGATGTATCTCGTTTTGTGAGTCCAAATGTTAAAGAGGCTTTAACAAAAAAACTGTCTTCTTAGTTCTGACAATCTTTACAAAAATAAGTTGCTCTTTGAGCTAGAATTATTTTTTTGATAGATTGTTTTTTACATGCTTTACATTTTTTGTCTGCTCTATCATAAACGGATAATTCAATTTTAAAATAACCCTTGTTGCCATCAGGCTGATGAAAGTCTTTTAAGGTTGTACCACCCAATTCAATAGCTCGGTTTAATATTTTTTTTATTGAAAAATCTATAGAGATTGTTTCTTTTTTTGTTAAGGTTCGGCATTTCCTAGTTGGGCGAATTCTTGCATCAAAGAGTACCTCATTAGCATAAATATTTCCTATTCCTACAACATTATGTTGATTCATAAGTGCAGATTTAATTGGGGCAAGTGAGTTCTTTATTTTTTGATAAAAATATTCACCGTTAAAGTTTTCTGATAAAGGCTCTGGACCGAGTTTATTTAGCAAGAAATGATTATATGGACTGGAGATTAGATGAATTGAACCAAATCTTCTTGGATCATTAAAAATTATTTTTTCTTTCTTAAAGACTAATTCAATATGATCATGTTTTTTGTAAAGATTTGAATTTTTTTGAGAAATTCTTATTGTGCCGCTCATACCTAGATGCAAAAGTAGTTGAGATTTTTCTAAATTAAATAAAATATATTTTGCTCTTCTGCTGATTTTGTAAACCATTTGATTTTTAATCTTTTGAAGAGATGCTATATCTACTTTCCACCTAAGATTGGGGTTATAAACCTGTATAGATTGAAGTTTTTGGTTGTTGAATTCTTGAATTGCTTGAACTGAGGTCTCTACCTCAGGCAGTTCGGGCATTAACTTAGTAAGTTATTAATTTCTATTAAATTCTCTGGGCTTAGAGTACCTGCAGCTAGATGTAAGCGGAGGGTTGTTATTAAGTAGTCATATTTAGCATTGGATAAGTCCTTCTCCGCGCTGTAAAGATTTTTTTCAGCCTGTAAAAGATCAACAATATTTCGTGTTCCAACTTCATAACCTACTTTAGTAGCTTCTAGAGCACTGGTTGCAGATATTACAGCTTGCTTCTGAGCTTTAAGGTTTGCCACTAATGTAACAACACTAGAAAATTGACTTCTGACATCTTGAATAACACTTCTTTCTGTAAATAGCGCATCTTCAGAAGATTTATTTGATTCTGCATATGCTTGTTTTGTTCTTGAAATAACAGCTCCGCCTTGAAAGATTGGCATTGAAAGTTGCAGACTGTAGGTATCTCTCTGAGTTTCATCTGGAATAGTGATATTAAATAAGCCCCCAGTATTTACTCCATCAAAGGTATATTGGTTTGTCTCTGATTCAATTTGAGTTCCAACAATATCTATCTTCGGCAGATGATCAGAGGCAACGCTTCGAGCATTATTTTTGGATGCAAATTTTCTTAAGGTTGCAGCCTTTAATCTAAAATTATTTTCAATAGCCTTTTTAGTCCATTCTTCTTTAGAATCAGGTACTGGGTTTGAAACGTTTAAATCATTTACTAGACCATTTAAAGAAACTATTTCCCTTCCAACCAACGCATTGAGGGATTCTTTCGCAGTATAAACTGCTCCTTCGCTTCTAATTTTTGCCGCTAGACTTAGATCATATGCAAGTTGAGCTTCTTGAACCTCCGTAATAGCTGATAAACCAACTTCATATCTTTGGTGAATTTGGTCAAGCTGTTTTTTGATAGCTCTTTCTTCAGATCGAGCAGCATTTAGATTATCTATTGCCCTTAAAACTCCAAAATAAAGCTCAGCCGTCCTAACAATCAATGTTTGTTGAGAATATGCAAAATCTGCCTCAGCAGCATCTGTTAAAAATTTTGATTGACGATATTTAAACCAACTATCCAACCTAATTAATGGTTGGGTTATTCGAGCCGCAGCACTAAAATTATTGTATTCATTTTGAAGTTCTCCCAATTGATAGTATTCATTCCAATTTGTTTGAGCGCTAAGAGTGACATTTGGAAGCAGGGCAGCACGCCCTTGTACTTTGATTTCTTTTCCAGATAGATAAGAAAATTCTGCAGATCTGTACTGGGGATCATTTTCTAGGGCATCATTATATATATCGAGCAAACTATCTGATGCTACGTTGCCACTTACAAATAAGAGAAGAGCGATTAAATATTTTGATTTCATAATATATAATGTTTACAGTGCTAACATTAGAACTCTTTTCACTATCTAATGTCAACTAAATTATTTCAGTTTATAGGTAAATTCTCTAAAATTTATGCATTTCTTTCAATTTAGTTAGAGTAGAATATTATTTTAAAGTTCACTTTAATTAAATGTTAACTAAAAACAAAACAGTTATCTCTAAAGTCTATATAAAAAGTCCATACTCAGGCCTGGAAGTACCATTTAAAAAGATAACCCAAACAAACACTACATCTGAAGATGGGGTCGTTCAGAATCCCGACTTGCTTGTTTATGACACATCAGGACCATTATCTGATCCGAATTTTCAACCTCATGTTAAAGGCATTAAGAAACTAAGGAATGAATGGGTTAAATCTAGAAAGGGTAATGTAACTCAAATGCACTATGCAAAAAAAGGCATTGTTACTGAAGAAATGGAATATGTTGCAGTTAGAGAGAATGCTCTTCTAGATCAGGCTAAGCATTTAAATATTAATTCAAATAAGCCTACTGATTTACCAAATGAGATAACTCCAGATTATGTGCTTGAAGAAGTTAAAAGTGGACGAGCTATTATCCCAGCAAATATTAGACATACTGAGTTAGAGCCTATGATTATAGGAACAAACTTTTTAGTAAAAGTTAATTCTAATATTGGAAATTCTGCATTGAAATCTTCTATTGAGGAAGAGGTTGAAAAATTAGTTTGGTCTACAAAATGGGGTGCTGATACCGTGATGGATCTTTCAACTGGAAAGAATATTCATCAAACTCGTGAAGATATTATTAGAAATTCTCCAGTACCAATTGGAACAGTTCCTATTTATCAAGCTCTTGAAAAAGTTGATGGTAAAGCAGAAGAACTAAATTGGAATGTTTATAGAGAAACATTAATTGAGCAAGCCGAGCAAGGGGTTGATTACTTCACGATTCATGCTGGAGTATTGCTTAGATATGTCCCCTTGACAGCTAACAGATTGACTGGAATTGTTTCCCGAGGCGGTTCTATTATGGCTAGTTGGTGTTTGGCCCATCATCAAGAAAACTTTCTTTATACTCATTTTGATGATATTTGCGAGATCATGAAAGCATACGATATCTCGTTTTCTTTAGGCGATGGTTTGAGACCAGGGTCTATTGCAGATGCAAATGATGAGGCACAATTTTCAGAGTTAGAAACTTTAGGTGAATTAACTTTAAAGGCATGGAAGCATGATGTTCAGGTCATGATTGAGGGTCCGGGACATGTTTCTATGGATCAAATAAAAGAAAACGTAATTAAAGAAAAAGAGCTATGTAATGATGCTCCATTTTATACATTAGGACCCCTAACTACAGATATCGCGCCTGGTTATGATCACATTACTTCGGCAATAGGAGCAACAGAAATTGGAAGATATGGCACTGCAATGCTTTGTTATGTAACCCCAAAAGAGCATCTAGGGTTGCCAAATAAAGAAGACGTTAAAGAGGGCTTGATAGCATATAAGATTGCTGCTCATGCTGCAGACTTAGCTAAAGGTCATAAAGGATCTTATGTAAGGGATTATTTATTATCAAAGGCTAGATTTGAATTTCGTTGGGAAGATCAATTCAATTTAGGCTTAGATCCAGAAACTGCAAGAAGTTATCACGATGAAACGCTTCCAAAAGATTCAGGTAAAACAGCACATTTTTGTTCAATGTGTGGTCCGAAATTTTGTTCAATGAAAATATCACAAGATATAAAAAAGAAACATGGAGATGAGATTCAGTTTATTGAAGTTGGTATGCAAGAAAAGTCCAAAGAATTTATTGAATCTGGACACAATCTTTATAGGAAGGTTTGATTGGCCAAGGATTACGATGCAAAATCGATAGAGGTTCTATCTGGTCTTGATCCTGTTCGAAAAAGACCGGGAATGTACACCGATATTTCTTCACCCAACCATCTAATCCAAGAGGTTATTGATAATTCCATTGATGAGGCGATTGTAGGATTTTGTTCAAAAATTAAATTGATTTTATCAAAGCAAGGAAGCATTTCAATTTTTGATGATGGTCGCGGCATGCCTGTAGATGAACACCCTGAACATAAACTCACTGGTGTAGAACTCATTCTGTGCAAACTTCATGCAGGAGCAAAATTTTCAGGCGAGGACTACAATTTTTCAGGTGGCTTGCACGGTGTTGGTGTTTCTGTTGTGAATGCGCTATCTAAAAATTTATCAGTTGAAATTAAAAGAGACGGCAAGCAGTTTGAGATGTTTTTTGAAGGTGGAGAGAAGAAATCAGATCTTAAACAAGTTGGTGAAGTTGGACCGAGGAACACTGGAACAGCCATTCATTTCGAACCAGACCCACAGTACTTTGAAACGATCAAGATTAACAAAGAAAGTCTCAAACATCTCTTGAAGGCTAAGGCCGTTCTATGTCCTGGGCTTACTATTAAATATGTTGATGAGAAAAAAGCAGAAAGAATCTCATGGAATTACGAGAATGGATTAATTTCTTATTTAGTCGAATCCTCTGAGGGGGTTGATTTGTTATTAGAAGAATCTATTTCCTGCAGTAAGATAGTTGATGACAATGCGCTTGATTTTGTTTTGAATTGGTCAACTCAACCTGTAAAGAACTTAATGAGTGAATCTTATGTAAATCTAATACCCACCACTCATGGGGGATCTCATTTAAATGGGTTCAAAGGGGGGTTACTAGATGCAGTTAAAGAATTTTGTGAATTTAGAAATTTAATACCCAAAGGATTAAAAATTACAGCAGATGATGTAATTCAATATAGCACTTTCGTAGTTTCATCTAAGTTAACTAACCCACAATTCTCAGGTCAGACCAAAGAGCGTCTAGATTCCAAAGATCACCAAGCCTTTGTTGCTACAACAACAAAAGATGTCTTGAGTATTTGGTTTAATCAACATACTGAAGAAGGAGAAAAACTTGCAGAACTTGCTATTATATCTGCTCAGGCAAGAATAAAAGAAACAAAAGTTGTAGATCGAAAGAAATCTTTTCAGGGTCCGGCTTTGCCTGGCAAGCTTTCGGACTGTAATAGTACTGATCTAAATGAAACAGAATTATTCTTTGTTGAGGGAGATTCTGCTGGAGGTTCTGCAAAGCAATCCAGAGAAAGAAAATTTCAAGCAATTATGCCCCTGAAAGGCAAGATTCTAAATACTTGGGATCTTGAAAGTTCAGAAATTATTAAATCAGCAGAAATTAAAGATATTGCAACTGCTATAGGTGTAAATCCCGGAAGCCCAGATATTGATTCCCTTAGGTATGGAAAGATTTGTATATTAGCTGATGCAGACTCTGATGGGCTACACATCGCAACCTTATTATGTGCTCTTTTTTTAAGACACTATAAACCGCTTATTCTTGCAGGACATATTTATGTTGCTATGCCACCATTATTTAGGATTGATTGTGCAAAAGAAGTTTTTTATGCTCTTGATGAGGCTGAAAAAGACTCAATCATTAAGAAACTAAAGTTAAAAAAAGGGAAGCCAAAGATTGAGATTCAGCGATTTAAGGGGCTTGGAGAAATGAACCCATCTCAGTTAAGAGAAACGGTTATGGATCCCAAGACAAGAAGATTAGTTCAGTTAACTGTGAGACCCTCTGAAAATGTAAATAGTATGATGGATTTACTACTGTCTAAAAAGAATGCAGGAGCTCGAAAAGAATGGCTTGAAAAACGTGGAAAAATTGTCAGTGTTTAATTATGAATAAAAATATAAATAGTATAAGTCTTAAAGAATACGCAGAAGAAGCGTATTTAAATTATTCAATGTATGTCATTTTAGATCGCGCATTGCCCCATATTGGTGATGGAATGAAGCCTGTTCAAAGAAGGATTTTGTATGCAATGAGTGAGTTAGGTTTAAATGCAGGTTCTCAATATAAGAAATCAGCAAGAACAGTCGGAGATGTTATTGGTAAATTTCATCCTCATGGAGATAGTGCTGCATATGAAGCCATGGTTTTGATGGCTCAGAATTTTTCATTTAGATATCCATTGGTAGATGGGCAAGGTAATTGGGGAACTCAGGATGATCCAAAATCATTTGCTGCAATGCGATATACAGAATCAAAGCTTACAGGCTTCGCTGATCTGCTACTCTCTGAATTAAAATTTGGAACTGTTGATTGGCAGCCTAACTTTGATGGCTCTTTATTGGAACCAACAATTTTGCCAGCAAAAATTCCTAGTATTTTACTTAATGGAACTACTGGAATTGCAGTCGGAATGGCTACAGACATTCCTTCACATAATATTGAAGAGGTTTTAGATGCTTGTATATATGTTTTAAAAAATCCAAAAGCAACGACAAAGGAGTTACTTAAATTTATTAAAGGTCCAGATTTTAGCAATGAAGCTCCAATTATTGCTTCCTCAGAAGAGCTTCTTGAAATGTATGAAACAGGCAGAGGAAGCTTTAAAATCAGAGCTCATTGGGCTAAGGAGGGAAATGATGTTGTTGTAAACGCTTTACCCCATCAAGCTTCTGGATCAAAAATTCTTGAGCAAATTGCTGAACAAATGCAAAAGAAAAAATTGCCAATGGTCATTGATTTAAGAGATGAGGGAGATCATAAAGAGCCAGTTCGATTGCTTATTTCTTTAAAGTCCAATCGAATTGATGCAAATGAGGTTATGAATCACTTATATGCAACAACCGATCTTCAAAAGAATTACAGATTCAATATTAATCTCATTGGATTGAAAGGTTCGCCAAGAGTATTTGCATTAAATAATTTAATTTCAGAGTGGTTGAAATTTAGACAGCAAACCGTGATGCGTAAATTGGAGCATCGATTAGATCAAGTTGATGATCGGATGCATGTGCTAGAAGGATTGCTTATTGTTTATGTAGATCTTGATAAGGTAATCCACATTATTAGAAATAGCGATGATCCTAAAAAAGAATTAATGAAAAAATTTAAAATTTCTGAAATTCAGACTAATGCTATTTTAGAGATTCGACTCAGGCAACTCGCAAAATTAGAGCAAATTAAACTTGAAGAGGAAAAAGAAAGCTTAGAACTAGAAAGAGGAGAGCTTGAAAAAATTATTAAGTCTAAAGCGAGACTAAAGACTTACATTAAAAAAGAACTTAAAGAAATTAAAGAAAATTTTGGTGATCAGCGTAATTCTCCAATAGAATCAAGCTCTAATGCTAAAGCATTCTCTGAGGAAGAAGTAGTTACATCAGAAGCTGTAACAATAGTTTTATCTAAAGGTGGATGGATTCGATCAGCCAAAGGTCATGATATAGATCCTGCTGGATTAACTTTTAGAGGCGATGACAGTCTTCAACATTCTGCTAAAGGCAGGAATAATCAAACAGCGGTATTTTTTGATTCTAGAGGCAAGGCATTTTCTGTTTTAGCCCATTCGCTCCCATCTGCTAGGGGTCTTGGAGAGCCCCTAACCGGAAGAATTTCTTCTGAGTCAGGTGTAACTTTTGAGGGGGTAGCAATCGGTGGAGATGAATCAAAGATATTAATTGCAAATTCAGCTGGCTATGGTTTTATCAGTAATTTATCCAATGCTATTTCAAACCAAAAAAAGGGAAAAGCTTTTATGAAAGCTCCAGAAGGATCATCTGTATTACCACCAATATTAATGAATGAAGATCATAAGTATTTAGCAGCAGTGTTTTCAGCTCGAGATAATAAAGAGAAAGTATCTAACAAAATGCTGATTTTTAATATAGAGGAACTTCCATTTCTTCCAAAAGGCAAGGGAAATAAAATTATTAATATCCCAACAAAAAGCTTTAATGAAGGTAAAGAATACATGATGGACATTTGTTGTTTAGCTGAAGATAGCCAATTACATATCCACCACCAAGGAAAGACAGGTGGTAAATCTTGGACCCTTAAAGAATTAGAGGGATATTTTTCTGTAAGAGCTAAAAGAGGAAAAGTTCTTCCGAGCGGATATAATGGTCAAATTAAACTTCAAGAAATTATAAAAGCTACTGAAGCTGATCTTGGATAGCTTCTTGTAGAAGTTTTAACCCTTTTATAATTAATTTATCTTCGATAATTAAGCTTGGAGCAATTCTCATAGTATTATTGTTAGCTTTTAAAATCATTAACCCCTTTGAATAGCATGTTTTCATCATGGTATCTAGATTAAAGTTTTCCTGGACTTTTAATTTACAACCTATCCAAAGACCAGCACTCCTTATGTTTTCAAAACAATTAAATTTTTTGTTTATTTCTTTTAGCCCATCTACAAATAATTTTTCTTTCTTTTTTACACCATTAAGTATTTTTTTTGTAGCAATTAGTTTCATGGCTTGCTCAGATACAGCGCAAGCAAGAGGGTTTCCTCCAAAAGTAGAACCATGAGATCCAATTTGCATAGATTCAGCAATTTTAGATGAGGTTAAAATAGCTCCAATAGGAATACCGCCACCAATTCCTTTTGCACAGCACATAATATCTGGCTTTAGACCAAATTGTTTATATGCAAACAATGATCCTGTTCTTCCTGCTCCAGATTGGACTTCATCCACTATGATTAAAGTTTTATGTTGTTTACATAGTTTTTTAATTTTCTGCACAAAGTTTTTTTTAGCTTTAATAATTCCAGCTTCACCTTGGACAAGTTCCATGACAACCGCAGCAGTTTTTTTATTGATTACTTTTTCTAGGTTTTTTTCTTCATTGAATGGGTGATGTTTAATTCCGCCTGGCATAGGGCCAAAACCTTCTGTCATTCTGTTTGATCCATTGAGAGCAATAGCCATCATTGTCCTTCCATGAAATGCATCTGAGAAAGCAACTATTTCATTTTTAGTTTTACTAAAATTTAAATAAGCATATTTACGAGCAGTTTTTACTGCGCCTTCTATCGCCTCTGCTCCAGAGTTTGAAAAAAATACTTTTTCAGCAAAGGTGTGCTTACAAAAAATTTTTGCAAGTCTCAAAGCTGGCTCATTGGTTAAGGCATTGGATAGGTGCCAGATTTTTTTTGACTGATCAGTAAGAGCTTTATTAAGTAATGGGTGACAATGTCCCAAGCTTGAAACTGCAATCCCTGAAGCGAAATCAATATATATTTTATTATTTTTATCCCATAACAATGAGCCTTTAGCTTTTGATGGGATAAATTCTGCAGGTTTGTATACCGGCATCATAAATTGGTTAAAATCTGAACGAGTTACCATAGGAATATTTTAAACGCTTTCGTTCCAGGGTTTTAATTTTTTTGGAACCATTTGCATCTTACCTGACTGATAAATTATTTTATTTGGAATAGATATTTTTCCACCTATCAGAGGTTTAAAGTAAACCTTTGCTTTGTTAGTTAAACCAAAGCCATCTTTAGAAACAAAACTACTAGGAAGTTTTTTTTCAACGTTTGCAATTTTTGTTAGAGAAGCAGGAACTACTTTCCATCGATAGGGGTGGTTATTTGTCCTTTTAATAATTGGCATTGTTCCGTTCATTCCTTTGAGCGCATATTGGACAGCTTTTTTACCAACCTCATAAGCATGTTTTCTATCAACATCTGAAGATATATGAGTTGCGCTTCGTTGAAGGTAGTCTGCTACGGCCCAATGGTTTTTTAATTTCAGTTTTTGATTAATTAAATCTCCAAGCATTGGAGCAACTCCCCCAAGCTGGTTGTGACCAAATGCATCTTTCATGCTGGACTCAGCTATAAATTTTCCTTTTGAATTCTTAATTCCCTCTGAGGCTACGATTACGCAAAACCCATTCTTTACTACAGTTTCTTTGACTTTCTTTAGAAATTTTTGTTGATTAAATTTTATCTCTGGAAGCAAAATAATATGTGGTGCTCCTGGGTGGCTCTCTTTAGCCAGGATACTTGAGCCAGCTATCCAGCCAGTATGCCGTCCCATTACCTCGAGAATAAAAACTTTTGTAGAGCTTTCTGACATTGATTCGACATCCAAAGCAGCTTCAATTGTTGAAGTTACAACATATTTAGCAACCGAACCAAAACCTGGGCAACAGTCTGTTATGGCTAGATCATTATCAACGGTCTTTGGTATAGCGATGCACTGCAATGGATAATTTAATTTATTGCTAATTTGAGATACTTTGAGTGCAGTATCAGCAGAATCATTCCCACCATTATAAAAAAAGTATCCTATATTATGAGCTTTGAATACCTCTATTAATCTTTGATATTCTTTTAAATTTTCATCAATACCCTTTAATTTATATCTACATGAACCAAAGGCTCCCCCTGGTCGAAATTTTAAATCTTCGATAAATCTTTTTGTCTCTTTTGAAGTATCAATTAATTCTTCTCTTAGTGCTCCCAAGATTCCATTTTTACCAGCATATACTTTTCCTATTTCGGGGTATTTCTTTGATTCAATTATTACAGCGCTTGCTGATGCGTTTATAACCGAAGTAACTCCTCCAGATTGAGCATAGAATGCATTTTTTTTCATTGGTTTATAAATTAATAAATTTAGTCTATGGTAACAAATGTTGGAGAAAAATATTTAAAAATGAACATTCATATCCTTGGCATCTGTGGGACTTTTATGGGTGGCTTGGCTCAAATTCTTGTAGAAAAAGGTTATAGGGTTTCTGGTTCAGATCATCAGTTTTATCCGCCTATGTCAGATCAATTAGATTTATTAGGTGTGGAAATGATTAAAGGTTATGGCGCTAATGATTTACCTGAGGCAGATTTGTACGTAATAGGCAATGTTTTGAGCAGAGGAAATGAATCGGTTGAATATATTTTAAATAATAAGTTGTCTTATATCTCTGGACCCCAAATGTTGGGAGAAATCATAAAAGACAAGATAGTTATAGCTGTTTCTGGAACCCATGGAAAAACCTCAACCTCATTTATGCTTTGTCAGATTTTTTTGCATGAGAAGGTAGATATTGGTTATTTGGTTGGAGGAGTGAGCCAATCTTTTGATTCATCTGCACGGCTTGGGAGTTCAGAGTTTTTCATTATCGAGGCTGATGAGTATGACTCAGCTTTCTTCGATAAGCGCTCAAAGTTCATTCATTATCATCCAGACACTTTCATAATTAATAATATTGAATTTGATCATGCAGATATTTTTTCTGATCTTGATGATATTTATAAGCAATTTCATCATGCTGTTAGGACGGTGCCCGCTAACGGCAATGTTTTAATTCACAAGAATGACAATAATGCTAAAAAATTGTTAGATATGGGTTGCTGGGCTAAGAAGCATGAATTGGGGCGCGAGGATACCATTTCATTTCATAAATCATCTATCTTATTTAAAGGTGAGGAATTTGATTTAAACGTTTTACCTTTTCTTGGGACACACAATCATCAAAATGCAATTATGGCTATCTATGCTGCTTATTTGCATGGCATTCACCCAAGAAAATCTTATGAAGCTCTTCTTCAGTTTAAAGGTGTTAAAAGGCGATTTGAAATTATTTATCAGGATGAAAATAAAGTAATCATAGATGATTTCGCGCATCATCCAACGGCTATCTTAACCACAATAAATGCAGCCAAAGATTTTAGTGGAAAGGAAAAAATTTTGGGTATTATAGAGCTTGGTTCTAACACCATGTCCAGTGGTTATCATGGCGAAGAGCTTTTTAAAAGCGCTGAGGGGTTAGACAAAGTATTGTGGTTAAATCTCTCAAAGGAGATTGATCAAGAGAATGTTTATAATGCCATTGAGCCCTTGTTAGATGAATTAAAAAAAATATTAGATCAATATAATGTTATTCTGATAATGAGCAATAAAGATAGCAAGAAAATAACGGAACCGATAATTGAGCAAATTGCACATTAATAAATTACCTGTTTTTCCGATAGGAGTTGTTGTCTTACCAGGAACGATTCAGTCACTCCAAATTTTTGAACCCCGGTATTTATCCATGGTGAAGGATTGTATGAGTAATGAAACAGGTTTTGTTATTACATTAAGCAAGAAGAATACATCTGGTGATAGTTTTATGTCCCAAGGCACTTTTGTTGAGATTATTGATTTCAATCAATTGCCAAATGGTTTACTTGGGATAACTGTAAAAGGCACTCAAAAGGTTTCAATTAAATCAGTAGAACAAGCAGAATCAGGGCTTCATTATGCAAAAATTTCTCTAATTCCAGAGCCGGTTGTAGATGATCAGGCAGTTCTTGCAAAATTTCCAGAATTAATTAATGTTTTAAGTCAACTTAAAGAGCATCCTCAGGTTAAGTCGCTCCCGCTTGAGATAGATTTACTTTCTGCTGAATCCGTTAGTTATCATTTAGCAGGATTAATTCCATTATCTCCAATTCAAAAGCAAGTATTGTTAGAAGCATTTGATGCCTCACAAAGAATGAATATTCTTGCTAAATTAGTGGATAAAATTTCTGAAAATTCTGCTTAGATTTTTAATATTTGCTTTCCTTTATTCTCACCAGTAAATAATCTGTTTAGAGTTTGCGGGCAATTTTCAATTCCTTCTTGAATATCTTCTCGATGTAGAATTTTATTTTCCATGATCCATGTAGCAATTTCTTCCATTGCCTTTTGAGATTTCGGGAGATAATCAAGGACTAAAAATCCCTGCATGGTAGCTCTTTGAATTATTAAAGCAAAAAGATTGCTAGGACCAGATGGGAGATTTCTTGAATCATAACCTGATGATATACCCCCACATAATAAAACCCTTGCATTAAGGTTTATAAGATATAAGACTGTTTCTAAGAGCTCTCCACCAACATTATCGAAATAAATATCGATACCATTTTTTGCAATCTTTGGTAGCTCTTCATGGACGTTGGTATTTTTGTAGTCAATAACTTCGTCTACACCACATTTTTTTAGCCAGTTACATTTTTCTTTACCGCCAGCAATACCAATTACATGACAATCCTTTATCTTGGCAATCTGTGCCGCAACTGATCCAGTTGCTCCAGCTGCTCCTGATACTAGGACGGTTTCCCCGGGTTGAGGTTTTCCTAGTTCAACTAAACCATAGTAAGCGGTGATTCCTGTAGTACCAAGGACATTTAACATGGTTGGAATTGGGAGAAGCTCAGGAACTACTCTAAATCTATCGTTACCTTCTGCTTTTGTTAAGCAGTATGTTTGCCACCCCACAAAACCAAATGTTAAATCACCAATTTGGTAATCTGGATTTTTTGATTCTAATACACGACCCATTCCACCCGATCTAACTAATTCTCCAATCTGCACAGGAGGTAAATAACCAGGTAAATCATTCAACCACATCCTTTGGGTAGGATCAAAAGACAAATAGAGATTTTCAAGAAGTATTTCACCTTCTTCTAGTTTGGGTAAGCTTTCAGTTACTAATTCAAAATCTGAATCTTTAACAAGTCCCTGAGGCCTTTCTTTTAAAATCCATTTTTTATTTTTAATTTCCATATTATTTAATTATTTTTAAGCAAGGGTTGTAATTAAATCATAAAAAAGGATGCAAGAGCTATGAATCTTTTTTTATTAGGGGAGGTTTATTAGATTTTATACGCATCCAGTTCAATGTTTTTAAAATGGCAGGGATCGAAACTAATTTTTGTTCTAATTTATATTTTCCAGGGTAATCCATAAGAAAAATACCAATTATGATAGTTAATATACCTTGACCAGGAAGCACCAGCATCATCACACCCCCAATAATTAAAATAGCGCCAAAAAGATTCTTTCCGACTAGAAAGAAAATTCTTATAAATGGTAATTCAGTCTTCCATTGAGCTGGCTTTCTTTTATCAGAAATAAAATAATCTGCTGGTATTTGAGACACTGCCCAACCCAACCCTATTACACTAATCAAGAAAATAAATATTGTAGATCCTCCAAGACTAATCAAAGTAATGAAATTTTCATTAAACCAATCTATTAAATTATCTTTAGATTCCATTTCTATATCTTAATGAAATACATGACAGTTGGGGTGTGAAACTAGAAATTAATAATAGATTTATTAACATAAGTTATATATTCTGAATTCTATAAGCTTTTGTAAAATAATAGATTTACCATCTTTAATGGATTCAACTGAATTAAAATCAACCTGCATCGATACGCTTGAGGACTTAAAAGCTCAAGATTTATTAGCTCTTGATATTAAAGGTATTTCTGATTTTGCAGATTGGTTGATTATTGCAACAGCCATGTCTTCAAGAAATACAAAAGCTATTTCAAATAAAGTTATAGAGTTTTTAAAAGATAAAGGTCAGCATATTATCAATGTTGAAGGTCAAGATGAATCAGAATGGGTGTTAATTGATTGTGGGGATGTAGTTATAAATGTCATGCAAAAGCAAACTAGAGAATATTATGACTTAGAAAGTCTATGGGGTGAAACAACTTTGATTTCTGCTTGATGAAATGCAAGATTTTAAGTATCAATCATAAGTCTTCTGATTGGGAGAGGAAAGCCTTAGATTTTTATTTAAAACAAATCCCCAAAATTATTAAGATTTCATTTGTTGAGGTAAAACCTTTTACCCCAAAAGGGTCATCAGAGGAAATGGTTTTGTCAAAGGAATCTAAAGAATTGATTAAACAAATCAATAATGATTCTTATATAATTCTATGGGATAGAATAGGTGAGCCAATTTCAAGTATAGATTTTTCAGTTTTGCTTAAGAAAAAATTAAATGGAGCAGAAGATATTACTTTTATTATTGGAGGCGCGCAGGGAGTTTCCAAAGATATTTTTAGAAAAGCTGATTTAGTTTTATCTGCCTCTTCATTAACTTTTCCGCATAAAATCTTTAAAATTTTACTTATGGAGCAAATATTTAGAGCTTCTTCAATTATTAAGAATCATCCATATCATCGATAATGATTTTTGAAGAGCGTCAAATCGAAAAAAATAACTTTTCTTCAAGGGTTATTATTCTATTTGCTTTAATGGGTCTTGGTTTTGTGGCTGCGCTCATCCAAATTTTTTTATTGCAAGTATCTAGTTATTCTGATTATGAGATTGCGGCATTAAAAAATAAGAATTATATAATTCCTATTCAATCTCTTAGAGGAGAGATATTTGATAGGAATGGAAGATACATCGTCAGGAATGAACCAACGTTTGATTTAATTACAAGACCTGATTCAATTAAAAATATTGACTCTTTTCTTGATCAAATAGAGCCTGTTATTTTTCTTTCTGAATCAGAAAAGTTTCTATATTTAAAGCTATTTAAAGATAAAGCATTTGCAAATAAGGAGCTAGTCCTTAAAAAGGATTTAACAGAAGTTGAGATTGCAAGGTTTAATGTCAGAAGTCATGCATTTGAAAATGCTTTTATAGATAAGCGTTATAGGAGAGTTACGGATTATCCAAAAATCTTTTCTCATGTACTTGGATATACCTCAAGATCAAAATCACCATATAAATTATTGTCAAATATTCCAATCAGTCATTGGAAAGATGGAGAGTTAATTTATGCCAATGGGTTTATAGAGGGCAAAACTGGTTTGGAAGAAACTTATAATTCTCAACTTATCGGGAAGCCAGGACAGAGAGTCTATGAAGTTAATGCAAGAGGGAGGCTAGTGAAATCTCTTGAATACAGACCGTCCCAAAATGGATCAAGCTTAAAAACATACTTGGATATTGAGGCTCAAATGAGTGCTGCAAAATTTCTTGGAAGCAGAAGAGGAGCGGTGGTAGCGATTGATTTGAGTTCGGGAGGGATTAATGTTTTATATAGTTCACCAAGTTACTCAATTAATAAACTTTCAAACGGCTTATCAGTAGATGAGTTACAGAATCTAATTAATGATGAAAATAAACCCTTTTTTAATCGTGCGCTCCAAGGAAGGTACCCACCTGCTTCAACAATAAAACCTGCAATTGCCATGTTTGGTCTTGCAAATAAATTAGTTGATTGGGATTTCCAAATTAAAGATCCAGGTTTTTTTACTTTACCAGAAGATGGCAGAGTTTATAGAGGATGGAAAAAGGGTGGTCATGGAATAGTAAATCTTAGGAAAGCCTTATTGGTTAGTTCAAACACCTATTTTTTCTCACTTGCATATCAAGCTGACATAAATGAATTAGCATTACACCTAAGCAACTTGGGATTTGGTAAGGACGTATGTAAAGATTGTTTTGATGAGGATCAAGCATTTGTCCCAACCCCTGAATGGAAATATAAGAAAATAAATACTGCATGGTTTAAGGGTGATACTGTTAATCTTGGAGTTGGGCAGGGGTATTTCGTTGCTACACCAATTCAACTAGCAAATTATGCATCTATCCTTGCAAATAAAGGTAAAGGTTTTGAGCTGTCATTAGTTATGAATTCTGAGGAGCGCTACATGCCGAAGATTTGGCAGAATAATGAATATAATGAGCTTGATTGGAAGAGAATGCATCAGGCATTAACTGATGTTATTGAGAGCGACTTTGGAACAGCTAGGAGTATAAGAGATCTTAAAACATTTTCAGTAGCTGGAAAATCTGGTACAGCAGAGCTTGTAGGTCTTGATAGTAAGGAAGCTTATAAAGATCTTAGAGATACGGAGTTACTTAGAGATCATTCGATTATTGTAGTTTTTGGGCCAATGCCTAATCCTAAATATGCTGTTTCAGTTGTAATTGAGAATGGTGAGAGTGGGGGTGCTGTTGCTGGGCCTGTGGCCATAGAAGTTTTAAAAAGCCTGATAAATAATGAGTAAATTATCAAAAATATTCTTTGATCCTTATCTATTTTTTAGTATTTTTTTAATTTCTTTTTTAGGTTTATTCTTTTTGTATTCTGCATCAAATGGTGATACCTCTATTGTGCTCAAGCAGTTTATTTTTGTTGTATTAGGTTTGATACTTATGTTATTAGTTAGTCAGCCTGATCCAGATTTATTTCGAAGATATGCTTTATTGTTTTTAATATTTTCTTTTTTGTTGCTTGGAGCTACTATTTTATTTGGACCTGAAATTAATGGAGCTAAAAGATGGGTACGAATCGGTTCTTTTTCAATCCAGTCTTCGGAATTTCTTAAACTTGCGTTGCCAGTTTTTTTGGCTAGTTTCCTTCATAGCAAAAGATTACCAATTCAACCAAAGGAAGTGATTATTAGTTTGTTAATTATTGGCACAGCATTTATCGTGATTGCAAAACAACCCGACCTTGGAACGGGATTAATTGTCGCTCTTTCAGGCTTGTTTGTACTTTTTTTATCAGGACTTAGTTGGGGTTTTATGGGTGGGTCATTAGCATTACTTATAATTAGTTCTCCATTTTTATGGAATGTGTTATTACAACCCTTTCAAAGGCAAAGAATTGCGACATTTTTTGGCATCGACTCAGACCCTTTAGGAGCAGGTTGGAATATTATTCAATCTAAGATTGCTATTGGTTCAGGTGGTTTGTTTGGCAAAGGTTTTGGTGAGGGCTCGCAAACCCAATTAAATTTTTTGCCTGAAACTGAAACAGACTTTATTTTTTCAGTAATTGGAGAAGAATTTGGATTCTTTGGCGTGCTGCTGTTATTAAGTATTTATCTTTTTATATTAATGCGATGTTTTTATTTATCACTTAATGCTAGGGATAGATTTTGTAGATTGGTAATTGGAGGTATTAGCCTCACATTTGCAGCTAATTTAATTATTAGCCTATGTATGGTTGTTGGATTACTTCCAGTTGTTGGCATGCCACTTCCCTTTATCAGCAAGGGCGGCTCTGCTTTGTTATCATTATTTCTAGCATTTGGCATAATTACATCAATGGGAACTCATAAAAAATTCTTACCCCAATGAAAAGTTCTATAAAACTTTATATCTTTATAGCTATTTTAATATTTAGCGTAGATTCCAAGGCCAATTATCTAAACCACCCGAGTTATGAAGAGATTGCAAAAATATTAGTTGAAAAGCATGAATTCTCTCCTGAATATATAGAATCCGTTTTTAAGTCTGCTACCAAACAGCAGAAGATTATTGATAGAGTGAATTCTCCTGCAGAATCTACCCACACTTGGCAGAGGTATAGGAAAATATTTATAGAATATAAGCGAATAAGAAATGGAAAAAAATTTATTAAAAATAATTTTAATACCCTCGAAAGAGCAGAGGCGGTATATGGTGTACCGAAAGAAATTATTACAGCAATTATTGGTGTCGAAACTCGTTATGGAAAAATTATGGGGACTGATAGAGTAATCGATGCCTTATCAACATTGGCATTTGATTACCCAAGAAGATCAAAATTCTTTTCAAATGAGTTAATTCATTTATTAATTTTATGCAGAGAAAATAATCTAGATTTATTTAAGATTAAGGGTTCTTATGCTGGCGCTATGGGTTTTGGACAGTTTATTCCGACAAGTTATTTAGCCTATGCGGTTGATTTTGATAATAATGGCTCAGTTGATTTATTTGGATCTGTAGAAGATGCAATTGGCAGCGTTGCTAACTATCTTAGCAAACATGGCTGGGAGGCAGGTAAACCAGTACTATGGAAGACTACTAATTTCCTTTTAGTCATTAAAGACCCAGCCTTAATTAATAATGTTAAAAAACTTTCAACACTAGAAAATTTTGATAAGGATTTCCTAACCTTTAAAAATTCTCAATTTGTAAGAAATGAATCTTTTATGCCCCTACAGTTCGACATGGGCATGAAGAAAGAATTTTATTTAGGCAGTAAGAATTTTATTGCAATAACTAAGTATAATCGTAGTCATTTTTATGCAAAAGCCGTGTATGATTTGTCTTTAGAATTTTAGGTTTATGTGTATGAAAAATTTTTTTTATTTACTTATATTGTCTCCATTATGTTTGGGTCTATCAGGTCAGTCTTTGGTTCCAAAAGCTCCAAAATTAGACTTAACCAGTTACATCTTAATGGAAGCTACTACTAATAAAGTTTTAGTTGAATATAATTCTGATGCACAAATTGCTCCGGCGAGCATGACAAAAGTAATGAGTAGTTATGTTATTGCTGATCAAATTGCTAACGGGACTATAAATTTAGATGACAAGGTATTGATTAGTGAGAAGGCTTGGAGAACTGGTGGATCTAAGATGTTTATAGAGGCTGGTAAGAGGGTTTCTGTTAAAGATTTATTATCAGGAATTATTATCCAGTCTGGTAATGATGCAACTATCGCAATGGCTGAATATGTTGCTGGTTCCGAAGAGGGCTTTGTAGATTTTATGAATGCCTACTCGTTTGAGTTAGGTTTAAGTGGTACTTTGTTTCAAAATTCAACAGGTTTGTCTGATCCCAATCATTACACCTCTGCAAAAGATTTAGCAACTTTAACTAAAGTTTTAATTAATAATTTTCCTGAACATTATAGTATCTACAAGGAAAAAGAATTTACTTTTAGTAATATCAGGCAGCTTAATCGTAATAATTTATTATGGCGAGATGATACCGTCGATGGGGTCAAAACTGGTCATACTGAGTCAGCTGGGTACTGTTTAATAGCTTCAGCAAAAAGAAGTGATATGAGACTTATTGTAGTTGTTGCAGGCAGCCCATCTGAGAATAAAAGATTTAATGCTTCCCAAAGATTGCTTGAATATGGCTTTAGGTTTTTTGCAACTCAAAAATTAATTAATGCTAATGAAGAGATTACTACTGCCAAGGTATGGGGGGGTAAAAAAGATCAAGTTTCTCTTGGTTCATCAGAGGATATTTTCTTAACTTTACCAAGGGCAGAGCATAAGGATAAAAAGGCTCATTATAAGTTTAAAAATAATATTCGTGCACCAATCAAAGTTGGCGATAAGATTGGTACTGTAGAATTTACTTCAAATGATATAGTCGTTTTATCAGCTCCGCTGGTTGCCCTCGAAGAGGTTAAAGCCAAGGGCTTCTTTGGTAGAATATGGTCTAGAATTTTATTTTGGATTATGAGTCTTTTTTCTCTAAATTCTGATGGCTAAGATTGCCGCTATTTATCAAGGCGAGTTAAGTGATTTAAATAAGATTAGAATTTCTCCTCTTTCTAGAGCCTATACATTTTCAGATAGCATTTATGAGGTCATTCCATACTTTTCAGGAAAACCTTTGTGTTTTCAAAAACATATGGATCGTTTATTTAATTGTATAAGCTTAATGTCTATTTCTGTCGATTTCAGTTTAATAGTAGGGGAAATCAAAAAGCTTGCAGATTCTTTAAAAAATAAAGATGGTTATGTGTATTTCCAAATTTCTAGAGGGAATGATCTAGAGCGCTCACATTTTTACTACGATGATATTGAGGCTGAGAGATTTGGTTATGCTATGCCATGTAAATATCAATCTTCTCCAATGGATGCAATGCTTTGTGAAGATATTAGATGGGGAAAATGTAACATTAAATCTACTTCTCTTTTAGGTAATGTGCTTGTGATGAATGAAGCAAAAGATAAGGGTTGTGGAGAAGTGGTGATGCATAGAAATGGAATATTAACAGAGGCTGGGGCTAGTAATGTTTTTTATCTTAATAGGGATGGAATAGTGAGAACATCTGCTTTATCTGAAAATATATTACCAGGTATTACAAGAGAGATTTTATTGGAAGCTTTATCAGAAAGTTCTGTTGAAGTTCAAGAAGGTAAATGTTCTATTAAGGATTTTGATGAATCGCCATCTATTTGGCTCACTAGCTCTACCAAAGGTTTGCTTCCACTTAAAAGTGTGCTTGGAACTAAATATATGTTAGATCAAAGCAACAATAAATTTAAAGATATTCAAAATTTATTTGAATCTGCTATGAAGTTGCACCTTTTAGCTTCAGAATAATTTTTTCAATTTGCTCCCAGGGGTTAGGTTTTAAAATTCCCTTATTCATTAGATCTACCTTTAATAACTCTTGATTTAATTCTAAAAAGTCAGTAGTTTTAGAATTCTTTATTAAGGCTAGATAGCTATTAATCTTTGATGGCCACACACCATTTTTCTTTAAAGTAGATCTTTTATTAGATGATTGAAGGGTTTCTAGGCAGGAATTAATAATTTTTGCTATTATCCAAATTATAGGAGCTGAGTTTTGGTCGCTACTTTCTTTAAGATAATTTATAGTTTCTACAGCTTTCTTATAATCTTTTTCTATGATCATATCTTCAATTTCAAAAGCACTTAATCCTGAATGGAATGTTATATGATCAGCTGTATTTGATTCATGGTCTTTTTCATTTAAAAATAATAGTTTTAATAAGTTCACTTCATTTTTTTGATTAAGTAGATCTTTTTCATTGTTTTGAAAAATGGAAGCCCCAAATAATGGCAGTAAATTTTTTGGTAAAAAATCTAATTGCCTCTTAAGCCAAAGCTTTTCCTCATCTTGTTTTAGTTTTTTACAATTTATGATTAAACCATATTTGTCTAAGTTCCTTATCCATGTCCCGCTAGTTGGAGTTTTTTCTATGCTTGATTCAATTATTATGGCTATATTGGTTGAGTTATATAAAAAGTTTTGCTCTAGTAAGCGTTTAATACTTTCTGGAAACCTACCAGAAGTATGTTTCATATAAATAATTAAATTTTCTTGAAACAGGGAACTTTCACTGTTGCGTGAAATTATTTCTTCAGCTTGGTCAACCTCATCTTGATTAAGAGAGATTTTTTGAATAAATCCCTGATTATTAAGCGCATCTAAAATTTTAGTTAGAGCATCTTGCTTTAATGCTATTTCACCACCAGTAAGCAAAAAATATCTGTTTTGTTTGGGGTCAGAAAAATTAAGGAAATTAATTTCCAATTAAATGTAACTCCTGAACCAATCTCTCTAATAAAAGAAATTCAAGTTCGTTTATTAATTTATTTTGTGCTGAAATTTCAGCTTGTGGATTGGGCTCATTTGAAGGAAGTTGGGTATTCACACTGATGATTCCTCTTTGACTTCCTTCTAATGTAGCAACTTCATAATTTAACTTACCCAAAATCTCAATTTGTGTAGGTCTAGCAGATGATCCGCTGAACAAGTTCTTCTTTTGATAATCTAAATTGTGAATTATTAGTTTTGGGTGACCCATATCAGAAACTTGAACCAAGTATTTTTTTGATTTACTTTTAAAACTAGAAGAAATCTTGGGGTTAAATTCAATTACATTAAACTCTTTGGTCTTGCTATTAATTAATTGGTGCTGACATCCGCTGATAGGTATAAAAATCAGAAAGGCAAATAAAAATTTTAAAACTTTATGGAGCCCCATCAAAAAAGTCTTTAAATCCGGATGGATCATGCCTTCCAATTACTAGATTCTCTAGAGTTCCGATTCCACTATTAGAACCCAATGTTGCTTTAACAATTTGATGAGTATGAAAGAATGTATGATCTTCCGGATTAATTTCATCTAGATTCCAGACTTCATAACCGGTTGCAGATTCTCCTTTCCATATTCCATGTTTCCAATCTTCATGTTGATAACCAATGCCCCTACAAAAGAATTTGGGTCCTAGGGTTTCTAGGTTGATTTTAATTTTTTCTTTGGTATCTGAAATCCCTTCGATTATAGCTCCTGTTGACCATCTAGTTCCCTTTTGCCATTGTATAGAGTGTTTTAGGTTGTAAAGGTTTTCAACTTTAGGCTCTTCAGGAATATTTGAAACGTCTGAATATAGGGGTAATTTATGACCAGAAATTTGTGTTGAATTTCCATCTTGATCTTCAAATGTTCCAAAATGAGTACAGAAATCTTTAAAATGAATAGGCGCCCAACACCAGTAAACCCCTGGCTCATCAATGACTAGACCTGGTGCCCCGCTCTCAGCTTCTCCAATAGGTCTAATTCCCCAAGATCTATCTCTCGTTCCATAAATAGATTTACATTCAATTTTTCCTGCTTCAGTATTAATAGTGCCAGTCCACTTACCAAGTTGAGTAAATCGAATTGTATCCATTAGCGTTCTAACGCCTTCTGTTAAAGTTGATCTTGGCTCTTGGTGCGCAGAGGAGTTGGCAATAAATTGAAGTTTACAATTTAACTTTTTATCTGGATCATCTAATGTGAATGTTAATTTTTTCATTGGATCATTTATTGTGAGAGAAATTGGACCAACTTCTATTGGCACTCTTTTTTGATTCATTCTTTGGCTGGCATGATAAGAATACTGTTTCCCTTGATATGAAATGCTGAAATGAGCATCGATAATATGCCTATTAGGATATACCCCTATACCGATTTCAAAAATGTAGTTAGTATCAGGATCTATCCCATTAAACCAATAACGATCGTAAAAATTTCTATCAGTTGAGCTTGGTACTGCTATGGGCGACGCAGCTTGATGGATTGGATAATCATCAAAGGGGGTTATATGGTTCATCTTAAATTACAAAGTTAATTAGTTTTTTCTTCACATAGATTACCTTTTTTATAGAAGAATTGGATAATATTTTTTTAACATTTTTATTTTGCAAAGCAATTTCTTGAGCTTCTTCCTGGGTTATATCAATGGGTACATTTTCCCTGCCTCTTACTTTCCCATTAACCTGGATTATAAGTTGAAAATTTTCAAGTTTAAGGAATTTTTCATTAGTTTCTGGCCAAGAAAATTCAAAATCATTCCCATCAGTCCCAGAATATTCCTTCCACAAATAAAGACATATGTGAGGAGAAATGGGCGACAACATTTTTAAGCTAAATTGAATGGTTTCATCTAAACAGAGTTTTTCACCATCAGTTGCTTTGTTTTCTTTAAATGAATCAGGAATAGCATTCAATAATTCCATTACAGCAGCAATTGCAGTATTAAAAGAATTTCTTTCATCAAAGTCGTGAGTTACTTTTTTTAGAGTTTTATGGCTTTTCTGTCTTAGGGCTAATTCAGCATCACTAAAATTACTAGGGATTGTGCCTTTGTATATTGAGCGGTTAGATATTAAATTCCAAATCCTTTTCAAGAATCTATAAGATCCCTCTATCGCAGTATCTGACCATTCAAGAGATTGTTCAGGTGGAGATGTGAACATCATGTATAGCCTGACAGTATCTGCTCCATATTTATCAATTATAACTTTTGAATCAATGCCATTGAGTTTTGATTTGCTCATTTTAGACATACCGTCAGTCATAACTTTGCTGCCATCATTAAGAGTTAACTGCTCCCCGTTTTTTATAACTTTGTCTTTATGGACCCATTCTGGATTTGAGTTTTTATCAAGAGTATAAAAAGCATCAGCCAGAACCATTCCCTGAGTGAGTAGTTTTTTAAAGGGTTCAGTTGAGGTAATAAGTTTTTGATCTCTCATTAAAAGATTAAAAAATCTTGCATATAATAGATGAAGTATTGCGTGCTCTATCCCGCCAATATAATGATCAACTGGGAGCCAATAATCAGCTTCATCATCAAGCATGCAATTATTTGGTTGAGATGCAAATCTAGCTGAGTACCATGAGCTTTCAAAGAAAGTATCAAAAGTATCAGTTTCTCTTTTTGCAGGTTTGCTGCAATTAGGGCAGTTTGTTTTTTGCCATTCTTTAAAGCCTTTAAGACTTAAGCCTTTTGAAGTAATATCATCAATTTCAGGAAGCTCAATTGGTAAATCTTTTTCATTAACAGGAATATGGCCGCAATCATCGCAGTGAACAATAGGAATGGGGCAACCCCAATATCTTTGCCTGGATATTCCCCAATCTCTCAATCGATAATTTGTTTGAATTTCAGCATCACAAGTTCTAGATAAGTCTTTTGCAATTTTTTCAAAAGCCTCATCGGATGATAAATCGTTATAAGATGAAGAATTGATTAAAATTCCTTTTTCTTCAATTGCTTCTTTTTCTATGGTTCGATTATCTTTAGTTTTTATGACTTGTAGTATTGGAATTTCATATTTTTTTGCAAACTCATAGTCCCTTTGATCATGACCTGGAACGCACATAACTGCCCCTGATCCGTATTCCATTAAAACAAAATTTGCTATCCATATAGGGATCAATTCTTTTGTAATAGGGTGAATAGCTTTTAGACCTGTATTAATTCCAATTTTTTCTTGCTTGGCTATCGCAGCCTCAGTTTTATTTTTATTTTTATTTTGCTTAATGAATTTTTTAACCTCAGGATTAATCTCAATAAGGTCAATGGCTAGGGGATGATCAGAAGCAATTGCACAATATGTTGTTCCAAATATCGTATCTGGTCTAGTAGTAAAAACCTCTAAAATTTCATCACGTTTGTCTATTTCAAAACTAAAATTTAATCCTTTGGACTTACCTATCCAGTTTTTTTGCATTAGTTTTACTTGGCTTGGCCAGTTTTCCAAGTCATCTAATCCATTTAAAAGTTCTTGCGCATATTTTGTAATCTTTAAAAAATATTGATTTATCTTTTTTCTTTCAATTTCTACCCCGGATCGCCAACCCTTTCCATCAATGACTTGTTCATTTGCAAGGACAGTTTGATCAACGGGATCCCAATTGACTTCAGACTCCTTTCTTTCAACAAGCCCAGATTTAAATAACTGAATAAAGAACCATTGTTCCCATCGGTAATAATTTGGAGAAGAGGTATTAATTTCTCTACTCCAGTCATAACTAAAACCAAGAGTATCAAATTGACCCCTCATATTTTGAATGTTTTCTTTTGTCCATTTTCTTGGAGAGACCTTATTTTCTATGGCTGCATTTTCTGCAGGGAGACCAAATGCATCCCACCCCATGGGTTGAAGAACGTTGTATCCTTGCATTCTTTTAAAACGAGAAATTACATCTCCAATGGTGTAATTTCTTACATGGCCCATATGCAGATTTCCAGATGGGTACGGGAACATTGATAGGCAATAAAATTTTTCTTTATCAGCTGATTTGACTGCTTTATAGGTTTTGTTAGACCTCCAGAAATTTTGAATTTTTTTCTCAATTAAAGACGGGTTGTAATTTTTCTCATTCATTTTTTTAAGAAAACTTCTTCTAAGTAATTAATATTGTGCTCATTTGCACAAAATTTTTGGTCATTAAGCAACCGCTGATGCAAGCTATGATTTGTTTTTATACCTTCTACAAAAAATTCATCCAATGCGCTAAGCATTCTTTTAATACAAGATTCTCTTGTATTAGCAGTTGTAATAATTTTTGCAAGCAATGAGTCATAATGAGGTGGAACCATGTACCCGGAATATATATGAGAATCAAATCGAACACCAAGACCGCCAGGGGGATGCATCTTATGAATTAAGCCTGGAGAAGGTATAAATGATTCCGGGTCTTCAGCATTAATCCTGCATTCAATAGCATGACCTCTAAAAATTATCTCATCTTGATTTAAATCAAGATCCATTCCTAGCCCAATTTTTAATTGTGCTTTAACAATATCAAACCCAGTAATCATCTCTGATACAGGATGCTCAACCTGGATACGAGTATTCATTTCAATAAAATAGAATTGACCATTCTTATAAAGAAATTCTATAGTGCCTACTCCAGAGTAAGAGA
Source organism: uncultured SAR86 cluster bacterium (assembly GCA_902608115.1). Taxonomy (GTDB): domain Bacteria; phylum Pseudomonadota; class Gammaproteobacteria; order Magnimaribacterales; family D2472; genus D2472. Next base: position 20,083 of record CACLMT010000009.1, on the reverse strand, counting down.
TATTTTTACAGAGTTTTAAACATGCTTGAAGAGTTTTTTCTAATTTAGTTTTATCTAGGCCTTCTGCAGGGGCTTCTTCTATAATTTTTTGATGTCTTCGCTGCATACTACAGTCCCTAGTACCAAGGTGAATAGTACTTCCTTTTCCATCAGCCACTATTTGTATTTCAATATGACGAGGGTTTTGGATAAATTTTTCAAAATATAAGGTATCATTTCCAAAAGCATTTTTAGCTTCTTGTTTAGTTAAATGAATAGATGCAATCAAACTGGTCTCATCATTGACAACTTTCATTCCTCTTCCACCCCCACCAGCTGATGCTTTTATTATTAATGGATAACCAACACTATTTGCAATATTTTTAAGCTCTTCTTCATCATTTGGCAAAACACCCGTATAACCTGGAACTGTAGGAATATCAGATTTTTCTGCAAGATTTTTAGCTGTGATTTTATCCCCCATTTTTCTAATAACTGATGAGGCTGGGCCAATAAATTTAAATCCACTAGCTTCGCATTTTTCTGCAAAATCAGCATCTTCTGCTAAAAATCCATACCCTGGATAAATCGCATCAGCTCCAGTTAATTCTCCTGCTGATAAGATCGCAGGAATATTTAGATAACTTTCTAGTGGGCTGGCAGGTCCAACACATACTGTTTCATCTGCCAATCGTAAGTGTTTAAGCTCTTTATCGCCTGTTGAATAGATTGCAACGGTTTTTAAATTTAATTCTTTACATGCTCTTAAGGCTCGCAAAGCAATCTCTCCTCGATTGGCAATAAGAATTTTGTGAGACATTAATCTATGATGATTAGGGATTGGTCAAATTCAACTGGCTCACCATCTTCAACACTTATTGCAGTAACTATTCCAGTAAATTCAGACTTAATTTCATTCATCATTTTCATAGCCTCAACAATGCAAACAACATCTCCGGTGTTTACATGGTCACCCAATTCAACATATGGAGGTTTATCTGGAGCTGGCTTTCTATAGAAGGTTCCAACTATTGGAGATTTAATAGAAGACTCAGAGGAAATGGAAGTTATATCTTGATTATTAGAAGTAGGGCTAATATTTGCTTGGGTTGATTGTAATGAATTCGAGGGTGTGTCAATGCCTCTAGCTATTCTTACGGATTCTTCTCCCTCTTTAACTTCAATTTCTTTTAAATCAGAGTCTTGAAGCATTTGTATTAATTTTTTAATTTTTCTAATATCCATTATTTTTTATCCTGATATGTTTCAATAATATGATTTAATGCCATCTCATAACCTTTGGTTCCTAAGCCGCAGATTACGCCCGCAGCTATGTCAGAGAAAAAAGATTTATGCCTAAACTCTTCTCTAGAGAAGATATTTGAAATATGTATCTCATAAAAAGGAATATCAATTCCCAATAGGGCATCCCTGATAGCGATGCTTGTGTGAGTTAAAGCACCAGGATTAATAATAATATAATCAGTTTTATCCATTGATTCTTGAAGCTTAGAAACAATTTCATGTTCCGCATTGCTTTGAAATGACTCAAGATCTATATCATTTTTAGAAGCCTTTTTTTCTAAACCCCTATCAATTTGTTCCATGGTTATAGACCCATAGACATCAGGCTCTCTAATACCAAGAAGATTGAGATTCGGACCATGAATTACTAATATTTTCATTTTTAAGGATTTTAAATGCTTTGTTAAAGAAATTAAACGATTTTAGAGTATTTTTATTATTTTAGGGTAGCAATATTTAGCTTCTGCACAGCCCTGATAGCTAATTTCTATTGTAGCATCATTCAAATCTTGCTTTGTCATGCTTTTAATTCTTAAAAAGTCTTTAAAGACAACAGATTCTCCAAAAAACTTATCTTCTTGGTTGTATTCATTTGCTTCAGTAATAGTATATTCAACATTTAATTTATTTAATTTAAGAAAAATCGATTTTTTATATAAGTAATATCCTTTTTTAATATCCCATGAAGCATGTATTTGGTTATTACTAACAAATGCATATAAGACAAAAGCTTTGTCTGGGTCTAAGACATTTTTATCATTAAATGCCTCTTGACTAAAACTAACGCAAGATAAAAACATAAATGAGTATAATAAGTTTCTTAAATTCATCATAAATAGTATAAAAGACATATTAGATATTAATAAGCGTATCCTTCCATGACTTCATTTATTTTAAGAATATTTTTCATTATCCCCATTTGGTTGCTCAGGGTATTAACTATGAAAAAGAAGATAATGAAAAATAATCAGATTCTAGATTTTCAAACTCAAATTTTTCTAAGCCTTCAATCTCTTCAGTCTGCAGATCTTGAATCTTTTGAATTAATCGAGTCTGTTGATGAATTTAGAAGAGAAATGACAGAATCTCGTATGGGCTTGCCAATAAATGCTAAACCCGACTCTATTGTTACGAGCATAGATCATCAAATAAATATTGAAGAGGATATTAATTTATCTATAAGAGAATATATTCCAGAAAGTATAGAAATCAGCACCCCGATTTTATATTTTCATGGAGGTGGTTATGTTATTGGGAGTATAGAAACCCACGATCAATGGCTGAGGTTTTTTGCATCTAAGATGAGAGCTAGAATTTTTTCACTTGATTATAGATTGGCACCTGAAAATAAATTCCCTTGTGCATTAAAGGATGCTAACTCAGCTTTGGAATGGATTGCAAAAAAAGATGACTTTTCTATTTCTTCTATCAGTATTTGTGGTGATAGCGCAGGAGCTCATTTAGCTGCATCGGTTTCAACTTATAGAGCTCAAAAGAATTTAGAGTTACCTCACTCCCAATGTTTGATATACCCTATGACTGATCCATCATGTGGATCTGTATCCCAACAAGAGTTGAAAACAGGTTATTTCCTTACTCATAAAGCAATGGTTTGGTTTTGGAGTCAGTTAAAAAAATCTAAAAATGATATTTATGATCCATGTTTTAATTTATTAAAAGACCATGATAGAGCACTGCCTAGAACTTTGATTGTTACAGCAGGGTTTGATCCTTTATGTGATGAGGGGGAAGCATATGCTGATAAGATCTTTAAAGCAGGCAATGAAGTTCAACAGATTCATTATCCCCATCTTATTCATGGGTTTGTTAATATTACAGGCTTAAAATCAGCGAAATATGCTGCAATTGATTTAATAAATACCTATAAGACTTATTTATAATATGGAACCATTGTTAGAAATCTCTAATCTGTCGATTAATTTTCAAGTAAGAAAATCTGAATTTTCTGCTGTTAAGAATTTAAATTTAAGTATTAAACAAAATCAGATTGTTGGCCTAGTTGGTGAATCAGGATCTGGAAAATCTGTTACAGCTATGTCAATTATAAGGTTGTTACCAGAACCTAAGGCTAAGTATAGTCCTGAATCTTCTATTCTTTTTGATGGGGAGGAGATCCTAAAAGCATCACCAAATACTCTTAGACAAATTAGAGGAAATAAAATTTCAATGATTTTCCAAGAACCTATGACTTCTTTGAATCCTTTCCATAGGGTTGGAGATCAGATAGTAGAGGCAATTCAATTGCATAAATCCCAATCAAAAAATGAGGCCCAGCAGGAAGCAAAAAATTTAATGAATTTAGTTGAGATCAATGAAATTGAAAGAAGATACGCAGCTTATCCGCATGAATTGTCAGGAGGTCAGCGACAAAGAATTATGATAGCTATGGCATTGGCTAATAAACCTAAATTATTAATAGCAGATGAGCCTACAACAGCATTAGATGTAACAATTCAAGCTCAGATTTTAGATCTTATGACGAAGCTTAAAGATGAAGTAGGAATGTCTATATTATTTATAACCCATGACCTTGGTTTAATTGAAAAATTTTCAAATACTATTACAGTTATGCAAGAAGGCAGGGTTGTTGAGCAAGGAATTACAACTTCAGTTTTCTCTAATCCACAACATGAATATACAAAGAAACTAATTAATGCTGAGCCTTCGGCGAAACAAGAATTTCTGGATCAGAATGTTCCCTTAATTAAAGTAGAAAACTTAGATGTATTTTATAAACTACCTAAAAAACTCTTTAGAAAAAAAGATTTTTTTCATGCCGTAAAAAATGTTAATTTTTTGATCCCAAAAAATTCAACCATAGGCTTGGTGGGAGAATCAGGTTCTGGTAAATCAACCCTTGGTAAGGCTTTAGCAGGACTGATTAATTATGAAGGATCAGTTATCTATGATGGCACTAACATTGGGGGTTTAAGCTCTAGAGCATCAAAATATATTAAAAAAGATATTCAAATTGTTTTTCAAGATCCATATGGATCTTTATCACCCCGTATGACCATAGGAGAAATAGTAGGAGAAGGATTAGATGTTCATTTTTCATTGAAAAGTGAAGAAAAAGAAGAAAAGATTGCAGAGTGTTTGAAGGCTGTTGAGATAAATCCTGATCATAGATTTAAATATCCGCATGAATTCTCAGGAGGTCAAAGACAAAGAATAGCGATAGCAAGATCTTTAATTTTAAATCCAGCATTTATGATTTTAGATGAGCCTACATCAGCTTTAGATCGATCCATCCAAATTCAGGTGATAGAGTTGTTGAAAAATTTGCAAAAGGAGTTTGAATTGACTTATCTTTTTATTAGCCATGATTTAAAGGTTGTAAGGTCTATGTCAGATTATATTTTTGTTATGCAAAATGGAGTGATTGTTGAGTCAGGTTCTTCAGATAAGGTTTTCTCAAATCCTCAAGAGGATTATACTGATAAACTTCTTAATGCTGCATTAAAGTATTCAGCGGTTTAATTATGTCTAATCGTAAGTATTCAAAAAATTTGGTTGATGGCCCTCATCAAGCTGCCTCACGATCTATGCTTAGGGGAGTAGGGTTTAAAACCTCTGATTTTTCTAAACCACTGGTGGGTATTGCCTCAACTTGGTCCAAGGTTACTCCGTGTAATATGCATATAAATGAGCTAGCTAATGTAGTTGAGAGTTCTATAGATGAATCTGGTTGTAAGGGAGTCTTATTTAATACCATCACGGTTTCCGATGGAATATCTATGGGCACACAAGGAATGAAGTACTCTTTAGTTTCAAGGGAAGTTATTGCAGATTCTATTGAAACTGTAGTTGGTTGTCTTGGATATGATGGTGTAGTTGCCATTGGGGGTTGTGATAAAAATATGCCTGGGGCATTGATAGCTTTAGCTAGGTTAAATCGACCTTCTATTTTTATCTATGGCGGCTCAATCAAACCAAGCTCAATAAATACTGACTATGTAACAGTTTGTGAGAAAGTAGGAGAGTTTGCTAAGGGGATAATATCTGAAAAAGATTTAATTGCTATAGAAAAGGTATCAGTTAAAGGTCCTGGATCTTGTGGAGGAATGTATACAGCAAACACCATGGCTTCAGCAATAGAAGCCCTTGGAATGAGTCTCCCTGGTAGTAGCAGTCAAGATGCAACTTCAAATGAAAAAAAACTTGATTGTGAAAATGCTGGTAGTGCAATTAAAAATTTACTTGATTTAGATATTAAGCCAAGAGATATCATGACAAAAAAAGCATTTGAAAATTCCATTGCTGTTACTATTGCGTTGGGCGGATCAACAAATGCTGTTTTGCACTTAATTGCAATGGCCCACTCAGCTAGGGTTCAGCTTAATCTTGATGATTTTACAAAAATTGGAAAGACTGTCCCTGTTTTGGCCGATATTAAACCATTTGGTAGCCATTTTATGTCAGAGCTTAATGCAATTGGTGGTATTGCACCTATGATGAAATTAATGCTGGATAAGAAACTTCTCCATGGTGAATGTTTAACTGTTACTGGAAAAACGCTAGAAGAAAATTTAGCTGATATTAAACCATATCCAAGTGAACAGAAAATTATCTTAACTCCAGATAAACCTATCAAAGAATCAAGTCATTTGAAGATTTTATATGGGAATTTAGCGCCCGAGGGAGCAGTGGCAAAAATTACAGGTAAAGAAGGTACTCAATTTATAGGATCTGCTAGGGTATTTAATTCAGAGGAAGAGGGGATGAACGCTATTATTTCTGGGAGTATTAAGTCTGGTGATGTAGTTGTTATTAGATATGAAGGACCTCAAGGAGGTCCTGGAATGAGAGAAATGTTAAAGCCTACTTCTGCGATTATGGGTCAAGGTCTTGGCAATGATGTTGCTTTTATAACTGATGGAAGATTTTCTGGAGGTACTCATGGATTTGTAGTTGGTCATATTAGCCCTGAGGCTGAATTAGGAGGCCCGATTGCTTTAATTGAAGATGGTGATGAGATCATTATTGATGCTGAAAAAGATATTTTAAATCTTAATATCTCTAATAAAGAAATGAAAAAAAGGAAAAATGACTGGAAAAATCCAAATTCATCCCCAAAAAATGGAGTACTGTCAAAGTATAAAAGAACAGTTCAATCAGCATCTAAAGGTGCTATAACAGATTAACCATGGTGAAAAGAAAATATCCTCATACAAGATTAAGGCGTACACGCGCAAAAGCTTTTTTACGAGACTTGGTTGCAGAAAAAAAATTGAGCACTGATGATTTAATTCAACCTATTTTTATAGCAGATCAGAAAGATTCTAAAGTTAGTATTCCGTCTATGCCAGGAATCTATAGGCACAATCTTGAATCATTGTATTCCGAGGTTGAATCTTTGATTAATTTAGGTATTAAATCCATTGCTATTTTTCCTGCAATAGATCCTGAAAAGAAAGATGCAAAAGCTTCCCATGCCTTTGAAAAAGATAATATTGTTTGCAAAGCTTTGAACCAATTATCTGAAAAATTTCCAGAATTAATTAAAATTGCTGATGTGGCATTGGATCCCTATACGGATCATGGTCATGATGGTCTCATAATAGATGGCAAGATTAATAATGATGAAACAGTAACTTTGTTAGCAGAACAAGCTTTAATTCTTGCTAATGCTGGTGCTGATATTATTGCTCCATCTGACATGATGGATGGAAGAGTTAGAGTTATTCGAGATGCTCTAGAATCAAACGCATTACAAGATACAATTATTTTGTCATATGCGGCTAAATATGCTTCTAGTTTTTATGGTCCATTTAGGGATGCTGTTGGATCCTCTGTAAGTCTAGGAACAGGGTCAAAAGAAACATACCAAATGAATTTTGCCAATATTGATGAAGCAATTCATGAAGTCAGAATGGATCTTGAAGAAGGGGCTGATATTGTCATGGTAAAACCCGGAATCGCCTATTTAGATGTTGTTCATAAGATTAGAAATATATTCCAAGTTCCTACATTTGTTTACCAAGTTAGTGGTGAGTACTCTATGCTTCAATTATCTATTGAAAAGGGATGGTTAGATAAAAATGTTATGTTAGAATCCCTAATGTGTTGCAAAAGAGCTGGCGCTGATGCCATTCTTACATATGCAGCAAAACAAATATCCTCGGAGTTAAATGCATGAGTGACAATGTCAAAGAAGTTACATCTGAAAATTTCAAGCAAGAAGTATTAGAGTCAGATATTCCAGTTTTGGTTGATTTTTGGGCTGAATGGTGCGGCCCATGCAAACAGCTTGCACCAACAGTTGCAGAGGTTGCAGATTCTGTTGTTGGTTCAGTTAAAGTTTGTAAAATGGATGTAGATCTTAATCAAGAAATTGCTGTAGACTATGGAATACGATCAATACCTACTTTGTTAATATATAAAAACGGAGAAGTTGCTGCTACTCAAATGGGAGCTATCAGTAAACAACAATTGGAGGATTTTATAGAATCAGAAGTATAAAACTTTGCATCTTTTGAGAAAAGGCATTATCATTTTCTCATCTTAGCTTTAGGGCTACCATCAAAACCTTCGATTTTTACTCCACAAATTATAGGTATTAATTTATGAATTTAAGCGAAATGAAAACTAAACCGATCAATGAATTGGTTGAAATTGCTTCTGGCTTAGGCATTGAAGATGTCGGCCGACTTAAAAAACAAGAGATTATCTTTAGAATCTTTAAGAAACAAGCTAAAGAAGGCGTAGATATTTATGGCGGTGGAGTTTTAGAAATTTTAAACGATGGGTTTGGGTTTCTGAGATCACCAGAAGGATCATATTGCTCAGGACCTGATGATATTTATGTTTCACCAAGCCAAGTTCGTAAGTTTAGTTTAAGAAAAGGGGATGATATCCATGGGAAAATAAGACCTCCAAAGGATGGAGAAAGATATTTTGCTTTAGTTTATGTAGATACCATTAACTCTGAAGCCCCTGAAAAGACTAAGAAGAAAATTCTATTTGAGAATTTAACACCATTGTTTCCAACTTCTCGTCTTACTTTAGAACAAGGTAGTGGTTCAGCTGAGGATTTGTCGTCTAGGATTATTGATCTAGCTTCCCCAATTGGAAAAGGTCAGAGAGGTTTAATTGTATCACCACCTAAGGCTGGTAAAACTTTAATGCTTCAAAGTATCGCTCACTCAATTAGTAAAAATAACCCTGAAGTTGAATTAATTGTTTTACTTATTGATGAGAGACCTGAAGAAGTTACTGAGATGTCAAGAACAGTAAGAGGAGAAGTCGTAGCTAGTACTTTTGATGAACCTCCATCTCGCCATGTCCAAGTTGCAGATATGGTAATTGAGAAAGCTAAACGCTTGGTTGAACATAAGAAAGATGTGGTTATTTTATTAGATTCAATAACTCGTTTGGGACGAGCTTATAACTCTGTTCAACCAGCCTCTGGAAAGATTTTATCTGGTGGCGTTGATTCAAATGCGCTTGAAAGACCAAAAAGATTTTTTGGCGCAGCTAGAAATCTAGAAGAAGGAGGAAGTTTAACTATTATTGCAACTGCACTTGTAGAAACTGGATCGAAAATGGACGAAGTAATTTACGAAGAGTTTAAAGGAACCGGTAACATGGAAATTCATCTGGAGAGAAAAATTGCAGAAAAACGTATTTATCCAGCTATTAATATTAGACGCTCAGGAACTCGAAGAGAGGATTTATTAACAAGCCCAGAAGAGCTTCAAAGAATGTTTATTCTTAGAAAAATTCTTGATGATATGGAAGACTCTCAAGCTATTGAGTTCCTAATAGAGAGATTAAAATCGTCTAAAACCAATGAAGAGTTCTTTAGTGCTATGAAACAAGGTAACGGTAACGGAAAGAAAAAATAATTATCTACCAAGCATCCCAATAGCTGCTTTAATCATATCTTCATCGTAGGGGCCTTCAGCAACTAGGCAGCTATCCACTCCCATGCTTGCAGCATTTTTTTGAATTCTTTTTGATGCAACAACTAAATTTAATTGTTTTAAATAATTCATTTTTAAATGATCTAATAATACTTTTAGGCTTTGAAGGTTATATATTAAAACCACAGAACCTATTAATCCTTTAATTTTATCAACATTTGGGTTTGCATGGTCTTGTGATTCATAACAAGAAAATTTTTTAATTTTCACTTTTGTGTGATGAGCCAATCTTGGAATTTTGTTACCGCAAAATACTAAACATCTTTTGTAGTTATTTTTTTTAATTAATTCTGCAAGACCCTCTGAATCATAAGTTAAAGGTACTTGAGAGGAAAGGTTAGATTTTTTTAAAGTGTTTTGAGTAGCAAGACCAATTGAAATAATAGAAGGAATAAATTTTTTTCTTTCAAGATAGAAGACACCATATTTAACAGCAGATTGGCTAGTAAATATTATTGAATCGAATTCTTCTAATGATTCAATCCAACTGAGTTCTTCAGAGGAAGGAGTTAACTTTTTAATTTTTGTTAAAGGGATATGAAGAAATTCTAAATTTGCTTTTTGAAGTAAAGCATTTGTTTTCTTAGCTAGATCAATGGGTCGTGTATTAATTATCATTTTTCTCTAATAAGTTCCTTGGCTCTTCCATGCACAAGCCTTTGAATTAAATCATTAAGACCTGTATTAACAATAATCTCTTCATTGATAATTTCTGTTCCACTATGATTGGATACTCTGACTTTTAGATTAAGATCATTATCTAATTTTTTACATAAAACTGAAATAGGTGAAAGACAATCACCTTCAAGTAAACTAACTATTTGTCGCTCTTTGTAAGCAGTTTGAAAAGTATCTCCATGATTTATCTTGGTAAAAATATTTATTAATTCTTTTCGTCTGGGGTCTCCCATAAATATTTGAATACCAATGACCCCCTGAGATGCAGCTGGTAACATTTCCTCTTCTGAGAAAATATAAACATTAGGATATTCAATCTTCAATCTATTCATTGCTGCTTTGGCAACAATTAGCCCATCCAAATTTTCATTAATTAATTTATTAATTCTAGTTTCAATATTGCCTCTGATTGGGATAATTTCAAATTTAGGGTTAATTGCAAGGAGTTGAGCTTTCCTTCGAGGTCCAGAGGTTGCAATTTTTGAGCCATCTTTAAGATCATGAAATTTAATATTTTCTTTAAGAAGAATGACGTCTCTAAAATCTTCCCTTGGAAGCATAGCTATAATTGGAAATTTATGCATATCAGGTGGACCTAGTTCAGCAGGTACATCTTTTAAGCTATGAACAGCAATATCTGCTTCGTTTTTGGAGAGACTTTTTTCAAGCTTTGAAACAAATAGACCCTTTCCACCAATTTCAAACAGTGGTTTATCAGTAAGATCTCCATCAGACTCAATTTTAATTATTTCACATTCATGCCCTTCATTTAGAGATTCAATAGATCTAATAACTTCTTTAGTTTGAAAAATAGCTAATGGAGAGGCTCTTGATGCAATTCTAATTTTCATTGTAAAATCATTAACCTCACATCCCCAACGGTCTTATCCTTGATAATTTTTTGATTTCTTCTCACTTCAACTTCAGTATGCTTGCTTATTTCTAAATATATTTTTCCATTTTCGTTTAGTAAGTCTTTATTGTTTATGGTAGCAAGAAGGTTTAGGTACTTTACTTGATCAAATGGAGGATCCAAGAAAATAAAATCAAATTTATGTTTACTTTTTTTAATCCATTCTAATGCATTGCCACAGAAAGAATCAGTTTGATCTTGATATTTCAAATTCTTAACATTTTTTATAATATTCTTAAATAACATTTTATCTTTCTCTATAAATGTTACATGTTTTGCCCCTCTAGATAGAGCTTCAAAACCCAACCCCCCCGTGCCTGAAAATAAGTCTAAACAAGATTTATTTTGTATTTCAAATTGAAGCCAGCTAAAAAGTGTTTCTTTTGCTCTATCAGTTGTTGGTCTGAGACTTGGTGAAGCTTTAAAAACTATACGATAGCCCTTGTTTCTACCTCCAATTATTCTTATGCTTGATGTTTTCAATTTATAAAATTTTTAAAGAGTATAAATTATAACTCCAATGCAAAGAGAAGAATTTTTAACATCTATGAGGCATTTAGCTGCATCGGTAAGTATTATTTCTGCAAAAGATTCTGGTGGGAAGCCATATGCTATGACCGCCTCATCAGTTACTTCTCTTTCTATGGAACCACCATCTATATTGGTGTGTGTAAATAAAAGTGCAGGCATTCATAAGGCTTTGAGTTTAGGGGGAGGCTTATGTATTAATATTCTCTCAAAGCATCAAGTTGATATCGCAAACTTATGTAGTTCAAAGGATCAAGAAAATGCTAGATTTGAAAACAATGATTGGGATAATTCTGAATTACCATTTTTAAAAGAGGCTCAATCAAATATATTTTGTAAAATAGATCAAATAATTGAATATCACACTCATTCAATTGTCATTACAAAGGTTGTGAAAGCTATCAGTGTTAATTCTTTTAATACTCTTATGTATGCCGATGGCGGATATTTAGATTAGATGCAAAAGATTTTATTGAGCTTAGCGCTCTTTTCATTGCAAATATTTTCACTCGAACTTAGTCCAGGTTTATCTAATGCTTCTGTTTATTTCATTTCGCCATTAAATAATCAAGTAGTAGAAAATAAGTTTGTAGTTAAATTTGGGTTAAAAGATTTTGGAGTTGCTCCTGCTGGGATAGCTCTAGATGGAACTGGTCATCATCACCTTATTATAGATTCTAAATTACCTGCATTTAATTTACCTATTCCTGCGGATAAGAATCATGTTCATTTTGGAAAGGGGCAAACAGAAACACAGGTTGTATTAACTCCAGGCGTTCATACATTACAGCTCTTGCTAGGTGATTATCGTCATATTCCTCATGACCCACCAATTTTCTCAAAAAGAATTTCTGTTAATGTTCAGTCAAACTAACTAGATATAACAGTTTCTAGAAATTTTTTGACATCTTTTTTAACAAAATCAATTGCTATGCCTGCGGGTGTTTCTGAAGCCTCATCGGTTTCCTTTCTTAAGATTGAGACTAACCCAGTTATCATTGCCCAATTTTTAATGCACTCAGATTTCAACTCATCTTCTGAAAGATTGGGCATAAGATTTAACATTCCATCAACCAATAAGGCAAAAGTAGCATTTGCACTTTTTTCTAACTCAGGGAAATCAGGGAAGTAGAGGTCAGCGTGATTCATTAAATCGAAAGTTTTTTGTTTATTTAATCCAAAGTTAAGATACTCCATCCCCATTTCAATAAATTTCTCCTTCGCATTAAGGTCTTTATTTTTCTGAAGAGATTTTTTCATATTTTGTCTCAGCTCTTCAAAGCCACACTTGGCAACTTCAGCTAATAAATCTTGTTTTGTTTTAAAGTGTCGATATGGAGCAGTTTGTGAGACATTGGCCTCTTTCGCAATTGATCTTAAGCTTAATTTCTCATAGCCTGATTTCTCACAAACTATACAAGCACTTTTGACAAGCGCTCCTTTAAGATCTCCGTGGTGATATTTCATATCATAAAAAATGTTGACACTGTTAACATTATTGTTGTATGTTGACACTGTTAACATTAGATAATTTTTATAATTAAGTCAAATATATGAAAAAATCGATATTTTTTTTAGTTCTATCATTTTATTTATCAGATTTATATGGGGCTTATTCGTCTCTAGAAATTGCAACTCTTGAAATTCAGCCCTCTTATAATTCTATGCAGAGGTTTCCTGGGAAAATATTACCTCTTAATTTTTCAAAATTAGCATTTGAAATACCGGGAAAGATTTCTCAAGTAACTGTTGATATTGGAGATCAAGTTATAAAGAATCAAATTCTTGCTTTTTTAGACCCAGCAGAAATGCAAGCAAATTTAAATCAATCATTGGCAAGGTTTGATTTGGCTTCTCAAGCATTAACTAGATTTAAGGACTTAAAAGCAAAGGGTTTTATTTCAAATCAAGAATTAGATAAAGCTAATTCAGAATATTTGATTGCACAAGCTCAAGTTGATCTTTATACAGTTAAATTAGAGCAAACAAAAATACGTGCACCTTTCTCAGGCTTCATTCAGAATCGGTTTTTAGATTCCGGTACGGTTGTAAGCCCTGGAGTTCCAATTTTAGAAATTATTGACTCAACAAGTGTTGAAGCCCATGTTTCTATCCCAGTAAATACTATAGAGAATTTGAATATCGGAGATTCATATAATTTTTTAATTAATAAAAAACAATATCCTGCAAAATTTAAACGCTTTGCACAGATGAGTGCCCAAGGCTCAGACAATAGATTGTGTATTTTTGAATTTGATTCATTTATCAATCCAGGATCGATTTCTTATCTTGAATTAAAACAAACAATTAATAAACGAGGTGCTTGGGTCCCATCAACTGCATTATCACAAGGAACGCAAGGCTTATGGAATATATATACCTTGAATAGGGATTCAAATAATCAGTATCAAGTTTCAAAAGAAATTGTTGAATTGATTCATGCTGGGAAAGATAGCGCATTTATCACCGGAACCATTGAAAATGGTGACATGGTAGTTGCTGGGGGAGCCACCAAGGTAATAGAGAATGAAATCTTAAGAGCTAATTAGATTTATGCTGTTACTAAAAATCCTGTTTCAGAGACAAAGAGTATTTGCTCTATTATTAATATTTATCTTTTTATCTGGAATTTTTGCCTTAGGAACTGTATCAAGGCAAGAGAATCCAGAAATAGCACAGAGATGGTCCGTTATTCAAACTGTTTACCCTGGGGCATCTCCAGCTAGATTAGAGACTCAAGTTTTAGAACCTATGGAAGCTAAACTTAGAGAAGTCTATGAGGTTGATGAAATAGATTCTTTTGCCTCTCAAGGATATGGTTCTACAATAATAGAATTAAAATCTGAAGTTTCTCCAAGGTTAATTGAGCAAGTATGGTCTCAGGTTCAAGATAAATTAGATGAATCAATCTTCCTCCTTCCTGTAGGAGTTAAACCGCGTATGGTAAGGAGCAGTGGCCCGCCAACAACTTTAATGTATGCATTAACCTGGAATGGCGAGGGAGACATGCCTTTGATAATGTTGTCGCGAATAGCTGAAGATTTGAGACAAACCCTAGCATATATTGATGGATCAGATAGAAGTTTTGTTTTTGGCGCTGCAGATGAAGAAGTTCTAATAGAAATAGATAATGCGAAACTTTCTGCTCTTGGGTTGAGTTTTCAAGAAGTAACCAAGGTTTTATCTCAGCTTGATACAAAGAAACCGATAGGACAGATTACCCAAGGTGGAAAAGAGGTGTTAATTAAATCTAAAGACAATCTTACAAGCGTTGTTGAAGTAGCAGATTTACCAATCAAGGCAATTAATGATTTTGAAATTATACGAATTGGAGATATAGCAAGCGTTACAAAAACCCCGCGTGATCCCCCTGAAGCAATTACTCTATTAAATGGGCAAAGAGCAGTTTTAGTAGATGTAAGAGGAGTTTTTGGTCAAAGAGTTGATTTATATGCAGGTGAAATTTCTACATTAGTTGATAAATTTAAATCTCAACTTCCTCCTGAAATTTCAATTAATAAAATTTATGACGAATCCTATTATTTTAATCAGAAATTTAATAATTTATATTCTAGTATTCTCTTTGCAACTCTTATTGTCACTGCAATTAGCTATTTTCTTCTAGGATTTAGATCGGCTTTAATTGTTGGGTCAGTCATTCCATTAACTATCTTTTTAGTTCTGTATGGTTGTAGGTTATTAGACCTTCCCCTTCATCAAACATCCATGACAGGAATTATTATTGCTCTAGGCTTATTGATAGATAATGCAATCATTGTTGTAGAAGATTTTCGATACAGGCGGAGGTTAGGATTTTCCCAAAGAGAAGCTTCATTTGAAAGTTTTCATCATCTCTGGATACCACTTTCTGCAGCAACCGCAACCACTGCTTTAGCATTTTTTCCAATTGCTGCAGGAGAAGGCCCAAGTTCAGAATTTGTTGGCGGGATGGCTAAGACAGTCATTTTATCCATTACCTCATCTTTATTTTTAGCTTTATATGTCGTGCCTGTTTTTCTAAATTACATGGAAAATATTAAGTTTTTTGATAAAGAAATGCTGTCTGGTACAGGCTATTCAAATGAAAAACTTTTAAAAAGATATAGAGCATTACTTATCTGGTCTTATGAAGTTCCAAAGCGCGGCATCATGATAGCTATGATATTACCATTGCTTGGTTTTTTAATGTTTCCATTTTTAAAAGCTGATTTTTTTCCTGAGTTAGATAGGAATATGTTTAAGGTTTTTATTGAATTACCCCCAAACTCTTCTCTTACAACAACTGAGAAAAAGGTTCATGAATTAAGAGAATCAATTAACAAAAGTGGGATTGTTCAGAGTGATTTTTGGTTTGTGGGCAGGAGTTTGCCTCATCTACTTTACAACGTTATAGGATCTGAAACTAAGACAGGACAAAATAATATTGCTCAGGGTGTTTATATAGCTAATTCTTATCAAGAAATGATTGAAGTTCTTCCAATGTTTGCAAGAAAAATCACAAGTGATAATCCAGATATAAAAATCATTGTTGATAAGTTTGATTCAGGGCCACCGGTGAATGCAGCGATTGAATATAGTATTATTGGACCAGATATATCGATTCTAAGAGCATTAGGTAAAAAACTTGAGTTAATTATTAGAGGAGCTCCAGATGTATCTTTAACAAATAGCGAACTCTCAACTCCAGCAACAAATCTTGAATTTAGATTTAATGAACCAAATCTTGTTATGAATTCAGTGTCAGGTGAATTTTTTATTAATGAATTGGCTATTGCAAGCGAGGGAGCAGTTATAGGCATGATGTTAGATGGAAATAAGGAAGTGCCAATTAGATTGAGGGGATTCTCCCAGGATCTAATTGAATCAACACAATTTTTATCTATTCCTGCCAAAGATGGTTTTGATTATTCTTCAAGTTATGGAGATTTTGAAGTTACCACTCAATCAAATATGGTTTCAAGAGATGCAGGCAAAAGACAAAATCAGGTGAAGGCCTGGATTTGGTCAGGTTCATTGCCTTCGGATACAGAAAATTATCTTAAAGATAAGGTAAAAGTATTTGAAGATCAGCTCCCTCCAGGTTATATATTAGAGACTGGTGGCGAAGCTGAATCAAGAGCTAGATCTCAATCCCAAATGTTTAACTCAGTAATCTTATTTTTTATTCTTATTGTTATTGCTCTAGTTTCAGCTTTAAATTCTTTTAGACAAGCTGGATTGATTTTAAGCGTTGCATTTTGGTGTACCGGTTTGGCATTCATGGGGCTTACAATTGGTCAGGCAAATTTTGGGTTTATTGGTTTAGTGGGTGCAATTGGTTTGGCTGGTTTATCGATTAATGATTCTATTGTAGTTCTCTCTCACATAAAGGAAGCTAATGCTAATTCTCCCCTAGATAAAGAAGGATTGGTGGATGTAGTAATTCGATCAACGCGCCATGTTATTACTACGTCTGCAACTACTATTGGTGGTTTTTTACCACTTCTTATAACTAGTATATTTTTTCAACCTCTTGCTTGGGCAATGGCCGGTGGAGTTATAGGGTCTGCCATTATTGCTTTATTTTATATTCCAGCTTGGTATGCTATTTCTGAAAAGCTATAAACTAGGTTTTTAATAATTGGAGTAAAGCATGAAACTATTTATGGTGCACGTAGGTTTTTATGACGAAGAAATAGGGGAAGGGATTTATGAATCTCACGTAAATTTTTTTGTTGCTGCTGGAAATGTAAAATCTGCTAAGAAAAAAACTTTTCAAATGGAAAAATTTAAGAATAAAAAAATGCATATTGATGGTATTAAAGAGATTTCTAGTGTTGATGGATATGAGGTGTCTCTTGTCAAAAATTATAAACACAAGAAATCAAGAACTTTTACTTATGATGAATCAAAAAAATTATAATTATTTGTTGAAATTATTGGAGAAAATTAGATGAGAAGAATAGTTACGGGACATAATGAAGATGGAAAATCTATTGTAACCATAGATGGTCCGCCTGCTTGTTCAATTGGAGAGGAGGCAGGGGGTCTTTTTGAATTGTGGAATACTGATGGGCAGCAGATTGATACAACTGATAGTATTGATAGAGCTGATTCTGAAATTCTATTATCTCCGCCTGATGGAGGTACAAAATTTAGATATTTTCAAATCAACCCAATACCTGAAGGAATTCCTTGGGAAGTCTTACAAGATGCTGCAGCAGAAGCATTTGAAAGAATGGGAGCTGCACAACATCGTGTGGATACATCTAAGCACCCAGCAATGCATAAAACTAATACCATTGATTATATTATTTTACTCAAAGGTGATGTTTCCTTATTGTTAGACGAGGATGAGGTTAAGCTGAAACCTTTTGACGTGGTTGTTCAAAGAGGAACCAATCATGCATGGGTTAACCTTGGAGAGGAACCTGCTTTATTAATCGCGGTGTTGATTGATAGCGATTTAAAGGAATAAGCCTTACTAAAGTTATTTAAGAAAGTTTAAAATCCACCCTGTTACTTTTAAATCATCTGTTTCTTTATTTAGCGAGTTGCATGCTGTTTTATAAATAGTTTCTCCTAATATATCTTTTCTCATATCTAGTAAATCTTTTGCATAATTTTTTTTAAATTCAATGTGCCCTTGAAAAGATAGAATATGATTATCAATAGACATCATTCCAATTGGACAATTTTCTGAAGAAGCTAGTAATTTAGCATTTTCAGGTAATGTATGAACTTCATCTTGATGGTTATAGATTAGATTAAATACATCGTTAGGGATGCCAAAGATCTTTGCTTCATCATTTACTTTGACTGAATCAACCCCAACATGCCAACCTCTATTTGATTTAATTACAACCCCCCCAAGCGCTTCAGCTATCAGTTGATGCCCAAAGCATATACCAATGATTTTTTTCTTATTTGCATGTAAAGACTGGATAAATTCTTTTAATTTATTAATCCATGGTAGGTCATCATATGCGCTTACTTTACTTCCTGTAACAAGAAAGGCATCACACTCATTTTCATCTTTTGGATATTCTTCAAGTTGGACTTCATATACTTTTGTTAAGATGCTTGGATCAACCTCTTGAAGCATCCTTTTAAACATTGCTGGATATTGGCCGTACTTTGTGGCAAATTCAGGTTTAATAGTATCTGTATTTAAAATTCCAATTTGCATGATAAAAATCTTATCTAAATCAGTTCATTATATTAGACTACTTCAAAGGACAAGGAAATTCTTTCTATTCAAAATCTTTGCTCTTAATTTTATAAGCCTTCCTTTATATGCATCTAATATAGATCAAGTTATAAATAATGCTATTCAGCCCCTAACTTTAGCAATTTCTAAATTCATTTTTTATGAAATTGAAATTTTAGGTAATTCTCTTCCTTTAATTGTTTTATGGTTAATAGGAGCAGCTTTATTTTTTACTATTTATTTTAATTTCTTAAATTTGAGAGGTTTTAGACATGCATTTCATTTATTAAGAGGAGATTATTCAAGGCCTGAAAATGAAGGTGAATTAACTCATTTTCAAGCTTTGTCCACTGCTGTTTCTGGTACAGTCGGCATAGGTAATATTGCAGGAGTTGCAATTGTAATCTCCATTGGGGGACCAGGAGCTACATTTTGGTTAATAGTTGCTGGTTTCTTAGGTATGTCAACAAAATTTGCCGAGTGTGTTGCTGGTGTAATGTATAGAAAGGTTAATCCTGATGGGAGTATTTCCGGTGGTCCTATGTATTACATTGAAGAGGGTCTTCGCATTAGAAATTTAGGATGGCTTGGAAAACCAATGGGTTATTTTTATGCTCTTTCAATTGTAATAGGCTGTTTAGGAATCGGGAATATGTTTCAATCTAACCAAGCATTCCAGCAATTTGTTTTTATCACCGGTGGCGAAGTAAGTTTCTTTTCAGACAAAGGCTGGTTATTTGGATCTTTTCTAGCTCTTATGGTTGCGATTGTAATTATTGGAGGAATTAAAAGCATAGCAAGGGTGACAACCAAGCTAGTCCCATTTATGACTTTAACTTATGTAGTTGGAGCCACTGCAGTGATTTTATTAAATGCAGATAAGATTTTCTGGGCTCTTTCTTCAATTTTTCTTGAAGCATTTAATCCTTCTGCCATTAGCGGCGGAATGTTAGGCGTCATGATTCTTGGGTTTCAGCGAGCAGCATTTTCAAATGAAGCAGGTATTGGATCAGCAGCCATAGCACATTCAACTGTAAAAACTAAAGAACCGGTCACAGAAGGCTTTGTTGGTTTGATGGAGCCCTTTATTGATACTGTAGTTATTTGCACCCTTACCGCACTAGTTATCCTGACTACTGTATATGAACCAGGAATGGCTGGCGCAGGAATTCAGGGTATAGCATTAACTTCTCAGGCTTTTAGTAGTTCAATAGGGTGGTCAGTTTTACCACTATCATTTATAGCAATTTTATTTGCTTTTTCTACCATGCTATCTTGGTCTTATTATGGATTGAAAGGCTGGACTTATTTATTTGGGGAATCAAGAAGCAAAGAAATAATTTTTAAAATTTTCTTTTGTGTATTTGTTGCGCTTGGATGCACAATTAATTTAAGTTCAGTATTAGATTTTTCTGATGCATTAATTTTTGTGGTTGCTTTGCCAAATATATTAGGCTTATATATTTTGGCTCCCATCATCAAAAGGGAGTTAATTGATTATCAACAAAGATTAAATGATGGGTCTATTATTAACTTGAGGAAAAT
>CACLMT010000008.1 GCA_902608115.1 uncultured SAR86 cluster bacterium | reverse complement strand
ATACCATTTATCAAAAGATTTACACCTGATTCCATTAAACTCAATTGGTCTTTCATTATAAAAAATAATAACTCTAAATATTTCTAAATTATGATTTTACACTAATGTCGGTACAATACTGAAATGGTCTCTCATCCATATCTAGACGAATCAGGTGTCTCTATATTTGCTCATCGAGGTGGCAGCATTGAGGCACCAGAGAATACTCTTGAGGCCTTTCAATACGCATTAGATCTTGGATGTGAATACATTGAAACTGATGTTCAATTATCTAAAGATGGAATCCCTTATATTTTTCATGATGATAATTTAAAAAGAATTCCAGGTATAGACAAAAATTTTGGAGATCTTTACTCAAGCGAGATTAATAATTTAAAAATTTTTAATAACCACTCTATTCCAACTTTAAAAGAATGCTTGGAGCAATTTCCTAATTCAAAATTTAATATAGACCTAAAAACAGATGCGGTCATGGAACCAGCACTAAATGAAATGAAAAAGATGAACGCGATGCATCGGATTTGCATAGCAAGTTTTTCAGATGAACGACTGAATTTTACTAGACAAAACTTTCCTGAAGTGTGTTTATCTATGGGTCCTAAAGAAATTTGGGATCTTAAAAAAAAGACATGGGGTTTTAATTCAAAGAATATTCTTGGTAATTGTGTCCAAGTACCAATATATAAATATGGTATAAAAATAGTAACAAAAAAATTCGTAACTAAAATTCATCAACTTGGATTAAAAATCCATGTATGGACCATAAATGATGACAAGACAATGCAAAAACTAATAGATATAGGTGTAGATGGAATAATTACAGACAAACCTAGCGCGCTTAAAGAGCTGTTGTCTTAAAATTACAATGCTGGCTTTTCGGCTACAATTCTCCAATTTAAATCTGCGATTTTAGCTTTTTCAGCATCCGTCCATGCCTGTCCGCCTGTTTGAAGCAACTCAAGTGATTCTTCAACCCAAGGGGGAAGAATTTTAATTTTCTCCAGTGCTCGAATAATCTTCCTTATACCAAAAATTAAATCTCTTTTTTGTTCACATATCGGCCAAGCTGGCTTCTTTGAAGGAGCTGATGTAAGAATTTTAAACCCAGCCCTTTCTAAAGCAGCGCATACATCAGCTGGATACATCGATTGAGTTGCAGCTAAGGTAGGCAAGTATTTCTTATGCAAAGCAACATGCTCTTCATTATTCCAATCAAAATAAGGAGACAGTAAATATTCTGAACAAGCGTATCTAGTTCCTGGTTTTAGAACACGATATATTTCTTTCGCACAGTCATCCAATTCTTCTTTTTTAAAAAAGGGCCACACAGCTTGAATAGAAAAACATCCATCAAATGATTCTGATTTATAGTTAAGCGGATTATGATGATCCCCTTCCTTAAAATGAAGTCTGTCGCTCATTTTGGTTTCTGCTGCCCAATTAATAGCATTTTCTATTTGGTTGGGATCAATATTATAACCAGACACTTCGCCACCCGTTAAAGTAGCTAAATAATGTGCTATCCGCCCTCTTCCGCAACCCATATCTAATAAGTGAGATGATTCAGCATTCTGAAGATTTAATTTCTTTAGCAAAGTTTGTTCACACAATAACTGATTGTCATAGAGACCTTTAGAGTCATCGAATTGAGGTGGAATATACAATTTCTCTAAATCAAAGACGGACAGCATATTGTTGAGAACTTTGTAATAAGCTGCAACTGCTTTTGTTTCATCCTCAGTTTTAGTCTCTTCTCCATCTTGCATACGTTGAAAAAACTTATAAGCATCAATACAGCCTTGTTTATCTTCAGGAGTAAGTGTTGCAAGCCTTTTCAACCCAACAAAGGAAGTTTTAATTCTGTACCAATTCATGAAAAATTACCTAGGTTAGCTCTTAAGATACCTAGCAAATATTTTTCTTGCAAATATGTACATAGGAATAATGATACAGGAGGTGATAATTAATTCCTTCCATGATTCAAAATTAAGAAATTCTCTAATAAAACCAGCCAAAAAAATACTGACTAATCCAAGCAAACTATACAGAATAATTGAATTACGATTGAAGAGGTCCACTATTGGTTTTTACCTTTAAAAGAATAATGGCGCCCATAATAAACAGTGCCGCTACAGGTATCAAGCCATATCTGGTATCTTGAAAAAAAGTTACAAAAATTGCTACCAGTGCTGGTCCCAAAAAAGCACCTGCTCGACCAAACATATTATAAAAACCAAAATACTCACCCGAATCTTTTTGAGGAATGAGTGTAGCGTAATAACTTCTAGAAATTGATTGAATTCCTCCCTGAATTGCACCTACCATAGATGCCAAAATATAGAACTCAAGTGCGTTAGATAGGAATGCTGAATATCCAATAACTACGAGGTAAAGCAAAATAGTAAAAAGAAGTGTATTTTTGTCTCCAAATTTATAAGCAAATTTTGACCACAAAAGAGTGGTAGGAAATGCAACAAACTGCACCAAAATTAATGCAACTATAATATCACTTCTTGGTAACCCAAGATTTAATGCAAAATCAGCAGCCATAGCCATTATGGTATGTACTCCATCTATATATAAAAAGAAAGCTATAAGAAATATAAAAACATTCTTTTTAGAAGAAACGGTTTTAAGAGTATAAAAAACTTTTTTAATTGCTAATTTAAAATTTGAACCTGGTTTATTTTTTCCATTATCTTTAACTCGCAATAAAATAGGTATTAAAAATAATGTCCACCAAACAGAAACACTTAAAAAAGACCACCGAACAGCATCAGCAACAGAAGCTAATCCAAAGAAATCTGGCCTAATTGTCATGGCTGCATTAATCAAAAATAAAAACCCGCCTCCTAGATAACCAAAAGCAAATCCATAGCTAGATATTTTTGCAATATTTGATTCATCTGAAACCTGAATTAACATTTTGTCATAGAGTGTATTTCCAGCTGCAAAACAATAATTAGCTATACCAAAAAAAACTAGAGCCTGTAACCATGAACCTGCTGGAATTAGATATAAAACTGCAACTGAAAGAATTGATATAAATGCAAAAATAGTAAATAAGAATTTTGTTGTTTTAGAAACATCTGTAACAGCCCCAATAAATGGAGCAGTAAATAATAATACGAGGTTTGAAATAGTTATTCCCCACCCTAAATATGCTGTTTTTACTTCATCCGTTAAATCGGTAGCCCAAAAATCATTAAAAAATATTGGGAAAAAAGCTGCTATAACGGTAGTAGCAAATGCTGAGTTGCCCCCATCATAAAAAATCCAAGCCTTAGCTTCTTTAGAAAGTTTAGATCTGCTCATACCAGGAATGCCCATCCTTTAAATACTTTCTAATTTGCCCTCTATAAATAAGGCAATTCAAATGAGCCAATGATTCTCCTGTCGCCATAATCAAGTTGCCTTCATCAATCTCTCTCTTAAATAGAACATCAAACACATCAACAGATCTTTTTGGAGTTTTTAATGCATCATAGAGCTTAGAAAGGGAAGTTTCATGATGTTCGATAAGAGCATGTAGTCTTTTATGAGCGCCTATAAAAGGTCTACCATGCGCTGGAAGTACAAATACATCTTGGGGCAAAACATCAATCAATTTATGGCAACTAGCTATCCATTCCTCAACAGGGTTAGCTTTTGGTTCTGTTGGAAAAATTCCAACATGAGAACTTATAGTTGGTAATAACTGATCACCACTTATAAACATATTTAATTCTTTAGAAAAGAAACATAAATGTTCTAGACTATGACCCCTGCCTTCAATAACTGCCCACTCGATACCATCAACATTTAAAACATCACTGTCTTTTAATCTTGTGTATGCTTCTGGCAATGGATGGATAATAGAACCAAAGAAACCAAACCTTTTTATAAAAGTTTTAATCTGACCTTCTGTCATCCCAGCCTGAGTATAAAAATCTATAGCTTCATGAGGAACATTATCCCCAGTATCTGCTGATAACATTCTACATTGAAGATAATCACTTCGACTCATGCTAAAAGAGGTGTTGCATTCTTTTACAAACCACCCTGCCATACCAATATGATCTGGATGCATATGAGTAACAACAATATCTTTAATTGTTAAATTTTGTTCTTTAATTAAATTAATCCAAGCATTTTTTGTATCATCAAGATGCATACCGGTATCAACGAGAGTTAAATTATCACTTGAACCCAAACCCCATAAATTAATATGATTAAGTGACATTGGAAGAGGCATTCGAATCCAACGAACATGATCATTTAAATAAGTAAGACTTCCAACCTTTGGGACTATATCTAATGGAAAATCTAACCTTCTTTCCGAGCTCATAATTGATTATAGAAATAATTGATGTTTATACTTATCTTATGAATGATGATTCGCAAACTATAAGAAATCTAGGATTATTTGTCATAGGCATAGGCGGATTGGTGTTTATATTAGGTATTGTAGCCTATTTATTTAATTAACTCTGATCTTACCAGCTTGAGAGCCTCGACGAAGATTCATTAAAAAAGCTTCCGCTTCTACAGGTTCTGATACATCTGTATCACGAATATAATCACTACTCCAAAACTCTTTCCATGAGGGGAAAAGATCATGAAAAAAACCATCATAGGGATCTTTATTAGGCCATCGCATCTTTTTTTCTCCTAAAGGAGGTTTATTAATATCAGTGGCATACCAATACATTGGCAATCTTTTTTTGAATAACCATTTTCCATCAATCCTAGCATATGAATCCCAATAGAGCATTTGCATAATAATCCATTCAGATTCAGTTTCATGTTCATTTTTTGAATACACAAGGCCTATAGCTAAATCAGGTGATTCAAAATCTATAATATGATTACCTATATGGTGAGATGTTCCAGTAAATTGATCTCTAAATACTGAATCAGCCCATTCTTTTAAAGCTTGACGACCTGTTTTATCCTTTCCCACTCTAACATCAGGAACAAATAGATTTACATGCATATCTAAATCACGCATGTCCAATGTCACTGAATACTTGGAGACCAATTGTCTAATTTCATCAAGAGATTCTAACCTATCAAGTCTTTCTTCAATCGTCATATTTATCCTGGAGGCCACTGAAGTGGTCGTCCACTCAATAAATGAAGATGCAAATGAAAAACGCTTTGTCCTGCTTTAGCTCCATTATTTACAACTAATCTAAATGTCTCATCTAAATCAAGGGTTCTAGCAATTTCTCCTGCAACCCACATCAAATGACCTAATAAGGCTTTATCCTCTTCTGATGCATCAGATAATTTTGGTATAGGTTTTTTAGGAATAATTAATAAATGAGTTGGTGCCTGTGGTTGGGTGTCATTAAAAACTAATGATAAATCATCTTCATATAAAATATCTGCGGGTATTTCTTTATTAATAATTTTTGAAAAAATTGTTTCCATAGTTTTTATAACAAGTATCTCATTAGTCTAAATCCAACATAAAACACCCCAATAGAAATGCTTAAAGTTAAAATAATTAAAAGTAAATCTCTTATAGATTTTAAAAACTGTCCTTCTGGTGAGTTTTTAAGAAGTTGTTGCACTAGAAAAAGCAAAGCAACAATTGATAAAAATAATATTATTAATGCGCTCATTGTTAATTAAATATAGAGCCAACTGATATTACAAGCAAGGCCAGTGCAATTGCCCATGCACAACATGCAAAAATATCAGCAATATAAAATCTTTTCAGCCTTAAATCAGATATTCCAAGCATAAAAGGTACTAGAGGTCTTATGGCAGGGATAAATCTTCCAAAGAAAATAGTATATGGACCAAAACGATTTAAAAATTGCTGAGTACGAGAAATAATTTTCTGTCTTTTTTCAATAAATTTTGTAGCCATAATAGTTGGTCCGAGTGATTTACCTATTAAAAATCCAACGACGTCTCCAAAATGTGAGCCTAATAATGCAAAACCACAAATCCATGGCAAGGTTAGAATTCCACTATTGTATAAATATATGCATATAGAAAATAAAATGGCGCTTGACATAAAACTTCCAGTAATAATCATTGATTCCATAAATCCAAATAAAAATAACAAAAGCCATGCATATTCTGGGTTTATTTCTAAAAAACTTTGTATCTTGTCAAATGGCATAATATTATTTTTTCTTTGAAAAAAACTTTTCAACACCTTTTAAATTATCTTCAGAGCCAAAAAGTTTTTTCATTCCGTCAGCTTCTAATTTTCGGGCTTTTTTAATATCTTCTTTGTAAAAAGATTTAAGAATAGATTTTGTTTCAATGATAGACGCCAATGATTGATTAGATAGTCTTTTTGCATATTCCAATGCTTGGTTAAAACAATCATCGCCAACATATTGCGCTAAGCCTAATTCATAAAATTCTTTTCCACTAATCCAATTTGCTTCAAATAATAATTGTGAAGCTTTTTGATATCCCAATAAATTAAATAGTAAATATGAACTTCCAACCTCAGGCACAAGCCCTAAATCTGAAAAAGGATATTTGATCTTTGCGTTTGGTGAAATAAATACACTATCGAAATGCAAAAGAATAGTTGCACCTCCACCAACAGCCACTCCATTAACAGATGCAATAAGAGGTTTATTAAATTCTACTAGGGCATCAATACAAGTTTCAAATGGTTCTTCATAATCATTACCAGCATTACCTAGCATGCTGGTTAAATCTACCCCAGAAGAAAAAGCATCATTCGACCCTGTAACAATTACTGAAAATATATCACTATTATCTTTAGCAGAATTTAATGAATCTCTTAATAATTCAAATAATTCTACATCAAATGCATTTTTAGTTTCTGGTCTATTAAAAGTTAAAACTTGAACATTGTCAGAGACGTCTGATAATAATTTGCTCATTTCCCTTTAAATTTTGGTTTTCTTTTTTCTGCAAAAGCAGTCAATCCTTCCATCATGTCTTCAGTGTCAAATATAGGTTGTCCTATTTCTAGTTCTTTCTCTAATGCTTCTACTTCTAAGTAACTTTCATCTAATTCTCTTAATGATTTGACTATTGCCTGTATGGATAAAGGAGCATTATCATTTATTGATTCAGCTATTGTCATAGCATGAGATAATGCTTCTCCATCTTCAACTACATGACCAATTAATCCAAATCTTTTAGCTTCATCTGCGGTAATACGTCTACCAGTTAAGAGCATCTCCGCTGCCAATGTATATGGAATTTGTCTTCGTAATCGCACAGTGGATCCCCCTAGGGGAAATAACCCTCTCAAAGGTTCTGTTAAACCAAAGACAGCACTTTTCCCTGCTACCCTAACATCAGTACCTTGAAGTATTTCAGTTCCACCAGCTAATGCAAATCCTTCAACAGCAGCAATAATAGGTTTATTTGGACGATTATGTCTTAACAAAGCTTGCCAATGTAAATCTGGGATTGTTTTTAATTTTTCCATCATTTGAGAATCTTCATTACCATCTTTCATTGCACTAAGATCAGCTCCTGAACAGAAAGTTCCGCCAGCCCCGGTAAGAACTGCACATCTTAAATTAGAATCTTTATCTAGCTTTCTCCATGCTTCATAAACTGTTACAAGCATCCCTGGGCTTAAAGCATTTCTTTTTTCTGGTCTATTTAATGTTATGACTAGGGTATGGCCTTTTTCTTCTACAATTGCATGTTCGGTATTCATATTATTTCTCCATTAATCTTTTGTTGATGAAACTATCCACATTGAAAAGAATTGAGCAGCTCCACCGTAAGCATGCCCCATAGCAACTTTTGCATTTTTCACTTGATGGTCTTCAGCTAATCCCATTACCTGTAATGCCGCTTCTCCAAAACGGATCATCCCAGATGCTCCAATAGGATTTGAAGATAAGACCCCACCTGACATATTAATTGGCAGATCTCCTTCTAGCTCGGTTAGTCCTTCATTGGTTAACTTCCAACCTTCCCCAATATCAGTAAAACCTAAATTTTCTAACCACATTGGTTCGTACCATGAAAACGGAACATATATTTCAGCACAATCTATTTCATTTCTTGGGTTAGTTATTCCTGCTTGATTATATATATCTTTTGCGCAATCAATTCCACCTTGAGGATTAACCTCATCTCTTCCTGCAGATAAAGTTCCTTCAGACCTAACTGCCATCCCTTTTATCCAAGCAGCATTCCTAGAATTAGATAAATTTTTATTTGCAATAACCATTGCACAAGCACCATCTGAAGATGGGCAGCTTTCTAAGTATCTTAATGGTTCCCATAACATAGGTGAGTCACTAACCATTTTTTCATCTATTCCAAGTATTTGAAGATGGGCAAGAGGATTTTTAAGAGCATTGATTCGATCTTTAACAGCTACTTTCCAACCAATATTTTCTGGTGGATTATGCCTGCGAATGTATTCTCTTATAAACGGCGCAAAGTAACCTCCTGCTCCAGCATTGATATGTGGAGAGTATGGATATCTAGGTGATAAAGCCCAAGTAGCATTTGATTCAGATTGTTTTTCAAAAGTTACTGTTAAAACAGTATCAAATTTTCCTGAACAAACATGAGATGCCGCTATAATCGCTGTGCTTCCACCCACACTACCTGCAGTATGAACTCTAATAACAGGTTTACCTACTGCCCCAATAGCATCGGCAAGATATAACTCAGGCATCATTACACCTTCAAACATATCTGGAGCTTTACCTAATATCACTGCATCAATAGCATCCCATTCTACATCCGAGGCAAGAAGAGCCTTATCAATAGCCTCTCGAACTAATCCAGCTATGGATACATCTCGTCTTTTAGCTTTATAATTAGTTTGACCGACGCCTATAACAGCAGCTGGAATCATGAATTTTTCTCCAATGACACTAACATATTGTGTTGTAAACAAGGACCAGAAGTAGCATGAGCTAATCCTCTTTTATAACTATTAGTTGAAAGTTGTTCATAAACTTTTCCTATAGCATCTAAACCAGCTGCCATCATGACATTACCTACGAGAGGTCCTCCAGATAGGTTTATGGGAACATTTTCAAGATTGAGTAATTTTCTTAAAAAAGGATATTCATGGCTAAATTGAGTATGAATCTCAGCGATATCAAATGCAGTATTTTCAATATCTAATGATTTCATGGCGCTTTTGATAGAGGGTGATGATGAAAGATTTCTTGCGCCTAAATTAGAAGTTTCAATTCGATGATCTATCCCTTTAATCCATATAGGATTAGATGAAAAATTAAAGGCTTTATCCTCTGAAGCTATAATCATTGCAGAAGCTCCATCTGAAATAGGCGGACAATCTAAAGCTCTCAAGGGAGAAGATAAAACAAGATCTTTTTGATATTCATCTTCTGTTATTGAGGTTTGAATTAAAGCATTTAGATTATTCAAACCGTTATTTCTTGATTCAATAACAGCGTGCATAATCTCATCTTTATTAATAATGTTATTGTTTAATAAAACTTGTGCTTGTAAGGCTGCTAAAGATATACGATCAGGCCATAAAGGTGAAATATAATAAGGATCCATCTGTAAGGAAATAATAGAATCTAGATCACCAGGTGATGACTTTCCAAATCCATAAATTAAAGCTGTATCAGCGTCTCCCATTTGAATCTTTAACATGGATTCATATAGAGCCCATGCGGCATCCATTTCTACATGTGATTCTTTTATAGGTGGGTTGGTTTGTATTGCAGATAAACCTTCTACAAAAGCAAAAGCAGCCCCTTGTAAATAATCACAACTCCCTGAGCATGTAAAATCTATTTCCTTTTGACTTATTCCAAGATTATTAAATATCTTATGAACCACTGGCATAATAAGTTCAACTTCGTTTAATGCACCAGCACTAGCTAAGATCTTATTTTGAGCATAGCCCACTATTGCTATTTTTTTCATTCTGGTTTAAACCTTAATTTGGTAACATCAACATCTGGCTCATCAGTTGGAATAAACCACTTAATATTTTCTAAAGAATGCCTCCATTCTGATTTTGGTTTCCAGACTGCCTTAACCCTCATCCCAATTCGAATATCAGTTAATTTAATTCCATCAACTAGATGTAAAAAAGATATGTTTGCCCCATCAAGCCTAATCATTGCACAAACATATGGAGGCACAATTGGATTTCCAGGAATCGGGATGTGTACTATGGTAAAAGATTCAATACAGCCCTGATCTACTAGCTCCACTTCCCTATTTGTTGCAATACCATCCCTTGGACAGCTACCACGTGGAGGCACATAGACCGCCTTACATTTAGGGCATTCTTGCCCGACTAATTTTCCTTCTTTTACCTTATTTAAGAATCTTGTAGTAGCCGCACCAGCAGTATATTGATATTCCAAATGAATTGGAGATTCAAAATAATCTTTTTCTTTATCTTCTTGATTCATTTTTCTAAAACAAAATATTTAATATCAAGGATCATCTCTTTGGGGTCAGATGACCAAACTGGTTTTACCTTAACTCCTTTAGCCAAATCAGATTCAGCACACTCAGATACCATATGCAACATTGAAGTATCAGCACCATTAAATTTAATCAATACAAAAGCAAATGCAGACTGAATTAAGTGATGAGGTTTTGGATTTGCTACCCATGACCATGACTCAATAATTCCAGTTGATTCAACCTCAACAAATTCTGTTAAAGCTTCATTTGTATTAGGATCAAACTCAGCAGCTGGAACAAAAACCTTACCTGAAGCATTCTTAGTGCCCAATATCTTCTTTTTAGATAAAGCTTCAAAAAATTTTGACATAATAGGTCCACTTGATCGCTTGTAGTCATATGAAAGCTCAAAAGGAGCCTGTAATTTTAAAGTTTCTTGTTTAGTCATCTTCTTCAACCATGGTGTTTTTAGATGCGTCTATTAAAACATGTTTCATTAATTTTCCTGAAGCATTTCTTGGTAGATTTTCATTAATTAATTTCCATTTAGATGGAACTTTAAAATCTGCTAATTTAGAAGAAACCCATTGAGCTAAATCATTTTGAGTAATATTTTTTTTATTATTAGTAACAACGATAGCCATAACCTCTTCACCTAAGTCATCATGAGGAACTCCAATCACCCCTGATTCAATAACCCCAGGATGTAAGTCTAAGATTAATTCTATTTCTTGAGGGTAAACATTTTCTGCGCCACGTAGAATTAAATCTGTGCGCCTAGAAGAAATAAAATATATCTGACCTTGCCTATATCCCCAATCTCCAGTTTTTAACCATCTATCATTTGTTAATGAATCTGAAGAAGCTTTTGAATTATTAAAATAACCAAGCATTACTGAAGGGCTTCTAACATAGATCTCACCTTCTTTTTGATCTTCTTTAATAAGATTATTATTTTCGTCTCTTAGCTGAACTGAAATAGTTGGCATTGGTTGTCCCGGAGATGATGGATTTTTCTCTAACTCTTCTCCCCAATTTACAAGAGTAATTGCTCCTGATTCTGTTAAACCATAGCCATAACCAAAACTATAGCGCGAACTTGAAAATATTTTTTTTGTTCTATCAATTAATTCAGCTGGCATAGGCGCGCCGCCGCCTCCAATAACTAGCATGCTTGATAAATCTAATGTCAACTGATCTGCGCTATCAAGAACTCTTTTTAATGCAGTTGGAACGGCTCCACCCCATGAGGTAACTTTATATTGGATGATTAAATCTAAAACTTTTTTAGAATTAAATCTACCTTTATAAAGAATAGTTGTAGATCCAGCAAAAAGACTCGTTACTGCTCCAGCAGATAATCCAGACACATGAAATAAAGGAGATGTTAAAAGGCTCATTGGGTTATTAACAAACCAATCTATACCTTGTTTAGTAGCATACTGAGAAACAGCAGCTCCTTGCAACATTTGCAAAGTTGAATTAGCTATCATCGATCTATGAGATGTCATAACTCCCTTAGGAGTTCCGGTAGTACCAGATGTATAAAGTAAACATGCGCAATCATCTTCATCAACTCTGATAAATTCTTCAAGCTCGCTCTCTAATTCTGACAGATCACTAATTTCAAAATTATAAGTTTGATAATTTAAATCATCTTTAATTCTTTCATAACGTTTTGAGTCAACGACAACTAATTTGGGATCAGCATAATTAATAGCATTTATTGCTTCTTCACCTTTCCACCAACCATTTAAACCACACGCAATTGCACCAATTCCAACTGTTGCCCAAAAAAAGATAATCCATTCCGGAGCATTAGCTGCATAAATTGCAACCCTATCACCAGGCTTAATACCATAAGAATGAACTAATAAATAAGCTATTCTTTTTACTAAATGGAAATGTTGTTCAAAACTTATTACTCTATCTTCATAAATTAGATATGGTTGATCCCCATGGGATACAGATAACTCTATAAAATCAACCAATGACCGTGGTCGATTTTTAAATACCTCCATTTCAATTCCAAGAACTGTCTCTTGATGAATTTCAAAAAAAGATTGATCTTTTATTAAATTTTGAATGTAAGTATCTGTATGCATAGTTAAGTTCTGATATTATAAAAACACCAAGACAAAGGCAATGAAAATGAATCAAGAAAATATAGCAGTTATCACGGGAGGCGCTTCTGGTATAGGGTTAAGCGCAACTAATCGCTTTTTAAAAGAAGGTTATGAAGTAATTATTATTGATTCAAATAAAAAAGCAGGAAAAAAATTAGAAAAAGACCTTAAATCAAAAGGTTATACATTAATATTTAAACATTGTGATATTTCAAGCTATCAACAAGTGAAAGAAGTTTTTAAATCACTTAAAAATGATAATAAAACTCCAAATGTCCTTGTAAACTCTGCTGGTATTAGTCCTGGTTTAAATATGCTTCACAAGTACCCAGTAGATGAGTGGCACAAAGCTATTGAAATTAACTTGAATGGAACTTTTTATTCATGCAGGGAATTCCTAAAGCTAGCTATTAATAAAAAAATAAAATCTGGAGCAATTGTAAATGTTGCATCAATTATGGGGGTAAGAGCCAGTGGAGCCCAAGCATCCTATGCAGCTTCAAAACATGCAGTAGTAGGTCTAACAAAATCTATAGGAATTGAGTATGCCCCTTTAAATATTCGAGCTAATGCAGTCGGTCCTGGTGTTATAGATACTCCTATGAATACTGAATTAATGAAAGATAAAAAAATAATGCAATTCTTGCTAAGCAGAATTCCAAATAATCGAATAGCCACTCCAGACGAAGTTGCAAATCTTATATTTTTTCTTGCATCTTCTGAAGCTTCTTACATCACTGGATCTTATTACCCAGTAGATGGTGGTTATCTTGCAACCTAATATTTTTAAAAACAAAACTATTCTAATCACTGGGGCTGCCAGTGGTATTGGTAGAGGGCTTGCAATACATGCGGCATCAGAAAAAATGAATATTATTCTGATAGATATTGATGAAGAAGGTTTAAAAGAAACTCAATCACTAATTCATAACTCGTCTTCTCTTGCACTAAAGTGTGATGTTTCAAATTTTAAAGAATTGTCACAATGCAAGGAACAAATTATTGAACAATATGGAAGAGTTCACTTTCTTTTTAATAATGCAGGAATTTTTTTAGAAGGAAGATCATGGAAAATTAATAATCAAAATTGGAAAAGAATTATTGACGTTAACGTTATGAGCATCGTTTATGGTTTAAATTTATTTGTTGATGAGATGATAGCCAGTAATGAAAGGTGTCACATTGTCAATACCTCTTCTATGGCTGGATTAATTGTTGGTCCAGCTTTCTCCCCTTACACTGCAACAAAACATGCTGTTGTAGGTCTTACAAGATCTCTGTATGAAGATCTTAAAAATGAATATCCCAAGATAGGTGTCTCTGTTCTATGTCCTGGCTTAGTCAAAACCAATATTATGAAAAGAGACAAGTCAGGATTAAACCTAGATAACTTTGCGATAGATCAACATGAAACCGCCACATTAAATAAAGAATGGCTTGGTGAAGGCGTTAAAAATGGAATGGACCCTATTGATCTAGCAAAAATAGTATTTGATAAAATTAATAAAAATGAATTTTGGATTCTGACACACCCAGAGTTTTTAGAAGTCTATAAAGAATATTCTAATGAATTGATTCTATCAGAGACCGCTACTTTGAATTAATTTTTTTTAGGATTTTCTTAAAAGGAACAATTTTAAAATTTTGATTTTTTTGTTCCTCACGATCAAAATTATATCCGTCTTGTGCAATCATAATTCCTTGTGAAAATTCTCCTCTTAAATTGTAATGTGATACTGAAATACCATCTGTTTCAGAAGTTCCATCAATCCCATTAAGTTTATCGTCGATAGTAAAACTTATAATAAATTCATAAGGCGTCTGTCGATTATAAACATTATATTTATTGTCTCCTTGAGATGATAAAAGTAAGAATCCTTCTGTATCTGAAGTTTTATAGATTGCAACTCCTTCTGGATCTCCGCCAATATTACCCTCTCTTGAGTCAACAATCACAGGAACCTCAAAGGGATACTCCTGATTTAAATTATAGGCCTTTAAAACACCTCTAACTTCTTCTTCAGAAATAAATAAAGTCTGATTCTCATCATCAAATACACACCCTTCAGATTCTCCACCATTGTTAAAAGTACCTACTAATTTTTGGTTCTCAAGAGTCCATAGCTCGACACGAGGTCCTTTGTCCTCAGTAATAAAAGCAACAGGGGTACCTCCAATCAAACCAATACAGATGCCGTATAGATCTATAAAAGATGGAATTGTATGAGTTCGGACTGGAATATTAAAAATATTAAAAGGATCAATTTTTTGATTAAAAAATTCTTCCTGATCAAACACCCAAAACTCTATTGATTGATTACTTCGATTTGTTGCTGCAATGTATATTTCATTATTATCTTGTCTTACATCAATATTATTAATATGGCCTAACTTAGAAAAACCTAATTCTTTTCCAAGAAGGTTATATAAATAAACTCCTGCCTTCTTATCAGTACCTAAGATTAATGAATTTCTTGGATTTTTAAAATTAATAATGATAGCCGGATCATCTGCGGCATCACCACTGGTTGCAACAGGTTTAGTTTCAGCTACTGCAACAATAGAAATTTCTCTAGAGCATGAAGAGCTAATAAAAATTAGTAAAAAGAATAAAGTAATATGAATCTTTCTCATGTTTTAAATTGTAACTCTTCGCAAAGAAATGATAAATATATCTAAAAGTTATACTCTAAGCCAATAGAGAAGATATTTTTTTCTTTACTGGTAACTCTTGAATTAAGAACTGAATAAAAAGTAAATATCCTAAGACCCTGTATTAATTGATGGTCATACCCGATGGTTGAGTGTTTTCCTGAATCAATCTTCATGCTTGAAACTGCATATTGAAATTTAATTCTTCCTTTAGAATTAATATTTGTTATAAAACTAAGAACACCGCCATTTTTCTTCATTCCAGAAGAAAGTTCCTTTGTTTCTTGATAAATAAAACCTAATTTTGAACCTTCAAAAGGGTATAAAAAAGACAACCTACTACTATCGTAACCCTTCATCCCTTCATCAATAGCAAATGCTGCTAAAAATCTATTTCCAGAATAATTTAAAGAATATGATTTGAATTTTTTTCCAGAAGATGAAGAATTTTTAATACTATTAAAAGTAGCAGAAAAAGCGCCTTGAAATTTTGGAGTAATATAACCAATAAAATCATCTAAGCGATTCTCACCATGTAAAACATTTTTTATATCAGGAGCTAGATTATTAAATAAATCAACTTTTAACTGCGCTTTCTTAAGGGCTGAATCATGGGTTCCTACAAATATAGTGCCCAACTTATTTTGAACGCCAAGATAGGTATCACGTTTTTTGAGAGTTCCATCATCCCCTCTCGCTTTCCCATCAACTGGATCAATTCCATACTCTATTTGATAAATGATCTTGGTTTCAGATTTATTACCTAAAGCAAAATTACCTTTTAAGCCTAATCTAGATTCATTGTTAGCGATATCTGTCTTGGTACCAGCATTGGTCCTTGAAAGTGACTGATAATCAACTGTAATTCTACCGTAATAATCATAAGATGCTTTCACACCTATGCTTAATATATTAATAAAACTAAGGAATACTATTAAAAAATATTTATATATAATTTTTTAAACTCCGAATATAACTCTAAGAAGCACATAGAATAAAATTGTGAAAGCTGCGCCTGCTGGAATTGTTACTAGCCATGAGGCAATAATCCTTCGAATGGAGGAAAAGTCTAAATGTTCAGCTCCTTTTGCCAGACCAACACCTATGACACCGCCTACGAGGGTGTGTGTTGTTGAAATAGGGAATCCTAGATAAGATGCAGCAACCACTGTTGATGCTGTTGCCATTTCTGCGGAGAATCCAAGACTAGGTGTGAGAGCTGTAATTTTTCTACCGACTGTTTTAATAACCCTTGATCCCAAAGTAGCCAAACCAAAAACAATACCAACTCCTCCTACGAATAGCACCCAAGGACTAATAACTGCTTTTGAATCAATAGCTCCAGTATCAACCACGCTAACAATTGCAGCCAAAGGCCCAATAGCGTTTGCAACATCATTGGAACCATGAGCAAATGCCATGGCGCTAGCTGAAACTATCATGAGCAATCCAAATGCAAACTCAATACCTCCTTCTTTCATGATTTGCTCTTTGTTTTTCCTTAAAAAGAAAGCTGTACCAAGGCATACTAGCGTGCTAAATATTGCAATGAAGAAATAGACTTCATTATCACTAAACTCTACGCCTACATGTTTAAGTCCCTTCCTGGCTGTTACTAATGAAATAACCACAGCCACTAGGAAGCTATAAAATGGAATGTATTTTATTGCTGCTTTACCTGGATCAGATCTATCGAGAATAAGCTTCTTAGCTGAAATATATATACCGAATGCTAAAGTTCCAGACAATAAAGGAGAAGTAACCCAACTCATAGCTATATTACCTACTTTTCCCCATGAAACGGCATCAACTCCTTTGGTGATTAATACAAATCCTATTATTGAACCAACAATAGTATGAGTTGTGGATACTGGCCACCCTCTTAAACTGGCTACATATAACCAAGTTCCACCGGCAAGAAGTGCAGATAACATACCAATAACAAAAATATTCGTCTCATTCACATAAAGCACGGGATCTACAATGCCTTTTCTTATGGTTGAGGTGACCTCACCACCAGCAAGAAATGCACCAAGAAATTCAAAAATGGCGGCAATGATGATTGCCTGTTTGATTGTAATGGCTTTACTGCCCACTGAAGTCCCCATAGAATTAGCAACATCATTGGCACCAATCCCAAATGCCATAAAAAAACCAACTACAGCAGCTAAAATTAAGATTGTATAAGGGTCTAAAAATAAATTTTCCATAGCTTGTTATTTTTAAATAACTAATTCGAATACATTAAATAGAAAATATGTGAAAACGCGATTAATTTTACGCAACAATTTGTAAAACTTTGTGTTACAGAAAAATGACAAAGTAAATAAAAAAAAAGGTTATTCACCCATTACATAAAAAAATTTGGTATTTCAGGCAGCGAATAAAAATGCAATTAAAAGAAACCACAAAGCAAAATGCCCAACAACAATCATCTCTTTAGCTTGTGAATTCCTAGGTACAAGTCTATGATTTTTTAATATTGTCTTTGTATTCATCGTAATTTAGTTTCATTCATGACACTTTTTTGACACAGAAATGACACAATACATAAATTTTAATGATTATGCAATAAACGTTGAATTTTTAAGACAAATGTCGATAATTAAAGAATGCAAAAACCAAAACAAAAAAGAAGCCTTGTTAGAACAAATAAAATTCTCGATACTGCAGAATTAATACTAAATGAAGAAAACTTAAAAGCATTAACAATTGCAAGGATTTCACAGGATGCTCAACTTAAAAGAACATCAACATACAAATTTTTTGAAACCCCTGAAGAAATTAAAATTGCATTGGTCGAAAGATACATTAAGCGTTGCAATAAGAACCTAATTAGTGGCTTAAGTGGTAACAATAATCAAGACTATGCAGGGTGTTTACGTCAAAGCACGGAAATAATTAGAGATTTTTTTTTATTGAATCCTGGTGCTCAGAAACTAATTCTAGAAAATACTGTAAGCCCCCCTATTTCATCTAAGAATTTAAACTTGATAGCAGAGACTATTTTAAAACATACTGAAAAAACCATTGGATTACCAAATATGTTTAATAAATCTGGAGTTTTTCTTGTTATAACTCAAATAATTTTTTCTATTCTATCTTTAAATACAAAAGAAAATTCTAGCTTAACTGATGTTGGAATTAATGAAGCTGTAAGATCGGCAAATTCATATCTTTTAAGCTGCCTTGCAACTGAAGGTTAAATCTAGCCCGCAAAAATTACTTTTAAAAGATCTTCTTCTATTTTAAGTTGAAGTGTTGATTTAAGACGAAAAACTGTTTCTTTGATCAACCATTTGTCTTGAGTTTTAATATAAGTATCCGCGTAATGACCTTGAAGAGTTACAACTGATGAATCTTGAGTATTGATTAACGTGTATGTAAGTGACCAAGAGCCAACTGCATTGATTTGATCCTCTATCTCTATCACAGGATTGCTAGCATGATGAGATTCAAGCATATAATCATGACACGCCACTTCAGTAAAAACTTTTGCAAGATCTTGCCTATCTTGAAAAACTCCTACTGAACCATAATCAATTAAACAGTCAGACTCTACAAATGTTGATATTAATGCTGGCACATCCTTTGCGTCACAAGCATTCAAGTAAGTATGTTTGAGAGTTTGAATAGCTAGAATATCTTCAAGCATTTGGACTCTTGTTTCTAAATTATTTTTATCTGACATATATTAAGATTAAATTTTCTGTTAGCTTAAAGGTAAAGTAAACCAAAATTCAGACCCTTTTTCTTTTCTAGATTGAACCCCTACCTCTCCTTGTAAATTATTAACCAAATGTTTTACGATTGCCAATCCAAGGCCACTACCTTGTTGAGTTTTAGCTCTAGCTCTAGCTGTTCTAAAAAATCTCTTAAATACAAGTTCTTGTTCATCTTTAAGAACACCTTCTCCAAGATCTAAAACTGATATACGAAGGAATTTTCCTTGTTTTTTAAGTTTAATCTCAATTACTGACTCCTCTGGACTGTATTTAAGAGCATTATCGATTAAATTGTTTATCACCCTTTCTACGGCCTTTGCATCTGCTCTAATTTTAAAATTAAACTTATCTTCAAACTTTAATTGAATATTTTTCTTTTTAGTCATATTTTTATATGAAGCTATAACTGTAGAAATTATTGAATTAATGTTGATATCTTCGATAACGAACTTTAATTCTCCATACTCAATTCGAGACAGATCAATTAATGAGGAAACCATTTCACTTAATCGATCAGCATTGTGTAAGATAGCTTTTGAAAAAGTCTTGGCATCTTTCGAATTCTCCAAAGCACCATCTAAAAGAGTCTCAGAATTAGCCTTAATAACACTAACAGGGGTTCTTAATTCATGCGAAAGATTTGAAATAAAGTCTCGTCGCATTGAGTCCATTTGCCTAAGATAGGTTGTCTCATGCACAACCAATATAAATTCTTTCGTAGTTGAAGCTTTATTCATATGCGCTAAGATCCAGCGAGTATCCTCACCTTCAGTCTCAAGTTCAAATTCTATTTCATGTTTACCTTTATTGGTTGTCTGTTTAAAAAGTTGGTTAATTGCTTTGATATTTAAATCGTTTATAGATTTTCCAACAAGCTCATTTTGATGAAAAATATCATGCATTTGATCATTACAAAAAGTAATCTCCCCTGTCTCTGACATTACCATGATGCCTTCACCCAAATCATCAAGCACTGATCCAAACTGATCTCTTTGTTTCGCGATAAGAGAGATTTGGTTTTTTAAATCCATGGAAATAGATGAGATATTTCTAGCCATCGATCCGATCTCATCTCTACGGCTTGTTGGTAAAGATTTAATATTTTTCTTTCTGTAAGTTCCGCTTGAAATTTTTGATACGGCAGCTTCTAATTCAACCAAACTTTCTCGTGTATAGTCACCTGCCATTAAACTAGCAATAATTGCAATAATTAAACCAACAACAAAAATAAGAGTAATTGAGTTATCTAAAGTGCCTAAAAGTTGATCTACATACTCATAAGGAACAGAAACTCTAATAAAATTCAATTCTTCAAGTGAAGAGTCTGAAATTGCAAAATAAAGCATTTCTTGTTGTGTTGTAATGCTATACCTTTTACTAGATCCTTCACCTGTAGATAAAGCCTGAAGAATTTCAGGCCTTGTGCCGTGATTATCTAAACCTCCTAAATTAGTATTTGTAACACTAGAGTCTGCTACAACTAAGCCGTTAGTATTAATAATCGTAATCCTAGATTTAGATGCTTGAGCATATTGATCAATAATTGTTTTAAGCTTATTTTTGTCTATTTCAATTAAATATGGCTGTAAAGACTGTTGTAAAATTCGAGCTTGTTTTGAAAGCTCTCCTTCTATCTGGTTTCTAAATTCAATATTTAAATCCCTTTCGGCGATCACAAAAGTTAAAGAAATACCTATTAAAAATAAGAATGAAACGATAACAAAAATACGGGAACGAATACCCATCAGAATTTAATCAGGATTTCTAGAAAAACGATAACCTACACCTCTAATTGTTTGAATATAATTACCGATAGGTCCAAGTTTCTCTCTCAAGCGTTTAATATGCGTATCAACTGTTCTAGTTGTTACACTTGAACTATAACCCCATACTTCCTCCAGCAATTGATCTCTAGTTTGAACTCTTCCTCGTCGATCAATTAAATGTTTTAGCAGTCTAAATTCTAGAGCTGTTAGCCCAATTTCACTGTCGTTAATAAAAACTTGATAAGCATCGAAATTTAATCTTAAATCTCCAAAAGAATATGATGATTCTTCAGCTGTGTCTTTAGCTGAAGTTCCTCTTTTAAGAATTGCTTTTACCCTTAAAATCAACTCTCTTACACTAAATGGTTTAATTACATAGTCATCTGCACCAAGTTCAAATCCAACAACTCTATCAACCTCATCAGCTTTTGCAGTTAAAATAATAATCGGAATATCTTTTGTTCTAGAATTAGACTTGATATCTCTACAAAGAGTCAATCCAGACCCATCTGGAAGCATCAAATCCAAGATCACTACATCAATATCATTTTCAGCAATAGCTTTCTCTCCCTCTGCAATAGAAGCTGCTTGAATAACCTTATAAGATTCCTTTGAAAGATTGTAATCAATGGTTTTTCTTATATCTGGCTCGTCTTCAATAACTAAAACGCTTACTGACATAGTTTTTATTAATTTAACACCCCTTTATACAATAATTTATAGGCAGAGTTAAAGAATTTAAGATTCATTTTCTTCGATTAAAATGAATTCATCACGCAATTGTTTCTTAGAAAACTTCCCTGATGCAACTCTAGGTAGGCCTTGAGCACTTATTCGAATAATAGATGGGATTTTAAAAACTGATAATTTATCATGTAAAAATTCTCTTAATTCATCTTCTTCTAAATCCTTGGAGGGTTTTAAGCAAATATCCACACAAAGAGTTTCGCCAAGCCTTTCCTCGGGAATTCCAAAAACAGCAGCCTCTTTAACTGAAGGATGGAGGTAAATTGCAGTTTCGACCTCAATACATGAAATATTTTCCCCTCCCCTGATAACTAAATCTTTAACACGATCAACAATGAAAACAAAACCATCCTTTATGTAACCAAGATCGCCTGATTTAAACCATCCATCATCATTAAAAACCTCATCTGTTGCTTCTTTATTTTTCCAATAACCCACCATATTTGCTGGACTTTTGATAACAATCTCACCTTCAGCTTCATCTCCAAGAAAATTCCAATTCTCATCAATAACCGCCACATCTGTAATTGGTGGTATGGCTCTTCCACAACTGCCTGGATGAGCTAAATAATCAATTCCTAAATTTAAAGTGCCTGCTGCATTTGTTTCTGTTAAACCATAACCGATAGATGGCTCACTATCCTTAAAACCATCTTTTAATTTTTGAACATGCTCGGGGGGTCTTGGAGCACCGCCTCCACTAAGTTCTTTTAGTGTAGACAGATCATATTTATCTTTATCAGGATGGGTTAATAAATCCCAAGTTTGAGTTGGGACCCCTGTAATTGCTCCAATCTTCTCATCTTGAATCAATTGCAATGCTTTTCCAGGATCCCATTTATTCATCATAACCATCTTTCTACCTGCAAGGATGCTCATCAAAAAACCTGAATGACTTCCTGTTACATGAAATAAAGGTACGCAATGTAGAATTGAGGATTGAACAGGCACATTAATTCCTTCAATCTCACTGGTTTCAGCTTTCTCAGAAATATCTTCTATATTTTCAAACGTTTCTAACTCTCTTTTTAAGGTTGTAACTAAAGCCCAACTAAATAAAGTAGCTAGAATATTCCTATGTGTTGAAAGCACTCCTTTAGGGAAACCAGTTGACCCAGAAGTATAAAAAATAGTTACATGATCATTTGTATCCAAATCTGGGTTACTAAATTCTTCAGATTCAATGCTTATAAATTCATTGAACTCCAATAAATCTGTATCATTTTCTGGTCTAACAATTATCTTTGTTAAATCATTAAATTCCTCTAATCCTCTTAGCCTTTTTTCATCTCCTATCAATATCTTAGCTCCAGAATTTTCTAAGCCATAACTCACTTCTTTTGGAACCCACCAAGAATTTAAAAAAACACACACAGCTCCCATTGAAGTGATCGCCATATAAGAAATAATATATTCAGGATTATTTGCCATACATATCGCAATTCGATCACCTTTTTTTATGCCTGCATTTTTCAAAGCATTTGCAGTTTGTGCTGCTTTGTTAATTATTTGTTGATATGTATATCTTTCTTCATTAAAAACTATAAATTCCCATTCAGGAAATGAAAGACCAAATTTAAAAAAATCAGCAAGGTTTTTTGGTGTATTAATAAATTCTCTATAAGTAACTCCTGAAGAATTTTGCACTTCCTCAAATGCAAAAATTTGATCTGGAGCTGTTAGATTTGCTAAAACTTCGTTATATTTATCAGACATATATTATTTTATATTTAAAAAAGAATCCTAAACTATTATGAAACAAAACAGAACTCTAGTTTTTATTTTAATTACTCTTATATCTTGTGGTGGAGGTGGCGGCGGATCAAACTCTCAGGCTCCTATTCTATCTCAAACACCAACCCCCCCAGCACCACCTGATCTTTCAACTAATAACCCTGATGCTGATACTACAACACAAGTCGTGCCTTCATATGATGAGTTGAAAGATGAATTTGAGGGATATTACGAATATCAAAATCAATGGGGTCTAAATATGGTTAATGCCTCTTCTGCTTATGCTAGAGGAGGCACTGGGTCAGGCGTAACAATTGGGATAACAGACTCTGGACTAGATGCTACTCATTTTGAGATAAGCTCTTCACGTATATCACCTAATAGCGATCTGTCCTATTCAAATTACACACCTAATACACGTCA
The DNA here is from genome assembly GCA_902608115.1 of uncultured SAR86 cluster bacterium. GTDB lineage: Bacteria > Pseudomonadota > Gammaproteobacteria > Magnimaribacterales > D2472 > D2472. Next base: position 37,323 of record CACLMT010000008.1, on the reverse strand, counting down.
AACAAGACACGGAACTATGGTTGCATCAGTTGCAGCTGGATCATTAGAAAAATTAGAGCTTTCGCCCATGCACGGAGTAGCGTTTGATGCAAATATTTTATTTGTTGCTATTCAACTATCTGAACCTGATCCTGAATATAATCCCGTTGATTTGGGTGACGATGATGGATCCGGTAATGTAACAAATGCTCCTGACTTTACAGGTATAGATAGTTTTTTTAGTCAATTATTTGAAATTTATAATTATTATGATGTGGAAATTGTCAATAACAGCTATGGTTATTCAGGTAATATTATTGATTACACAGAAGCACAAGTAAGAAATGCTTTTCCAAAAACTATTGTTGAAATGTCACAAGTTGGAACGCCTGCATCAGAAAAAACTATTTATGTATGGGCTGCTGGAAATGCTGGAGGTTATGCTGATCAAGGCGCAAACTTCTCTAATCCAGAGATATTTCCAGGTATGGCACATTACATATCAGAAATTCAAGGACATTCTGTTGCTGCAGTATCTGTAGACGAAAATGGTGTGATTAGCGATTTTTCAAACAGATGTGGAATAGCTCAAGATTATTGTATTGCCGCTCCAGGTGGAGAAATTACATTGGCTTATCCTACCTCCAATGACGATTTAGGTATTTACACAGGCGATCCAAATAATGCTACTTATAATAATTGTATCCAAGATAATTCTTGCTATGCGGTAGCCAGCGGAACATCATTTGCAGCACCATTCGTCTCTGGCGGTCTAGCTGTTATCGCAGATTATTTTGAAGGGCAATTAGGAAGTCATGAGCTTGTTGCGCGCCTGTTTAGTACCGCAAACAAAAAAGGTATCTATGGTGATATGGAGATATACGGCCAAGGTTTAATGGATCTTGATGCGGCAACACAACCAGTAGGACAGATGACTGCTATGCTTACACAAAATTTTAATGGCCCAATGGTTCCTGCTACTTTTACTAACATTCAACTTAGCAGTCCTTCATTTGGAGATGCTATTTCAAATGGAATGGCTAATCAAACAATTATTTTTTTTGATGAGCTAGGTGCTCCATTCAGAAACTCTTTAACCTCTCTAACATCAGATTATAGAAATCAGATATCAAACTTAGAAAGCTTTAGCGGACTGCAAGAACCTAGTTTGTTAAGAGCAGACTCTAATGAGGGGATATTTGAAGTTGGGACATATAAAAAATATAACTCTGCACAAGAGCTAATCACACCTACTCACCTCCTTGATACGCTATCAGAACGAAATCAATTCTTTACATATTTTAATAACACCAATAACACCTTCATTAGTCAGGGTGTTAATGGCAGTTGGGCTCTTGGCATCTTTCAAGATTCTGAGTTGAGATTAATAAATAAATTAAGGTCTCAATTTAGCAACCCTTGGTTAAATTTTAGTGCTGCAGGAAGTTCATTGGGCTCTATTGTAAATTTGAGCCAAGACCTTAACCTTGCTTTCACTGTTTCATCTGGTAGAAATAAATTTCAAGCAAATGAAATCTTTGGAGAAACTAATTCAAGTACTGTTGCTATGATTGAAATTCAACCTCAAAATTTTATGCCTTCTATTCAATTTGGACTCCTTAAAGAAAATGATTCAAGTCTTGGTTTTAGTGGCTCAGGAGCATTTAATAACAATAACAAACACTTAACCACATTTATGGGATTATCAAACTCATTAAATATAATGGGAGGTAAGATATTTGGGTCGCTTTATTGGGGATCATCAGCAGGAACAAAAAATGAATTTGGAATTATTGATTCCATCTCAAACCTCCATTCATCTGCATTTGGTATAGGTTATCTAAAATCTTCTATCTTTCATAAAAGAGATCAAATAATTATTACTATTGATCAACCAATTCGTATTGAATCCGGGCAACTTAACTTAAATGTACCTGTTTACAGAACTAGAGAAAAAAATGTTTTATTTAACAATATAAATTTTGGTCTTAATCCAAGCGGAAGAGAAATTAATTCTAAAGTTGAATATTTAACATCTTATAAAAATATTGGCATTGGGATGAGTCTAGGATATAAATCAGACCCTTATCATATAAAATTTATGGAAGATTATTGGTATGCGTCATTAGGTTTTAATATAAAAATATAAATAAAATTTCACTTAGGAAGAGATTTGGAAACAACTTTAAAAAATGATGTGATCTACATTACTGGTTCGAGTGCTGGAATAGGCTTCGAAACTGCAAAACTATGCTTACAAAATAAAGCAACTGTTGTAATTACAGGACGTAATAATGAAAATCTAGAAAAAGCCAAAAATGAACTCTTAAAAATTTCTAACCAAGTTATAGCACATAATATTGATGTAAGTAATGAATCTGATGTCACAGATTCATTGGAAGACGTTTATAAATCTTGTGGAAAAATTGATGGTTTAGTGAATAATGCTCCCTCTATCCATACTGGTAAAATTACAGACCTAGACTTTTCTGCTTGGAGAACTAACTTTAAAGCAAATTTAGATGCTGTATTTATATCAACAAAGAAAGTTCTTCCATGGATGATTAATTCGAAAAAAGGTTCTATTGTTAATATTGCCTCTGTTGTAGGTCTAAAAGGCGTTGCTTATATGTCAGCTTATGGTGCGGCAAAAGCTGGGTTAATCAATTTTACTAGAGCAACAGCAATTGAGGCTGCTCCACATGTAAGAGTTAATTGTATTATTCCAGGAGCAGTCTTAACTCCATCAACAAAAAGAGCAATACCAAATGATGAAATGATGGAGATAACAAAAAACACTATTCCACTTAAGCGTATTGCAGACCCAATCGAAATAGCTCACCCAATTGTCTTTATGCTGAGCTCAAAATCATCATTCATTACTGCAGCAAGTTTAATTGTTGATGGAGGAAAAACAGGGGATTTAAATGCTGGAAACTGAATTGAACCCAAAAAATGAAAAATGGTTCTCTGATATCGAAGCACCACAAATTGTCAATGATCCTAATCTTATTAGTTGGAATGACGAATCAGACCTAGTAATTGTAGGGCTTGGGGGTGCTGGCATTGCCGCGGCTAATGAAGCTCTTGACCAAGATCATTCTGTAATTGCTATTGATAAAACTTCTGGTGGTGGGGCTACAGAAAGAAGTGGAGGTATTTTCTATGCAGGAGGAGGAACACCTATTCAAAAAGAAGCAGGTATTGAAGATACACCTGACAATATGTTTAATTATTTAATTCAAGAAACCGGAAATATTGTTAAAAAAACTACTCTAAGAAAATTTTGTAAAACTTCTCCAGAAAATACTCAATGGTTAATGGATAATGGAGTTCAATTTAATTCATCATATTATGAAACAAAAACCAGCTACCCGGGTGCAGGATACTTCTTATATCATTCCGATAACTCTCTTGTTCCTACTTATATGGAAAAAGCGCTACCAGCTCCTAGGGGACATAGAGGTTATGAAGAAGGCCCTTTTAAACCAATTGGCGTAGGTGGGACAATTTTTTATCCTTTAAAGAAATCTGCAATTACAAAAGGTTTAAAAGTATTTCCCCGTACAGAGGCTCGATCTCTGGTTATTACCGCCGAAGGAAGGGTAATTGGAATTAAAGCATTAATGCTTCCATCTGGAAAAATATCTGACAAACACAAAAAAATTATGTCGAAGGCTGAGTTTTTTCAAATGTTAATCCCACAAAATATGCCAGGAGCAAGTATTTTTCAGATAATTGGAAAATTTTATGTAAACCGCGCACAAAAAATAGAACGCAACTACCGTGAGGTTATCTATATAAAAGCAAATAAAGGCGTATGCCTATCTGCTGGTGGATTTATATTTAATCGAGAAATGATCGAAGAGTATGCACCAAATTATATAGATGGTATGCCATTAGGAACATCTCATGATACTGGCTCAGGAATAAGACTAGGTCAAAGTGTTGGAGGCAAGACAGACCATATGAACAGAGTTACTGCTTGGAGAATGATCAATCCCCCGATGGCCTTTGCTAATGGTTTGGTTGTTAACAAAAATGGAATTAGATTTGGAAATGAAATGGTGTACGGTGCGACACTTGGTGATGCAATATGTGAAGATCACAATGGTAAAGCTTATTTAATTTTAGATAAAGAACTTTTTGCCAAGGCAAAAAAACAGGCTGCTGTATCTTTGCCTTTTCAAAGAGATTCGGCAAGAGTATTAATGTATTTTAATGCCAAGAAAAGAAATACCATTGAAAAATTAGCAAAAATTTATAACCTTCCAAGTAAAAATTTATCTAATGCTATTGATAGATATAATATAGCAGCAAAAGGTAATACTAATTGCGAATTTGGTAAAAGCTCAAAGGATATGAAAGAAATAAAGCCACCCTACTACATTATGGATATCTCGATTAATTCAACTATGGCACCTCTACCCTGTTTAACTTTGGGAGGTTTAGTAGTTAATGAAGAAACTGGGGAAGTTTTAGATCAAGCAAATAATGAAATTCCTGGATTATATGCTGCAGGTAGAACAGCTGTTGGCATATGCTCAAACATTTACGTTTCTGGATTATCTGTCGCAGATTGCATTTTTTCTGGTAGAAGAATAGGTCAAAATCTAAAATAAAGGGGAGATTACTATGAATCTAAATTTTGCAAGCATCTGGGAAAATACATCTGATCTTATCCCTAATGAGACTGCTATTGTTTGTGGTGAAAATAGCAAGACTTGGCAAGAATACAATGATATTGCTGCAAAACTTGCATCAGGACTTATGGATGCTGGGTTAAACACTTACTCTAAAGTAGGCTTATATTTACACAACTCAAATGAATATCTAGAAGCTCAGTTTGCTATTTTTAAAATTGGCGGAACTCCTATTAATGTTAATTATCGATACAAGGCTGAAGAATTAATTTATTTATTAGATAACTCAGATAACGAAGCCCTTTTCTATCAGGCTTGTTATGGAGACCAAATTAATAAAATTAAAGATTCTTTACCAAAAATAAAAATTTGGATTGAGGTGCCTGATGGCTCTGATTCAATTGTTGATGGGTGTTCTAATTATGTTTCATTAATCAAAAATTCTAGTCCAATGGATCGCTGGGAAAGGCCTGAAGACATAGTTTATATGTTATATACAGGTGGTACCACTGGCATGCCTAAAGGAGTAATGTACAACCAAGCTGAATTTATTACTGGGATGTTTAGAACCTTAAGAGCTATGGGTTATGAATTACCTAAAGATATGGATAAATTGAATGAGTACATACTTGACTTAAATTCAAAAAAAGAATTACCAGTAAGCTTAGTTGGATGCCCTTTAATGCATGGAACAGGAATGTGGTTGGGTTGTTTTGTGCCTCATAATTTAGGCGGAACAGTTGCCACTATTCCAGGTTTAGGTTTTGATCCAGATAAGATATGGCAAGAATGCTCTAGATTAAATGCTACAAATATAGTCATTGTTGGTGATGCTTTTGCTAGACCAATGTTAGATGCATTAGATTCTGCAAAAGAAAATAATACTCCCTACGATTTAGGATCATTAGAGCAAATAACTTCAAGCGGCGTTATGTGGAGTGCGGAAGTTAAAACAGGCTTGTTGAAACATCATGACATGAGATTAATGGATACTTTTGGTTCATCTGAGGGTGGAATGGGAGCTTCTCTCAGTACTAGAGAAATTACCCCTGAGACCGCAAAGTTCACATTAAACCCAGGAATGATTGTTTTAAAAGATGATGGCGATCTTGTTGAACCGGGTTCAAATGACACGGGTTTGCTTGGAATTAGTGGTGATGTAGCTATGATTCCAATTGGCTATTATAAGGATGAAAAAAAATCAGCTGAAACATTTAGAGAATACAAAGGAACTCGGTATAGTTTTCCAGGTGACTATGCACAAGTTGCTGCTGATGGATCTATTACTTTATTAGGACGAGGAAGTAATTGCATCAATTCCGCTGGAGAAAAAATATATCCTGAAGAAGTAGAAGAAGTATTGAAAAAAGATCCGGTAATATTTGATTGTTTAGTAGTGGGCTTACCTGATGAACGTTTTGGAGAAAAAATTGTAGCTGTTGTTTCTATCGAAGAAAATCAAGAAACTGATGAAGCTACTATTATAAATAATGCTAGAGAAATATTGGCTGGCTATAAACTTCCTAAAAGAGTTATATTTTCAGACATAGTCAAACGAGCTCCGAACGGGAAAGCAGATTACAAATGGGCAAAATCCTATGCTGAAGAAAACCTAAACTAACATCAAAATACATGACAAGATTTCAAAATAAAGTAGCTGTAGTTACTGGGGCAGCTTCTGGCATAGGAAAATCAACCGCTATCAGGTTAGATTCTGAAGGAGCAATAGTGATTATTGTTGATATTAATGAAAATCAATTAAAAGAAACAAAAAAACTTCTTTCAAATAAGAATTCGTCTGCAAAAATTTTAGATATTGCAAATATAAATGATATTAAATCCTTTTTCCAAACATTAAAAAAAGATTACAAGAAACTAGATTGTCTAATTAACGTTGCGGGAATATTAAGATTTGATAACTCCCATGAAGTACAAATTGACGACTGGAAAAAAATCATTGATGTAAACTTAACGGGAACTTTCTTTATGTGCAATCAAGCTCTCCCGATGTTGCTTGAATCCAAAGGTTCGATTGTAAATGTTTCTTCTTCTGCAGCACTTGGATCTCATGCTTGGACTGCTGCTTACAGCGCCTCAAAAGGAGGAATTAGCGCATTCTCTAAAACTTTAGCAGTTGAATATGGAATTAAGGGAATTAATGTGAATTGCGTTTGTCCTGCTTCTGTTAAAACCCCTATGTCAACCAAAGTAAATCTTCCTAAGGATATAGATGATAGATTGTTAAGAAAAATTATGCCTATTGATGGGGTAAATCGTTCCCCTGATGATATTGCAAGCACCATTGCATTCCTTGCATCAGATGATGCAATACATATTAATGGGATTAATTTAAGAGTAGACGGAGGATTATTAACATAAATATGAAATATCTTTTAACTCTTTTTCTTATCTTTGCTAATGCACTAAAATCTGAAATATTTAATTCTAATTCAATTGTTCAGCCTGAGGTTGGGCAAGATGGAATGGTGGTTTCTCAACATTATCTAGCAACAGATGTAGGATATTCCATTCTTAAATCTGGTGGGAATGCATATGATGCGTCTATTGCCGTTGCATTTACCTTAGCAGTTGTGCTACCAAGAGCTGGAAATATTGGGGGAGGTGGATTTATGGTCATGTATGACAAAAAATCCGATAAAACATTTAGTATAGATTATCGAGAAAAAGCCCCAGAATTTGCTACCAAAGATATGTTTCTTAATGACGACGGCTCGGTAAATACAAAAAGAGCAACTCAAGGAATTCTTTCAATTGGTGTACCTGGAACTGTCTATGGGATGTGGGAAGTTCATCAAAAATTTGGAAGCCTTCCCTGGGAAGATTTAATAAAACCAGCAATTAATTTAGCTGAGAAAGGATTTAAAATCTCTCCTTTTATGACCGATGTTCTAAACGACCAATATGAAAAATTAAGTAATTTTAAAAACTTTAAAAGGATTTTTTATTCTAATTATCCTGTAAAAATTCATCAAGAGCTTAAGCAACCAAACTTAGCACGAACGCTAAAAACAATATCACAAAACGGAGCTAAAGGTTTCTATGAAGGCGAAGTTGCTGATCTTATTGCGCAATATATGAATAACAATAAAGGACTAATTTCTTCAAGTGATCTAAAGAACTATCGCCCAGTTTGGAGAAAACCAATTACAGGTAATTATCATGAATATACAATAGTAACCATGGCCCCTCCGTCTTCTGGGGGGATTCATATTATCCAGATGTTAAATATTTTAGAAAAATATAACCTATCAGAACTGGGGCATAATTCACCAAAATATTCAGCTTTGTTAAGCGAAGTCATGAAGTATGCCTATGCAGATCGCTCTAAATATTTAGGTGACCCAGATTTTTTTAAAGTGCCTGTTAAAACTCTTATTAGCAAAGAATATGCAGAAAAAATAAATAAAAAAATTCAAATTGGAAAAATTACTCCTGCAAATGAAATTCTTCCTGGACAAGCAATACAAAAAGAAAGCATGGATACAACTCATTTTTCAATTGCAGATAAATTTGGAAACCTCGTTGGAAATACCTACACATTAAATTCTACATATGGATCTGGGATTATAATTGATGGAACTGGGATACTTATGAATAATGAAATGGATGATTTCGTATCAGCTCCAGGGATACCCAATCAATTCGGTTTACTAGGTGGTGAAGCCAATAAAATAGAGCCGTACAAAAGACCGTTAAGCTCTATGACGCCAACACTAGTATTTAAGAACAATCAACCTATTCTTGCGACAGGCTCACCAGGTGGCTCATATATTATTACAGCAGTCTTACAGTTTCTATTAAATACATTAAATTTTAAAATGGAAATTTCAGATGCCACTGTTGTTCCAAGGCTTCATCATCAATGGAAACCTGATGTTTTAATGTTAGAACATGGTTTTGATGTTAATCATGCACAAACTATTAAATCTTTGGGCCAACCAATATATTTTACAGATCCACGCACTTCATTAGAAAGCATTGAATTAAAGAATAATTTTTTTTATGGCTTCGGTGATACTAGAAGGCCTGATTCAAAGGCAAAGGGGTTATAAACTTGCTAGATAAACTTATAATAATTTCTTTGTATGCCCTACCAGCTCTACTATTTCTAATTTTATGTTTATTAATAGTAAGAAAAAAATAAGATTAACTTAACTTTAAATTTATATTTGTATGAATCAGCTTTTTTGAGGATACACACCATCAAAAAATGGATATGGCATCGATAACATTCCTAAATTACCAAATTCAGGAAGAAGGTCTTTTGGTAAAGTTTCTTCTATATCCTTGATTGACCAACCTCCATCTTTAGTTAAAGTCTTGCCGTAATGGGGTTGGATCATTAAGGCCAATCTATCTCCACCACATCCAAATACCTGACCACTAATATTAAAAGCCTTTTCACTGGATAAAAAAACCACTAATGGACCATTTAATGTGGGATCAATATAAGGAAATTTATCTACATTAGTATTTTTACTAGATTGGAATGTTTCTGACATTCTTGTGGTACCAGTTGGACCAATAGCATTTACACGAATTCCATACTTAGCTAACTCTATTGACCAGGTATATGTCATAGAGGCAATTGCACCCTTAGCAGCTGAGTAATTGGTTTGACCAAAATTACCAAAATGAGCGCCTGATGTTGTATTAACTATTGAGCCCCCGTTGCCCTGATCTTTCATAACTAATGAGACTAATTGTGAACACCAAAAAGTTCCTTTAACATGAGTATTCCACACAGCATCAAAATCCTCATCTGTCATCTTTAAGAATGATTTATCTCTTAAAATTCCTGCATTATTAACCAAAATATCAATTGAGTTTAACTTTTCAAGACATTCATTAATTAAATTTTCAGCACCTTGCCTTGAAGAAATATCTTGTGAAGAAGTGTGTGCGACGCCACCAATATTTTTAATTTCGTTAGCAACTTTTTTAGCTTCATCTATATCAATATCATTTATTAAAACTGAAGCACCAGATTTAGCAAGAGATAAACAATGTCCGCGGCCAATACCTCTTCCTCCTCCTGTAACAATTGCTGATTTATTATCTAGTAAACCCATGAAAAACTCTCCTAACTCAAAAAAAACTATTACTAAACCATACTATCGCAATAAAATAAAAATATGTATGTATATTGACTTAGAATAGTTAATATAAAAATTAAATATGTCATGAAAAAATCAGATGCCAACAATCCAGAATATAACCTTTTCCCTGAAGGCTCAGTACTAGTAATTGGTGGAAATGGAGGTATTGGTGAAGCCATCTGTACAACTTTTGCAGATCAGCAAGTGCCCGTAATTTTTACTTTCCATCAAAACAAAAAATCAGCACAAAGCTTACAACAAAAAATTAAAGAATTAGGCGGAAAAGCTACTTGTAGTCAACTTGATCTATCGAATAAAAATCAAGTTGAAGATTTTTTTATGAAATTAGAAAAATCTAAATTAAAAATTCATAGCATAGTTAATGCAACAGGCTCTAATATAAGGATGAAATGGATTAACGAATTAACATACGAAGAATGGGATAATGTTATGCGTTCTGATGCTGACGGGTTTTTTAATTTAATAAAAAATAGTTTGCCCTTAATGAGAAAATTTGGTGGCTCATATACAACATTAAGTTCAATTGGTTTATCAAGATGGCCTTCAAAAGATGTTCTTTCAGTAGCTCCAAAAGCAGCTATAGATGCTTTGATTACTGGCATTGCAAGAGAAGAAGGTAAAAATAATATTAGATCTAATAGCATTCAACTTGGAATTATTGAAGCGGGAATTTTTTTAAGACTTAAAGGGAAAGATTATGATGATAGATATATTGAAGCAGCAAAAAATAATACAGCGCTAAAAAGATTGGGAACTGCTCAGGATGTTGCAGATGCTGTTATTTTTCTATCCTCAAATCGAGCAAGATATATTACAGGCCAAACGTTATACCTTGATGGAGGGTATAGAATTTAATTTTTTTAGGAGACCTTATGCCAACCAAAGAACAAATTGAGAACACAATGAAAATTCATTTTAATTCTTGGAATAATCAAAAAAAAGATGAATGGATGAACAATTGGACAGAAGATATAATCATGTATGATCCAGTAGGCGGTCCTAATAAAGAAGGTAAAACTGCATTAGAAGAAACCTGGAAAAATAGTTTTAAAGATGGGCATCATTGGAAAATTGAACCAATCTTCATGCAAATTTGTGAAAACCAAGCAGCACTTCATGTCAAAAATTATGGGACTGTAGAGAATGAGCCAATTGAACTTGATAGCATTGAAATATATTGGATAAATGAAGATGGAAAGATCTATCAAGTCCAAACATACTTTGGTCCGCCTGAAGGTAGAACTCTTGATCCATTTTTCTCTAAAAAAGAACTTTAAGATTTATTTAAGTAGGCAATTTCCCTACCAAACTTAATCTAAGTATCTTTTAAGAACCGAAATATTGCCAAATAATTTATTTTCTTAAACCCAATCCTCCAGAGAAGATAAAGTTTTTCCAGCGATATATGCGAAAGTAAGTGCTGGACCAATTGTTCCACCCCCTCCACCATAACTAGGTCCTGGAGACCCTACCCCAGAAGAATTTCCAGAGGCGCATAGCCTTTGAATGGGAATTTCATTTACATCTAATACCTCTGAAAATTTGTTAACTCTAGGGCCTCCACATGTTCCTAAATGAGCAGGAGCTATTTCAGCTCCATAAAAGGGAGGCACATCAAGTGGTTGAAGAGCTAAACTATGGTCATCGAGACCCATCCTATCATAATGAGTTTCTCCTCTATGAAAATCAGGATCTATTCCTAACAAAGCATTTTTATTAAAATTAGAAATAGTTGATTTTAAGTTATTCTGATTTATACCTAATTTTTTTGCTAGCCCTTCTATAGAGTTAGATTTAAAAAACCACTTAGGCAATGCCTGATCAAATTTTTTGCCAGCCAAAGTTCCGTTGAGCCTTACTTTATGATCAAATATTTGAAAAGCTGGTATGTTTTTGTATTTTAAAGCGCCCCAATTTTCTTTTGCATGAAACGAACGCCATGAAGAATCATAATCTGCCTTCTCATTTGAAAATCTATTTCCATAACGATTTACTAAAATACAACTAGCATAATATTTTTTTTCAGTTACCGCATTCAAAGACCCTAATACTTCAGCCTCCCCTTTGTAGACCACACTTCCCCAAACTTCGTTCATATTTCTTAAGTCAGCACCTAGCTTCATTGCCATCTTTATGCCATCTCCAGTATTTGATTTAACTCCGACCCCATAAGATGGAACTGATAAAAAATTTTTTTTCATTTGTATATTATGATCAAATCCCCCACTTGCTAAATGAACTCCTTTTTTTGTTTTTAAATTAAATACCTTTCCTTTTGAACTATATGAGACTCCTAGAACTTCAGTTGAACCATCTTCATTGTCTCTGCTAATTAATTTTATAGCTGGCGCATCTAAAAGTATTTTTCCACCTAAATTTTTAAAGGTTTTTAATAAATAAGAGATTAAAACCCCGCCGAAATGAGCTCCAATAGGTCCATCAGTATCAGGTTCAATACTTCGACCTTTTAGAACACTTCCTTCCCAATCTGTATGATACTCCGAAGCTTCCCCCATAATTTTTGAGACCCTCCATCTTAAAGAGGTGTTATCTTCTATAAACTTAACCATCCTTGGTCCCTCTTTAGCAAATGCTTCAATTAATTCTTGATCAGCCTGCCCTTGAGAAAGTTGATTGAGATATTTTAAAGAATTAACTCTTGAATCAGTAAATCCTTCCCTTTTCATAACATGATTATTTGGAACCCAAGCAACTCCTCCTGAAATACCTGTGGTACCTCCAGGTGAAGAGGCTTTCTCTAATACTACAACTCTTAATCCTTTTTTTAACGCTGTTATCGCTCCAACTAAACCTGTTCCTGCTCCAATAACTGCAATATCTGTTTCACCATGCCATATAAAATTATTATCATCTTTAAATTGTCTTTTTGAGCCAAGAAGTAAGCCTGTACCTACAACACCTATAAAGCTTTTTAAAAAAAATTCTCTTCTTTTCTTCATAAATACGCTCGCATAGTAAAAAGCATGAATTAGGCTATAAAATATTTGACCCGCTAATATGTTTACCAGCAATAAATCCAAATGTCATTGCAGGCCCAATCGTAGCTCCAGGACCTGGATAGGTAGTAAGTAAGGCTGGAGTACAGTTTCCAGAAGCATATAACCCAGGTATTGGATCATTATTTTGATCCATGACTTGGCCATTTTCATTTATGACCATACCTCCGCATGTAGCAAATTCTCCAGGATCTATTCTCATCGCATAATATGGGGCCTGATTAACTGGGCCTAGGCAAGGATTAACGAGTCTTTGATCACCAGAGAATCTATCTCTTTCATTATCGCCTCTTTGAAAATCTAGATCCTTGCCTGTTTTTGAAAATTCGTTAACTTTTTGAATTGTTTCTACTAATCCATCAGGATTTATACCTGTTTTTTTTGCAAGCTCCTCAATAGAACTCGCTCGAGTAATAAAATCATTATTAAACCAATTTTTATGAACGAACTTTACTAGAGGATCTGGAAAAAACTTGCCTGGCATAAGGGGTCCTACCGGATAATTTTTTCGATGATTGGAATCAAAAATCATATACATTGGGGTAAAAGACTCTCCTTGTTCTTGTTTTTTTAATACTTCAAGCATAAAAGTAAGATAGTTTTGAGACTCATTAGCAAAACGTTTCCCAGATTTATTGACTGTATAGTTTCCCGGCATTGATTTTTCCACTTCACTGAGTCTAGGAAAATCCTCATCAGGCGCTTTTACTGTTGTAACCCACCATGCTTTATGCATAAATTTTAACTGTGCCCCAATAGCTTCTGCAGCTTTAATGGGATCTCCTGTATTAGTTTTTGGCTCACAGCCCCAATCAGCATTTGTTGGTTGAGGTAAATACTCTTCCCTCATAGCTTGATTTTGACCAAAACCACCTGAAGCAACAATAATACCTCGACGAACTCCAATTCTCATCAACTTGTCATCTTTCTTTATAACTGCACCTACAACTCTTTTATTATCAATAATATATTCCTTTAATTCAGTTGATCTCCAAATGGGAATATTTCTTTTTTTTGTTGAAGAAATTAACCTAGTTACTGATGCTGCTCCAAATGCTAATCTTCTAGATCTTTTTCTCTTTATTCTCCATGGTATATCTAACCAATAGGCTAAAAATATTTTTATAAATAGCCTAAACCAACCTGGTGATTGAGTTGTAAATGCATGGGACTCTTTAAAATTTACAACATACCTTCCAAATAGTATTATTTGAGGTCCTGATGGATGAAGATTATCAACATCATCTTCTAGAGTTTTAGCCGAAACAGGTAACGGTTCAAGCGCTCTATTCCCAAGTTTAACACCGGGCGCATCTTGAAAATAATCTGGATAATGTTCAAGACTGGTATACCTAACATCTGTATTATCTTCCATAAACCTTACCATCTTTGGACCATTCTTAAGATAAGCATCAATCAAAGGTTCGTTGAATTCATCCAATGGAATGGTAGCTTTCAGATATTCTTTAGCCTCTGCAATTGAGTCATCTGCACCACTCTCTACAGCGAGGTGATTATCAGGAATCCAAATAACTCCCCCAGATATAGCACTCGTTCCGCCAATAAGATGGCTTTTTTCTATAACTAAAACCTTAGATGGATTTAAAATGCTAGCTGTTAATGCAGCAGTTAATCCTCCACATCCTGTTCCCACAACCAACACATCAACTACTTCGTCAAATTGATTAATATTTTTAGCCATAAATAAATTTTATGCTATGTATTCTTTGCGTTTTTCTAGTTTTTTTGAGACTTGATTTCTATCAATATAAAACTGGTTATACCATTCCCTAAGCTTATGCAAAGGACCATCACCATCACATAATAACGGATTGTCTACTCTAAATTTGTTATGCCAAATTGCCACATCTTGTTTAAAAGACAACTGCGTCATCTCGGTATACTCCTCAATAACTGCCTTGTTTTCTTCTTCACTTAAATGTGGGATATTTTGAACCTTTACGCCATGACGAAGCAAAAAGCTATCTCTATCAATGGGAACATGACTCACTAATTGTATTGAACTATGTGAAAAACCAGCAGCTTCATTATCTATAGCTGCTATCATATATGCTGGTCCATAATATGTAGCTGAAGATCTCAATTCTCCGCCCTCACCAAACTCAGACCCAACATCATTTTCTGCATTCATCAGCTGAGTTAATTTGTGAGCTTCAAATATATTCTTAAAAAGAGTTGGGGCCTTTAAACCATGCACACTAGCAAAATGAGCTTTATCTGACATGTTATCTATTAACTCTCTGCAATTAATATGAATTATATTTTCTTCAATAACCCAATCAGACCAATCATCTGCAAAAGCAGCATCTTCTCTAGGAACTATCTCATCATCTTTTGGAGGCATTCCCTCAGGATCATTCCAAATAAAAAGTAAGTGGTTCTCCTCGCACACTGGCCAACTTTTAATTCTTGCACCTTTAGGAATTTTTTTTGCATATGGGATATCTAAACACATACCTTCTGCACCCCAGCCCCATTCATGATAAGGGCATCTGACAACATCACCATCTACTTTTCCCATCGTCAAATCACCTCCCATATGAGGGCAAGTTGCTTCAAGAACAACTGCTTGATCTGCAGAATTCCTAAAAACCACAATACGAGTACCGAATGCTGTAACTGCGATTGGTTTATCTTTAAACGTACTACTTAGCCCCAGGCAATGCCATCCTCTAGCATATCTATCTGGAGGAGGAGTTTGATCTATTTGTCTAACTGGTATTGAATTCATATAAGCCTACCTCTCGATAATCAAAGCATTAAATTTTCAGTCTCACCGCCTAACACGCTTAAACCATAGTCAATTGCAAAAGGATCAGAAATGTTAGCAACATGAACTTGGGTTGTCATAATATCTATAAACTTATTCATTACTTCGTGACCAAGAAAAACGCTTGAACCTCCGCTTGCCTTAACCAGTCTCAAAGCACCAGCTACGCAACGGTCATTAATTACACCGACTTGATATCGAAATTTAATTCGATCATTAATATCTATTTCTTTTGAAGTATTCACCGCATTCTGCATAACTTTAAAGTTAGCCTCTACTGTATTCCACATTTCATCAATTTCTAAAGTGATTTCAGATATTAAAGTTGAAGTTAGGGGATTAGTTTTTGCTTCGACTCCAAAACTAGATACTCTAGATCTGGCGCCTTCAATAAAACAGTCTAAGGCACCTTTATAGGCTCCAAGCGCAGGTATAGCTACTGAATGAGTGAAAACCTGACCAAAGGGAAATTTATACAATGGACCAGGATTTGTTTTATTTCCTGGACTATTTGTTAAAAATGCATCTTTCAAATAATGAATTCTATAATTTGGAACAAAAGCTCCATCAACCTTGATTCTTTTACTACCTGTGCCTTTTAAACCGTATACATGCCAATTATCAATAATTTCATAATCATCTCTAGGTATTAATAAAGTTACGAAACTATCAAATCCAACTGAGGGATCCAAAACAGCACCACCAAAAAACCAATTACAATGATCGCTCCCTGATGACCAATCCCATTCCCCAGAAACTCTGTAGCCATCTCCTTCAGGTTTAGCAATACCTTTAGGTGCATATGAGGATGATATTAAGACAGAGTTATCTTCCCCCCATACATCTTGTTGCGCTTGTTCGTCAAAAACAGAAATTTGCCAATTATGCACAGCCACAATAGAAAAAACCCAAGCTGACGACATACAAGCTTCAGCAAGTATACTAGTCACCTTATAAAAAACGACAGGATCCATTTCATAACCACCCCATCTGATTGGCTGAAGTATTTTAAAAAAACCTAAATCTTTAAAATCTTGAATAGTTTCATCGGGCAGCCTTCTAAGTTCTGCAGTTTGCTCAGCCCTTTTCAACAATGCAGGTTGAAGCTTTTTAGCCTTTTTATATAACTCATCAGCAGATGGTATTGAAATATCATTTTTTTTAGACATAAAGCCTTCTCCCTAATTAAATATACCTAACTTTTATACATTAATAATATACATATAGGCTATTTTTTCAAAATTTCATCATACTGAAGAAATCTAATTTTGAACTTTTGATTAATTTATCAGTCAAATTAATATGTTGGTTAAATTTTCCTCTAAATTTTTCCCTAAACCAACTAGAGCGGGTTAGCCATGCCCGCTCGATTTATGCTTTAAATTTTTTTAAATTAAATTATCTAATGCTACCTTGTTAGATTTTTTGTAAATTGATAATCATTTAAGCTGGGATAAATATGTAAAATATATTTTTATAATGTTTAATTTGCTTCACAATGTTATTAAAAAAAATATTTTAGTTATATAAACAATAATAGGTAACGATCTTTATGCATATTTATTGGTTTCAAGACACAAAAGCTGGTCATATAAATCAAGTCCAAGCCTTGCTTAATGTATTAACTAAAAAAATTAAAGCTTCAATATCGGTAATTAAATGTCCAAAAAATTCTATATTGAGTTACTTTTTACCCTTCTCAAATAAAAACTTTCAAAACAATAATCTAGATGACTTAATTCTATTAATCGGTGCTGGTCATGCAACCTATTCAAGAATATTAAAGGCAAAAAAAATTCTTAAGACAAATAATAAAGTTTATGCAGTAGCTATTTTGAAACCTTCATCACAATGGGATTCATTTGAATTAATTTGTGCACCTAAACATGATTTTCCATTGAAGCAGAAACCAATCAATGTAATTACATTTGTTGGATCATTAGCGGAAACATCAAATTTAAAAACAGATAAGAAGAAAGGGATTATAGCGCTAGGAGGTACCAGCAAACATTACAAATTTAATAATAATTTATTAATTAATCAGATTGCTTATATTTTATCGATACATTCAAATCACATATTTAATATCTATAATTCAAGGAGAACACCTAGTGAAATAAACGGAAAAATTAAAAAATTAAAAAATAAATTTTCAAATTTTGAATTTATTAATTATCTTCAATGCCCCACACCCCAATTTCAGAATGAGTTACAAACTTCGGATATTAAATTTGTAACTCCTGATAGTATTAACTTAGTGTATGAATCGCTTTCATCAAATGGGCGGACTTATTTAATAAAACTTCAGAATTCTAGATTTAGTAAACTTTTTAAGAACGGTAAAATTCAAAAATCTATGAATGAATTAATTTCTTCTCATCATGTTGGTTTAGTTGATAAAAATTTAAATAATAATCAATTTAATATTCAACATCCCTCCAAAGATTTTAAACCTCTTAAGGAAGTAGAAAGAATATCTTCTGAATTAATTAATTTATTAAATAAATGAAAATTGCTCATTTAATTACAGGTTCAATTTTTGCAGGCATAGAGCAGCATGTATATGAATTAGCCCAATCTTTAAATAAAAAGACCTCTCAAATAATTATATGTGGATCACATATTCAAGAACATTTACATAAAGTAGATCATGAAACTATAGAACTAGGGTCAAGATATTCACCTATTAATATTTTAAAACTCAAAAAATTTGTGAAACAAAATGATGTAGATATACTCCATTGCCATGGATCAAAGTCTAGTACTGTTGGAAGTCTTCTTAGATTATTTGATTCAATTAAAATAGTATCAACAGTTCATGGTCACAAAAAGGCTAGTAATTCTGTCATTAAAAAATCTCATGCGGTAATTGGGGTAAATAAAAAGCTAATTAATGGCATTGAAAATGCTGTTTTTATTCCAAATTGGTTCAACCCAGCACATCAAGGGATACCCTCATCTAGATCTGGACCAATATTAGCTATTGGAAGACTGGAAAAAGTAAAAGGATTTGATTTGTTAATCAGGAGTTGGATAAATATAGATAAACCCCTTGAAATTATTGGTTCTGGACAAGAAGAGAAATCTTTAAGCGCTTTAATTAAATCTCATGGTTTAGAAAAAAAAATTAAAATTATTACTAATTACTCTTATACATCCATTGAAGAGAAATATAAATCAGCAAGTGGGCTAATTATTTCAAGTTTACGTGAAGGTGGTCCAAGAGTGGTATTAGAAGCCATTAACCATGATATTCCTATTTTAGGTACCAAGGTGGGAATTTTACCTCAATTGATTTCTCAAGAATTTCTTGTTGAGCCTAACAATCAAGAAAAATTGCAAAAATTAATTGAAGAGATGCTGCCATTATTTCCACAAATGAATATGGCCGGTTTAAAAAATCAAATTCATGAAAACTATTCTATTGAAAGCGCAAGTCAAGCAACTTTAAATATTTATGAAAGTTTGCTAAGAGCTGATTCATAAATATCAATGGTAGCCTTAACAAGGTGATTTTTAGTAAAAATTTCAGGGATAGTTTGTGGAGCCTCTTCAGCAAGCATCTTGGGAATCTCATTCACTAATTGTTTTACATCTCCAAATGGAACCAATCCTTTTGGATTGATCATCTCAAGAGATTCTTTAACACCACCTCTGTCCCAACCCATTACACGTGTACCGCACGCTGCAGCCTCAATCATTGTTCTACCAAACGGCTCAGGTTTAGATGATAGATTAAAAACTATATTTGAGATCTTATAAATATTTGCTATATCTGATCTAGAACCACAAAATGTTGCTCCAGATTGAAGATTATATTTCTTAACAAGGCTTAAAAGAGATTTGTAGTATCTTTCCTTGTTTTTTTTAACATGCCCAGGTATTAATCCATGATATTTATTTAAATCAATATGAGTTAGCAATAAAAGAAAATCTTCTATACCCTTCCAACTCGTAATCCGTCCTGGCAAAGTAAGCAAAATCTTATTCTGAGTTTGTGGAAAATCTTTATACCAATTATCAAGCCACAAATCTTCAGGTTTAGAGTTATTAAATTGAGCAATATCACAACCCCGATATATAAGATGTAGATTATTTAAATCAATCTTGTAATTTTTCTTAATATAATCTTTAACAGTTTTAGAAATAGCTATTATTTCGTCAGCATAAGACATAGATTTACTATAAAAAGGTTTGCTATAAAGACCATGAAAGGTAGATACAACTATCGGTTTTTTAAAAGATGTTTGCTTGAGGGCAAAAAAATTAATCCAAGCAGGAAAACGAGAACGTACATGAATAATATCAGGCCTAAAATCGTTATAAATATTTCTTAAATTTTTAATTTGAATTAAAGCTTTAAGATTTTTACTTCCAATTGGAAGTTTGAAATGTCTTGCTCCATGTTGATTTAATAATTTGACTAAATCTCCCCCGCCTGAAACCACAGCTGATTCATGCCCTTGAGAAACTAAATACTCTGAAAGATCAATTGTCCCTCTCTCAACACCCCCAACTTTAAGCTCTGGTAATAATTGGAGAATTCTCATAGATTATTCATATCTTAATGCAACAGCTGGTTCTAATTGAGCTGCCTTTCTTGCTGGCCAAATACCAAAAAATAATCCTATACAAGCTGAAAAAGTAACTGAACCAAAGATTGCTGAAAATGGAATTGCAAATGGCCAGTCTTGAAAAAGAGTAATTATAAAATATAAAAATGATCCAAGTAGAACCCCAGCAACACCCCCAATAATACATAAAGTTACCGCTTCAATAATAAATTGAAAAAGAATGGCCTTTTCAGTTGCACCTAAAGCTTTTCGTAATCCAATTTCTCGTGTTCGTTCTGTAACCGATACTAGCATGATATTCATTACCCCAATACCACCTACCAGTAAACTTATTCCAGCAATACCTATAATAAGCGCTGAGAAAATTGCAGTTGCTTGCCGTTGTAAATCAGTGAATTGGGACCAATCATGTATTCTAAAATTATTTTCTTCCCCAGGTCCAATATCGTGCTCTCTTCTTAAAACTCTTTCTATTGAAATCATGGCTTCTTCGGGAGAATGTAAATTAGGAACTTCAACTCGAATTGAATCTACTCTATCTCTTCCAAATACTCTATCTGAAGCAGTTAACAAGGGAATATATATTTGATCATCTGGGTTAGACCATCCTGATACGCCTTCAGAGTTAATTACACCAATAATTTTGAAAGTTACTCCTCCTAAATTAACCTCTTTACCTACCAAAGCCTCAGATGAAGTTTTTAACTCAGTGCCCACAGCTGATCCAATAACAGCAACTCTCTTTCTAGCTAAATCATCTCGCCCATTAAAAAAAACTCCATGATTGATTTCATAGCCTTGAATATCAAAATAATTTTCTCTTGCACCGGTAACAGAAATAGTTATGCTCTCATTGCCATATTTTAATGATTTGCTCCCTCTTATTTCAGGCGAAACTCTCCACTGAATTTCTTTATCTTTTATTAAAGCATCAGCATCTTTTATAACTAATGGGGTGGAATTAATTTTTTGTGTCCCCCTTGCACGAGACGGATACACGGATAGGGTTCTGGCTGAAGCATTTGTAATTGAATCATCGATTGCTTTTTGTGCACTTGAACCAATACCTACCATAGCTATTACAGATGCAGTGCCTATAATGATTGCAATAGCAGTTAAAAAAGATCTTAAAAAATTTGCTCTTATAGCATCAATAGCTGTTGAAATTGATTCTTGTAAAATCACTTTTTAACCAAATCTACTTTTAACTCTTTCAGAAAATCTTTGTTGATATTTAATTAAACCCTCACTAGGCAGAACATAGACAATTTCTGATTTTTTAATTCCATTCTTAATTTCTACATTATTAAGATCTGTTTTACCAATTTTTACCCATACAGGCACAACACCCTTTTTGGTTTTTTTTAAAACAATAAATGTATCAAAATTTTCTCCTTTTACTCTTTTAGATAAGAACTTTTCTAAATCAGTCTTTTCTATGCCTAAAAGAGGCGCAACAGAGGCTATATCTTTTCTAGTTCTTAATGACCCTGCTGGTAAAGCTAATGGAACTTCTTCGTTTAATATTTCAATTTCAACATCAGTGTTCATCCCAATAAGCAAAAGATTATCTTTATTTTCTATATCAATTAAAACTGGAAAAGTTGTAACATTTTGATCTACTTTAGACATGGGTTCTATTTTTGAGACTATGCCAAGAAATTTTTTCTCTCTATAAGCAGAAACTTTTATAACCACTTCCTGCCCAAGTGATATTTTTCCTATATCTATCTCATCTATTAAAGCCCTTACTCTTACTTTATTTAAATCCGCCATCACCATCAACAATGTCCCACCTCCCACAGCAGAGGTTGGGGAAGTAATAACCTGGCCTACTTCAGCTGGTCTTGAAATCACTGTTCCAGCAATTGGAGATCTAACACTGGTATCATCAAGAGCAATACGAGCATTTTCAAGAAAAACTTCTGCTCTTACCAATTGAGCTCTAGCTGAAGAAAATGCTTCTTGCGCATCTTCAAAAGATTTATCTGAAATATTACCCTCATCATGCAATCTCTTTGATCGTTCAAACTGATTTTTAGCATTAATTAAACGAACTTTAGATACCTCGAGATCTGCATTTGCTTGAGATAAAGTATTTGTTGGAGTTCTTTGATCTATCCTCGCCAAAACTACTCCCTCTTCTACATAATCACCAATTTCAGCTCCTAAATATAATATTTGACCAGAAGCTTTAGATTTTATTTCAATAGAAGAAATTGCCTCTACTGTACCCGAAGCTTCAACTGTTAATTGTAATTGCTTAGTTCCAGCCTCTTTAAGAGTATAAAATTTAAATTCTTCCTCTTTCTTATCTCCGCCACAACTTACTATTAAAAAAACAGCAAAAAACAAAAGAAATTTTTTAGATATTTTCATAATTATTTATTCTGTGTGTCTGATTCTATTAGACCGTCTTTAATAAAGATAGTTCTTTGAGCTATAGATGCTATTTCATTTTCATGCGTAATTAAAATGATAGTTTGGCCTTGATCATGTAGGTCTTTAAATAATTTAATTACTTCATTTCCAGTTTGACTATCTAAATTTCCTGTCGGTTCATCTGCAAACAAAATTGAAGGTTTATTTACTAGTGCTCTAGCAATAGCAACTCTTTGTTGTTGCCCACCAGAAAGCTCAGAAGGTTGATGCTCCATTCTAGATTCAAGGCCAACTTGCAATAAAACAGATTTAGCTCTTTTCATCTGTTTAGCCTTATCAAATCCTGCATATTTAAGTGGAAGCATTACATTATCTAAAGCAGTATTACGAGCCAATAAATGGAACGTTTGAAAGACAAATCCAATCTCTTTATTTCTAATTTTAGCTAACTCATCCCCTTTAAAGGTGCTAACTTCCTGTTGATTTAAAAAATATTTCCCCTGGGTAGGCGTATCAAGACAACCAATAATATTCATTAAGGTAGACTTACCTGAGCCTGATGGACCCATAATTGCTATAAACTCGCCTTGATTTATATCAAAACTAATACCTCGAAGAGCATCAACTGTTTGATTTCCAAGTAAATATTGTTTTGTTATGCCTTCAGCTTTAATCAAACTCATACTTCTTTACATAAAAATACAGGAATTTCCCTTGAAGTATTATTTTGATAAGTCTCATAATCTGGATAAAAAGAACAGATTAAAGGCCATAATTCTTCCTTTTGATCTTTTGATAGCTCTTCTGCAATAAAAGTTCCTGAATCTTGTGGGGTAGTAACTTCAACTTGAGGGTTTGCTTTCACGTTATAGTACCAACTTGGATTATTTGGCATCCCGCCCATAGATGCTACTAAAATTGGCAATCCATCCTTATGAACATAAATCAATGGAATATTTATAACTTTTTTTGATTTGGCGCCTTCTGTTCTAACAACCATTATGTCGTATCCTCCAGACCATTTGTTCCAAAGCTTACCACTAGAAAGCAAAAAAACACTTGCTTGTAATTTTGCAAAATATTTAATAACTTGTCTTGCGGTTTTTTCTTGTTTTTGAGTGTACTTTTCTTGTTCCACAAGCGGTTACTCGAAAGCAGAAATTTGTGTTTGAAAATTACCAAGAATCAAAGCGTGGAGATCATGAGTTCCCTCATAAGTATTTACCGCCTCAAGATTCATTGAATGCCTTACAACATGATACTCATCAATAACACCATTACCACCATGCATATCTCTTGCCATGCGCGCAATTTCAAGTGCTTTACCACAATTATTTCTCTTAACCAGTGATATCATTTCAGGAACCATTTTTTCCTCATCAATAAGCCTACCAACTCTTAGTGTCGCTTGTAATCCAATGGTTATTTCTGTTTGCATATCAGCTAATTTCTTTTGAATTAATTGTTTGCCTGCAAGAGGTGTTCCAAATTGGACTCTATCAAGAGTATATTGACGTGCTGCATGCCAACAAAACTCTGCAGCTCCCAAAACACCCCAAGCAATTCCGTATCTAGCCATATTTAAACAAGTAAATGGACCTCTAAAACTTTGTGCTAATGGTAAAACATGATCATCGGGAATAAAGACATCTGACATAAATACTTGGCCAGTTATTGATGCACGAAGAGCAAATTTACCTTTCATGATTTTTGTTTCAAGACCTTTAAAATCTTTTCTTGCAATAAATCCTCTTAAAACTCCCTGTTCATCTTTGGCCCATATTACAAATACATCAGCAATTGGGGCATTTGTGATCCAAGTTTTCGATCCGTTTAACTCATAGCCTCCATCAACCTTTTTAGCTCTTGAAAGCATGCTACCAGGGTCTGATCCTGCATCTGGTTCTGTTAAACCAAAACAACCCACTAATTCACCTGTAGCCATTTTTGGTAAAAACTCTTGTTTTTGATCTTCAGAACCAAAATTATATATAGCATACATAGAAAGAGATGATTGAACGCTAAAAGAAGATCGGTAGCTTGTATCTACCCTCTCAATCTCTCTAGTAATTAGCCCATATGAAACATAATTGACACCTGCACAACCGTAACCCTTAATTGTTGCCCCTAAAATACCCAAATCTCCCATTTCTTTAAATATTTCAGGATGAAAAGTTTCATTTCTATTAGATTCAAGGATTCTTGGCATTAAAGATTTTTGACAATAATCTCTAACGTTATCTCTAATCATCCTTTCTTCTTCAGAAAGTTGATCATCAAATCTAAAAATATCTTCCCAGTTGTTTTCCATAAATTAACACCAAAAAAAAAGCCCTGACATATATACCAGGGCTTTTATTATATTAGAGAATTAAAATTTATAATATAAATCCATACCAATGGTTCTTGGATGACCATAAAAATCTAGAGTCAATTGACCAAAACCAGGTCCAAAAGGAATCATATTAACTACATACTCTTCATTGTTAAGGTTTTTAATCCAAAAAGTTAAATCTAAATTTTCCATTGGGCTTGTCATTAATCTGAAATCAGCGATTGCTCTTTCATCAACATGAGTTAATGCTGATCTTGGATCTGAAACGCTATATGGAAATATATTGTGCTCACTTATTCTTTGATAATCTAAACGAACGCGATAATTACCAAAATCTTTCTCTAATGATGCATAGAGCATGTTCTCAGGAGCATAAGGAAAATGATCTGGTGAAAACCCATCAACTGCTATTACTGATTCAGTATAGTTGCTATCTAGGTTTCCATAATTAAAACTAAATTGAGTTGTATCATTCAATAATGCAACTGCTTCCAATTCAAATCCAGATTGTTCCGCTGAATTATTAAGAACTACAGAAGCTGCAGCAGCTTCAGCCGTAAAATATGCAACTTGCATATCCTCATGCTCATTATCAAAGAAAGCTGCATTAATAGACAAGCGATTGTCCAAATACATACCTTTCAAACCAAACTCAACTGATTCAATGACCTCAGGACCGTACCCAGCTCCAGCTTGAACTGGATTTGAAGATTCAGTGTTATAGCCTCCAGCTTTAAAACCGTCTGCAAGTTTAGCGTATACGTTTGTTGTATCAGTTAATTGATGAGCCACAATAAATGTATTGCTAGTATTATTATCACTTCGCTCCTGATCAACGGTCCAATACCCTGAATAAGATGCATAACCTTTTTTGTCCTCTTCGGTTTTTCTTGATCCTATAGTGATGTCAGTTCTATCGCCGAGATCAAAAGTAGCTTGAGCATAAAAAGCGTTAGCATCGCCACCACCTGAATAGTGTTGATCGATTGCTACTCCACCACCAAAAATTCTTTGAGGATTAAAGGTGTAAGCATCATCATTAAATTGATAATAACCTGCCACGTAACTCATAAAATCATTAGAACCTGTTAATTGAAGTTCTATAGTTTTAGATTTATATGAAGTATGTCTTTCAGTATGGAATATTGGATAAGGAGTTCCATCCATATCAAGTTGGTCATCCCAATCAAGCTTACGCTGAGCTAAAATCAATTTGACCTCTCCTAGACCTGTTTCATGAGTGATAGTTAGTGCTGTGCCTTCAACCACAGAAGTTTCTAACATATCCTTATCTAAAGAAGTAGTTTTATCCAATCCTAATCTTGGATGTTTTTCAGCAGGCCAAAGCAATAGTCCACCTGTTAAAGGAGATGCTCCCACTCCAAATGCAGTACTCCAACCTGCCATAATATTTCCTAATTGAGGGTGAGGAGGTGTATTATCTTGATCGGTCCAGTCAATCGCAAAATCTACTGTGGTCTGATCGCCTGCATAATATACATTTATCTTAAATCCTTTTGAATCAATTACATCGAGCTCAGAAGTAGCTGGATTTAAATTATTGGGAACAACACCATCAAATGGTCCATATGGTCCGGGTAAATTTTTAACAAAACCATCTCTAGTTTTACGATGAACGACTACCTTTGTAAAAATATTACCTCCTAGTTCGTAATCAGCAATGAAACGACCTTCCTTTAATCCATAGTTACCAAGTGTTAAACCACCTGACATACCCTCTCCTGAAGGTTTTTTACTAATGAAATTAACAGCGCCTGCTAGAGTATTTCGTCCGTACAGCGTCCCCTGTGGGCCTCTTAAGATCTCTACTCTTTCTAAATCTACTAAGTCCCAAATAGCTCCTTGAGTTTTACCAACATACACACCATCAAGGTATGTACCTACTGATGGTTCCCAAGTAATGGCAGGGTTCATTGCAACACCACCTCTGATAGCAAGAGAAGCTCCGGTATTATTTGCTGGAGCAGGCAATAACATCACATTTGGTGCAATACCTTGCATATCTACAACATTTTTAATATTTAAGTCTTTGATAGTAGCCTCAGTAACTGCTGTAACTGCAATAGGTGTATCTTGAAGACTTGCTTCAGTTTTTTGAGCAGTAACAACAACCTCTTCTAAAGCTTGTGAAAATGCAGCTGTACTCAAAAAAATTGATAAAGGTAAAGCAAAGAACGTTAATTTAATATTATTCATAGTATCCCCCATACATCGAATATGTGTCATATATTATATATTAATCAAAAAAAAAGGGTAATTGTCTAGTTTTTTACTAGAATATGATGTTTTTTATTTAAATATTTTCTATTCTCAAAACTCCAAAACGTGGAGATGAGAACAATATTTCTTCTTTTTTCAATTCAGTTGAAACTATTTCCAGCATTTTATTACTATTTCCACATATGATAATGAGCGGCAACAAGTCTTGGTATTGGAAGACAAATTCTAAAACATCAGTCTTTGCATCATTATGTCTTACACCATGCAAATCTAGATGCGTAATACCTCGCTCTTCAAAAACTTTCATATATTGAAGGTCATATAGAATAAAAAATAATCTTTATATATTTTTAATTATAGATTGGTATTTACCATCATAACTTCCATTCTTCTTGCATTATGATGGTCATAGTTATACTTGATTTCATCACCAAGACTTAGATTAGGAAAACGTTTAAATAATTCTTTTAACATAACTTCTGTTTGAGATCTAACTAATGTTACTCCTATACAGTAATGCGGGCCTTGCCCAAAAGACAAACTCTTATCATGGTCTCGTTTAATATCAAATTTCCTAGGATTTTCATAAACTTTAGGATCCATACCTGTGGTAGTTGAAATTAATTGAACCATTTGACCCTTCTTAATTTGATAGCCATTAATTTCTAAATCCTCAGAAGCATATCTTGCAAGACCAGTTTTACCTGAGGATTCATATCGTAAAGTTTCAGAAATAGCTCCTTGTACTAAACTTTCATCAGCTTTCAATGCTTTTAATTCTTCAGGATGATTAAGTAGATTTTTTATTAAATAGCTATGTAAATCTACTGCTGTATCAGATCCAGCTCCCAATACTGCTCCAACAAGAGCACACATCTCCATATTCGATAATTTAGAACCCTCATCCTCAGCTAAAATCAATGTTGATAAAAAATCATCGCCTGGTTGAGCTCGTTTCTCATCAATTAATTGATTTAGGAGCTTTAAGCCTTCTGGGACGCCTCTAATAGCTTCCTTTCTTTCATCAGGGGTTAACATTGGATTAATCCCCCTTACTACTCCATAAGCAAGCGAATCAAAGATAGGAAATTTATCTCTTGGAATGCCTACAAGACTTGCTATGGCTTGAGATGGGAAAATTTCTGCTATCTCCTTTGCGAAATTAAAACTATCAGGGGTACCAATCTCATCAAAACGTTCTTTCACAAGAATTTGAAATCTTTCCTTCATTCTCTCCATAATCCTTGGAGAAAAAGCCGGAAGAGCTAGCTTTCTTAATCTTAAATGATTCTTCCTATCTAAAAAAAATAAGTTGTTATTCATTAATTTTTCAAATGCATCCATTTCTTCAACGGGTTTTTTATCAGGAGCAAATTCCCATAAATTAAAATCAGTTGAAAGTCTTCTATCTAATAAACAATTAAGAATATTTTCATGGCCTGAAATCAACCAAGCCTGCCAAGCATCAAATCTCGCTATCGGAAACTCTTCACTTAACTTCTCAAGAGTAGGAATAGGATTATGGATAAAATCCTTAGAAGAAGGGTTAAAAAAATGATCGACTTTAATAGATTCCAGGTTATTCATAATATTTAAAAAATATTTGGATTAGGCAAATCAGTGCGATTAATTATTGATTCAACCCTATCTTTAAAAGCTTGTTCACTTTTCTCATTCTTTGGGTTAATCCAATAATTGCCTTTTTTAATTTCTGATAAACAAAAGACTGCAACTTCATTAGGCTCGGTTGTCTCCATTTCAATCCCCATGGAACTCATCATTTCTATCATATCTTCTACAGATGAAATAGGATGCTCTGGGGCATTAGGGTCCCTCGCAAGTTCTTCAGGTCTATTTCTTTCAGCAGAAAATAGGTTTGTTCTAACTGTATGAGGCCCTGGAAATAATATAGAAACTTTCACATTTGCATTAGCTTGCTCAAGTTGTAATTTTAGAACTTCAGAAATACTTGAAACTGATGCTTTGGATGAAGTATAAATAGGAGTGGATGGAAGATTAATAAATGCTCCGTTACCTGAGCAAGTATTAATCACTCTACTATCTTCTCCATGGGCAAGCATTCTTGGAACAAAAGCTTGGATGCCATGAAGCACTCCCATTACATTAACACCATATGCCCATTGCCAATCATTAGGCTTGGTTTCCCATATTGGTAATAATTCAGCTGGGGCTACTCCAGCATTGTTAAATAATAAATGAACCGGGCCATAATTAGATTGGCACCAATCAGCTAATTCATGCATAGAATTTGCATTAGAAACATCTGCTACCTTGCAATCAACATCTTGAGATAAATCTAACAGTCTATTTTTTGATTCCTCAAGAGTCTTCTCTTCAATATCAGCAAGGATAACTTTTGCTCCTTCTTTCATTAATGATTCACTGATTGCAAAACCAACTCCTGATGCTCCGCCTGTTACAACAGCTAATTTGCCCTTAAAATCTTTCATAAACTAACCTTCTTTAAGCTGAATCGTATCGAGAGTGCATAAAAGGGACATATGACATAATATCCACTTCTTCAACAACTGATGCATTGGACGATGATCCACCCTCTTCCCATGTAAGAGAAACTATTTCTTTGACTGGAAGATCTACTACAGGATCCATGGGTGATTCACGAAGCACTATCTCCCCTTCTACTTTATTATGTACATTTTGAGTTCTATGCATATTAATTCTTACTAATAAAGGATTTTGATCAACGGGTTTACTTTGCTCACAAGATGGAAAAACTTTAAAACAATAAACATTATCGGTGAATGAAGAGGTTTCCAAGGAATCTGTCACTTTACCTTTAAGCTCAAGGTATGTAATACCATGTCTAGTAACCGTACCTAAACAATTCTCTCCATCCTTGGATGCATTGACTTCAGCAATTTTCTTTGGCTCTCCATAGGTCTCTCGTCCACCAACAACCACACCTTCTCCTTCCATAGGCATTGTAATTTCGTAAATACCTTCCTTGCCTTTGTACATACAATTGACTCCAAAGGTTGCTGCACCAAATTCCATGCCACCCATAAGATCAACAAACACTTTAGAGATAACTATCCTAACCATAGGATCTGCATGTACTTCTAAAGGTGCGGGAATAAGTTGCTCAATTAAACCAAGTTCGGTTTTGTACCAAGCTTTAATCGCATGCATTTTTGCATCAAAGAATTCTAAATTATTTTCTGCGGCTTCAATTAACTGCTCAGATGTTTTTATATATCTTAGTTCTGACATATTTTTCTCCTATGGTTTAAATAAATTATCCTTATAATAATATAACTCGTAAGATATATATAAAGTAAATTTTATAAATACTAACATCTGGAGATAAATGACAAATGCCTAAACAAGAATTTCCATTCCCGATGCCAAATGGTTGGTTCTGTATTACCAGAACCCATGAACTAAAAAAAGGAGAAGTAAAATCCCTGAAATTTTGTGAAAAAGAAATTGTAGCTTTTAGAACTGAAAGCGGAACTCCGGCTGTACTTGATGCTTTTTGCCCTCATTTAGGTGCTCACCTTGGTGAAGGCGGTTGTATAAATGGTGAAACAATTGAGTGTCCTTTTCATGCTTGGAGATGGAATACTGATGGAAGTTGTGCTGAAATCCCATACGCAAAAAACTTTCCGCCAAAAGCAAAGGATACAAAAATTTTTAATTACCCGTGTGTTGAGATTAATGGTTTTATTTGGGCATGGCATCATCTTCATCAAGAAGAGCCAACATGGGAAGTTCCAGTAATAGAAGGATTTAACGGCGATGATAAAAAGTGGGGAAAGGTTTACCACTATGACTACAACGTTAATACCGTCTTACAAGA
The DNA here is from genome assembly GCA_902608115.1 of uncultured SAR86 cluster bacterium. Lineage (GTDB taxonomy): Bacteria > Pseudomonadota > Gammaproteobacteria > Magnimaribacterales > D2472 > D2472. The sequence continues at coordinate 6,379 of CACLMT010000008.1, read as the reverse complement.
AATTGCAGAAAATGATGTTGATGCGGCCCACTTTCCTAAAGTACATGGCTCCCCCAGTCTGCCGGAAACAGATGCCATTATAGATGGCATTTATAAGAAAACTATTGCTGAAACTTTATACGACCCAAATAGTAACGCCTCAGAAGAGCATAAAGTTAAAGATCATGAAATGTTTACTACTACTTTTACAAGAGAATCTTGGGGTCTTGGAACGGTTGGTTTAAAAATGATAAATCTTCCACCTGACGGCGGTGAATTCATTATGATAAACGCTTCTTGCCCAGTGGATAATAAACACTCAATTTTACGATGGTCAATGAGAGTTTCAAACGAGACAGATGACGAGCTAGGAATGGCAATTATTGATGGAATAGCAAATGGTGTACTTGATGATTTACCTATTTGGGATAACAAAAGTTATGTCTCAGACCCTATCCTTTGTGATGGAGATGGACCAATTAGCAAGTTTAGAAAATGGGTCAGTCAGTTTTACTCTGAACCACTAAGCAGTTAAGTGGCAAAAGTACATTTTTTTTATTCAACCATGAATGCTGGAAAATCAACAGCTCTTTTACAATCTAATTACAACTATCTTGAAAGAGGAATGGAAACTTTGTTGTTTCTTCCTAAAATAGATGCCGATAACAATGATAATAAAATCCATTCACGAATTGGCCTAAATGCAAAAGCATATTCTGTAGATTTAAATTTTGATTTTTATAATTATGTTTCTCAAGAAAGCATAAAAAAACAAATTGATTGCATCTTGATAGACGAAGTCCAGTTCCTCACTAAAGATCAAATTAGACAGTTATGTAAAATTAGTGATGAACTCAATATCCCTGTAATGTGTTATGGAATTAGAACTGATTTCCGCGGTGAATTATTTGAAGGTAGCGCGGAACTGCTAGCTTTAGCGGATAATTTCATAGAGCTCAAGACTGTTTGTGATTGTGGAAGGAAAGCCATAATGGTTGTTCGACTTGATGACGAAGGAAAAGTTATCACAGATGGTGACCAGATAAAAATTGGAGGCAATGATACTTACAAAGTTTATTGCCGCAAGCATTTTCGAGAATTAACAAGGCTAATTTAGCAAATTATCGGATACCTCTTTTAAATAATTGAAAGTACTCATAAGAAGGGTCTTCTTTATTTGGAGTTCCAATTTTTGCACCTTGAATCATTGGATGGATTAAATCTACCTTAGAAGGATCACTAACATAGACCCAATCTGCATCTACTGCTCTGCTAGAGAATTTCCAAACATTATGCCTTTTCTCATATTTATCAAAATATCTTCCTCCAATCAAAACATCATAATCACCCTCTTCAGTAAGAACCTGATGAAATGCAATGATATAAGTTTCTCCTTCAGCAATATCTCCATCCAGCTTAATATTATGAGTGGTTACATTATGATGAAGAATACCCATAGATTTTTGAATTTCAGGAAGTAAATCAATAAACTCCATAGCTTTGCCTTTAAAAAAAGAGCCATGATCGTCATAAGCATCTTCATGATATAAGGATCTCATCAATTTATTGTCATGGCGATCTGCTGCACGACAATAGGTATAAACTAATTCTCTTATCGATTCCTTATCAAGGATTTCTTGAATTTTGCTATCTAAATCACTCATACTTATAAATTAAAAAAATAACTATAAAATTAATATAAATCATAACTTTTACTAAACACAACTTATAGTGAATCAAAACATTAAATATCCCTTTCTAACATCCAGTGGTTCGATAGGTAACTTAGATCTTAAAAATAGAATAATCATGGCTGCAATGGGCTCTAACTTTGCTGGCGAGGATGGTCATACTACAGAAAAATTAGAAGCCTACTATGAAGAAAGAGCTAAGGGTGGCGTAGGATTAATCATACTTGAAACATCTGCTATCACTTGGCCTGCGGGAGCATCCATGCCAAACATGTTGGGATTTTCTAAAGATGAATTTATTCCTGATCTGCAATCTCTAACTCAAAAAATTCACCAACATGGCACCAAGGTTGCAGCACAATTAAATCATAGTGGAAAAATTGCTCAAGAAGATGTCATTGCTGGTCGCCCTATTCTAGTGCCATCTATTCCTAAATCTGAACCCAGTGATATGTTTGGCCTGCTTACTGAAAAAGAGATCATGAGTTTTGTTAAAGCTGCGGGGCCAGATGGCAAAGGTCCTAGATACCATGAGCTTACAATTAAAGAAATCAAAACCGAAATTCAACATTTTGTTGATGCAGCAAAACGAGCTGAAAAATCAAATTTTGATGCTGTAGAAATACATGCAGGTCATGGATACCTTATTTCGAGTTTTCTTTCACCAGCTGTTAATAAAAGAAAAGATGAATATGGGGGAACCCCAAAAAATAGAGCACGTTTATTACTTGAAATTATTGCTGAAATTAAAAAAGAACTACCTAATCTAACTGTGCTAGTTAGATTAGATGCCAACGAATATAGAATTCAAGATGGGATAACTCCAAAAGATTTTTTAATCACTGCTTCTCTTGCTGAAAAAGCAGGAGCAGATGCACTTGATATTAGCTCATATGGAAATTCAAGTAAGGGAATAGCATTTACAGAAGCACCGCTTGTCCATAAACCTGGAGGTTTTATAAAATTTGCAAAAATGGCAAAAAAAACTGTCTCGATTCCAATCATTGCTGTGGGAAGAATTGAGCTTAATGTCGCAGAAGCTGGTCTTAAAAATGAGGATTTTGATTTTATAGCTATGGGAAGAAAACTTTTAGCAGATCCTGGATTGCCAAATAAGATCCTGTCTGGGCAGGAACACCTTATTCGTCCCTGTATCTATTGTTATGTTTGTGTAAGTCAAATTTTTATAAATCAACCTATGATGTGCGCAGTAAATTCTCAACTTGGTAATGAATATCGTAATGAAAATATTATTCATACCACTGCAGATCAAAAAAATATTTTAGTCATTGGTGCTGGACCAAGCGGGATGGAGGCTGCTCGTTTATTGGCAATGCGTGGACATCATGTTGAAATTTGGGAAAAGGATAAAGATATTGGTGGAACAGTTAGGGTTGCTGCGCTTGCTTACGAACCAAATGGGCATTTAATTTCATATTTAAAAAATTCATTAACAGCATTAGGAATAAAAATAAAAACTAATACTCTGGCAACTACTGAAAGTATTAAAATATTTAAGCCAGATCATGTAGTAGTTGCTACTGGAGCTACTAGAGATGCACCAGATATAAAAGGAAAACATCTTAAGCATGTCTTTGATGGGGAGCAATTAAAAGGGTTATTATTTGGCTCAGATGCAAGCGTAATAAAAAAACTATCATTATTTCAACAACTAATTTTAAAAATTGGAAGAATTAGTCAATTGCTTAGAAATGTAACTGTATTGAGATTTTTAAGTAAAATATGGATGCCGATTTCTAAAAAAATTATTATTATTGGTGGCGACTTAGTAGGCTTGGAACTTGCAGAGTTTTTAATTGAAAGAGGTAGAAAGGTAAAAGTATTTGAACCCTCTCCTTCCCTTGGCAAAAATTTAAGTATTGTGAGACGCTCTAGAGTTGTTCATCTCTTAAAAGAACATGGAGCCGAACTATTAACCAATGTCAATATTAAAGAGATCTCTAAAAAAGGAGTACTGTACGAGCTCGCTGAAGATGAGCATTTAGAAGAATCGGATCAGGTTATTATTGCACTTGGAACTAATTCAAATTTAGATCTTTCTAATTCACTAAAAAATTTAGGTATTCCTATTACCTCAATTGGAGATTGCACATCTGTTGGTTATATTCATGGGGCTATTGCAGACGCTAGAGAAGCAACTCTAAACTTATAAAAAAATTACTTCAATAAAGCTTCTTTAATACCTGGATGCATTAATTCACAGTCCTGGATATTTAATCCATTATAAAGATGCTTGTTTTCTCCGAGAGCCTGAGAAATTCCTTTGTTAGCAAGCTCTTCTATATAAGGAAGGGTTGCTTTATTTAACGCATTGGTTGCAGTTAAAGGCACTGCACCAGGCATGTTTGTTACACAATAGTGCACAACGCCATCCTCAATAAAAGTAGGCTCATCATGATTGGTTGGTCGGCTAGTCTCAAAGCAACCCCCTTGATCAATTGAAATATCAACTATCACGCTTCCTTCTGTCATAGCTTTAAGCATTTCTTTAGTCAAAATTTTTGGAGCCTCCTTCCCAACTACATAAACTGAACCAATAACAAGATCAGAGACTACTACAGCACTTCTAATTGAATCAGGCGAAGATAAAATATATTCAATATTTTTACTTCCAAACATAGCTTGCAATTCATCAAGCCTATTTTGAGACAGATCAATAACCTTAACATTGGCATGATTTGCCACTGCCTTAGCTATCGCTTCAGTGCCAGCAACACCTGCACCTATAACGGTAACAATTCTTGGATCTATATTACCTATTAAGGTACCTCTACCTTTATTAGGTTTTAATAAATGATAAAACCCCACCACCATACTTAATTGGCCAGCGATAGCACTCATTGGAGCCAATAGAGGAAGCGAACCATCATCTGCAGTTACTGTTTCATAAGCAATTCCAGTAACTCCTGTTTCAAGTAATTTTTTTGCGTGTGGGAGATCTCCTGCCAAATGAAGATACGTAAATAGAGTTAATCCTTTTCTCAAGTATTGAAATTCATCCTCAACGGGCTCTTTTACTTTTATTATCAATTCAGATGATTCATAAATCTCTTTAGCAGAATTAAGGATAGTTGCTCCTGATTTAATATATAACTCATCAGTAAAGCCGATACTCGAACCAGCATTTGCTTGCACTAAAAGTTTATGTTGAGCTTTAGTTAAAATCTTTACGGAATCAGGAGTAAGTCCAACTCTAAATTCATTGTTCTTTACTTCAGATGGAACGCCAATGATCATGAAGACAATCTACCATATTATTGAATTTATTGAAGCCTATTTTTAATCTCCGCAGAGTGAGAGCCATCTTCATTAAGACTTACAGTTAAGGGTCTCCACTCCTCACCATCACAAAAAAATAATAAACAACCTTCAACTTTTAAATTGCCGTTATTTAAAAGTTTAAGCTTAGATTTATAAAATCTGCCATCCCTAGGATTGTAAATTTTTCCACCTTTAATAGAATTATCTGAATCAATCTTATTATTAAAACCTTCCAGTAAATTAATTCCTATTAATGACCTAGTTCGAAGATTAGCATTAACATTGTTCTCATCAAGAACACTTTTTGGATCAATACCTTCTTCAACTAATAAATGAACAATTTCTGCACAAATTTGATCTCCACAACTCCCGACTTCAACTATTGATTCAGACGTTAGCCAATAACCAATTATCGTTTTCTCTAGACCTTCTAATAACTGAATGTTTAGAAGGCTAATCAAAAGAAATAGTCTTGCTTTTCGCATAATATTAATTGAAATCTCTAAAGTAAATAATTATAGATGCTATTACAATTGAAATAATCCACGCCAAAGGATTCTTAAGACCGCCTGTAAAAACTGGTGTATTTGGATCAATTAGATCTTGCCACCAAATTTTTAACTTTTCTGTTATGTTATTTGAAGACATAATCTTTATATAAAATGATTAATGTAATTTTATTAACTTCGTACTTCTTGAAGGTTTATAAAAAAACTCTCCTTCAAGGCCGTCTTCAACCTTAAAGGCAACGAAGCCTCTTCTAGTCACCCTTGGGTTGAGTGATTCAAATACTATAAACCCATCTGAAAAAACTACCTCGGCTGTATCAAAACGCAACTCCTCATCACCAACTCGCACCATGACCTCTCCACTCATCATAGTTCTTGCTTCGGTGTCTATATTTTTATATGTAACGTTAATAACTAAAAAAACGTTTCCTGGTCCTGCCTCTGATCCAAGAAATTCATCACCAATATAACCTTTCGTACCAGCAGAATTAACGGTTACATCAAAATATTTTGTTTTGACAGTATCCCCAATTGTAGGACCTACTGTTAGATTTGTGTCTGTTTGTTTCTTAGTGGGACTAGAGACAACTTGATTATATGGTTCAACGGCGAATTGCATCGGCCGATTATCAGGAAAAGTGAAGGTACCTTTACCTAAAGGCTTGCCGTTAAGGAACTCGCCAATGAATTGAGTTCCATCAGCGAGAGTAAGGGTACCTATGCAATCAGACCAAACAGCAGAATTTCCAGTACAACTATGCCCAGTATAGCCTTCTATAAATTCATCGCTTACCCACTTACCCCCCATTATAGATCTATCCGCCCTGTAAAAATTACCTATCCCATGGCTTTTGCCATCCTTCCACTCACCCACGTATTGATCGCCATTAGTAAAAGTGAAAGTGCCTTGTCCGTGCC
>CACLMT010000007.1 GCA_902608115.1 uncultured SAR86 cluster bacterium | reverse complement strand
AATAAAATATAGGAGCGTTAACAAGAATGCGGGAACTATTGTTCTTGCGATGTATATATGCATTTCATCTGAGGAAAAGTTAGTTGTGCGTAATGCAACGGGAAACCCTTCAAAATTATAGAAAAAAAGCAACGAAACAGTCTGAAAAGCCAAATATATAGCTATTAATATAAGAAATATTTTTGTTAATTTTTCCATCTAGAGCACGTACATCTTACATTTTTTATAACGATTTATCATTTCTTAATAAATAAATAAAAATTTAATAACGGAAATGCTTTATCTTTTCTCCGCTTTTATCAATATCTGTCATTGCTTTGATGCCAATATCTAAATGCTGATCAGACCATTTTTTGGTTACAGCTTTATCAGATTCCCTTGTTTTTACTCCTTCTGGGGTAACTGGAACATCTGAAACTAAAAGCAAAGCACCTCGTGCAATCTCATTATAATGACCAACAATAAAGATAGTAGCGACCTCCATATCGATACCAATTGCAGTAGTTTTCTTTAATTTATCTAAGAAAAGTTTATCGTGCTCCCAAACTCTTCTGTTTGTTGTATAAATGACCCCCGTACGATAATCAGTTTTTGCCTCAACAATTTTATCTGAGACAAATTTATGTAATTTAAACGAAGGTAAGGCTGGAACCTCTGCAGGAAAATAATCATTTGAAGTTCCATCACCACGAATAGCAGCAATAGGAAGAATTAAATTCCCAATCTCTGATGAATCTTTTAAACCTCCACATTTTCCTAAAAACAAAACGCCTTTAGGATTCCTTGCAACCAATAAATCCATAATAGTTGCAGCATTTGGTGAGCCTATACCAAAATTTATAATACTTAACCCAGCATCATTTGTGCAAGATGACATAGGTCGACCTTCACCTTGAATATCAGCTGTAAACCTTTCAGCAAACTCCTCTACGTAATTCTGAAAATTAGTTAAAAGAATATAATCACCGAAGTCATCAACAGCCATTCCGGTGTATCTTGGAAGCCAATCCTTAGCTATTTCATATTTATTTTCCATGGCGCATTATAAACCATGAATTTAAATTGGCTATTTTACTGCTCTGCAGCCTGTAAAACCCCAGTTAAAACTGCTTGAGATTTAACATATTCATGAATTTGAGTAGCTTGATCTATAGTTAAAACATCTTGAAATGATGCCATTCCACTACCATGTACTCCACCAAGAACACTACCTAAAAATGCAGTATTTCCTTCAGAATCTAACATTCTTAAATCAGCTATAACGCCTCCACCTATTGCGCCTATACCATGACAAAATTGACAATGCTCATGATATTCATACTCACCTCTAGCGATAATCAATGAGTCAGGATTAAGCTCTGTTATTGTCGGATGTAATTGCGCAATAGTTTTAATAGGTTTTTCAAGCTGCTTACCCCCTAATTTAAAAACCATCATTCTTCCATTACGCCCTGGATTTTCATTTGCTGGCTCAAAAGCTCCTAATAGAGCATATGCACCACCATATCCAACTTGAATTGCTACAAACTGCTCTCCATTAATTTTGTAGGTTATTGGGGGAGCAACAATTCCCTGTCCAGTGTCCATACTCCAAAGCAAATCCCCGCTATCTGCTGCATATGAAATAAATCTTCCATCTGATGTTCCTTGAAAAACTAGATTACCATCAGTCGATAACACTCCACCACTCCATGGTCTCTGATATTGTGCTCTCCAAACCTCCTTTTGTATTTTAGGATCCCAAGCCACAAGATAACCCACAGTAGCTGAATCAACCATCGCGAGCTCCTCAGGGTCTTTTGGTAAATATGTCATTTCAATTTGTTGAGCAGTATTCCAAGTTCTAGGATTATATTTAAAATTTGTATCGGTTGAAAAAATAAATAGAGTCTCTTGAGCTGGTATGTAAACTAGGCCTGTTGTAGGGCTATAAGACATAGGATGCCAATTATGACCTCCGAGTGGTCCTGGTGTAGTTAAAACTGGTGATAGCTTATGATTTGCTTCATCCAGCTCTACCGGCCTTCCCGTTTTTGGGTCCACATGAGATGCCCAACTCATAGGGACATAATTCTTAGCAGAAATAAACTCTCCATTCGTTCTATCAATTACATAGAAAAAACCATTTTTTGGTGCCTGCATAATAACCTTTCTAAGCTCTCCATTGATTTCAATGTCTGCCAAAATCATATGTTGAGTCGCTGTGTAATCCCATGTATCTCCTGGTGTTGTTTGATAATGCCAGACATATCCTCCATTATCTGGGTTGATAGCAACTATAGATGAAAGATAAAGATTATCTCCTCCTCCAGGACTGCGCTGATACCGATTCCAAGGTGAGCCATTGCCAGTTCCTATATAAAGAAGGTTTAGTTCAGGATCATAGGCCATAGAATCCCAGACTGTTCCGCCTCCTCCTACTTCCCACCATTTTCCACCAGACCAAGTTTTAGCAGCATGTGCCATAGCTTCAGATTCAAAAGGCTCATCAGGATTACCAGGCACTGTAAAGAATCTCCATAACATAGATCCATCTTTAACGTCATAGGCAGAAATATAGCCGCGCACTCCATACTCAGCTCCACCATTACCAATAATAATTTTGCCATTGATTATTCTAGGTGCGCCTGTGATTGTGTAAGGCTTTGATTTATCAATGGTCAAAATATCCCAGTTTACCTCTCCAGATTTTTTATCTAATGAAATTAAACGACCATCAATGGTCGCAACAATTACTTGATCTTCCCAAACAGCAACTCCGCGATTTACAACATCACAACATGCATTCCTTGCCCAGGCTTTATCTGCTTGAGGATCAAAAGACCAAATCTCCTTCCCTGTCACTGGGTCTAATGCAAAAACCACGCTCCAAGGCGCAGTAATAAACATTATTCCATCAACAACAATAGGCGTTGTTTCATGACCCCTATTTGTTCCAGTTTCAAAAGACCATGCAAGACCAAGATCTTGAACGTTCGAATCATTAATATCTTTTAATGGGCTAAAACGTGACTCATCATAGGTTCGTCCATGAAGCAACCATGAATCTTCTTCAGAATCAGCATTTAAGACTCTTGAAAAATAAGAATCAGCTTCAGAGCATGAAAATAGAAGAATTAAAAATAAAGGTGATAGAAGTAAATTTTTCATACAGCTAATATAACAAAGCTACAAAAAAATATATATCAATTGGTAGGGATGGAGGGAGTCGAACCCCCACGCCTTGCGGCACTAGGTTCTAAGCCTAGCGTGTCTACCAGTTCCACCACATCCCCAGAAAGAAAAAGAATTATATTACAGAATTAATAAATGTTAAGAAGTTTTCTTAATAACTAATCAAATTAGAAATATTGAATTTCATCCTTCCTTTTTTTATGAGCTAAAATCAAAACTACTATTAAAAAGAGTTCGCCTAACAAAACAATTACTCCAAAAGAAGTAACCCCTTCATAGGCAAAACTAACTATTCGACCAAAAGCAATAAAACCCATGATGTAGGCAATAGTTGTTGCTATAGACAAAGGGTTGTATGAAAAAGCATAACGAGTTAATAGATAGGAATATGCAATAAATGAACCTGCAAATAATGAACGAAATTCAGAAGCTGTCTCAGCATTAGTTGCCACAGCTGGAATAAAACCCAAATCATTAAGGTCAGTTTTAAACATTACATAACAGCCGATTACAAACAAACATAATGCAGAAAATAAAATACAAGTTTTTAACAATTACAATACCCCTAAAACAAATAAAGCAAGAAAAAATGCAACAACACCCATGACCAACCAAAAATATAATTCTTTAGTATTCCCAAACCTATAAGCATTTATGGCAAGACCAGAACAGTACAAGGGTGCTAAAAGAATGATCAGGCCTCCAATAAAAATTAATATCGGAATAAAGGCTAAGACTAAAAACAATTGAAGAACTAATTTATTCATACTTCTAAAGGTTATATCAGACTGATTATTTATTCTCAAGCCAGATAGGTGAAGTCCATGCTCTTTCTTGAACATATTGGGGAAAGGAAGTATCTCCCTCTGCAGAACAAAATCTAGGGTCTTTAACGCATAAATCATGTGACCACCTACATGTTTTATTGGCTAAAACTCTAACGTAATAGTATGCGTTGTCTTGTTTATTAAAATCAGGATCTTCCCATAATGCACACATCGATTTCACTCCATTGCCTCTAATACTACAATCTGATAAATCTAATGAAGCTGGTTTTTCAGTTTCCTTAACATCAATTACAGATGTTTCTAATACTCCATTCCTCACAACCCCTTTAATTACCTGAAGCTTTTCTATAAATTGATCTTTAATCATTGAATCTACTGAGGCAGAAATAAAAATCGTTGGTGCTAACAAATCCGAAGAATCTAAACTACCACCCATTGGGGTAGCATTTTTATAAGCATAGGTAATAGCATCTGGATTTTGACATAGATGTCTATTAAGTTGATCTCCAAGAAAGAAACGGACTATAAAGCGAGGACCAGAGGTTCCATAAACTTCTTTCCTCTTTAAAGCATTAAAAATTGAGGTTCTACTGTTTTCTTCGGCCCACACAACAGCAAGCCCTCCTGGATTAAATTCAATATCATCAGGTAATCCTTCTGGAATTGAAGAGCGAAATGATTTACCTGCGCCTCCATGACCTTGAAAAGATTCTTCATCGACTGATCCTGGTGTACCAAGATGAGTATCAGTGCTAGCAATCAAACCAAATTTAAATGGGTTAATCTGCCGTCTTTCCTGATAAATTAATCCAGTATTAAGCGTATCTCGAACAAAACTTGCAGTTGGAATAGAAGAAAAATCATTCCTAAATTTTGAACTAAAATCTTTATAAGGAAGTTGCTCAAAATCACACAAAGGGTCTTTAATGTCTTGTGCACATTCAGAGCTACCTTTATGTTGAAAAATCTCTACCAATGGCTCTTTAGCACCAAGAAGATAGATCTCCTCACTATCAGGCTCTTCAAACATTAACCCATTACTTAAATTTGAATTATGGGGTATAACCACATAATCACAATTATCTTTACAGCTTGCATCTAATTGATCCCATAATTCCTTGCGGGTAGGCGCCTCATAAAAACTTATTGGTTCATTCGGAACATTTGAAGCATCAAAGATAATATTCCGATGCAAGTTGTTGCCAGAGTATGCTGCTCCTGTCCACTCATAACCTATAAATGAAGAAAATTTACAATTGCTGCTTCTATCGTAGTGATCTTCTGCGGCTTTAATAATTTCATGCCAAGGATTCTGTGCTGCCGCTAGACAAATTTCTCTGGAATCTCCACAAAAACCAATAGGTTTTCGTAAGCTGGCTTTTGTATTCATATAAAAATATGAAAATTTAGGGAAATTTCTATAAATTCTACAACTCAAACTGTTGTACTTATAATAATTTGCATCAGTACACGTCCTTACCTCACCTAAAAGCTCTGCATGATCTGTTACAGCTGCAAAATCTAAGGGTCGTTTTAATGTTGAAATTCTTGGGCTCGTTCCATCTTCATTATAAGGCTGTAAATAAAGAGATTGTCCTTGGGCAAACCTGTATGCATCATCAGGAGTATTTAATGTGCCTTGCGTATTTGCATCCAACGAAAGAGCAGTGTGAACATGAAGGTCTCCAAATAAAGGCATCTTATTTTTAACATAAGTCTCACAAGATACCCTATCTTCATTTTCATATTCTGGAACTTCAGCTGAACTTATAATCTGATGAAAAAAAATAATGCCTATTAAAAAAATTATCTGCTTCATAACGTCCATCTCTAAAAAAAACGGCAACCTGAGTTGCCGTTTTAATATAAGTCTTACTAGACCAAATTCTTAAAAGTTATATATGAGCTGTGCTCCCAATTGTCTACCCATATTGGTATTTGCTGCATAAAACTTAGAAGGTAAGCTGCTTCCACCAGGAAGAGCATAATCTGAGAAGTATCCTTGAATGTGAGAAAGGTCTACATCATCGGTCATATTTTTTACAAACAAACTTGCATCCCATGTACCATCTGACGATCTCCAACCAACAATAAGATTAGCTAGATAAAGAGCGCTAATTTTAAGATCAGCATTAATAACGCTTGTCCTCTCATCTCTCCAACTTAGATTGTATCTAGTGTATCTCTCACCACCCCAATAAGCTGGAACAGTGTGATCTAAATAAAACGTCCAAGATGATTCTGCGGCATCGCTCAAAGGCTCACCACTAACATCAGCAGTAGCTGCTAAATATCCTGTATATGAAGTATCATTTACATACCCAATAGAGCCTGCATCATGCTCTGAATCAGTTGAAGTATAACTTCCACCTAATGTTAAATTTTCATTAACGATATAAGCATACTCAAGATCCATACCTTCAATTGAAGCATTATTATTCGTAAATAAGCCTCCCATAATCTGGGTTATATTACCTGGTCCAGCTGCGGTATATTCTCTTGCGGTGATATTATCCCATTTAGACTGAAAGCCATCGAAAGAATAATCATAATAAGCTACATTGAACCTTAACCTACCATCCATAAACGTACCTTTCAAACCAAACTCTGTCATGTCACTTTCCTCTGCATCGAAAATAACTAAAGAAGGATGAATAGCGGTAGGAGTTATTGTTGAACTTGGGGCTCTATAGCCACTTTCTCTAGCAACGTAAATCAAAACATCATCATTGAGGTAATGACCTAATTTAAAACTTCCTGTGGTTGAATCATTAAAAGATTTCTGTTGGGCCACAGGAATTCTTGCTATGGTCAAGCCTCCACCTGAAGCAGCGCCAACTAGAGCTGTTAATGGAAGGTGAAGAGCTTGTGCTCTAAATCCTTCCATCTCTTGTTCTCTCATACCCACCTGAATATAAGTATTTTCAGTTATGTTGTATTTAAAATTTCCAAAATAAGCTTCAGTAAGATTATCTACGGGAATGCCCATACAAGTTAAGACAATCTGCCTTGTTGCGAAATTAGCTGGATTTGCTCTTGCATCGATACAAGCTTGATTAGGGGTATCATGAGTAAACCCTACTGCAGGCTTATATAAATGCGGTGCAACCTCAGTAATGCTAAATGAACGATCTAAATCGGCATCTGTATAAGTTTCAGAATCTCTAGAGAAAAATCCAATGGTATATTCAAGCTTGTCATTATCTTGATTAGAAATTCGCATTTCAAAAGTATCAATACCGGCATTGGTCCTTACTTCTTGAGGGTATCCATAAACATAGGCACCAGCATAATCTCTATCAATAATACCCATTGAATCACTCTCAGATCCAGAATGTCTTAAAGAAAGAAGATGGCTACCCATGTCATAGTCAATCATAAGGTTATGCACTGAGACGCTAAAATCTTGCCTAGCTTTTTGATAGTGTAAAGCTACTCCATCTTCAGGTTTGAGTCCATCAGTAGGAATATCTCCATATGTAGGCCTATGTAAAAAAGTCATCTGGGCTGCTGTGCCTGCAGGGGCATAGCCTAGCATCTCGTATAATGCAAGCTGAGCTACATATGCATCAGCTGTTTGAGCATATGAAGGAGTTCCATTAGATCCAGCAACAGGCTGGGGATAAACAGAATCACTTTCCATATTTTGATATTTAAATTTAATAGACAGATTATCTGTTGGCTCCCAAGAAAGAGAGAAACGACCTGATGCGTATTCATGACCTTCATCTTGGCGATTTCTTATATTTCTAACTTCATTGCCATCATTATTATTTTTTACACCGGCTATTCTTAATGCCAAAGTGTCTGAAAGATGAATGTCACTAGCAGCCTCAATGATGGCAGTCATATTGTCGGCCCATGTAGTTTTAACATAACCGTTACGCTCGCCACTACCTACATCAGCAGAACGAGTGTGAATATGTAATGCACCGCCAACACTAACAACGCCCTGGAGTGTACCTTGAGCTCCCTTAAGGATCTCTACACGCTCAGTATCAAACATTTGCATAAACATTGGACCAGCTCGAAGCGGCACTTCATCAATATAACCTTGTATTGGTTGATCATTACCCCCATCTGGATCCATCTTTTGACCACGCATAATGATGGTCTGTCTTCTTGGATCAATTCTAGTGAATTCTACACCTGAAACAATCTGAGATAATTCGCTCAAATCTCTTATTTGAAAATCATCCAAAGTTGTACCAGTTACCGCATTAACGGTTTGGGCAACGTCTTGAACATTTTCTTCTTTCTTGGTTGCTGTAACCACAACTTCCTCAAGAACAAGCTCTGAATTTTGCGCAAACGAATAGTTTGGCACTGCAACAAATGTTGCTATTAATAACATACTTAGTAATCTCTTCACGGTTCCCCCCTCCATAATTGAAGAATGTATAGCAAAATATACCTCCTTTTTAACGAAACCCCAAACATTTTACTAAAAAGTAAAAATTTTGCCTTGACAAAAGACTTGTTTAAATTGATTAATTAGGCTCTCTTTGTTCTTTGAGAGCTAATAATTGAAGCTGAAGTTCCTGCAATAGCTCATTATTTTGCATTCTATATGAATCAAATGCCTGAACCGTTTCCTCAAGCAACAAGATACTTTTATCTAGTTCAAAAATTTTATTTTTTATTTCAATATTTTGCTCATTAGATTTGGATAATTCAGAAATTAAAGATTGCAACTTTTTAGTCTGCAATTTAATTGCATTAATATTTTTTTGATCATTAGTTTGAGTTACAGCAATCTCTTTTAATAACCTTGATTGTTTTGCTAAATCTTCGGTGAGCTTAGCAATATTAACTTTATTACGTTTATTGCTAAGGTCCCATAACTTTCTTATCTCTTTATCAAAAAATTGCAATTGCGTATTAATATCTGACAAAAAATCAGTTGATGTAGAGTCTGCTAATTGTAACTGCTCTTCAAGAATTAAAAGTCTTTTAGTGTAACTTTGTGATTCATTAGCTAGGGAGCTAATCCATAATATCAAAGCTAAAATAGCTGTTAATAAGAGTACGAAAACAATACCTAGAAACAAACCCCCAGAATTTTTGCTGGTAAAAAAATCTCCATCTTTTGTTGCTGATATCTTTTTCAAAGCCATATCTAAAGAATTTACAAGTTAAATTGTATTTAATTATATGTTCTAATAAGGCTTTGTATTATAAGCCCTAACTTAAAACTAATTAAGACAATTATGAATTTAGATTTCTCGGACGACCAAAAATTCCTTCAAAATGAAGCAAAAAAATTCTTTGATAAAGAAGGTGGATTGAGTAACGCTAGAAAAGTAATGGATGAAAATCTAGATACTGATCAAAACCTATGGAATAAAATTATTGAAATGGGTTGGACGGGTATCAGAATTCCTGATGAATATGAAGGTCTCGGATTGAGTCATTTAGAGTTATGTGTGATTGCAGAAGAGCTAGGAAGATCCTTGGCACCCGTTCCCTTTGCATCTTCAGTATATTTTTTTACAGAAGCGTTGATTAAATATGCTAATCAAGAAATAAAAAAAGATATCTTACCTCAGCTAGTAACCGGAACAATTATTGGAACTTATGGAATAGCTGAGGACACACAGCAAACAACCGAATCAAACCTTCAAGTGTCTGTTTCTTCTGAAAAGTTAACTGGGGTGAAAATTGCAGTCCCTGATGCAGGTATTGCAACTCATATGATTGTAGTAGCTTCTTCCAAGCAGGCTACTGACCTGAGGTTGGTAGATTTAAGTGATCCTTCAATCATAATTACACCTCAAAAAAATATAGATACCTCAAAAGCATTTTATAAAGTGGAATTTAATAACACCCCTTCTCAACTTTTAGGTGATACAGGTAAGGGCTGGGATTATATTCAAGACCTCCTTAACCAAGCAGCAGTACTTTTTGCATTTGAGCAAATTGGTGGAGCTCAAGCAGCTTTAGACATGGCTAAAGCCTATGCAATTGAAAGATTTGCTTTTGGTAGACAAATTGGATCTTATCAAGCCATAAAACACAAACTTGCTGATATGTACATTTCAGTGACACTGGCAAAATCTAATTCATATTATGGAGCTTGGGCACTTTCTTCTGAGTCCTCTGAACTCCCTCTAGCTGCAGCTACAGCAAGAGTAAGCGCAACAAAAGCATTTCAACTCTGCTCAAAAGAAAATATTCAAACTCATGGCGGAAACGGGTTTACTTGGGAATATGATTGTCATCTATTTTATAAAAGATCAAAAGTTCTTTCGATATTGCTAGGGTCTGAATCGACATGGAAAGAAAAATTAGTTACTAATTTAGAAAAAACCAATACATTAGAAAGGGGATAAATTATGGATTTTAATGATACGCCTGAACAAGCTAAATTTAGAGCTCAATGCAGAGAATGGCTTGAAGCTAATGCAGAGTTAAAAGATAGCCAATCCATGGATCATATTGGAGAATCATCTCTAGAAGAACATCTAGAGATAGCAAAAAAATGGCAAAAAAAGAAATACGATGCTGGATGGGCCATGCTGCATTGGCCTAAAGAATATGGTGGTATTGAAGCCTCTCCAATAGAAAGAATTATTTGGGGTCAAGAAGAAGCTAAATTCAATGTTCCTGGTGGAATCTTTGCAATAGGACTTGGAATGTGCGGGCCTGTAATAATGCAATACGCATCTGAAGAGCTAAAAGAGAGATATCTAGCGCCTATGGCCGAAGGCAAAGAAATTTGGTGTCAATTATTCTCTGAGCCTTCAGCAGGGTCTGATGTTGCCGGTCTAAGAAGCAAAGCTGAAAAAGATGGAGATGAATGGCTCATTAATGGTCAAAAAGTATGGACATCAGGCGCGCATTACTCAGATTTTGGAATTTTAATTGTTCGTCATGATCCTAAAGTTGAAAAACATAAGGGGTTAACCTTCTTTTTTGTTGATATGAAATCTCCTGGAATCACTGTTAAACCAATTAAACAAATTACTGGTCAAGCTGGAAGTGGATCTGGATTTAATGAAGTCTATTTTGATAATGTCAGGATTCCTGATTCTCAAAGACTTGGAGAAATTGGAGATGGGTGGAAAGTTGCCATAACTACCCTCATGAATGAAAGATTAGCTGTAGGAGATGCTAGAGGATCCGATATTGAAGAAGCGTTAGTGCTTTCTAAAACTAAAGATGAAGGCGGTGAAGCTCTTATAAAAAATAATGCAGTTAGAGAAAGACTTGCAGATTGGTTTTGTGAAGCCAATGGTCTGAAATTTACAAAGTTTAGGACTATCTCTGCTCTTTCAAAAGGAGAAGCACCTGGACCTGAGGCATCAATCACTAAAATTGTTAGTGCAAACAAACTACAATCAATAGGAAATTTTGGTATTGATTCAGGTGATATGGCAGGCATGTTGGTTGATGGAGATTCAGAATTAGGATCTTTTCAAGGCGCCTGGCTCGGAGCTCCAGGACTAAGGATTGCTGGTGGAACAGATGAAATTCTACGTAATATTATTGCTGAAAGAGTACTTGGACTTCCTCAAGGTCCAAGAGCTGACAAAGGTATTGCATTTAAAGATATCCCTACGAAGGTCTAATTTTTAGTAAGAATTGGAGAAACTATACGCATTTATTCTTAAAAATTTCTCCATTAAAAGTAATCTATGACAACCCATCATAGTTTTTTTAACAATCCTTTTGAAATTAAATCTCAAGATGTCAACTGGGATAAAGATATACCTCAATCAGTAGAATATGACGATCGGTTTTTTCAAACTAATACCATAGCTGAAATTTATAATGTCTTTATTAAGCCCAATGATATAGAGGATCGTTGGATAAAAGACTCAAGTATGACCATAGGGGAATTAGGATACGGATTTGGTTTGAATTTCTTTGCTACGGCACACTTATGGAATAAATATAAAGAAAAATCACAAATAAAAACTTTAGAATACGTTTCGATCGATGAAGCTCTGCCAAGTAAAGATCAGATTCTTAAAGTTCTAAAAAACTTTTCTTCTTTGGCTGAAATTAGTAAATACTTTTTAGAAAGGTATGAGCCTATGCATAATGATATGCAACGAATTGATATTCCAGATTTAAATCTAAAATTAACCTTAATCCAAAATCAAGCAGAACCCGCATTAAAAAATCTTCTCGGATATAGCAATAATAAAATCAATGCGTGGTTCTTAGATGGATTTGATCCAAAAAAAAACAATTCTATGTGGAATTCTTCTATAGCTCAGTACGTAAGCCTCCTTTCATCTCAATATGCTACTTTTGCAACATTCACTGCAGCAGGGTTTGTTAAAAGGAATTTTAAAAAATTTGGGTTTGAAGTTACTAAAGAGAAAGGATTCGCAGCCAAAAGACATAAACTTAAAGGTCAGATACGAATTCTTCAAGATACAAAAGATAATATTCAAAAAAATGCTCCACGAGTAGCAATTATTGGATCAGGAATAGCTGGAGGTTCAGCTGCATATGCCCTATCTAATCGAGGCGCAATAGTTGATGTTTATGAATCTAGTAATAAAATTACATCTGGCACCTCAAGTAACCCTGTTGCAGCCTTGTATCCAAGATTCTCTTCTAACAATAGCCCCTACGCATATTTAATAGCTCAAACCTATTTTTATGCAGACAAAATATATGCTCAATTTTCTAAAGAGTATAAAAGATCAGGTCTTTTGTTTACTCACTCTAATTCATATCAAGCTGAATGGGTTCAAAGTATGATTGACCTAAAAAGGGAAGATATTTTTCAAACTCTCAGTGCTAATGAAATGCATAACAAGTATGGCTTTAAGTCTAAGGGTTTAAAAGTTCATCCAGGAGGTTACTTTTTTCCGAAACTTCTCTGCAAAGCTTTGCTCAATCATCCAAATATTAATGTTTCTACTAATCATTGTTTTAAAAAATGGTTTTCAAGGAATAATAAAATTGAGCTTAACTTTGCAAACCTTCCATCGCAAAATAATTATGATGCATTAATTATTGCAAATGGCCTAGGATTAAAAAATTTAATACCAAATTTAAAAGTATCTAAAGGTCAACTTGTTGGATTAACTGCAGAACAAAAATTTAAAGTTGATTTACCGCTCAATTCTGAGGGTTATATATTACCCAGGGTAGATGGCGTAACATGGATTGGCTCAACTTATGAAAGAGAATTCACTGACTTGCGCCCTTCATCTGAAGAATGCATGAAATTAATCTCTAAAACTGAAGAAAATTTTCATTTCAAGCTCAATACAAAAGAAGAGGTACTGATAGAAGCTCGCCTAAGAGTTGGTACCAAAGATCGATTGCCGGTAGCAGGAAAAATTTGTTCCAATGAAAACATTTATGTCTTAGGTGCTTTAGGATCGCGAGGTTTTAGCTTGGCACCTTTGCTCGGAGAATTTCTTGCTTCTCAAATTTATGATGCACCAAACCCTATATCTACTGGGGTAGCACTGGCAATTGATCCAAGAAGATTGTTATAAATTAACTAGTAAATTTTCAACTAGAAGCTCTGCTGAAGACATATCTTTTGGGGCATAACTAGATCCTTTTCGCCATTTAGTTAAACCAGTCCACAAAGTTTTATCTTCATCTTGACTATGAATAGAAATACGTAGATAAAACTCAGGAATTGTATCTATTCTATCTGGTTCAAAAATATAATTTCTATAAATTGGGTAGGCATGAAATCTATGGTCATCAACTCTAATTTTTTCTTTACTATCCACGCTGATCTCTACGATTAAGGAAGCATCGGAAGAATACTTATGCCCTACTCCTATTAGATAATTCTTTGCAGCCTCTCCTAGATTCTCTATCAAGATCGGATCCATTTCTACAGGTAATGTTTCCTTGTTCAAACTAACATGAAAATTTGATGAGTCTTCAAGATGAAAATTATCGCGACTATTCAACTCAGTAAATGGCGTAGTTGAACATGCAGAAAAACATAATAAAATATAAAAAATTAAATAGTTTTTTTTATCTTTCATTGTAAATAGCAATCTAACGTTAATATGACTAATATAATGCATTTATTTTTATTATAAACCCATGTTTGAACTAAAAAAATCTCAAACAATTGAATTATTAAATATTAATGCGCACATCTATCAGCATTCAAAATTTAATACTCAACATATCCATCTAGATTCCTCGAATGATGAGAAAGTATTCATGGTAGCTTTTAGAACTATACCAGAGGATTCAACTGGTGTAGCCCATATTCTTGAGCACACTTCGCTCTGTGGCTCTCTTAAATATCCAGTTCGTGATCCTTTCTTCATGATGATTAGGCGCTCATTAAACTCTTTTATGAATGCATTTACTTCTAGTGATTGGACTGCATACCCTTTTGCCACTCAAAACAATAAAGATTTTAAGAACCTACTTGATGTCTATATTGATTCAGCATTCTTTCCTCAATTAGACCCCCTAGACTTCTCTCAAGAGGGTCATCGCCTAGAAATAACTCCAAACAATAAGCTAGAAATAAAAGGCGTTGTCTTTAACGAAATGAAAGGCGCTATGAGTTCACCAGCTGATCAATTGTGGCATGGGATGTCGAAACATCTATTTGAAGGAACTACCTATCATCATAATAGTGGAGGTGATCCAAAAAAAATTATTAACTTAACTCATGCTGATTTAGTTGCATTTCATCAAAAACACTATCACCCAAGCAACGCAACTTTTTTTACCTTTGGCAACTTATCTATTGATGAGATACATGAACACTTAGAGAAAAATGTTTTTAATAAATTTACTCCCGTATCAAAAAAACTAATAATTCAAGCAGCTAATAAATTTTCTAAACCAATTTATGCAAGTGGTACGTATCAACCTCTGCCTGGTGATGAAGATAATCATCATGTTTTACTTAGCTGGTTATTAGGAAATAGTCATGAGCCTTTAAATTTGCTTGAAAAATATTTTTTATCAAACATTCTGCTTGGTAACTCAGCTTCACCTCTTAGAAAAGCCTTAGAACTTTCCTCTCTAGGAAAATCTCCTTCTCCATTTCTAGGGGTGGAACCGAGTAATAAAGAAATTGTTTTCATGGCTGGTTTAGAGGGTGTAAAAACTAACAAAGCTATGGAAGTAGAGGAATTAATTATTTCAACATTAGATAATTTGGCTCAAAATGGGATACCAGAAGAATTAATATCTTCTTCTTTGCATCAACTGGAAATTAATCAAAGAGAAATCTCTGGTGGAAGTATGCCGTATGGGCTCCAATTAATGCTGGGATGTATGAATGCATGCATCCATTACGATAATCCAATTTCAATGTTGGATTCAGAGTCAAATTTTAAAAAACTGAAACTTAAAATTAATAAGAATGGATATATAGAAAAATTAATTACCTCTGATTTACTTAAAAATCCTCATCGTCTTACTTATGAACTAAAACCTGATCCAAATTTTAATAAGGCCTTAGAGCAATATTTTTCTTCTGCCTTAAAAGAGAAAGAAAGCTCGCTTACTCATAGTGACAAAGAAACAATTAATCAATTGGCTGATGCATTGAAATTAAGACAAGAAGCAATTGATGATATTGAGATTCTTCCAAAAGTAACCATTCATGACATTCCACTAAAAAGAGAATATACCGAAAAAAATAAAATCTTAGGCAATAGATCAATTTATGAAGTTGGGACTAACGGATTAATATACTCTGATTTTCTCTTTCCATTAAAAAATCTAACAAATGATGAATTGCTCTTCTCCTCGCTATATACGTTCATCTTGACAGAAGTAGGTCTAAAAAATAAAACATACGAAGAAATCCAAGCCCATCAATCTAAAATAACTGGGGGAATAAATGCTTCTTTTAAGTTACAAACTAATAATTCATCTTCTAGAAAATTATTTCTAAGCATTTCTTCAAGATGTCTAGAAGAAAATTTTTACTCAATGGAAAATCTTATCTTTAACACCGTTGAATGTATTAGATTTGATGAAAAAAAACGAATCCTAGATCTTTTAAATATTTTTGTTGCTAAAAATGATGAGTCTTTAAATCAAAATGGTCATTATCTTGCTATGAATTCAGCAGCAAGTACGCTCAATGATTTAGCGGCTACATCTTTTCATCTGTCAGGTCTCCAAATGCTACACCGTTCTAAAGAAATAATTTCTAAAATTCAAAAAACTGACAATCCTGAACCTATAGTTAAAATTTTAAAAAATATTCATAATAAAGTTATTGCTAAACCATATAAGATTTTTACTGCATGTTCAAAAACCTCGCTTGAAAATAAAATTGATACTTTTAAAGAGCCAGAACATTCAAACGAGCAGAAACTTATCAAACCATCGGCATCTCAAATTGCATGGTTTACAGGCTCTCAAGTTTGTTACTGCGCTGAGGCATTTCAAAGCGTTCCAAGAGAGCATGAAGACGCTCCTCTATTATCAGTTCTAGCAGCAGTTTTAAAGTGGGGTTATTTACATCCTTCCATAAGAGAAAAAGGTGGTGCATATGGAGCTGGTGCAACTAATGATACCTCTACAAATACTTTTAAATTCTATTCCTATCGCGATCCAGAATGCATGAAAACTTTTAATGCGTTTCAAAATTCAATTAATTGGGCAAAAAATTCAATAACCTCTCAGAATTTAGAAGAGGCAATTTTAAATGTTATATCTGCAATAGATAAACCATTATCACCAGTCGGAGAAGCAAAAAATGATTTTAACTATAATTTACAAAAAATAGATATAGCTGAACGATTGAAAATGAGACAAAAAATTATTAATTGCTCAATTAAAGAACTCGAAAGAGTTAATAAAAAATACCTAACAAAAAGTTCCTCTAAATCAATTCTTGCAGGTGAAAGCTATAAAGATCAAGCAGTTGATTTAAAATTAAAGCCCTTCAAGGTTTAAATTAAAAAAAGAAAAAGAATCTTTTCTTTTTGAGCTGTTTAGCACATCCCCAATATTGTTTTTGATACATATCTGAACGTGCTTGCACGCGATCAGCGACTGTAATCAACCACTGTTTCTTAAGATAAGTTTTCTTTTTAAAACCTCCATAGCCTTCGTGGTAAGCTAGATAAAGAGAGCGAGCATCAGTGGCTATAAAGCCTTGATAAAAACCTTTGCTTGCATACCAACCCACAAAATCTGCTGAGTCAGCAAAATCTGTTCTTTTGGCCCATGAATTTCCAGTTTCATCTTGATAATCTTGCCAGGTATTTTTTAATGCCTGAGAATACCCCACCGATGAAGATGGCCTCAACCAAGGAATAAAGCCTAAGAGCTGTTTTCTCTCTGGTTTAATTTTTGCTTGAAAACTTGATTCTTGGTAAATAAATGCCATCAAAACATAGGGAGGTAATTTCCACCTTTTTTCTGTTTTAATGGCTGCTTTATACCAACCTCTTTTCTCTTCAAAAATATCGCAGATATTGTCTGGTTTTTCTGGAGGCGAACTGACGCAAGATGTCATAAATATTGACAGAATTAAAAGCGTATTAAGAAAACTGTTGCGGATCATTTAAAAAAGAGCTTAATTCATTAAGGCCTATAATTCTAATACCTAGATTTTCTGCTTTATCAATTTTAGAACCTGCATTTTTACCAGCAATCAAAAAATCTGTATTTTTAGAAATTGTTGAGGTCACTTTTGCACCTTTCGATAACAAAATGTCTTTTGCTTCTTCTCTAGACATTGAATTAATTTTACCAGTTATAGCAATTTGTAAGCCTGAGAAAAGTGCTACATCTGACTTAATATTTGGTTCAGGGTTATTTATCTTTAAATAAGGAATTAAACTTAGAAGAGAAGACTGATTATCTATATTTAAAAAATATTCTCTAATCTTGCTAGCAACTCTTGGACCAATATCTTGAATATCTATTAGATTCTCGAAAGATGCTGATTGTAATTTATTAAAATCACCGAATTCAATGGCTAGATTTCTTGCAGTGGTCTCCCCAACCTCTTCTATGCCAAGAGAATAGATTAATTTATACAAATCAACCTCACTAGCTAACTTAATGGATCCAATAAGATTCTCAACAGATTTTTTTCCAAACCTATCTAAAGCTTGTAGTTCATCCTTAAATTTATAGAGATTAAAAATATCTATATAATCTTTAATGAAACCTTTTTCTATTAAGCTATCTAATATCTCTTGGCCTAATCCATCTATATCCATGGCTTTGCGAGAAACAAAATGAGAGAATTTACCTTTAACTATCTCGGAGCAATTATTCCCTCCAGAACATTTAATAAATGGTGTTTCTAGTTGATGCTCATAGATTTCTAGTTCACCAGAATTAGTTTCTGCTAAATATTTTTCTGCTTCATACAAACTAGAAAATTTTTTTAAAGTCTTATCTACTGAAGAATTTATTACTCTCCATTCAGATTGAAAATTAAAAATTACATCTGATGTACAACAGGGGCATTGAGAAGGAGGTTTAACAGGAGAACCTCTTGATGAAGTTTTAGCAGGAATAACCCTCACCATCTTTGGAATAACATCACCAGCTCTTTTAATAACTGCCTTATCTCCAATTCTTGGATCCAATCTTTTTAATTCATCAAGATTATGTAGAGTGCATTTACTAACATTTACTCCACCAACATTAACTGTTTTTAATTTAGCTACTGGAGTAAGAATCCCAGTACGACCGACCTGAAAATCAATATCCTCAATTATAGTAGTCACTTCTTCAGCTGGAAATTTATGAGCAATTGCCCATCTAGGCGATCTTGCAATCTCACCTAATTGATCTTGAAGATCAATTCTATTCACTTTGAAGACCACTCCATCAATTTCAAAAGGAATGTTTTCTCTTTTAGAAGCAATGTCTTTGTAATAACCTAAACTTGCTTTAATAGATGTGGCTAAATGATTATATTGATTCACTGGCAAGCCCCATTCAGAAAAAATTTTAAACATTTTCTCTAAGGTGTGGAAATCTAAACCTTCACATAACCCAATACCATGAGCAAAAAAAGCTAAAGGCCTAGTATTTGTTATAGCGGGATCAAGCTGTCTCAGGCTCCCGGCAGCAGCATTACGAGGATTTGCAAAAATCTTCTGGTTATTTTTCTTGGCTGCTGTGTTTAAATTTTTAAAATCAGATTTATGAATAAAAACCTCTCCTCGAATCTCTATCAATTTTGGAAATTTTGTACTCGATTTTGCTAATACAAGAGGAATCGACCTAATGGTTCTAATGTTACTAGTAATATCTTCGCCTACAGTTCCGTCTCCCCTAGTTACCCCTTTAACTAAAATTCCTTTCTCATAAATTAAAGATACTGCAGCACCATCCATCTTTGGCTCACACAAATAATCAAGCTCTTTAATATCACTTAGATTTTTAGTAACTCTATCGTGAAAATCAAATAAATTATTTGGATCAAAAGAATTAGCTAAAGAAAGCATTTGTTTATAATGCTTAAAAGTTGAAAAATCACTTTCTGGTTTAATCCCCACTCTTTGAGATGGAGAATCCTTTGTAACCCATTCTGGATGATTCAACTCATGTGTTAATAATTCTTTAAATAGCTTGTCATACTCACGATCCTTAATTTTTGGATCATCTAGAATGTAATAAAGATGATCATGAAAACGGATATCTTCTTTAAGATTTTCGTAACTCTCTTTATCTTTCATTTTGAAAGATGGGTTGAGTTGTTTGATAAATGCTTGCCTCTTGGGCTTTTGAGCGTAAATGCTCAATCATC
Organism: uncultured SAR86 cluster bacterium; assembly: GCA_902608115.1. Taxonomy (GTDB): domain Bacteria; phylum Pseudomonadota; class Gammaproteobacteria; order Magnimaribacterales; family D2472; genus D2472. The sequence continues at coordinate 45,677 of CACLMT010000007.1, read as the reverse complement.
TGTTTGCTTATAGGTCCTCTAGATTCATCACAAATTGTTGCATCGATCTTTTCTGCTATTTCTGTTGCAACCTGTAGCATAGTCTCAAATGCCTTGGTTGGATTAATTGTCTTATAAAGGTCCATTGCTAAAAGCAATATATATGTTTTTGTTTCTGCTTCGAGCAAACCAGGATTTATACCACTTGCTATCCTAAAAATCTCCTTATCAGAAATATCATAGTAACCAAAAAAACCATTTGTATATTTGGCACCTAAATTTTTTAATAAAGTCAGGATTTGGTTTGGGTCGTAATTCGATTTATCCATAGAAATTAAATTTAATATAATTAATTCCTGCTTAAAATTATCAACTTTTTGAATCTCATCATCAAATAACATAGGCTGAACATCGCTAAAGGTATTTTGCATTAATTTTCTTGTAAAAAATGATTTAAAAAAGAAATATAGAATTACTAAAAATGTTAATAAAGCAAATGTAACTAATATAATTTCAAAATTTGTGAGCATTCCTATGAAGCAGCTAATTCAAGCGCTTCATTAACATCAACAGAAACAACTCTTGAAACGCCTGCTTCTTGCATTGTAATACCCATTAAATAATCACTTTTTTCCATAGAAATTTTATTATGGGTAATAAAGATAAATTGAACTCTATCAGACATTTCTTCTACCATTGCAACAAATCTAGTTGCATTGACATCATCTAACGGTGCATCAACCTCGTCCAACATACAAAATGGAGCAGGATTTAATTCAAACAGAGCAAAAACCAATGATAGAGCTGTCATTGCTTTTTCTCCTCCAGATAATTGCGATATTGTTGAGTTTTTCTTACCGGGAGGTTGGGCATAAAGTGCAATCCCTGAATTTAAAGAATCTCCCTCAATTAACTCTAATCTAGCCTTCCCTCCTCCAAATAGCTTTGGAAAAATTTCTTGAATTTTTAAATTCACTTCATCAAAACTCTCATCAAATTTTGACTTAGATTCAACATCAATTTTTTTAATTGCACTTTGAAGCTTGTTCAAGGCCTCATTCAAATCATCCAATTGTGCGTCTAATTCTTCCATTCTCTTTGTCTCTTCGGCAATTTCATCGGGTGCCGCTAAGTTAATTGCTCCTAGCAATAAAATCTTTCCTTGTACTGCCCCAAGAGTTTCCTCAAGTAAAGATATTTCTAAGTCTTTATATTCAGATGGGTTCAATTCTTCAACAGATATACCTGCCTTACTAAGAATTTCAGATGCATTATCTAAATTTACTTCGAAAGTCCTTAAATCAAGCTTAAGATTGTTAGATTTCTCTTCAAGAGAACGCAAATCTAAAGTAGCAATTGATTTGTTGTTTTCTGACTCTCTAATAGAGTCATCAACCTTAGATTGTTTTTGCTTAATTGAATTTAATTCAGCTTCAGCGGCTGAGCTCTTTTCTATTACAACAGATAAATCTTTTTCTATTTGAAGTTTTTTTTCTTCAGTTTGCTGAATAAGTTCACTCAAAGTATTTTGTCTAGCTAAATATTCATTGGTAAGGCTTTTAGATTGATCCGATGTTATTTTAAGAATACTAATAAGTAATTCCTTCAACTCAAGAGCTTTTTGTTTAATTGAGCTGCCTTGTATACCAAGATTCTTAAGGTCATCTAAAATGTTATCAAGTAGATGCATTGCATGTTCTTGAGGGGTAATATTCTCTATGCTTGATTCTTTTTCAATTGCCCTAGAATAATTTTCTTTGGCTCTAACAAGATCTTCTGAGCTTTGAGCTTGAGTCTTATTTAGATTTTGAAGATTAGCTTCAACTCTAGCTATATCCGCACCAATTGAGTAAAAATTTTTCTGAGCAATTTCAAATGCAGAAAGAACTTCAGAATGCTCTGTTTTTATTTGATCAATTGTTGATTGGTGTGTCTCAACCTCTAAAAATTTAACTTTAATCTGATTATCAAGAGTAGAAATTTGAGAGCTTAGCTTATCCTTTTGAGCCTTTGCCCTTAAAGTATTTACAATAGAAATTTTCAATTTTAACCCTTTCTCCTCAACCTGAAGTTCTTTATATTTTTCAGCTGCTTTTGCTTGATTTTTTAATCTATTAATCAAACGCTTTATTTCATCTCTGATGTCTTTGACTCTTGATAAATTTTCTTTTGTTTTTTTAATACGTTGTTCAGTTTCTTTTCTACGCTCTTTATATTTTGAAACTCCAGCAGCCTCCTCAATATAAACCCTCATTTCTTCAGGTTTGGCGCTTACAATTTTAGATACCATGCCCTGCTCAATAATTGCATAGCTTTTTGGTCCCAAACCGGTTCCTAGAAAAATGTCCTGAACATCTTTTCTTCTACAAGAAATATTATTAATAGAATAAATTGATTTAGCATCTCTTTCTATCAATCTCTTGACAGATATTTCATTGTATTTTGCATATTCTCCACCTAACTTTCCTAATGAATTATCAAAGAGAAGTTCAATGCTACACTGACCAGAAGGCTGCCTTAAATCAGAACCATTAAAGATAACATCTGACATTGATTCACCACGAAGATTTTTTGCAGAAAGCTCACCTAAAACCCATCTAACTGCATCTATAACGTTTGATTTACCACATCCATTTGGACCAACAACTGCGACCATATTTGTGGGGAATGATATCCTCGTGGGATCCACGAAACTTTTAAATCCAGCCAATTTAATATGTTTGAGCTGCATTAAATTTTTCCTTTCCCTATTTTAAACTATTGTTCCTTTTTTAACCATTCGTTTGAGTAAATAAAAACCTCTTCCTGGTAGTCTTTTGAATACTTTAAATCAAGAACTTTCATGGAAAAAAATGTTAAATTTTTACAATAAGCACTTAATGCAATTTTAATCATTTCTTGATTTAAAAATGCAGAAGGAATATCAAATCCTTTTATCACAGCATCAGAACCATTTAGTGAAAATTGTTGGCTAAAATCTGGCATAAAAATTGTCTTGTTTGCTATATCAACATCTGGACCATTTGGAATACTGATTTCAACCTCTAATCTATCTAAATTACAAAATGAAGGCTGTTCAACGGAAAATAAAATTTTAGAGCTTGAGATGATTGGGTATTTTGCATCCCTTAAATCAGCTAACAAATTATATATAGGTACTTGAAATTGAGGATCAGAGAAACTTGTATTAAGAAATTTTAATATGCTTTCTGCTGAAACAAGTGAATTTTTATCTAAGGATTGATAAAAAATCTCAGTTCCGATTAAAAATGAGTCTTCATGAGAGTGTTTAGAAAAAATTAGTTCAGTAGTTACTTTATTTGGGAATTCAACATTTTTATCAATGATCTCTCTCATGGAATCTGATTGATAAGATAATTTCCATGAACCAAAAATTGGTTTATTTGATACAAAATTAAATGTAAAACCCCCAAACAAAAAAAACGTAATAAGAAATACATGAGATTTATGCGAAGATAAAGGATGCAATAAATACGCAAAAATAGGTAGCAGAATAACTAAAGAAAATCCTAAAATTATCAACATCAAACCCGTTTATTAAAGTAAAAAATAAGAATAATAAGACTTAAAAAAATAAATGGTCCAAACCATAAAAAATAGTTCATTCCCTTTACAGCAGGCTTATAACTAGATGAGGCACCAAATCTTTCTGAAATATAATTTGTTATTTCTTCATCTGATGTGCCTGCGAGAATAAGTTCATAAATTTTTTGTTTAAGATCTCTAGAAACAGGCGCATTTGAGCTAGCTATACTTCCACTGGTACATTTTGGGCAACGAGTCTCATTAATTAATCTATAAAATCTATCCTCTTGTTGCTGGTCTTCAAATTGATATATAAGTTCTGCTGATGAAGTCAAAGCAATCAGAAACATAAAATAAGAAAATATGATTTTAATTTTCAATTAAGCTCCTTTTGACTATTTTGAATGATTGGAAGAAAAGTAGACTTCCATTTATCTTCATTGAACTCACCTTGAATATGTCCAACAATTTTTTGATCTACTATTAGAAAAGTTTCTGGGGCGCCAGTAACACCTAAATCAAATGCTAAATCCCCTCGAGGATCATAGATCAAATAAGTATAGGGATTGCCATGGCGCTTAAGCCAATCCAAGGCTTTGGTTTTATCATCTTTATAATTCAATCCAATAATTTCTATTTGACTCTCAGCCAATTTACTTAAAAAAGGGTGTTCAACCAAGCAGGTGATACACCAACTTGCCCAAACATTTAACAATTTAACTCCACTTATAATGTCAAGATTTGCCGGAATACCATCAAAATTATTTAATTGAAATACTGGAAATTCTTTTGGTTCAAAATAATCATTAGATTTTTTATCATCAATCAATAAAACCTTGCCGTAAAAAATAAAAATTAAAACTGGCAATAGAATTAAAAAAATTCTAGCTAACAAACTCATTAAATTTTCCTCTTTTGCATTGCTAAAACCATTCCAAGAACCATTAGTGCCGATGATAGCCAAATCCACTTCACAAAATAATTAATTTTTAATGAAAAAGTCCAACTCCCATCCTCAAGCTGATCACCAATATTTAAATAAATATCCTTGAATGGAGTAGCATGGATTGCTGTTTCAGAAGTAATTTGTCCTCTTGTAGAATATTTTCTTTTCTCAGGGTTTAAGTTAACTGATACCCCATCCATCAACACAAAAACATTCGCCGAAATAACATCATGATTAGAAGCAGTCCTTACATTTAAATTAGAAAATTTAAAGCTTTCAATAGATTCATTAATTCTTAGGCTCTCACCAACAGATAAGTTTATATTTTTTTGATAACTTAAAAGGCTATTAACGGATATGGATAAAAATAAAATTCCTAAGCCTATATGAGCAAATGCACTGCCTTTATTAATATATTCTTTGGCCTTTAAAGAAGAAATAATTTTAATAAAGTAAGCCACTAAGATAATAAGCCCAGAAAAAATTCCAATATAAGTAAGTAATGAAAATTCATTAATCAAGTACCAAAAGATATAGATAATGCTTGTAACCAATATAAATGTTGGAATTATTGATCTAAAGAATTTCCTTGCTAGCATTTTTCTTTGCCACAATGAATCAACTGAAATCATAATCAAAATTGAAGCTATCAGGATCAAAGGAGCAAAAATAGTATTATAGTAAGGTGGTCCTATACTAACTTTCTCTCCACTGAATGATTCTAGAATTAACGGGTAAGTGACTCCAAGAAAAATTGAAAAAATTGAAGTAACCATCAAGATATTATTCATAGAAAGAAATGATTCTTTTGATCCTGTGATCACAGGCTTTGAAGAATTAATTGCAGGTATTCTATAAGCAAAAATAACTAAAGATAGCAAAGTCATCAACCCGGAAAATCCTAGAAGATACAACCCTCTCTGAGGGTCATTTGCAAAAGAATGCACGCTATCAATAATGCCTGACCTAACTATAAATGCGCCAAATAAACTTAATGAAAAAATCATAATTCCTAAAAATAATGTCCATGTTTTCAAAATATTTGATTTTGATGAAGCATAGAGTGAATGCATGAAGGCAGTAGCAGCTAACCATGGCAAAAGTGCGACATTTTCTACTGGATCCCAAAACCAATACCCTCCCCAGCCTAATTCATAATAAGCCCACCAACTTCCAAGAGTGATCCCAACTGTCAAAAAAATCCAAGCAACAAAAGACCAAGCTCTGATATCTTCTTCCCATTCAATTTTAAAATTACCTTTACATAAATATGCCATTACATAACTAAAAGAAATAACAAAACCTACATAGCCCAAATAAAGAATTGGCGGATGAATAGCTAGCGCAGGATCTTGAAGTATGGGATTAATATCAGCACCATCCATCACACCAAAAGGCAAGATTCTACTAAAAGGATTTGAAGTTATAAGAAGAAATAAAAGAAACCCTAGAATAACCAATATCAACATAATCAAAGTTAACTTTTTTAATGGATTATTTTTATCCAATCCATTTATAAACAATAAACTCCAAAGAGCCAAGAATACTATCCATAAAAACATCGAACCTTCATGGGCACTCCAAATAGAAGCAATTTTATAAAAAATTGGTAATTGAGAATTTGAATGGCTAGCAATATAACTAATTGAAAAATCATCTGTGATTGCTAAATATATATAAAGTCCAAACGATACAAAAATTAACCAGCATGATTGATTAAATAGTCTTATTGATAATATAAGTTGATTAGAATTTGGATTTGAAAAAAAGAAAATAATATTAAGCAGCAAGATTATTATAAGTAATAAAGCTGCTGATAAAGAGAAAAAATGTGCAATTTCTCCGATCATTCCGATTGGCTTCCAATTTCAAGTTCTGGTGGCATGTAATTCTCATCATGTTTAGCAAAAATCTCTTCGGCAGAAAATTTTTGATCTTTAAAGTAGCCCAAAACCACCACCCCACTTCCTTCTTTAAATAAATCTGGAGTAACTCCTTCAAACTTAACGAAGACCTCTGCTTGAAAATCTGTAACTAAAAAACTTGTAGATGTTCCTAATCTTTTAATTGAGTTTGCTTTAACCATTCCACCTAATTTTATTCTACTCGAAGAATTTATTTTTCCTGAAAGGATTTCACTTGGCGTATAAAAAAGATCTAACTTTGAGTTTAGTGAGAATAAAATCAAAGAAATTCCTACAGCAGAAATAAATAAAATAACAAGTAATTTCCCTAGACGTTTTCTTCTAACCTCGAGCATCTTTAATCCTTTTTCTAATGAGCTGAATATTTCTATAAATTGTTAAAAAGGCTAACAAAATTATAAAAGTAGAAATTATATAAGCTGACCAAACATAAACCCCGTGACCATCCATGTGCAGAAAATCATTGAAACTACTGAAAGCTAAATTAGACATATGATTGAACCCACTTCTTATTCTTTTCTCGAGTTAATATGTAAAATTTACTTGAAAGAATTCCCAATGAAATTAAAGTTAAGCCCATACCAAAAATTGAAATCAACAGAGGGTACAGCATGCTGGGGTCTATTGAGGTTCCATCAGATATAGTAATTGATGCTGATTGATGAAGTGTTGACCACCAATCTACAGATTTCTTAATAATTGGGATATTAACAACACCAACAACAACCAAAATTGACATCAAACGATCTGCTTTTTCTAAATTAGAGAAAGATCCATGGAGAGTAATTATTCCTAAGTACATAATAAAAAGTATTAAGGTAGAAGTTATTCTTGCGTCCCACTGCCACCATGTACCCCAAGTTGGAATCCCCCAAATTGAACCTGAAAACAAAGCTATAAAAGTAATCATGGCGCCTACCAATGCTGCTGATTTAATTAAATAGGCTGCAAGCTTTACCCTCCATACAAGATGTATTAATGCACAAATAGACATAAAAAAATAAACCAACTGAGCAAAGATTGAAGCGGGAACATGCAAGTAGATGATGCGATATGAGTTTCCTTGGACAGCATCTTCAGGAGCAAATGCTAACCCCCATATCCAACCAATTAATAATAATAAAAAACCAAATAAAGAAATATATGGGAAAAATTTTCTAGTAATCTCCACATAACTTTTTGGTGAAGAAAACCTATGAACAAATGAAGAAAACACAAGCAATATTATAAACTGAAGTTATTCATTCTAAATGAGTTTTTAAAGTAGCTGAGATTATTAAGGGGGTGATTGAGGCAACCAATAATCCACTTCCCACCATAAGTGCCATGACTCCTTCAAATCCAATCCCATGTTGGATTGTACGCACTCCTCTCCCAAGTAAAATTATAATTGGCAATGCCAATGGCAAAGTAGCTAAAACTCCTAAAATGGCCCCTTTATTTATTGATAATGAACTTCCAAATGCAAATAAATTAAATAATAAGAGGTTAGATAAAAACATCATAAAAAATATCTTTGGGACCTCATTAATGCTTATCCCATTTAAAATAGAAAAAACAGATCCAATTCCTGCCATTGGCACTCCAATTAATAAAACAAATGTCAAAACTTTAGCTAAGACAAACTTGTAGAAATCTTGCTCTACTAAATAGACTTGTTCTAACGATCCATCCTCATAATCTTCAAGAAAAATACCCTCTGTAGACAAAAATGAAATCATTAATAAAGCAACTACAATAATTGAAAAATAAAATCTATTTAAATCATATTGAGATATATCAATGCTCAAAGGGAAAGCTATTAAAACCAAAACCATTATCAATAATGGTCCTAACCATGTTCTTAACTTTTTTCTAAGCTTAAAAAATTCTGATTGAAAAATCTTAATCATTGCTAAAATTCTCTAACATTAATTCTTTAGAAATGATTTCAGGTCTTATATGTGAAGTTAAAGCCAAACTAGAACCTGTCGAAATGCTTTCTTGCAAATATTTATTCAACAAGTTTCTTGAGGAATCATCTAAGCCTACAAAAGGCTCATCCAAGACAATCAAATCAGCAGGCGCTGCAAGGACACGGATTAAAGCTAGTTTTTTTTGCTGTCCAAAAGATAGGTTAGCTGAAATTTCATCTTGAACTCTTGAAAGACCTAGCCTCTGAAACCAATCCAATGCACTTTCAAGGTTAGATTGATGAAAAATTAATTTTAAATTCTCGATCGGTGTTAGATAGTTTTTAATTGCATTTTTATGTCCTAGATACGTTATTTTTGTATTTGGCTTAAGTAATTCAATTTTTCCTTTGGATGGAGTGGTAATACCTAATAAAATCCTTAATAAGGTACTTTTACCAGAACCATTACCGCCTTTAATATGCAATGCGCTGCCAGCATCAATGGTAAAGGAAAGATTATGAAACAACTTTTTATTATTTATTGTGTAGCTAATTCTATTTGCGGCAATTAGTGACATGAAGATTTAATTTAACAAAGATTTAGCTCTTATTGTAAGTGATGATAGAGGATTTTGCGGATCAAGTCGTAGATAAAATCTCTTCGCTAGTTCAGAAAATGGATTAATGTTGATCTTTCCCATCCCTCCCACAGAAAAATATAAAGACTTAGAAAAAAAGATGCCTTGTTCTATTTGAGGAGTTTTATTTAAAAAATTATTTATCTTGCCAATACCTTGGATAGATCCTTTATATCTATTACCAAAGTTATACCAACCCCAAAATTGATAATTACTTCTTGCAAAATTTAATAATTGTGCTCTTGCGTCCTTCTTTGGAAAGGCTCCTGCTGGAATAAGAGCAACAACTTTAGAGTCTAGTGCAGCTATTGTTGAATCTAACAAAGAAGGCAATTCTTTGAATTCAGAAAAAGGGCAAAGGATGCACTCCACTCCTTCTTCTATCTGATAAGACTTAATTTTTGATAATCTATCTTTAGATCCAACGATGATATAGCTAACATATGGAAGATTTTCTAACACCCCTTCTAACTAAACAGCCTTTTCTAAAGCTTGTTCGATATCAGCAATAATGTCATCAATATGCTCGATTCCAATCGATAATCTTACATATCCTGGACTCACCCCAGCTGACAAGAGCTCTTCTTCATTTAACTGAGAGTGAGTGGTGCTTGCAGGGTGAATTGCCAAACTTCTTGAATCACCAATGTTAGCAACATGATAAAGCATTTCTAAAGAATTAATAAAAGCTTTACCGGCTTCTATCCCACCATTAATTTCAAAACCTAGTAGGCCACCATGACCACCTGAAAGATATTTATCTGCTCTCTCTTTAGCTAACCCTTTTGCAGTACCTGAGTATGCAACCCTTTGAACCATAGGATGATTTTCTAAATATTGTGCAACTTTTAATCCATTCACTGAATGTTCTTTCATTCTTAAAGTCAAAGTTTCGAGACCTTGAATAAACAGAAAAGCATTAAATGGGCTCATGGCAGCTCCCATGTCTCTTAACATAGTTGTTCTTGCTTTCAAAATATAAGCAATCGGACCCATAGGCTTAACAGCTTCAGTCCATACAACTCCATCATAATTCAGATCTGGTTTATTTAGTTTTGGCTGTCGTTCTGGGTGTGCTTCCCAATCAAAATTTCCACCATCTACAATAATTCCACCAATGGATGTTCCGTGACCACCAATATATTTTGTTGTTGAATGAATTGAAACTGCAGCACCATGACTAAATGGTCTACAAATTAATGGCGAAGCGGTATTATCAACAATTAATGGAATGCCTAAGGGTCTACCTATATTAGCAACTTCCTCAATAGGAAAAACTTCAAAACTTGGGTTAGGTAAAACTTCTCCATAATAAGCTCTAGTTTTTTCATCCGTTGCCTTTGAAAAATTTTCTGGATCACCTGGATCTACAAACCTCACTTCAATACCCATATCTGAAAGCGGATTCTTAAACTGATTATAAGTACCTCCATACAAATGAGATGAAGCAACAATGTTATCGCCCTGAGTAGATAAATTTTGAACTGCATAAGCTGATGCTGCTTGACCTGACGCTAATCCTAAAGCAGCAACTCCTCCTTCTAAAGCTGCAACCTTATCTTCAAGAACTGCATTAGTTGGATTCATAATACGTGAATAAATATTTCCTAATTCACCCAATGCAAATAGATTTGCAGCATGATCAGTGCTATCAAACTGATAACTAGAGGTCATATGGATTGGGACAGTAACTGAATTAGTAGTCTCGTCTTTTCTCCAACCAGTATGTAATGCAATCGTTGATGGATTTTTATAAATTTTATCTGACATTTTTTCTCCAAATAATGCTAAATGATGTTGCCTAGTTTAAATGAAATTCTCTATTTTGACTAAAGCAAACTAACAATTTATGTTGTTTATTTATGAAGTAGATTGCTGAAATATTTTAACTAGGAAAGTCAGAATTTTTTAATAAAAAATCTTTAGCCTCATCAATCGAATAAGTATTAGTATCATTCTTACTCAAACTTCTAATTGAGATCGATTCATTACTCTTTTCCTCTTTACCTATTACGGCCATTAATGGAACTTTTGCATTGCTATGTTCCCTGATTTTATATCCAATCTTTTCATTTCTTGAATCTAACTCAACTCGAATATTTATTTCATTAAAGACTGTTTCTAGTTCAGCGGCATAATCTATAACTTCTTCTGTGACTGTCATTAAAACAAGTTGTGTTGGAGCTAGCCACAAGGGCATCTTGCCAGAATAATTTTCAATTAAAATACCAATAAACCTCTCAAATGAACCTAAAATGGCTCTATGCATGATAACTGGTTTATGTTTTTCTCCGTCTTCCCCAACATACTCAGCCCCTAAACGATCTGGTAAATTAAAATCTGATTGGAAAGTTCCACATTGCCATTCTCTACCAATAGCATCAGTTAGAACAAAGTCTAATTTAGGGCCATAAAAAGCTCCCTCGCCAGTTTCAATTGTGTAAGGAATTTTTAACTTTTTAATAGCTGATTCAAGTGCAAGTTCTGCTTTATCCCAAACTTCATCTGAACCAACACGCGTTTCAGGTCGTGTACAAAGCTTAATATCAAAAGTTGTGAACCCTAATTCAGTATAAATATCTGAAAGGAGTGAAATAAAACCAGCCGTTTCACTTTCAATCTGATCTTCTGTACAAAAAATATGGCCGTCATCTTGGGTAAAACCTCTTACTCGCATTAAACCATGCATAGTTCCAGAGGCTTCATACCTATGACAAGAACCAAATTCAGCCAATCTAATTGGTAAATCTCTGTATGATTTGAGACCTTGGTTATATACCTGAACATGACAAGGGCAATTCATTGGTTTAAGTGCATTTACCCTTTTTTCATTAGCATGCTCTTCATCAATTTCTGTGATAAACATTTTTTCTCTATATTTATCCCAATGTCCTGAAGCCTCCCATAATTTTCTATCAACAACCAAAGGGGTATTTATTTCATCGTAACCATTCTCAGTTTGTTTTCTTCTAATATAATTTTGTAAAGCAACATACATAGACCAACCTTTTGGGTGCCAAAAAACCATGCCAGGAGCTTCTTCTTGCAGATGAAATAAATCCATCACTCGAGCTAATTTTCGATGGTCTCTTTTTTCAGCTTCTTCTAAATGCGTTAAATATTTTTTTAAATCTTTTTCATTCTTCCATGCTGTTCCATAAATTCTTGTAAGCATTTCATTGCTAGAATCTCCTTTCCAATATGCACCAGATATCTTAGTAAGTTTAAAAGATCCGGCTTTATCCAGACTTGGCAAATGAGGTCCTCGACAAAGATCAATGAAACCTGTTTCTCCTTGACTGTAAATTTGAAAACCAGATAATTGCTCAGAATCTTCAATAATTTGTACCTTATAAGGCTCATCTAAATCATTAAAACTTTTTACAGCATCTTTTTTAGAATGAGTTGTTTTATTAATTTCTGCTTTAGTTCCAACAATTTTTTTCATTTCTTGTTCAATCGCAGGCAAATCATCTATGGAAACAGGTTCATCACTTAAGAAATCATAATAAAAACCATCTTCAATTATTGGGCCTATTGCTAGCTTAGCTTTAGGGTATAGGTTTTTAATTGCTCGAGCCAAAACTTGTGCAGCAATAGTATGTCGCATAATTTCTAAACCTTCGTCAGAATCTATCGTAAAAATTGAAATATTAGAATCCTCTGAGACAGAATCACTTAAATCCCTTTGTTCACCATTGGCTTCAAATGCAATCGCAGCCTTTGCAAGACCTGATCCAATCAACTCAGCAATCTCTATACCAGTGATACCTGCTTGAGCTTGCTTCTGAGTTCCATCAGGTAAAGTAATTGTTATTTCTTTGCTCATGCTTATAAGTCCTTGCGAGTTATTCTAATGTTTTTAACTCGAAAGGTATATTTTACGTGAATTTTTCATTAAACATTCTTTCGCATAAGATATAACAGATACATAATGCCTTCTTAGTTAAACGGATATAACAACTCCCTCCTAAGGAGTAGTTCTAGGTTCGATTCCTGGAGAGGGCACCATAATTTTAAGAGAATAATAATGATTAAAAAAATTCTTGGGTTACTTGTAATAATATTTCTAATTATGATCTTTATGTATAAAGATCTTTATACTCGTGTTAGCACCATAAGTACTTTATTTACTGGTGTTGAACAATATGAAAATTTTAATCGATTTTATAAATTTATTGATTCATCAACATTGCCCTCTTCACCAAATCCAATAAAACTTAATTCTGGTACTGCTATATCACTACCAATTAGTTTTAATTATAACAATGTAAAAATTGATACTCAGGGTTTCATAGAACGCACAGATACAAGCGCCCTACTGATTCTTAAAGATGGAAAAATTCAATTTGAAGAGTATTGGTTAACTGGTGGAAAGACGGTTCAATGGATATCCATGTCAATGGCTAAAAGCTTTATCTCTACTCTTATTGGTATAGCTATAGAACAAGGTCATATCAACAATATTGATGAACCTATCTCAGACTATGTACCAGAGTTACAAAACTCTGCCTATAACAATGTTCGAATTAAAGATGTTTTACAAATGTCCTCAGGTGCTTCTTGGAATGAAGATTATAGTGACCCAAACTCAGATATTAATCGCTGGAGTAAAATTTTTGCGTTGGGAGGGTCATTTGATGAGTTTATTACCACTTTAACTAATGACTTTAAACCTGGTTCTCTCAATCATTATAATTCTATGGATACCCAAGCTCTCGGCATGCTGTTGACTCGTGCTACTGAAAAATCTATTACCAATTACATGACAGAAATGCTATGGCATCCAATGGGTGCTGAAAATGAAAGTTATTGGCTACTTGATTCCGAGGGCATGGAAATGGCATTTGCAGGATTGAATGCAACGGCTCGTGATTATGCAAAACTTGGAGAATTGTATCGTCTAGGAGGCAAATTGAAAGGTCAGCAGATTGTCCCTGAGTTATGGGTACAAAGATCTATTACACCTGATGCTCCTCATCTTATGCCTGGCGATAACCCTCTCTCAGACTATCCAATGGGATATGGCTTTCAATGGTGGATACCAGAGGGAAATAATAATGAATTTTGTGCAATTGGTGTTTATAACCAATTCATTTATGTTGCTCCAAATTCAGATATGGTAATTGTTAAGCTATCTGCAAATAGTGCTTATGGAACTTCTCCAGAAGAAAGCATGTCGAGCGAATTAGAAACGCTTGAGTTCCTTCGTGCTGTAGCTAACAAAGATTCTTAATTGCTTTATTTTCTTTAATATTTTTAAGATTCTCTAAAAATAAATTAAAAGCTCTAGGGATGGATAAAAGTGAATGAGCAGAATCATGCGCTGAAATAAAACAATTCTTTGCTGTCCATAGAGAAGAAGAGCTTTCCAAGGGCTCAACCTTGGTTGTATCTAATGCTGCTACAGCAATTTGTTCACTATTCAATGCGTCTACTAAATCTTCTTCATTGATTGCACTCCCTCGACCCACATTAATTAACATGGCTGAATTTGATATTTTATTAAGAATTTCCTTATTTATTACATTTCTTGTTTGCTCATTATCAGGAAGAGCTAGCACCAAATAATCTGTTAAAGGTAATAAATCATCAAAGTCATCTAATCCTAAAACTTGATCTGCATAACTACAATCTGTAGGAGTACGCTTGATTCCAATTACTTTCATCCCAAAAGCCTTACCCAACTTTGCAATTTCTTTACCAATTCCTCCATAACCTAAGATAACCAAAGTTTTATCAGTTAATTCTCCATCTCCTCCATATGGAGACCACTCCTTAAGCTCTTGCAATTTAATGTGCTGATCAATTCTTTTATTCCATCTTAAGATTTGAGAAAAAACATAATGGGCAATTGGAATACCATAGATACTAGCAGCATTAGCTATCAGGGCATCTGTATCACTCAATATTGACTGAAGAATTGGTGCATCCATGCCAGCAAATCCACTTTGAATAAACTTCATACGTTTAGATAGACTTAATAATGGTTCAAATAATTCAGGATTATCTCTCACTGCAAACATGAATTCATAATTCATAAAAAATGCATCGCATTCAGGAACAAATTCCCAAGAAGGGCTTTTAGAATCACTGGGGTTAATTGAGTAAATTTCTATGGCTTGATCAAATGCAATTAAATCAGATTGATAAAATTTATCAGTTGCTTCAGAAATTAAAACTTTCATGTATTCTATTTCAATAAATATTTCATGACTTTACCTGCAGCATTTGTTGGTAACTCTTCTACAAATTCTATTTCTCTTGGAACTTTGTAATTAGCCATATTGTCTCTTGACCAGATAATTAATTCCTCTATCGAAGTCTCTTGATCAGGTTTTAAGATAATAAATGCTTTTGCGACTTCTCCCATCCGATCATCTGAAACACCAATAACAGCAGCTTGTGAAATAGCCGGATGATCACAAAGAATATTTTCTATTTCAGCTGGATATACATTAAAACCGCCAACAATAAACATATCCTTGCTTCTATCTGTAATTTTAATATAGCCCTTCTCATCAAGAATTCCTATGTCACCAGTATGTAACCAACCATCAGTATCTATTGCCTCTCTTGTAGCCTCAGGATTATCTATATACCCTTGTGTCACGTTATAACCTCTAACCAAAATTTCACCTGGCTCTCCAGGATCAACTATTTTATTAACTGCATCTACACATTTAATTTCTACACCCTCAATTGCGCGACCTGAAGTAGTAGCTATAGTTTCATAATCATCGTCAGGAGAGCACATTGTTACCACTCCAGTACTTTCAGTTAAACCGTAAGCGGTAATAATAACTTCAAAACCAAGTTGCTCTTTCATGTCTTTGATTAATTGAACCGGTATTGATGCTGCTCCTGTAACTCCCAACCTAAGTGATGAAATATCAAATTGTTTTAACTGATTACTGGCTAAAATAGATTGATATAAAGTTGGTGGGCCTGGCAACATTGATATTTTATGCTGATCAATCGTTTTAATAATCTGCTCTGCATCAAAGACCGGGCATGGATAAATTGTTACACCTCTCATAATGGATGCAAGCCAACCTGCCTTATAACCAAACGTGTGAAAAAACGGGTTAACTATTAAATATCTATCATCCTTATTTAAGCCAACATACGTTGACCAATACTCAAAAACTTTTATGTTTTGTTCGTGCGTTGTCATAACACCTTTAGGTTTTCCGGTAGTTCCAGAGGTAAAAATTATGTCAGCAAGATCTGATGGGATTATTTCCGGTAAGGTTTGATCTCCTTTTTGTAATAAAGAATTAAAAGGAACTTGACCAGATTCTATCAATACTTCATCTAGAACAACTTTAATTTGAAGATGTGGCAAATCTTCTTCATTAATTAATGAAAAGTAATCTATATCTAAAAATTCTTTTACGCTGAAAAGAATTTTAGCTTTTGAATTATTTAATATATAAGCCGCTTCCTTGCCTTTCATTCTAGTATTTATAGGAACTAATACGCCACCAGCCTTATGAATTCCTATAGCAGACAAGACCCACTCATTCATGTTGGGCGCCCAAATAGCAACCCTATCCCCTTTCTCTACGCCTAATGAAATTAAATTTGATGCAATGATGGATGAGAGTTCATCAATTTGAAAATAAGTAAAGGAGTTTTGATTGCTAATAAGAGCTAATTTATTTCCAAAAGCTCTTGCTTGAGCATTAACAAGCGAAGGGATTGTAAAAGAATGGTTATCCATCTTGAAGAATTTTATATTTAGTTAGATATTAAAATTCTCTCATTTCCATATCTAAACCTTTTGGTACATCAGCTCTATCGACTAAAAATTGTCCATACCACTTCCTTAATTTGTGCAATGGACCATCTCCATCACAAACTAGAGGATCAGGAATATAAATTTTGTTTTCCCAAATGGCAACATCTTGTGCAAATGCAAAATTATTTGCATCTACATAACCTTGTACAAAAGTATCCTCTTCTTCTTGTGACATACCAGGAGCTTTCTTAACCATAACTCCAAAATTAATCATAAAAGAAGTAAGGGTTAATGGGACATGACTCACTAAGAGCCTACTTTCAACCTTCGCACCATCATGAACCGCACTCATATATGTGGTCATATAAGCAGGACCTTCATATTTTGCTCTTGAAAAAAGATCTCTTCCAAGTATTGGGCTATCTGCAGTCATCTCTTGAGTGTAAGTATGGTCTTTAGCCTCATTCCAAAAACCTTCAAAAGGTGCTTGGTGGACAGGCCCAAAATGACCTTTATCAGCCATATTATCAATTAATTCTCTACAATTATTCTTCACTAAAAAACTTGCCATGCCGTAATCAGACCATTCATCTGAATAACAAGCATCAATTTTTTCAGGATAGAAATCCGGTTCCTTATTTTCATGATCATGCCAGACCATTAGCATTTGATTAATCTCTAACACCGGCCAAACTGCCCCAGAGCCTACATCAACTTTGACATCTTCTTCAGTTCTTTCAACTAAGATTTTTTGATTAAACCCATAAATAATTTTTTCTTCGCCTATAGGAAAATCTCTTTGATGACCTAGAACAAACCAGCCTCTAGGAAATCTATCTGGTAAACCGCTCATAATCTATTCTCCTATTTATTAAACCTTGATCCTTCTGGATCTGGTTTTTTCCCATTCCTATCAAACCACACATAAATTAAACCATCTTTTTCATCAGTAGCCCAGCTTCTTATTTTAGCTTTATCAGGTATCTTTTTTGCGTAGGGTATGTCATCACAATCCCCATCTTTATTCCAACTCCAAGCATGAAAAGGGCATCTAATACTATTACCATCAACCTCCCCGCAAGAAAGTGCTGCTCCCATATGCTTACAATATAAATCCAAAGCACAAACTTTATTGCCCTCTCCTCTCCACGCCACCAATTGAGTTGGAAAATCTTCAATTTGAACAGCTTTTTTACTCTCTAATTGATCGCTAGATAAAACCTCATACCATCCAGAAGGTTTATTTACAACACTTGGATCTAATTGCTCAGGCAATTCAGGTGCAATAAGTTGATCGTTGGTCATTTTTTTCTCCTTTAACAATCATAATATTGGCTTTTACCTTAAGCAAATAAGGATGCAACTTCTGTAGCCCTTTTAAGTTGTTCTATATCAGCGCTAGTAGGAACAAGTAATACATCATCAGCTCCAAGATCTTTAATCTTAACAAGTAGATCTTTTAAACTCTTTTCATTTCCAGCTATTCCAGCTGTTTTTGCTAAAGATTCTGCAATATCATCCCCCATCCAACCTAAATATCTAGTTAAATGTTTTTCAACAATCTCTCTTCCATTATCTCCCAGCCCAAACCAAAAACTTGTTACTAAACGCGGAGATTTATTCTTAGCCTTGAAAGCCAAATTAACTCGATCAAATGAATCTTTAATTTCTTCAATATCCGCATTAAAAGAAAATCCAGCT
The DNA here is from genome assembly GCA_902608115.1 of uncultured SAR86 cluster bacterium. GTDB lineage: Bacteria > Pseudomonadota > Gammaproteobacteria > Magnimaribacterales > D2472 > D2472. The sequence goes on along the minus strand of CACLMT010000007.1, from coordinate 27,304 downwards.
AATCCATCGGCAAATTCTGCAGCCATCTCCATAGCCCTTGGCCCAATAGCTCCTGCCAATATTTGTGGACCACCATTAGAAATATCGGGACCAATCTTAAGATCATGCTCATGTTTCCAAATAGATTGCATGGCTTTAACATTTTCTGCAATTACTTTCCATCTTCTCTTTGACCAATTTGCTCCAATTGCTTTGTAATCTTCTTCACGACCACCAACCCCAACTCCCAAGGTAAATCTCCCCTCTGATAGCAAATCAATTGTTGCAAATTGTTTAGCGCACAAAATAGGGTCATGCATAGATAAAACTGACACTGTTGCAATAATTTCAACATTCTGTGTCCAAGCGGCGACTGCACTCAAAGTAGATATAAATTCAGGATTTGGAAAAACAATTCTTTCACCTAGCGCTATATGCGACCAAGGGCCTGTATCAATAAGACTTGTCCATGTCTCAAGATCTTTCCTGGTTAACCCTGGTTCCATCACAGGCAGGGTCATTCCAATATTCATAAGTTATGATTTCTTCTTTAATAAATCTAATGCGACATCAACTATCATATCTTCTTGACCACCAATCATCTTCCTCTTTCCAAGTTCAACTAAAATTTCTCGAGTATCAAGATTATAATTTTCTGCAACAGATTCAGCATGTCTTAAAAAAGATGAATAAACTCCAGCATATCCAAGAGTTAAAGTCTCTCTATCAACTCTTACGGGTCTGTCTTGTAGCGGTCGAACAAGCTCTTCTGCAGCATCCATCAACTTAAATAAATCGGTGCCATGCTTCCAGCCTAATCTATCTATTGCAGCTATAAAAACTTCTAAAGGAGCATTGCCAGCACCGGCACCCATCCCTGCAAGACTTGCATCAATTCGATCAGCTCCATTTTCAACTGCAACAATAGAATTTGCTACTCCTAAAGATAAATTATGATGAGCATGCATTCCGGTTTGAGTTTTTGAATCCAAAATATCTTTGAAAGCTTTGAACCTATCCGCAACATCCTCCATGCTTAAGGCTCCGCCTGAATCGACTACATAAACACATTTAGCACCATAAGATTCCATTAGTTTAGCTTGATTGGCCAAATTAACCGGATCATTCATATGAGACATCATTAAAAAACCTACGGTATCCATTCCTAGTTCTCTTGCATATTCAATATGCTGCTTAGAAACATCAGCTTCCGTACAATGAGTTGCAACCCTAACTGATCTCACTCCTAGATCCCATGCCCATTTTAAGTCTTCTTTAATAGCAATGCCTGGAAGAATTAATGTTGCTAATTTAGAAAATTGCAAATTCTCTGCAACACTAGCTATCCACTCTTTATCAGTATGTGCTCCAAAGCCATAATTAAAAGAAGAGCCAGACAAACCATCTCCATGAGCTACTTCAATTGCATCTACTTTTGCTTCATCAAGCGCCTTGGCAATCTCCACAACATGATCCAAACCATATTGATGCCTTATTGCATGCATTCCATCTCTCAGGGTTACATCTTGTATGTATAATTTTTTTTTCATTTATTTAATCTTACAAGCTCCTCACCTGTCCCCAATGCGGCAGAAGTCATAATATCAAGATTTCCTGCATAAGTAGGTAGGTAATGGCCGGCTCCTTCAACCTCAAGAAATATTGAAGCTTTTAAACCCTCAAACTCTCCATAACCAGGAATTCTACAAGGATTGTTTGAACCAAATCGCTCAAACTGAACTTCTTGTTTAAGACGATACCCAGGAACATATGCTTGTACTCTAGCAACCATTGTTTCAATACTGTCTTTAATAAGAGCCTGGTCGATGGGATCGCATAAAGTAAACACAGTGTTCCTCATCAATAGTGGTGGATCAGCAGGATTTAAAATAATAATTGCTTTAGCCTTATCTGCTCCACCTACCTTTTCTAAACCCAACGCAGTTGTTTGAGTAAATTCATCGATATTTGCACGAGTGCCTGGTCCAGCCGATCTAGATGAAACTGATGCCACAATCTCTGCATATCTAACTTTAGAAACTTCATTAACTGCTGCTACCATTGGAATAGTGGCCTGACCTCCACAAGTAACTAAATTTACATTTTTTTCTGTTAGATGCTCAGATAAATTAACCACTGGAACACAATATGGACCAATTGCTGCAGGAGTTAAATCAATCATTTGTTTTTGATCTTTTGTAACCTGATCATGATGAGCTTGATGTGCGCCAGCAGATGTAGCATCAAAGAAAATTTCAGTATCCTGATATTCTGACATTGATATAAAACCTTCTAAACCAGAATCTGAAATTGGAACCTTCATAGATTTTGCCATTGCGAGCCCTTCAGATTCAACATCAATTCCAATCATTCCATTTAAATTCAAACTCTTTGAGGTGTTAATTATCTTTAACATTAAATCCGTTCCAATATTCCCAGAGCCAATAATTGCACAATTAATTTTTTTCATAATTAAATAAAGTCTACCTCACAAGTGCCCACTCCTTTAAGTTCCATAAAAAATTTATCGCCTGGCAATGCTGGTTCAAGAGGCACCAAAGAACCAGACAAAATAATCTCATTTTTTAGAAGTGGGATATCATACTCGCCAAGTGTATTAGCTAACCATGCAACAGCTTCGGCTGGATGGCCTTGAACTGCCGAACCCTTGCCTTCTGAAAGGAATTCTCCATTCTTTCTAACCTCAACTTCCAATTCGTCCATTGCAAACTTCTCTGATGAGCATTCACCCTCACCTAATATAAATATTCCACAAGAAGCATTGTCCGCCACTGTGTCTTGAATTTTAATTTGCCAATCATCTATACGTGAATCCACAATTTCAAAACAAGGAAGAATTTTGGCAGTAGATGAAATAACATCATCTTTAGTAACACCTGGACCATATAAATCTTCATTTAAAATAAAAGCAATCTCTGCTTCTGCCCTTGGCTGAATTAAAGAATCCGCTATCGTAAAGTTAGATTTATTTTTTATCTGCATTGCATTAGTCAAAAAACCAAAATCTGGTTGATTCACCCCAAGCATTTCTTGAACAACTTTGCTTGTTACACCAATTTTTTTACCGACAATTTCTTCTCCCTCATCTTCTCTTAATGAAAGAAATTTCCTAGAGATTTGGTATGCGTCGTTGATATCAATATCTGGATATCTATCAGTCAAAGGTTTAATTTTTTCTTGTTTTCTTAAAGCCAAGAAAAGCTCAGACGCTATTTCATTCACAGTTTGAATGTTCATAAGCTAGCTTAATAAAAAATTAATGCATGCTTCATTAAATATTTTTTCACGTTCAATCATCACCCAATGGCCGCACTGACTAAAAAGCATAACCTGAGCATTTGGGCACCCATTCCCTATCTTCATTGCACCTGACACAGGAATAAATTGGTCATTCACGCCCCAGAATGCCAATGTAGGTTGATTTAAAAGGTGGAGGTCATTTTCCATATTTGGAATATCCATTGTTGCCATAACTTGAGTATTCATAAGAGGTAAAATTTGCATTCTTTCCTGAATCATTTCTTCATTCACAATTGAAGCATCAAAAGGAAAAAGCTCAAGGAGGCCTTCAATCTTAGATTGATCCATGTCCCCACCAAGAAAATCTGTAAGTAATTTTTTAATCCCTGGCATTGAGTCATACGCCTTACGCTCTTCTATTCCGCCAGGGGCCATTAAAATTAATTTTTGAACTCTATCAGAGTATTTTAGACCCAAGCCTATAGATAAGGCGCCACCCAAACTATTTCCTATAAGCGAAAATTTATTGATTCCCAATAAATCCAAAAATTGAATTATTTTTTCATTAAAATAATCAAGTGAATAAATGACATCATCGGGTTTACTAGAAAAACCATAGCCAGGAAGATCTGGCAATATAACACGAAAACCTGCATCTCTTAATGCGCTAAAATTATTTTTAAAATTTGTATGCCCTGATGCCCCTGTTCCACTGCCATGGAGAAAAACAACTACATCCCCTTCTCCTTCATCATAGTAATGAAAACGAAAACTATCTGCGACATCAACATATTTACCTTCTGGGATCATAAAGTTAGATTTTTGAAAGTGTTATAGGCAAACCATCAATTGGCCTAGGAAGATGAACATGCATAAATGCTGAATCATAATTGGGTCTAAGATTAACCTTATAGTTTTTCAAAAGTCTAAATAAGTATAATTTTGCATTCATCATGGCAAAATGCATTCCTATGCATTTGTGTGCACCACCTCCAAAAGGTATATAGTTAAATCCATGTCTTTTATCCTCAGCTCTTTCGGGAGAAAACCTCATTGGGTCAAACTCTAATGGATTTGTCCACCATTCCTCCATTCTATGAGTAAAAGGTGGGCTTAACATAATCATTGTATGAGCTGGTATATCATAACCATTAATATGAACATCTCTTGTTGTGCGTCTATTCAATATCATCACCGAAGGATAAAATCTTAATGTTTCTTGAAAAACATATTCAGTAAGAGTCATTGCAGACATATCATCAAAAGTTGGCATTTCATTTTTAATACTAAAAATTTCGTTTCGAACTTTCTCCTGCCATTCTGGATTTTTACCTAAATAGTAAAGAATGTTAGTTAAAGCGCTGGTTGTTGTATCAAAAGCAGCAAATAATAAAAACGCCATATGCCCATCAATATCCTCTTCATCGAGATATTCACCATCCTCATCTACCGCGTTGCAATAACGAGTAAACATATCATCTGCATTTGTCCCTCTTCTAAGCGATATATTCGATTTAAAAAATTTACTAAGCTCTTCCCTGGCGTTTAGAGCTCTATTAAAAGTACTAAATGGAATGTTATAAGGTAAAGGTGTAATCAAGCCATTATTTATTCTTTCAAAGACATCATTAAGCCTTTGAGCCTCTGGACTTGTCTCATCCAAACCTAGAAAAACTCTTGCAGCTACATCCATAAGAGTTTCTCGAATATTATCATAAAAAATAAATTCTTCATTAATGGGTAATGCTTGAATCCTTCTTTCTTGAATTGGGATTAACATTTCAACATAAGTTTTCAATGCATCTGTTTTGAAAGCCGGCTGAGAAGCTCGTCTTGTTTTCTTATGTTTTTTACCATCTCTAAGAAGCATGCCATCAGGGTACAAAATACCTAAAGAATTAGCATAACCCCCAACAGAACTAAAATTACCCTTAGGGTCAAATAATGCAGCTTCATTAAATTCTGGGCCCAGACACATTAACACTCTCTGGTTTCGAACCATATCCAAACGAGATACAGGACCATATCTCTCATAATGCTTGTTACACGTTCCCAAAGTATCTTTAACTAATTCAAGAGTCTTACCAAGAAATGGCCAACCATATTCCCCAGGAAACCTTGAAAGATCTCTATTATCAGGAGCTAATAAATATTCTGATGTCATAGATCATATTATGAGTTCTTTGCAATTAATTTCCACCAATAATTAGGAAAAAATCTTCTTATACGAATTGCATACAAAGCATCTGGTGTTGGGTAACAAATTACTTTATCCGTTAATAAGTCATTCTCTATTGCTGTCACTACATCTTCGGGGTCATTTAAAACGCCTTTTTGCACGGATTTCTTAATGGATTTAGGAGCATCTGTCTCATCAACAAATCTCATTAATGGAGTATCAGTAATCGCAGGACAAACAAGTAATACTCGAATGTTCGTTTCCTCTAATTCTTTAGCTAATATTTCTCCATACATATTTACTGCAGCTTTAGAGGCGCAATAAGCAGACATATTTACTTCTGGGCATGTCCCAGCAATTGATCCAAATAGAATAATTTGACCGGAGTTTCTTTCGAGCATCGACGGCAATACACTAGTAGTAATATTTACTGTTCCCTCATAATTAATTCTCATTAATTGATTTATTGAATCCGCTGAAAGATCTGCTACTTTTCCAAAAGGCATAATAGCTCCAGCATTTGTTACTCGATCAATAAATCCAACTTCGGCTTGAACCTGTCGAACCATTTCTTGAACGGCTTTTGTATCAGATAAATCACATGGAAATACTGAAATATTATTAGATTCTTGCTTAAGTTCACTTAAACCCTCTTCATTAACATCAACCGCAGCAACATGGATTCCATCAGCTGCTAGTCTTTTTGTAGAAATTTTACCCATGCCACTTGCGGCCCCTGTAACTAATGCAACTTTTATATCTGTCAAAATTTACTCCTTGTATATTAAATTATTCTATAGCGACTCGTAGGGATTACTTCAATTTTAGTAAAATCAATAAACTTAGTACAGCTATCCATCATTATTTGAGTATTCTTTAATAATAAATCTGGATTGTTAGCTGCGTTATAAAAAACTGCTGGATCAGACATAGCATCATGTGGAAAACATTCTTCAATAATGGCGATAAAATTTTCTGAAGTATTTTGTAAAGGTCTCACAATTGTGTTTTGAACATATATAAAGTTTGACTGTGTCTCGATTGCTATTTTTGTATGATAATGGGTCCAATGCTCAAACCATTCATGTTTATTCATATTTTCAGGTTTCTCTAAAAATACAATTTGCGAAAACCCCTCCGTTCTCTCTCCTAATTTATTCTTCTTCTCATCTTCTAAAACAATAGACTCGCTCACAATGAAGCCCTCAATTTTCTTAACTTTTTGAAAAAAATCTAAAAAATCATTCTCAAAGAAATAAAAACTTGGAATTTTTAAAAAAATTATTGCGTTTGGTGAGGGGGAGTAATTAGATTGAATTAATCCAGATGCATCAGACACATCATCATCAGCAATATTAATTTGCAACTCAGTTACAGATGATTTTAAAGTATTAGGTAAATCAATAAGAAGAAAATTTTTAAATTCTTCTAAAGAATCAGAATCTTGTTTCCAAACCTGATAAACAATTTTTTCCACTTATGCTTGTTGAGATGAAACTGAAATAACTTCACCGGTCATATAAGAAGAAAGATCCGAAGCTAAAAACAAGATAACATTTGCAACTTCCCATGGCTCTGCACCCCTTCCAAAAGCTTCTTTTGAAGAAAGCGAATCAATTAGCTCATCAGAGCTTGTTTTGACTAAATGTGGATTTATAGCCAGGCTTGGTGCAACAGCATTAATTCTAATCCCATCTTCAACTGTTTCTAACGCAACGCATCGAGTTAAGGCCATAACTCCAGCTTTTGCTGCAGCATAATGAGATTGACCAGATTGAGCCCTCCAACCTAATACTGAAGCATTGTTCACTATTGTTCCTTGAGTACTTCTAAGTACAGGTATAGCAGCACGCATAATTTTCATAGCACCATTCAAGGTTACATCCATAACCAAATTCCAATCATCATTGGTCATATCTTCTAATTTTGATTCGCCACCTAGCCCTGCATTGTTTATTACTGAATGGATAGAGCCAAACTTATTAATAGCAGCTGTAAACATATCATCTATATCAGAATCATTAGTTACATTACATATACAACCATCTACTTCTCCCAAACCTAATTTCTTAAGTTTATCCATAGCTTGATTAAGCCTTCCTTCATTCATATCAGAAATAAAAATATTAGATCCCTCTTCTAAAAAACGTTTCGCAGTTGCAAAACCTATTCCAGCACCTGCAGCAGCAGTTAATAAAATATTCTGATCTTTAAATAAATTTCTCCCTTCTGGGTATTTAGGGTTCATTAATTTTGTCATAAACAATTCTCCAAAATAGTAACGTTAGCTTGTCCCCCACCTTCACACATTGTCTGAAGTCCATATTTAATGTTATCTCTTTTCATTGAATGAATAAGGGTTGTCATTAACCTTGCACCAGTTGCACCCAAAGGATGCCCAAGCGATATTGCACCTCCATTGATATTAATTTGTTCAAGTGGATATCCAGTTTCTTTTTGCCAAGCCATAGGGACTGAAGCAAAAGCTTCATTAATTTCTACCAAACCAATATCTTCAAGTTTGATACCTGATTTTTTAACAGCAAACTCAGTAGCAGGGATTGGAGCTGTTAACATCCAGATAGGATCATCAGCTCTTACGCTGATATGCGCAACTCTAACCAAAGGGGTTAAATTAAACTCTTTAAGAATTTTTTCTGAAACTATTAAAATAGCCGAAGAAGCATCAGCATTTTGAGATGAAATAGCTGCTGTAATTCGATGCCCCTCGATTAATGGGTTTAATAAAGCCATTTTTTCTAAAGAAGTTTCTGCTCTAGGGGTCTCATCAACATGAAAATCACCAACCGATATAATTTCATCCTTAAATCTTCCTAACTCTATTGCTTGTATTGCTTTTTGATGACTATCAAATGCAAATATCTCCATCTCTTCTCTAGAAATATCCCATTTTTCAGCAATCATCTGAGCAGAATTAAATTGACTTACTTCTTGTGTTCCATACCGATTAACCCATCCATCAGATCCAGAAAATGGATCTTTAAAACCCAAGGATTGCCCTGCCAGCATCGCATAAGAAATAGGAACCATATTCATATTCTGAACACCTCCAGCAACAACAACATCAGATGTTCCAGACATAACTGCTTGAGTTGCGAAATGGACGGCCTGCTGAGATGAGCCGCATTGACGATCAACTGTTGTACCCGGAACATGTTCAGGTAAACCCGCAGCAAGCCAACATGTTCTAGCTATATCGCCTGCTTGAGGTCCAACCGTATCAACGCATCCAAAAATAACATCCTCAACTAAAGCCGGATCTATATCAATCTTTTCAAAGGTTTCAGATAAAACTGAAGCACCTAAATCTGCTGGATGCACCTCTGATAAAGAACCTTTCTTTTTTCCAATTGGTGTTCGCAAAGCGCTAACTATATATGCATCTTGCATTATTATTTCCCTCTAAAAAGTGTACAAAACTCCAATTTCATCCTTGGATGATTTAAGTGTATTGAAAATTATATCTTGTTGGCTATCATCATTACCCCAACAAGCTATTAAAGACCAGGCTTTTCTCATAAAAATATGAAGATCCATTTCCCATGTGTAGCCCATAGCTCCATGAGATTGAATGCTATTTCTGCATGCCAATTCAGCTGCTTTAATACTCATATATTTTGCATGAGCACAATGAAGAAAAGACTTTGGGTTGTTTTCATTAAGAGAGTATGCGGATCTATAAACCGCTGGTCTAGCAAACTCTATAGCAACTGCGATATCTGCAAGCATATGTTTAACAGCTTGAAATGATCCTATGGGCTTACCAAATTGGTTTCTATCTAAAACATATGAAGAGCTTAAATCTAGCATTTTCTGAGCCAAGCCAAGCAATAATGCTGAACTAAGTAATGAGCCCCTTGAAGCCATAGCTTGATTCAAAACTTCAAAATTATCAGAAGAAGCAATTGAATTTTTAATTGAAAGAATTTTAGACAAAGATCTAGAGGGATCGTTTGATTTAAGCTCTTTAAATTTCAAGTCATCTTTATTTATAAAATGGCAGGAATTATCATCCAAAAGGATCAAACCGTTTGATTGATTCACAAACAATGGATGAGGGTTTTGTGAATGAGCTACAGCAATATATTTTGACCCACAATCAAATTTATCAATAAGAGCTCCTTTGATATCCTTAGGAAAAATATCTAATAAGTCATTTATTAAAAAATTCTGCTCAGCAACCGGTTCAGGCAGACCTGAATATCCCATTTCTTCAATCATTAATGTTAAAGCTACCTGATCAACTCCTAAACCACCATCTTCCTCTGAAAGGTTTGAACCAATAACACCCAAAGATATTAAATCATCCCATCTTTTTTGGTTAAATGGGCTATTTTCTTTCCATCCTAACCTTATAGACTCTGGGGTACATTCTTGAGCTAGAAAGCTTTTTATAGTCTCTTTAAATTGAAGTTGTTCATCAGTAAATACAAAGTTCATAATTTACCTTGGTAATCCTAATAACCTCTCAGCAATAATATTCTTTTGAATTTCATTGGTACCTGCATAAATGGGGCCAGCATAAGAAAACATAAAACCTTTAATCCATTTAGCGCCATTATGTTTTTCCTCATCGACTAGTTCAGCGCTGGCTCCAAGAATCTTTAAAGCTGTTTCATGCATCATATAATCAAGTTCAGACCAAAAGATTTTTCCTAAGCTTGATTCTGATCCAATTGATCCACCTGCCATTAAATGAGATGCTGTTTGGTAAATACTTAAAGCATAAGACTCTGATTTAGACCATGCATCAACTATCTTTGACTGCATAGCAGGTGAACATTCTGATTTATTTTCTAAATATAAAGCTAAAAGCTTAGCTGCAGTTTGTTGGAATCTAGCCGGGCTTCTTAACATTAGACCTCTTTCAAACCCAGCTGTTGCCATAGCAATTTTCCAACCATCTCCTTCTTTACCAATTAAATTCTCCACAGGCACCTTTACATCATCAAAGTAAATTTCTGCAAAACCAGGTTCACCATCAAGCTGAGGAATTGGTCGGACTGTAATACCAGGAAGATCTAAAGGAGTTAATATGAAAGATAAGCCTTTATGCCTCTCTGAAGATAAATCACTTCTGAATAATCCAAACATCCAATCAGCATAAGAAGCTCTAGATGACCATGTTTTTTGGCCATTAATTGTAAAGAACCCGTCTTCATGAACTGCTGTAGATCTAATTGCTGCCATATCACTTCCAGCGCCAGGCTCAGACCAGCCTTGGGCCCAAATATGATCACCTGATGCCATAGCCTTTAAAAACTTATTTTTTTGTTGATCAGTGCCAAACTCCATTAAAGTTGGACCAAGTAAAAAAACACCATTTTGATTAACCCGAGTGGGCGCATCTGCGCGATAATACTCTTCTTCAAATATTAACCATTCAATAAGATTTAACCCTCTTCCTCCGTATTCCTTTGGCCATGTCACCATTGACCAATTACCTGAATCTAAAGTTCTCTCCCATTCTCTATGCAGCTCAAATCCTTCCTGTGTATCCAAGGACTGAAGAGGTTTTTTGGGAAGGTTGTCTTGAAGCCACAAACGAACTTCATTTCTAAATTTTTCTTGAGCTTCAGTGAACTTAATCTGCATCTTTAAAATTAGCGTCTCTTTTTTCAACAAATGCATCTCTTGCTTCTTGGGAATCTTTTGACTTATATAATTCTAAAGTAAATTTTTGTTCAGATTTATAGTTCTTATCTACATCGCTATTCTCAATTTGATTTAAAGCTTTTTTTGCTAATTTAATAGCTAATGGACTCTTGGTTGCTATATCTTCAGCTACTTCCATGGCGGCTTTATCAAGACTGGTTTTATCCTTATGTAAAGATTCTATAGACCCATATTCAAAAGCTCTTGTAGCAGAAATAGGTTTACCAGTTAGCATCATTTTTCGAACTGCCTGCAAAGGGAATAAACGACTTAAATGAGCCCCGCCACCTAATGCGCCTCGATCAATTTCAGGTAACCCAAAATAAGCATCTTCTGTTGAGAGAACTATATCTGAAGCACCTGCTATCAAAATTCCACCTCCCAAAACAAAACCATGGCAAGCAGCAATCACTGGAATATTACAAACATGAATAGCTCTTGCAGTTTTCCAACAACCATCATTCACTTGATGGATTTTTGTTGGATCTGACTGTAGCTCTTTAATATCAACTCCAGCACAGAAACCTTTTCCATTAGCCTTGATAATGATTGCACGAACCTCATCATTATAAGAAAGATTATCAATATTAAATGCTAAATCTAGCCATTCCTGAGAACCTAATGCGTTAACTGGAGGGCAGTCTAAAACTATTTCAGCAATTCCATTATTGATAGAAGTATTTACGCTCATGATTCTGCTTCTCCTATTTCCTTAAATCTTGTATATGAAAGTTCAAATTCTCTCATAATCTGCATTATTAATTCACTACAAGTAGGAATATTATTAATTATCCCAGCTACTTGACCTGAAGGCATAGCCCCCTCATTAGGAAAACCTTCAACCATTGCTTTTTGAATAATCGCTGGGCTGTTTGCAGACATTATTGATTGAGAAATTGTGAGATCATCACCTCTTAGCATTGCAAAAAAAGCTTTTAATAAATCCTTAAATGATGATTCGGTTAATTGTTTATACCTCCAAGCCGAAGATAATGAAATCAATAAAAGGCTTAAGGGATTTGAACGATCAATTTTTTGAATATATTTATTAAAAATTAATCTATGAGGTAAGCCATCAAATTTTTTAGTTATTTTAATTTCTTCAATTTTTGCAGAAAGGTATGCATCTTTTGTTACTTGAGGTACTGGGCTTTCTTGAGTCATCATAAATCTAGTACCCATAGCAATCCCAGCAGCTCCCCAAGCTAATGCAGCTGCCAAACCAGCACCATCTCTAAAACCTCCAGCAGCTATTACAGGAACCTCAACTTGTTGGAGAACTGAACTTAATAAAAGGGTGGTTGGAGTGGATCCAGTATGACCTCCACCCTCAGAACCTTGAATCACCAATGCATCAGCTCCTAAATCTACAGCTTTTAAAGCATGTTTTAAAGCCCCTACGGTTGGAATACATATAACACCATTTTTCTTAAACTTTGAAATAAAATCAGCTGTAGGTGAACGTGAATAACTGACTGCTTTGATATTTTTACTAATAACAGCTTCAACAATTTGTTCAGCGCCAGGTTGAAACATATGAAAATTTATTCCAAATGGCTTATCTGTTAGCTCTAAAGTTTTATCAATCATCTCAATTGCTTCATCAGGACCAGCTGTTGCAAGAGCAAGAAACCCAAAAGCCCCTGCATTACAGGACGCTGCAACCAATTCAGGGGTTGCAACCCAACCCATAGCTGTTTGAATTACGGGATATTGACAGCCTAAAATTTGAGTTAATTTGTTAATAATAGATCTCGCGCTTTATTTTTTTTTCTTATGAGTTTTCTTTTTGGTCTTTTGTGATTTAGCCATTTTCTTGGCATCAAACCCTGATAAGATATTTCCAGTAGTTAGATCATTATGTGCATGAGAAAAGTGATGCCACGCAAAGGCTGCCTCCATACCATTTCGTTTTCCTTGTAGATCTTCTACATGGTTAATTGCCTGTTTAGTTAAGGTTAGGCCCAGTCTTGGCATTTGCGCAATTTTAGTCGCCATCTCAATTGTTGTGGATTCAAGATCTTCTTTTGGAACAACTTTATTTACCATACCCATTTCATAACCCCTTTGTGCAGACATTCTTTCGCCTAAAAATAAAAATTCTTTAGCAATCCTAGGATTTAATTCATATGGATGAGCAAAGTATTCCACTCCAGGAATACCCATTCTAACAACCGGATCAGCAAAAAATGCATCATCAGAAGCTACAATTAAATCACAAACCCATGCAAGCATACATCCCCCAGCTACACAAGCCCCGTGAACCATGGCTATGGTTGGTTTAGGTATATCTCGCCATCTTCTACACATATTTAGATAAACCTCTTGCTCTCGAACATACCAAAACTCTCCACCTGGCTTATTCGTATGGTCATACCACATAGACTTCCGATCATATTCCACATCAACATCTCTTCCAGGTGTTCCAATATCATGACCTGCAGAAAAATGTTTACCATTTCCCTTTAATATAATTACCTTAATTGCATCATCATCAACAGCTTTTTTGAAAGCCTTGTCTAGATCGTAGGTCATCTTCCCATTTTGAGCGTTATTATATTCAGGTCGATTCAGTGAGATAATTGCTAAATCATCTTTCTTTTTATACTTAATCGTTGGTTTATTTCTTGCCATAATTAATCTCCAAAAATACTATTTCTAAGGCCTTTTGGGTCTAAGGTCTCTCGAATAAAGTGTAATTCCTCTTCAGTTGGGGCTAATGTTTGATCTTCTGATTTAATAGTAAACTCAAACCCGGTCTTTTCAATTACTTCCTCCTTGCTAACCCCCGAATGCAAAGAAAGCATTTGTAACTGATTATTAGGACCATTGAAGTCAAAAACTCCTAAATTAGTTATAACTGCAACAATATTAGGCATCAGATCATCAGATTTTTTATTCTTATATCCCATACCAGAAACCATATCAACTTCACCCTCCACAAATACCTTTGTTGAGTGATTTGGTATAAAAATAGAATTCTTGTGGCTAATAAAATTCCCTGGAAACCCTCTAACGCCAAGTAATTGAACTTTTGGTTGATCATAACTACCAATTGAACTAATGTTTGTTTGACCATAACAATCAATCTGTGATGGTGTGACCATGGCATGCCTAAAACCACTCCAGATATTCTTAAAAACTCTACTATATGTCATATAACCCTCAATAGAATCTTGTGATGAATCTCTTGGGCCCATCGGCACAGGATTAGATATTAAAAATGCCTCTCCATCAGTCATCATTAAATCTGGGTTTGTAGTTAATTTAGCCAAACCCACTGCCAGTCTTGGTATTAAACCAATACCAGTTGCAAGAATCTCACCATCATCTTTCCACACCTTTGCAGAAGCGCTAATACATGTTTCAGCCAATGAAATAGAGTCTGTCATATTAAAATTGAGGTAAAGGGATGTTTTGTATTTTTTTGTGGCCACCTACTGCATCTATATATTCTTCTGCTGAACCTTGTAAAAAATTTTGACTGTAATCTCCAAAAGATTTTGCTGCAGCCGAGTAAATCTTTAAATGCTCTAAATCAAATCCATAATTAGGAGCACATGAGGTTGGATGAGCTCCTCCTAAAGAATGTACTATCCCAGAAACTAAACTGCGCTCAAATCGGTTATAAATTGCCGCCTCTTTTCCACCCAAGTTATCTGTTCCTACTAATTCCTCACAAGAAATAAAAGTTTTATCAGCTGCTCTTGCAAACATTTCATCAAAGAAAGGGTCTGGACCATAGATTTGTGTATTGCCCTTTTTATCTGATTTATTTACATGCAAAAGGGAAACATCTAATTTAATTGCAGGCATTGCAACCAAACTTTCTTCATCAGAGTAAGGAGATGAAATAAATTTGATTTCTGGGTTATTTTTTAATACATCTGTCCCAATCCCAACTCGAGTTGGAAGAAATGGTAAGCGCATAGCCGCTGCCCTCAAGCCCCATTGAACCATTCCTTCATCTAACTCCATAACCTCAATTTCTTTGTTCTGACGAGCTTTCCGGAAATGAGAATCCAGTGGTATTAAATCAAGAGAAACGAATCCAAAAATTAATTTCTTAACCTTTTGATGTGCGCACAAAAGCCCTACATCAGGACCGCCATAACTAACTATAGTTAAATCTTTTAGATCTGATTGACATATTGCTCTGATTAGAGACATCGGTTTCCGTCGAGCCCCCCATCCACCAACTCCAACAGTCATTCCATCAGATAACTGATCAACAGCCTCTTGATGATTCATTGTTTTATCCATCTATTATGCTTCAGGTATATTGAATTCATGACCCCAGTAACTTGGAGCAGGACAATTAGTTGTTTTAAATGTATTCCAATCAGGTTGTAAGCCATCACATCCAAATTCAAGCATAAAACCTGCTGGGGTTTGCATATAAAAAGAAAACATTTTGTCATTCATATGCCTTCCTAATGTTGATGAAATATGTACATCATTTGCAACTGCCCTATCCAATGCTTTAACAACCTGTTCTGAATTTTCAACCTCAATCATTGCATGAACCAATCCTGAGGGCGGTGATGGTGCTTGAATAAAAGCAACTGTGTGATGACGGGGGTTATTGCAATGCATAAAATACAAAGCTGATTCTGGATCCTCTGGATTAGGGCTGAACTTCATATGCATAATATCTGAGTCACCGAAGCCTAAAACTTCAATATAAAAATCATGTACTGGCTCAATATCTAAAGCTCCAAATACAAGATGACCCAAACCTAAACCCTTTGTTACAAAGCCTGAAATGTCTTGCGGAGATTTAAACTCCTCTTCATCAGAAGACCGACCATAAAAAAGTTCCAGAGAATTACCAGCAGGATCTTTTAAAGTTATTAACTCTTCAACACATCTTACATTAACTAGATCATCACCTTGCTCTTCATAAGAAACTCCTATATCAGAAAGTTGTTTCTTGGCGTCATCAAACTCTTGTTTATTAGCTAACTCAAAACCTCCCAACACATACCTTTCAGTTTCTCCTTTTTGTACCTGAAATCTAAATGGACTTTCATCTATACGAAGAAATAAATTATTTTCATTACTCTTCTTCTCATTTTTCATCAAACCCACTACATCATGAGCATAAGATTCCCATTTTTGGATGTCAGTAGTTTCAATTAAAATGTAACTTAAAGATTCTATTTTCATTTTAGGCTCCTGCTTCGCAGCTATTAATAATGAATATTGCTTTAAGATTCAAAGCAATATCTTATATTTTCACTATTAATTCTATCATTCAATTTATTTATGCATAATTTTAGTCCAATATTTTACAAAACATTATCTTTACCAAAAACTTTTCCTTAAATAAGTATAAATTCTATAAAATAAAGAAATGGCAATGATAAAAGCAATTATTAACCCCGTAACTCCATTTCAACAAAATGCACCTATTTTATTTTGTGAAAAATCAAAAAAATGTGCATTTGTTGATCCTGGAGGAGATATAGATATTCTCTTAGAAGTAGCTAAAAATAATAATTTAATTCCCGAAAAAATTTTACTCACTCATGGGCATGCTGATCATGCTGGTGCAGCTAATGAATTAGCTCAAATGCTTTCTATTGAAATTGAGGGGCCACATAAAGAAGATGCTTTTTTACTTGATTCATTGGAGCTTCAAGGAAAGATGTTTGGGATGCAAGCACAAAACTGTATTCCAAATCGCTGGCTAAATGATGGAGATGAGGTTCAACTAGGAGATGCAATTTTAAAAGTACTCTTTTGCCCAGGACATACACCGGGTCATATTATTTTTTTTCATCCAGAATCTAAGCTAGCTGCGGTGGGAGATGTCTTATTTAGAGGCTCAATTGGAAGAACTGATTTACCAAGGGGAAATCATCAAGAATTACTAAATTCTATTACTCAGAAGTTATGGCCTCTTGGTGAAGAAGTACTATTTATTTCAGGGCATGGACCAGTCTCAACCTTTGGTCAAGAAAGAAAAGATAATGCTTTTGTTGCTGATTCCGTGCTTAGTTAAAATAGTTTTTTAAGAATTATTTTGCTTTAATTTCGTTTCGTTCTTTATTATTTCATTCATTAAATTATAAATTCCTAATTCTTAATCTTAACTCATAAGGTATTTCACCCCTAGAATCATGCTCTTTCTTAATTTTTATGACTCTATCTAGTCTTTCTGAATCCATGGGTATGATCTTCCTCTTAGCCATATCAATATGACCTTCTACTGTCTCATACATAGCGCTAATTGTGCCCTCCTTATCAAATAAAGCTCCGATCATATGAAATAACTTCTCATTAACATTTAAAAGCCTAAAAACAGGAAAAATATCATCTCCTACAAGAAATTCTTTTTTAAACCTATAATTATCTTCCAAGGTAAATGATGAGTAACCTTGTTCAAGATAGCTTTCATCAAAACCAAAATCCTTGAGTGTAAATTCCCAGCCTTGCTCAAAAACTTCTTTTATAAAAGTAACATTCATGTGACCATTAAAATCACACATATCTTGGGTGACAGTTACCTTCTTTCCCTTATATGGAAAAAGATCTTTCATAGCGATACAAAATAATTTAAAAAAGGAATTGTGGAGAAAGAAATGAAGATTTGCAAATAAAAAATTATGTTTTTCATTTAACGATTTAAGTACAATAGAAATTTAATTTATAGAAAAATTATGAATAACTTTGAAATTATTGTTATCGCTAACCTAGAAGTTAATGATGCAAATGAATATAGAAAATATGAAAAAGGTTTTTTCCCAATCCTAAAAAAATACAATGGTTCATTTATTACTTTTGATGATGCTCCTGAACATAAAGAGGGGGACTCTTCTTTAAAAGGAAGGATCATTATTTTTGGATTTAATACTGAAGAAGATGCACAAAGCTGGTTTAATGATCCAGAATATCAACAGTTATCAGAATATAGGCGTAATGGAACAACAACTCACTCAATTACTTTTACAAAAGTATTGAAAAAATAATTTTAAAATTTTAGAAATTTGGAAAAGACCTCAACCCCTATTGACCTAAGATCTATAATTGTCTCCATAAATCTACATCGATCGCCTCCGAAAAACCTAGATGATTTTAAGTCTAATGAATTTATTGAACTGATAAGATCCTCAGGTCTAAAAATTGAAGATCATTTTTTTTCAAATCAAAATTCTATATCTGTAAGTCACTTCCTAACAAAAGGAAAAATGGAAGAGCTCAAAACACTTGTAACTGAGAAAAATATTAAATTAGTAGTTTTAGATTGTGAGCTATCTCCATCACAAGAACGGAATTTAGAAAAATCACTTCATGCAAGGGTGCTAGATAGAACTGGGTTAATCCTTGATATTTTTGCATCTAGAGCTGAAAGCGATATTGGGAAATTACAAGTTGAACTTGCACAATTAAGTTTTCTATCTACACGACTAGTGCGAGGCTGGAGTCATTTAGAAAGACAAAAAGGTGGTATAGGATTAAGAGGGCCAGGTGAAACTCAACTTGAAACTGATCGACGGTTAATCAATGATCGAATCAAACAATTAAAAAAAAGACTTAATAAACAACACAATCAAAAAAATCTTAATAGATACTCAAGAAAAAAGGGGTCGAATAAATTGGTTGGGCTAGTTGGTTACACTAATGCAGGGAAAACTTCTTTATTTAATGTTCTTACAAAAAGTAGCTTAGATGTAGCTGATAAGCTTTTTGCCACCTTGGATACCACAACAAGGAAAGCTAATTTTAAATCTAAAGCTTTCAATACAATTCTTTTTTCAGATACTGTTGGTTTTATTTCAAATCTTCCTACTAATCTTATTGAATCGTTTAAAGCTACGCTAGATGATTTAACTTCTGCAGATCTTCTAATACATGTAATTGATGCAGCCGATCTAAATATTGATTTTAAAATTCATCAAGTTGATTCAATACTTGATGATTTGGGGGTAACAGAAATTCCGCAAATTAGAGCTTTAAATAAAATTGATTTACCTAATGAGCCATGCACTCAACTCAATAACAATCTATATCCTCAATTAAAAATCTCAACTAAATCAGGGGAAGGTATTGATAAACTAAAGAAAGAAATTTCTGAAACTCTATTTGGAGAAGTTATGGCTGGATGGGTTCACTTTCTTCCAATTCATGCAGCAATTCGTTCAAAACTATTTGATTCAGGGTGTGTTATTGAAGAAAAAATTGATGAGAATGGTTGCTATCAATCTTTTATTGAAATTAGTCAAAACATGTTCAAGCAACTTGAAGATTTAGAAAATTTTAAAGATTTAAAACCTGTTTCTTGATAAAAAGCGTAATTTGTTGCATCCCAAGTAACTGTAGCTTCATCTTTATTACTTATATCAGTACATGAAATTAAACAAATAAAAGGAGCTAATATTAAAAATGTCTTTAAGCTAATTTTTATTTTTTACCTCGATTAAATCAATAAGAATATACTGCGACTAATGTACTGTATTTCCCTACTAGTTCATACCTCATGTCATTTAGAAGAAATTAAATCTATAATCTCCATTTTAATTTATAGAAAAATATCTTGAAACCATTACAAAATATTGATGCTTTAATTATTGGTGGTGGTCACAATGGACTTGTCTGCGCATTTTATTTAGCAAAAGCTGGGTTAAACGTAAGTGTGTATGAAAAAAGAGCAATTGTAGGCGGGGCTGCAGTTACCGAAGAATTTCATCCAGGATTTAAAAATTCAGTTGCAAGTTACACAGTTAGTTTACTTAATCCAAAAATTATTGAAGAAATGTCGTTAAAAGAATATGGATTAAGAATTGTTAAACGCCCCATCTCAAACTTCTTACCCATAAACGATTCATCTTATCTAAAATTAGGTGGTGGATTAGAGAAAACTCAACAAGAATTTA
The DNA here is from genome assembly GCA_902608115.1 of uncultured SAR86 cluster bacterium. Classification (GTDB taxonomy): domain Bacteria; phylum Pseudomonadota; class Gammaproteobacteria; order Magnimaribacterales; family D2472; genus D2472. The sequence continues at coordinate 7,330 of CACLMT010000007.1, read as the reverse complement.
ATAAATTTTCTGCTAAAGATGCCGCTAGATTACCTGAATATTACGATCGCATTGAAGCTGTTGCTGATGTGTTAAGAGATTTATCAGTTAAGACACCACCAAATCCAAAACAAGGAATCAAGGCAGCTATTGAATTCGCTCTTCAGCTTTGGCCTATTGCGATAAAAGGAAATCAAGTTCATAGAGATGTTTATAATTTATTTACAAAAAGTGCCCGCTCATTTCTAGATTCATGGTTTGAAAATGAACATATAAAGGCTGCCTTTGGTTTTGATTCAATTGTTGGTAATTACGCTAGTCCTGACACACCAGGCTCAGCTTATGTCTTATTACATCATGTGTTTGGAGAAGTTGATGGTGAAAAAGGTGCATGGGGGCATGCGATTGGAGGTATGGGAGCTATAACCCAAGCTATGCAGCAAGCTTGTATAAATTTAGGGGTAAATATTTATACCAATTCTGCTGTTAATAAAGTAATCGTATCTAACGGCACAGCAACTGGCATTCAATTAGAAAATGGGGAAACCATTAAGGCTAAAAAAATTATTTCAAATTTAAATCCTAAACTTCTCTATAAACAAATGATCTCTGAAGAAGAATTAGAGCCTGAATTTAATCGAAGCATGGATGGTTATAAATGCGGTTCTGGAACTTTTAGAATGAATGTTGCCTTATCTGAATTACCAGATTTTACTGCCCTTCCGGGAAAGAAAATAGGAGAGCATCACCAAAGCGGCATTGTGATAGCCCCGACCTTGGATTACATGGACCAAGCCTATATCGATGCTAAATCTCATGGATGGTCAAAAAAGCCCATTGTTGAAATGCTAATACCCTCAACAATGGACGACACTTTAGCGCCTGATGGAAAACATGTTGCATCATTATTCTGTCAACAATTCTCTCCCTCTTTACCTGATGGTAAGTCCTGGACTGATCATAGATTAGCTGCTGCAGATACTATTATTGAAACTATAAATAAGCATGCACCAAATTTTAAAGACTCTATATTAGGAATGATGATCCTTTCACCCACTGATCTTGAAGAAAAATTTGGGCTAATTGACGGTGACATCATGCATGGCCAAATGACGCTTGATCAGATGTGGGCTGCTAGACCCTTATTAAATTATGGAAATTATAGAGGACCTCTAAAATCACTGTATATGTGTGGTTCCGGAACTCATCCTGGAGGCGGGGTAACTGGACTACCAGGTAAAAATGCAGCCAGAGAAATATTAAAAGATAAGTAAGCTCTCTTAAGAAGATTCTAATTCCAAGGCTGCAAAATAAGCCTTAGCTCTTTCAATAACCTTTGGTGCAAGCCAAACCGATGAAATTAAAGTAGGTATTGCCATTAATGCAAAAGAAATATCAATAATATTAATTGCAGCTTCGATGGGGATGACTGCAAACACAATTACAAAGAAAATAATAATCCATTGATATGCTCTAACCCCTTTTTCACCAAATAAAAATCTAGAGCAAGCGGAGCCATAATAAGAATAAGTAAAAATAGTGCTAGCACCAAAACTAATAACGCAAATGAATAAAACTGCATAACCTATAGGACCAAGCAACATGCTAAAAGCCTCAGCAGTTAAAGTAACTCCATTAGCATCCGAGTTTAACCACACTCCAGAGATAATTATAAGAAGTGCTGTAGATGTGCACATAATTAAAGTATCAAAAATTGGTCCTAACATTGCCACTAAACCTTGCTTCACTGGATCAGAAGTTTTTGCTGATCCATGAACAAGTGTTTCTGTTCCTATCCCAGCCTCATTACTATGTGCACCTCTTCGAACTCCCATAATAATTACTGCAATGATGCTCCCACCGGCAACAGCTGAACCAGTAAAAGCATCTTGAATAATAATTTTAAAGGCTGGAATTACATCCTCAAAATTTAATACTAACGCTACTAGAGTTGAACCAAAGTATAAAACACTCATAAGTGGAACAAGCCACTCAGATACTTTAGCAATTCTAATTAAGCCTCCAAGAATGATAACTCCAGTAATAATTGCCAAAACAACACCAGCTATTAAATTAAAATTTTCAAATTGAAACATTGGTAAATCACCAATTATTTGAACTAATTGGTTGCTTTGAAAACCCGGCAGAGCGCCAATTAACCCAGCTGCTGCAAAAAAATATGCCAATGGCAACATTGATGCTGGTAATGCATTTTTTATTACATACATTGGCCCTCCATTTACATTGCCATATTCATCAACATCACGATACATAACAGATAGCGTGCAAGTAAAAAATTTAGTAGCTATACCAACAATTGCCGTTAACCACATCCAAAAAATAGCACCTGGTCCAGCTAATTTAATTGCAATGGCAACTCCAGCTATATTTCCAAGACCAATGGTTCCTGATAAAGCTGTAGTTAATGCTTGAAAATGAGTGACTTGACCAATATCTTCTTTAGAGGAGTACTTCCCCCTTATTAAGTTAAATGCGTGAATAATGTATTTAAATGGAGTGAGTTTTGAGTAAATCAAAAAGAAAATTCCCGACCCCACTAAAATAGGAACATTCCATGTCCAAACAAATACTGCAAGATCGTTAATAAAATTTTCCATATTTATATAAATTAAACTATGAGTTCTATTTTTGTTTTCCCGTACAGAAAATCATTATTGATTTTTCCTAAAACTCTTGCAACAAAAGGCAGCTTAACTAACAAAGCCATAACTCTTAGAGCCCAGTCGCCTAACAGTGATTGATTGAGCATAATTTTTGGAGGTATTGATTGTTTATATTGGATTGACTTTAACTCATTCATTCTATCCGCCTCAATTTGTTTTATAGCCTCATCAAGTTTTTTTAAATTCAAAGGATCTTTTTTAAAAATAGGAACTAGATAATTGGCTGAAACAACCGCATCACGCATAGCAATATTCAACCCTTGACCACCAACCGGAGACATGGTGTGAGCTGCATCACCTATAACCATAGCACCAGGAATAGACCATTCTTCAACGCAATCTGAAACGCTATTTAAAAAAAATTGATTTGATATAAAAGATGTATTTTGTCTTAAGTGTTGACTAAAAACTGGGTCAACATGATTAGACATTAGCTCTACCCATGCTTCAATCCCTTCATCTCTTAAATCTTTAAATTGACTTTTTAAAACCACCCAAGCTAATTGAAGCTGATCATCCCATGACTGATAGGCAAAAAGAAGATTGCCTTGGCCGCCGTAAACACTGACTCCATGCCAATCTTGTGGTTTGGGAAGCTTGCACCATACAATGTCCATTGGGGTGTTATATTCATAGGCAGTTAGATCACATTCTTTGCGAACAATTGAATTTCTGCCGTCAGCTCCAATAACTAAATCTGCATAAATTTCTTTCTTCTCTCCTCCGTCTAAGAGAAAATTCACACCATTAACTCTATTATCTTCTTTAATTAAACTCTTCACTGAAGCCCCTCGATAAAATTTAAAACAAGGGTACCTCTTACACTCCTTCACCAGTGTTTCAAGAAGATCAACTTGTGAAATTGCTTTTATAGATTGTTCGCCAAGTACCTCTTTTTGATTTATTTCTAAAATCTGTTTTTTATTTAAATAAAATTTTAGCTGGCGCGGTGAATGGTTAGAAACTTTATTTAATTTTTTATCAATACCAAGTTGCATTAAAGCCTCAAAGCCTGATGGCATAAGAATTTCGCCTCTAAATTCTCTATCAAAGTTACGCCTTCTTTCTATTAATGTTACTGGTATGTCTCGTTGAGAAAATATTAAACTCAAACAGGCGCCAGCTGGGCCTGCTCCAATAATGATGACCTGACTCAATAGAAAACCTTTAAAAGTGACTTATAAATTTATATTAGATGAATTAAAAGAATTTTTCATGAAAATCCTGAATATCTGGGTCAACCAATGCATCTCTAATTTTTAATTCTCGATATAGATTTAGAGACTCTAAGGTTTTGCATCTACTTAAAGCTACATAAGCTTGGCCTGTTGCAAAAGCTCCTTCACCCAAATCAACTGAGCAACTCTCTAAAGTTAAACCTTGAGCTTTGTGGATAGTAACAGCCCAACCAAGCTTTAAGGGAAATTGTTTAAAGGATGAAACGATCTCTTCTTCCATTTCATCGTTATAGTCATCGTAAACATATCTAACCTTATTCCATTCTTCTCTTTTAACTTTAAAGATATCTGAGCCCACTTTAACTTTAATGATTTTTTTATTTTTATCCAAACAATTAATAACAACTCCTACAGTTCCGTTAACCCACCGTCCTTCACTATCATTTTTTATAAACATAACTTTTGCATCTTCTTTAATACGAAGCTCGCGAGGTGCTGGCAAGTCATTCTCATTAAACTCTCCTTGCTCTTTTGATTTAATGCAAGTAACAGAACCTTCAATTTGATCTAACATCTCTTCATTAATTTGCTCGGCTCTATATTTTCTAGATGTAATAATTAAAGATGATTCGGTCTCAAACTCAGGGTTAAAACATACATCATTAATTGTTCTAATAGATTCTTCTAGATTTTTTCCTAAACGAATATCATTTAATAGATCATAAAACTGATGGTCATCTTTTTGTCTAAAAGAGTTACTCAATTCAAAATAAATAGGTGAATTCATAGCTTGAAAACTATGAGCACTAAAAAAATATATAGAATCGTATATTTCAAAAATTGAACCCTCCTCATGATCCTTTACAACAGGGGGTAACTGAAATAAATCACCGCAAGCAAGCAAATGAATTCCCCCAAAAGGTTTTGTAGAATTCCTATGTATTTTCAGGGTCTCAGAAATAGCATCTAACATTGGCGCTCGAACCATTGAAATTTCGTCAATGACTAACAGTTCAAGGTTTTTTAGTAATTTTTTAAATCTTGGATCTTTGGATTCTTGTATAACTGGAAAAGTATCAAAACCAATCCTGAAGGCTGAATTAATTGTGCTACCACCAATATTCAATGCTGCAACTCCTGTAGGCGCTACTACCATTTTTTTTAATGAACATTCATCTTTAACTCTTTCAATTAGGGTTGTTTTTCCAGTTCCAGCGGCTCCAGTTATATAAATAAACTGCTGCCTATCTTCTTCGACTATCAATCTAAGAACCTGATCCAAAACTAGGTCAAATGAACTTTCAGAATTAGTCAGTTTTGATGATGTCATTGATAAAAATACTAATAGAGGTTTAAGTTAAAATTTTAACAGTTACCATATAAATGATGGAGAATAAAAATCTAAATAAATCAAAAAATTTTAAACATAGAATAGCAACTCTTGAGGACATTCCAGAAATCAAAAAATTAATGGAACTCTCTATCAATGATTTGCTTGGTCCTTTATTAACCCCGGAACAATTAGAGGCATCCTTTGATAGCATGGGCTTAGATGATCAGCTGATTAGGGATGGAACTTACTTTATGATTTTTAATGAAGATGCCTTTGTTGGATGTGGTGGTTGGAGTAACAGAGAAACTCTATTTGGAGGCAATCACACCCCTAACAGAGATGATAATTTTCTTGACCCCGCAAAAGATTCTGCCCGGATACGTGCCATGTACACCCACCCAGATTGGACAAGACAAGGCATAGGATCGCTAGTGATTCATTTAGGTGAAAATGCAGCCAAAAAACTAGGATTTAAAAAATGCGAACTAATGGCTACACAATCTGGAAAACTTTTATATGAAACCCAAGGTTATAAACCCATAGAAGATATTTTATATAAAACTGAAACTGGTAAAACTGTTCCAATGATTCGAATGGAGAAGTTTATTGATTAGATATTAATCTTATTAAGAAAATCATCCATGCTTATACTTGATAGATCCATTTCTAGATTTTGATCACTTGCAAAAGTATTATAAATAAAGGTAATCTATAAATAAGTAAATTATAATCAAGGAGAATAATGGCAAAAATATATGTAACAGATAAGGAGTATAAAGCTGATGTAAAAGTTTGCGAGGTTAAAGACCATAAAGCAGCTATGAAATATTGGGTGACTGATAAAGAGTATAAAGCCAAAGATGATTGTAAATGGTGTTATGTCAAGCAAGAATATAAGGCAGATAAAAAAATTTGGTGGACAGATAAAGAGTACAAAGCAGATCTCAAAGTATGTGAGGTAACACAGGAATATAAGGCTAAGGGAAAATTTTAATTAATAGAATTAAAAACCTGATCCAATGGTAGGTTGAGGCATCTAAAAAATGGGTATATTTAAAAACTTATTGCTTGGTGCAGTTGGGCTAAAAACCTATCAAAATGTATATAACAAACCAACTGTCATACCCCCGCCTGGTTATGTAATTAAAGGCATGGAACAAGTGGGTCTAGGCAGCACTTGGAAGATAAAGTACTCAAAATCCAATAATATGAATGTGACTCATTATTTTAAAATAAATAAAAATACTAGCGGCTACACAATGGGTGCTGATAGATGGAGCATCAATTGGTCTTAAAAAGATATTTTCTTTCATTCTTTCTTTAACTTATAGAGCTACTACTTCTAATCTAGCATATGGAAAAAATTGGTTTTTTAACTTGGTATCGTTTTGATGACATTGCATCAACAACAACACGAAATAAATTAAAAATTTTTTATAAATATGTAATTAAAAATATCGAAGAAGATATTAATAGCAATGGGGGTATAGCTGGAAAGAATATATTCATCGATTTGTTAGATGTGCCAGTTCCTTACGATCATGACAAGGATGCATATGGTAAAAAGCTAGCAAGCTCTCCAAGCCTCCTCTTTGCGAAAGGGCCAAGTGTCTTTTGTGGTATTCGTAAGAAGAAAGATGCGTACATAAAAACAGTTGAGTCAGAAACAAGATTGCTTTTCTATGATACTTCCAATGCTAAGAGTAGTATTGAGCTTCTGCCAAATAATATTGATCTTGGCACAGGGATTGACAAAAAAAATTCAACAGCAGGTGATGTCTTTGAAATAAATAAAGAATTTTTCGATGTTGACAGATTGTTCCATATTGCCAATATTGGAAATCATAGCCCCCTAAGAGAACGAGAAGATGAGTTATCAAAAAAGAATATTTTTTTAAATTATATAGACAAGGAAGAAGATTTAATTTTTGAAAATATTGAAGCAAAAATGTTGGAAGCTTTAAAAGATTCAACAGACAAAGATATGCTCAGCATTGGACTTATGAACACAAAATTAAAGACCAATGTTTTTAATGTTTGTAAAAAGCATAATTTTCCTCTAAAAATCTATATTTCAAGCACCGGAAATACATCTAGTTATGATTACAGTGATATGCCGTTTGCACCGATATTTCAAGTTAGACCAAATTTTGATA
>CACLMT010000006.1 GCA_902608115.1 uncultured SAR86 cluster bacterium | reverse complement strand
GCTGAATTGAATCAGTGTTTTAGTGATACTAAACTTGTAGTGAGGAGCAGTGCGCTCACCGAAGATGGTTTCAGTAGCTCAAATGCTGGAGCACACACCAGCATTTTAAATATAGATAGTACTAATTTTCACAAGCTTTCGAATGCGATAAATCAAGTTATTGCCTCATATTCTGAAGCAAGTCTAGTCGATGAAGTGTTAGTCCAGCCAATGGTTTCAAATGTTTTAGCAAGCGGTGTTTTGTTTACCAGGAGTTTGGTATCGGGAGCACCATATTTTGTTATCAACTATGACGACACATCAAATAGCACTGACTCTATAACTAGTGGTTTAAGTCAAGACGAAAAAACCTTTGTGGTTAGACGTGATGCAGATATTAATAAACTTTCAGTTCCAAAATGTTTGGAGGGACTCTTGCCAGCTGTTCGAGAGATAGAAGGTATACTAAATTATAATTCGCTTGATATAGAATTTTGTGTAACAGCTGAGCATGGCATTCATATCTTACAGGTGCGACCATTAGTTATAGATTCTGCTAAAGTTGGAGTGACAGATAAAGACTTGTTTGGTTTACTTCATCAAGCTGAATTACAATTCGAAACTTTACAATCTCCAAGTCCAACCATTCAAGGTAAACGCTCTATTTTTGGTGTAATGCCAGACTGGAATCCTGCTGAAATAATTGGCACAAAGCCAAGACTTTTAGCAAACAGTCTATATGGAGAACTTATTTTAGATGAGATTTGGGCCACACAACGAGCAGAGTATGGGTATCGAGATGTTAGACCTCACTCTCTTTTAACAAACTTTGCTGGTCATCCTTATATAGATGTAAGGGCTAGCTTTAATTCCTTTATTCCGAAGGATTTAAATAATCAATTAGCAAAAAAGCTAGTTGAATTCTGTATAACTTGGTTAGAAAATCATCCAGAAGAGCATGATAAAGTTGAGTTTAATGTAATTCCTTCATGCTATGACTTAGATTTTGATAGGTGGACTAGCAGGCTTGAGTCTGCTGGAGGTTTTAATGTTGAAGAAATTCAAGAGATCAAAGATTGTTTGCGAAGTTTGACTAGCAACGCAATGCAAAGAGGGGACTCTGATTTACAAAAGGTAGCTATATTAGATAATCGTTTTTATGAATTAAAAGAAAGTAATATCAGTAAGCTAGATAAAGCCTTTGCTTTATTAGATGATGCAAAAGTTTTTGGGACTTTGCCATTTGCCCATCTTGCTAGAAGTGCATTTATTGCAGTAAGTTTACTTAATTCTGCAGTAGCAAATTCTATATTATCAATAAAAGAGCGGGAGGACTTTTTAAATTCCATTCGCACAGTAAGCCATGACTTGACCACTGATGCTGTAAATTGTAAAAAAGGTAAACTAGATTGGAAAGAATTTGTTGAACGTTATGGTCATTTGCGTCCAGGCACATATGACATTTTATCCTATAGTTACAAGAATGACCCAGAGCGTTATTTGCGACCATTGTTGAATCAATCATCAAACTATTCACAAAGCTCTAATTCTAATGCGGGTAAGCTTTGGAAATCTTCTAAAAAAGGCTTCTTTAAAGCTCTTGAAAAAGCTTCACTCCCTTCTGATGCAGAATTAGTAGAAAATTTTTTACGCTCATCTATTGAAGGTCGAGAGTATGCAAAGTTTATTTTTTCTCGTAACCTGTCTTTTGCTTTAGATTTATTGGGTGAGTGGGCAGAGGAGCAAGGAGCTAATCATGAACTTCTCTCACATATTAGTATTGCTGATATTAGGGATATTAAATCAGGCTCGGTGATTACGTCTGATGTTGGAAAGTGGTTGCGTGAAAAAGCTAGCTTAGCATCGAGTCAACATCCTTTAGTTGAAGCTATTGAGCTTCCACCTTTAATTTGCAATCGTGATGCATTTTCATTTTTTGAATATCCATCAACACAGCCAAATTTTGTAGGTTCTTCTCGAGTTACTGCCAGAGTTATTAATTTAGATCAAGAAGAATCAATAGATTGTGATTTAGAGAATGCCATTGTTATGATTCCTCAAGCTGACCCTGGTTATGATTGGTTATTTGGTAGGCGAATTGCTGGATTAATTACTAAGTTTGGTGGTGCTAACTCTCATATGGCAATTCGAGCAGCTGAATTTGAGTTGCCTGCTGCACTCGGTATTGGTGAAACCCGCTATAGAGCATTAGCAAAGTCTTTTGAGCTTGAGTTAGATCCTGCAAATAAAATAATAAGGACTTTAAGCTAATGTTAGTTGGTCTTACACAACGGATTGAGGTGGTGGCTGATTCTAAAGAGCAAAGAGATTGTTTAGATAAAAACTGGTTTAAAAGATTAGATGATCTTAATTTATCCGGAATACCTGTACCTAATAGTTTAAAAAATCCTGTAAACTGGGCAAAATTGATTGGAGTTGAAGCGCTGATTTTAACTGGAGGAAATGATCTATCTCACCTGCATAATGCTAAAAATATTGCTCCTAAGCGTGATGCAATTGAAAACGCTTTACTTACTTGGTCCTCAGAGAAACATGTTCCTGTTTTAGGGGTTTGTCGTGGAATGCAACTAATGAACACTTTTCTTGGAGGGTCACTGTCACGTGTTAATGGACACGTAGCAAATTTCCATAATATAAAACCTATCGATGGGGACAATACTTTTAAAAATTATCAAAAGGTAAATAGTTATCACGAATGGGGAATTAATCTAAAGGAACTAGCCACAGACCTTAAACCTCTTGCAGTTGCCGAAGATGGAACCGTGGAAGCTTGCACTCATAAGAGTCTTCCTTGGTTGGGGTTGATGTGGCATCCCGAGCGAGATAATGGCGATTCAAAGAATTTGGACACTAAGCTACTAAAAAGTTTTTTCTTGTCTTTTTAAAAATATTTTATGAGAGCAATTATTTTAGCTGCAGGTGAAGGTACTCGACTAAAGCCATACACAAACAATACACCAAAATGCATGGTTAAATTAGCTGGTAAGCCACTATTGCATCGTCAGATTGAAGTTTTACGTTCTATGAATTTGGAAGAAATTATGGTGGTAGGTGGCTATTGTGCAAAAAGCCTTGATAGCTTAGGAGCTGAAACTTCTTTTAACCCAAATTACATGAAAACAAATATGGTCGCGACTTTATTTTGTGCTGAAGATTGGATGAAAGAAGAAGATTTATTAATCTGCTACGGAGATATAGTATATGAACGAAGAGTAATAGAAAGCTTAATAGCTTGTAGTTCTCCAATTGGTATTTCTATAGATAGGTCATGGAAACGTCTTTGGGATCTCCGAATGGATGATCCTTTGTCAGACGCTGAAACATTAAGTTTAACTAACTCAGATCGTATAATTGAAATAGGTAAGAAAGCCACATCTTTTGATCAAATTGATGGCCAATATATTGGTTTAATTAAAGTGAGATCTGATTTTGTTAGACCATTCAAGGATGCCTGGCATTCATTAGATCGCCAAAGACTTTATGATGGTAAAGATTTAGAAAATATGTATATGACAAGCTTTCTTCAACATTTAATAGATATAGATTTTGATGTTAGAGCAGCATTTACTGAGAATGGTTGGCTTGAAGTGGATACCGCAGAAGACCTAGAGCTATATGAAAGATGTTTTCATGAAGGCACGCTCAAAGAGATAATCAATCTAGATAAATGTCAGTAGCATCAAAAATGAAAAGAAGTATTTCTAGCTGGAGAGGAGTTCAAGCTTTTAAAGCCCTGCCTTTGTCTAAAAGAAAAATTGTTTTTTATGTTGAAGATGGTGGATATTGGAATTATTTCAAAGATATATATACAGCTTTACAAAATAATTTCAATCAAGAAATTACTTATGTCACTTCAAGTGATTCTGATCCTATGCTCTCGCAACCTCATTCAGGTATAAGTTCTTTTTTTATAGGATCTGGTATTGCTAGAACATTTTTTTTTGCAGGGCTCGAAGCAGAAATACTGGTTATGACTATGCCAGATTTGCAAACTTTTCATATTAAGCGTTCTCCATATCCTGTGAAATATGTTTATCTTCATCATTCATTGGCTAGCACTCATATGATTTATCGCTCTGAGGCCTTTGATAATTTCGACTCGATTTTATGTGTTGGCCCTCATCATTTAGCTGAAATAAAAGCTCGAGAGACTTTGTATAATTTGCCTTGTAAAGAATTGGTGCAACATGGTTACGGAAAACTTGATGCATTGATAGCTAGTGGTCAATTAGGTCCTAGAAAACAAAATTCAAGTGATGCACTTCAAGTTCTCATTGCTCCCTCATGGGGTGAGAAAGGATTGCTCGAATTATTTGCTGACGAGGTTATTGAGAGCTTGCTTAAAGTAAATTGCAATATTATCGTTAGACCCCATCCTAGAACCTTTCATCTTAAACCAGATTTAAAATTTCATTTATTAGATTCTTTTGGAAATAATAAGAATTTTCAACTTGATCTAGACTCTAATTCTTTCGATTCATTTTACAGTTCCGATATTATGATAAGTGATTGGTCTGGAGCGGCTTTAGAATTTGGTTTTGGTTTAGAAAGACCAATTATTTTTGTTGATGTACCAAAAAAAATCTTAAATTCAAAATATCAAGAGTTAGAAATAGAACCCTTAGAAGTTCAGATAAGAGATCAAATAGGTATAGTTCTATCAACTAAGGATATTTCTGAAATTGGAGAAGTTGCAAAAAAATTAGGTAAATCTAAAAATGATTGGCAAACAAAAGTAGCTGAAGCTCGAAGTCGCTGGGTATACAATATTGGTAATAGCGGAGGGGTAGCTGCAAAGTTTTTGATGAGCTATATTCAAGAAAAAGATAAGATTTAATTCCTTTATGGGATATTATCCTCAATAGGTATATATGTACGATTATCTAATAATAGGGTTTAGCCCAATTATCTTTCTTATTGAGAATTATTATATCTTTTTGTTAAGTATTTTTAATTCTCAAGGAATTTCGATAATTCTTACTAGCATTTCTGCTTCACTGCTATTGATACCAATTTTAAGAGTAGCAAGGAAGAAAGAGGATTTATTTAGTCAAAAAATTGCCCTTATTACCGATGAGGTTAATAACATATCAAAATCATTAAAGGGTGAAGAAAAATTTTTTGCTGTAGACAAGGTCTATACCAAGTATCATTTTCACCCAATACAAAATATGATGACTGGCTTGTCTTTCTTTGTGATTTTTCCAGTCTTAATAAGCGCATATTTGTTTTTTAATATTAATATCCAATCAATGGATGAAGAGTTTCTAAATCTTGTAAACCTATCAAAGCCAGACGAGTTATTGTTTGGATTTAATATCATTCCAATCATGATTTTTACGATTAATTTTTTTGATGCTAGGTATAAATATTACAAAACTAATTCAGGTAAAAGTAGCTATATTTTTCTGTCGTTTATTATTTGCGCTTTAATTTATAGCATGCCATCTTGCTTAACAATTTATTGGTTAACAAGCAGTACATTTTCATTATTCTTTTCTATTGCGTATTTAAGAAAATAATTATTCTCACCCTATACTGACCTAGGCACATTTTGGTTAAAAAGAAACAACGAGAAAGCAAGACCTTTATTCGTAAATTAGTTCAGTCCTTTCTTGTAAAAAAATACTTAATTTTATAGAAATATTTTTTAATTGTGTAAACAATAGCAGCAAAAAAACCAAATATAGCGGTAATCAATGCGCTACCCGATCCAGGATCAAGATATGCGTAGACATTTGTGGGCAATAGTAAAATAAAAATAAAATATATAAAAATAAGATTGTCTGATCGGTTTTTCTTTGTCATTTCTTGCCTAATTTAAAATGTTTTTAGGGTCATTAATTTAGCATGAATTTTCAAAATCTATCTAATTTTCTTGATAGTTTTAAAATGTAATAAAATCAATAACTTAAGTAAATATCAAGTGGGAGTAAAATGATGGATTTAAATCAAGATTCGATTAAGCGCTTGGAAAAAGCAATCACTGATTTAAGGCAGCATAATTTTTTTCGGATGTATGATTCGTTATGGAGACTAACGTTTTTCAGTTTAATTCGTGGGCTTGCATCTGGTTTGGGCTGGGTAATTGGCGCAACAATTTTAGTATATCTGTTGACCATTATTCTTTCGCAAATTGAATTCATACCAATACTAGGTGAGTGGGCATCAAGATTAATAGAGCAAATTGGAAAATTTGAGAAATAAAATTATAAGCTAGAGATAAAAAGCTATATAGAAAATAGTTTTTTTGACTAGAATTACCTATTACTAGATATTTTTTATAAATCAAAGATAAGGGATTGAATGACTTTTAAAACAAGTTAATCATTATCTATAAGATTTTGATATTATAGCTCTTAACTCAAACAATACAGGGCAATGAAAGTCAAATATATCTCATCTGCGTGCATACAAGTTGAAACTTCTGATGTATCAATCCTGTGTGATCCATGGTTTACACAAGGGATCTACGATGGATCATGGTTTTCATTTCCATTAATAGATCCCTTTGATTTTATTGATGAGCCTGATTACATATATGTTTCACATATACATCCAGATCATTATGATCCAGGATTTCTTCATCAGCTTTTTGAGAAATTTGGGCCTAAGCCAATACTCATACCTGATTTCGAAAAAAATTATCTTTTCTTAAAAGGCAAAGCGGATGGTCTGGAATTAACCCCAACTAGAGTTATGCATTCTGGAAATACAAGTTTTTACATAGAAGAGAATGATATGGGCAGCATTTCTGATATTGATTCAGCATTGATTGTATATGATAAGTTCTTAAAAAAATCTGTACTTAATTTAAATGATTGTGTTTTTAACAAGCCTCATGTTAAAAAATTGCAATTAATAATAAATAAATTTAGTGATGGATTAGATCTTGTGGCTTGTGGATACACGGGCGCAGGTCCTTACCCCCAAACTTACTTTGATATTCACAACCAAAGAGAAACTCTAATTGAAAAGGCTAATAATAAGAAACAACAAGGATTTGATAGATATAAATCTTTTACAGATTTGTTTAATGCAAGACACCATCTTCCATATGCAGGGGAATATGTATTGGGAGGGCGCAATGCAGATTTAAATGAATTCCGTGGCGTTTCAGATGCCTTTGAGGTTACTCAATTTGATCCAAAAGCAATTATTCTTAAAGCTGGAGGAACAATTGATTTATCCTCTGGTTCGGTTTGTAATAAAAGAGAATCTTGTTATTCTCATGAAGAAATTTCAAAAAGAATAGAAGAAATAAGTTCAGAAAAATTAGACTATGAGACAGATTTTGTAATGGATCCAGAGAAAATTGATTTTTTAAGGCTAATGAAAAAAGCCTCAGCTAATGCTCAGAGCAAATCTGAAATTGCTGAGGAATATCATTTTATTTTTTCTATTACATCTGATGACCAAGTTTATAAAAGATTTATTTTTAATTGTAGTTCAGGAGATCTAAAAGAATTTGGTGCAGATGAGTCATATAGCTTTGATGAATATTCTGAAATTATTACCGATTACAGGTTAATGTTTGGTCTGCTTACTGGATTTTATCACTGGAATAATGCAGATGTAGGGTCTGCATATCTCACTAGGAGACATCCAATTGATAACTTCAATCTAAAAGTTCAAGGATTTTTAAATTTTCTAACTGTCGTATAAGATTTTTATTATTATCAATGATATTTAATATCTCTGAAAAAATACAATCAGAAATCATTCATCATTATGATAGTGATTCTGGGGACATGATTAAAAGTACTGGCAACAGTTTTTCAATTATTACTAATAATCAAGAGATAAATTTTTTAATTCCTGGTCAGATTAAATTCCTTATGAATTTTAGGATCATAAGAAGATTTTTACGTTATGACAAAGCTAATGCTGTATTTAACTGGAAAAGAGATGGGGTCGTAGTTTTATATCAATGGAAGATTTACTTTTTTGACTTACAGACTCAGCAGTTAAATTTTATAGATAATTTAAAGCAGTGTAGAAATGTTTTGCATGGAGGATTAGCTGTTACATCTCATGGAATATATTTTGGCGAATATGGACACAATCAAAAGAGAGACCCTGTTCCAATATGGAAATCAAGGGATGATGGTAGAAATTTCAAAATTATCAAGGAGCTAACAGAACAAAGGATTAAGCATATTCATGGTATTTATCCTGATAAGTTTTCTGAATCTTTATGGGTAGTGACAGGTGACTTTGATGGCGAATGTTTTGTTATTGAAGTGTCTGATCAGGATTTCTTGCAGTTAAAATGGCATGGAGATGGAAGTCAGAAATGGCGTCCTGTTAGTTTATTTTTTATGCCTGAAAAAGTGATTTGGGTAATGGATTCCCCCATTCAAAAAGCTTACCTTCAAATATTTGATCGAAAAGATGGAAGCATTACTGAAGGCCAGTATTTTCCTGGACCAGTTTGGTACTCAAAGCAATTCGAATCTGGAGATGCTGTTTTGCAAACATCAGTTGAGATAGGTGACGAGGTTAAATCTAAAGATTCAATAATTTTTTATTCTAATAATTTGGTTGATTGGGAAGAGGTTTATAGATTTAAAAAAGATTTTTTACCAATGCCGTTCTTTAAATTTGGGGTGATAGCATTTGCTGATGGCAAGCAATCCAAAGATGATTTTGTTTTATTTGGAGAAGCACTTTCATTTTTAGATGGGGTTGCTATCAAAGCAAGTATCAAATAATGCAAGAAGTATCACGCCCCCCTAGGATCATAACCGCTCTATCTGAACAGGATAGATTATTAATTTCGCAATTAATTCAAGAGAAAGATAATCTTGGTATGGCTTGGTTAGAGAAACTTAGAAAATTTATTTCTTTTCATAACAGAAATTTAAAAAAAATCTCTATTGAAAGATTTAAAGATGAAGCTACAGAACACCTATTGTGGTTAAAAGAAATTTTTTGCAATCAAATTATTAATTCTAATAACACCTTAATTGATTCAGCTTTATTAAATGCAGCTTTAATCGTTAGTGATGCTTGTGAAATAGATAATAAACAAAATACATTCCTTGAGGAGGTCTTAATTCAGCATACAAATAAACTTGTGGAGTCTAATCCAGTCAATTTAGAAATTCTAGGAGAAGCAATTGAATGCAATTATTCTTTTAATAAATGGTCATCTGCAGATATTAAAAAAAATCCAGTTACTATATTTTGTCCAAGCCCATTTAGTTTATTTTCTATAACAGTTCTTAAGATTCTTTTATCTCTTAAAGTTGAAGTAAAGGCTGTAGTGATATTAAAATTTTCTCACTCTAGGATCAGGTCTGAGTTATATAGAGATGGGCTTGGTTTATTCATTAAAAGAGTTTGGAGAAAATTAATTTTAAGATCAGATGAGAATAATGATAATTCAGAATTAAGTTTAAAGGCTTTAAAAAATAACATAGCTCCAGGAGTTTCAGATATTAGGAAGCTTGCTAAAGCTCATAATGTAAATTGTATATCTGTGAATGATTTTTCAGAAAGTTTAAATTTAAAGAAAAATAATGACGGTGATTTATGTATTTTTACCGGAGGCGGATTAATCGATTCTCAGGTTTTAGATTATTTTTCACTTGGGGTCATTAATATTCATATGGGTCCATTACCTCAATATAAAGGAATGGATGTAGTAGAGGCTCCAATTCTAGATGGGCATTTTAAAAATATTGCTTTAACATCTCATTTAATGGAGCCAGCGTTAGATGCTGGACCTCTTATTTCTGAAATTATTTTTTCTTCTGATGAATATAAGACTTTAGGAGAGCTTAGAAATGAGATGGGTGCTTTAATGCCTATAATAGCTGTAGATAGCGTGATTTCAATACTATCAGATACCGCTCAGCCCATAAAACAGAAGCCTAGTGGCCAGCAATATTATTTCATTCATCATCGCTTAAGAGAGATTATTTCCATAATTTTGCCCATAAGAAACAAAGCATCAAACCAAAAGAATTCTTTAAATAGACGAAATCATCTTAAAGCATTTAAGTTATTAATATCTGATATACAAAATGATAGATAATTATTGAAATGTTTAGTAATTATATTTTTTCTATTTACTAGACATCTTTTATTTATTCTAGGGTTAAAATAAATATATAGACATTAAGATTAATTTTTATATGGATAAGCCAAAAGTTTTAGCAATTCTACCTGCTCGAGGGGGAAGTAAAAGAATACCCAAAAAGAACATAAAGGAGTTTTGCGGGAAACCGATGATTGCATGGCCAATTCAGACTCTTCAAGCCTGCGGTTTGGTTGATGATATTTTAGTTTCAACTGACAGCCCTGAAATTCAGCAAGTTGTTGAATCCTTAAATGTGCAAGCCCCATTTTTGCGACCAGCAGAACTTTCTGATGACAATATAGGAACTGGACCAGTTATAAAACATGCTGTTGAATGGTATCTAGAAAATATTGGAAAACCAGATTTAATTCTTACCGTATACCCGTCAGCTGTATTTATTACTCCAAAAGATTTGGAGGAGGCTCTAGAGCTTTTAATGAAGAATAACTCTGAGAGTTTAATAGCCTGTGGGGCATATGAGTACCCAATTCAAAGAGCCCTTTTTCTTAATAAAGACAAGAGAATTGAGATGTTTTCTCCAGAGCATATTAATACCAGAACCCAAGATTGTGAGGATGCTTATCATGACGCTGGACAGTTATACCTATCAACCTTAAACGCAGTTTTAGCTGGTTTAGGAGAATTTTCAAATGATTCAACTATGTTTATTTTGCCTCGTCATAAGGTAATTGATATTGATACTGCTGAGGATTATGAATTTGCTGAAAGGCTTTTTTTGCTAGAGCAAGAGAAGAAAAAAATGAATCGATTAGCAATTGGTACTGTACAGTTTGGATCAGATTATGGAATTGCTAATCAACATGGGCAAGTTAATTTAGAGGAAGCTAATAATATTTTAAAGATAGCTGACAACAAAGGCATCGATACTTTAGATACTTCCATTTCTTATGGTGTAAGCGAAGAATCGTTGGGCAAAGTTGGGGTTGGTAAGTTTAAAGTTGTAACCAAGCTACCTCCAATTCCAGGCTCTATCGAAGATGTAAATGAGTGGGCATATGATCAAATGCAATCATCTTTAGAAAGGCTTAATTTAAAAACAGCATATGGTTTACTTGTTCATGATACTTCTCAACTCTTTGGAGAAGACGGCGCAAAACTAGCCCATGCTATGACGTTACTTAAGCAGGAGGGGTTAGTTCATAAAATAGGTGTTTCTGCATATGGTCCTGATGAGGTAGCATCTGTTTTTCAAAAGTTTCAAATTGATATTATTCAGGTTCCCTTTAATGTTTTTGATAGGAGGATGCTTACAACTGGATGGTTGCAGAGGCTTAATGATGCAGGGATAGAGATTCATGCAAGGTCTATATTCTTGCAAGGGTTACTTTTGTTATCTATGAAACAGGTTCCAGACAAGTTTTCACAGTGGAGCGATTTAATTAGTTTTTGGCATGATTGGCTTAATAAGAATGATACTTCTGCACTTGAGACATGCCTTCATTACCCATTATCACTTCCTCAGATTGATAGGGTAATAGTTGGAGTAGATAATAATGAACAACTCTCAGAAATTATCGATGCATTTAATCCTAGAAACAGGCCATTTATTTTTCCAGATATTTCATGCGAAGATGAAAAATTGTTAAATCCATCAAATTGGTCAGTTCTTTGAAGATAGCTGCAATAATTCAAGCGCGAATGGGATCTACTAGATTGCCTGGTAAGGTTATGAAGAAAATCAATGGCAAGACTGTTATTGAATTATTAATAGCTAGGCTTACTAAATCAAATCAACTTCATGAAATTATAATTGCTACCTCCGATAAGACTCAGAATGATCCCTTGGTAAAGCATATAAATTCACTTGGGTATATATGCGAAAGGGGAAGTGAGGATGATGTATTAGCGCGTTATTATGAAACTGCAGTTAAACATAAATTAGAAGTTATTGTAAGAATTACTGGAGATTGTCCTCTTGTAGATCCATTAATTGTTGATGACATTATTGAGATGTATAAATGTGGAGACTCTCAATATATTTCAAATGTAAGCCCTTCATCTTATCCCGATGGTTTAGATGTTGAGGTATTTAGTTTTGAAGTTCTTAAGCTTGCTTATAATCAAGCTACAGATCCTTTTGAAAGAGAGCATGTAACCCCATTTATAAGAAATCAAAGCAATATTAAACAATCAAATCTTATACATGATGTTGATTTATCAAATTTACGTTGGACGCTTGATGAGAAAGAGGATTTTGAAGTTATTAAAAATATCTTTAATCATTTCCATCCAAATATTTTTTTTCATTGGAGTAAAATACTAGAGTTACATGAAATGAAACCAGAATTTTTTTCTGCAAATAAAAGATTTATACGAAACGAAGCTTAAAATATGGGAAAAGGACAAAAATTATATAAATATTCAAAAAAAATTATTCCAGGCGGGAATATGCTTCTATCCAAAAGACCTGAAATGTTTCTTCCTGAAAACTGGCCAGCATATTTTTCAAAATCAAAAGGATGTTGTGTATGGGATTTAGATAATAAAAAATACATAGACATGTCCTTTATGGGTATTGGAACAAATATATTGGGATATGGTCATCCAGAGGTTGATGAGGCAGTAATGAAAACTGTAAAGAACGGTAATATGTCTACTTTAAACTGTTCAGAAGAAGTTCACTTAATTGAAAAGTTAATTGATATGCATCCGTGGTCAGATATGGGAAGGATTGCTAGAACTGGAGGAGAAGCTAATGCGGTCGCGATTAGAATAGCTAGAGCAGCCTCTCAGAAAGATAAGGTTGCTGTTTGTGGATATCATGGTTGGCATGATTGGTATTTATCTGCAAATTTAGGAAGCAATAAGAACCTAGATGGACATCTTCTTCCAGGATTAGATCCTAATGGAGTTCCTCGTAATTTAAAGAATACAGTTTTCCCATTTCAATATAATGATTTTGAAGGTTTGGAAAATCTTGTTTTAAAAGAGGACATTGGCGTTATTAAGATGGAAGTTGCTAGAAATGTAGGTCCGGAGAATAATTTTTTGCAGAATGTAAGAAAGCTATGCTCTGAAAAGGGCATCGTTTTAATTTTTGATGAATGCACATCTGGATTTAGGGAAACATTTGGAGGGCTTCATAAAAAGTATAATGTAGATCCGGATATAGTAATTTTTGGTAAAGCACTGGGAAATGGATATGCGATAACTTCAATAATTGGTAGAGAAGAAGTGATGGAATCAGCCCAAACAAGCTTTATAAGTAGTACATTTTGGAGTGAAAGAATTGGACCAACAGCAGCCTTAAAAACTTTGGAGGTTATGGAAAAATTAAAATCTTGGGAAATAATCACCAATACCGGGTTGATGGTAAGAGATCGATGGATAGAGCTTTCAAAAAAATATGATTTAAATATTGACATATTTGGATTGCCCTCTCTTTCTGGTTTTAGCTTCAAGAGTAATCACTCTTTGGAGTATAAGACACTTATAAGTCAGGAAATGTTAAAACTAGGGTATTTGGCAGGGACTAGTCTTTATACATGCATTGATCATTCAAATGAAGTTATTGACAACTACATCAATGCTTTAGAATCAATATTTTCAATTATTTCTGAATGTGAGAAAGGTAAAGATATAGAATCTATGCTTGATGGTCCCGTTTGTCATGATGGATTTAAAAGATTAAATTGATATGAAAGTTTCTGATGCTGTTTTTTCAAGGTCATCTATAAGAGCCTATCTAGATAAACCTGTTAACAATTCACTAATTAAAGAACTCTTAGAGAAATCTTCAAGAAGTGCTTCCGGTGGAAATTTACAACCATGGAAAATGTATATTTTAAATAATGAGAGTATGGATAATTTCTTAAAATTTCAAGAAACATGGAATAAGCCAGAAATGCCTGAATATGATGTATATCCTAAAAAACTAAAAGAACCTTATAGAACTTATAGATACGAGATAGGAGAGGCAATGTATTCTTTGCTAGGAATACCTCGTGAAGATAAGGAATCTCGTATAAAACAGGTATTAAAAAATTTTGAATTCTTTGGAGCGCCCGCTGGATTTTTTTGTTTCATAGATAGACAAATGGGACCGCCACAATGGTCGGATTTAGGAATGTTTTTAGGAACATTTATGCTTCTAGCTAAAGAAGTAGGTTTGGATACATGCGCTCAAGAATCGTGGTCTATGAAGCATGAATGTGTTTCTAATTTTGTTAATTCATTAGAAGATGAAATGCTCTTTTGTGGAATGGCTGTAGGTTATGCTGATCCTAGTGCTCCTATAAATAAACTTAGGTCTTCTAGAAGTCCTCTTGATGATTGGGCAACCTTTATCTAGCTCATTAACAAGATTACTTAAAATTTCTTTTTAAGAATGAAAAATTCAGATTTCTCAATTGAACACATGATGATTGCAATTGAATGTGCTAAAAAAGCTTATTCTAAGGATGAGGTCCCTGTTGGCGCAGTAATAGTAAGGGATGGAAAGATAATAGGGAAGGGTTGGAATACAATTTTAGAAAATCAATCTGTGTCTGCTCATGCAGAAATTAATGCTATTAATGTAGCTAGTTCTTATCTTAAAAATTATCGATTAGTCAATTGCGATATCTATACCACTTTAGAACCATGTCACATGTGC
The DNA here is from genome assembly GCA_902608115.1 of uncultured SAR86 cluster bacterium. Classification (GTDB taxonomy): domain Bacteria; phylum Pseudomonadota; class Gammaproteobacteria; order Magnimaribacterales; family D2472; genus D2472. Next base: position 54,339 of record CACLMT010000006.1, on the reverse strand, counting down.
GCAAAGGCAATTGTAGATGCAAGAATAAGAAATTTATTTTTTGGAGCATTGGAGCCAAAAACTGGAGCAATTGTATCTACCGACTCATTTTTAGATCACCCTCACCTCAATCATAGAGTAAATTACGAATACGGATTTATGAAAAATGAGTCGATTAAGTTATTAATGTCGTTTTTTAAATCAAAAAGAGATTAACCAGAGCTGTCTTAAAAGTAAAATCTTTAAACGACTTCATTTTAATTCAATCCAAATAGGGCAATGGTCAGATGGTTTTTCCATAGCCCTTGCATCATAGTCTATCCCCGTTCTCTTCATTTTAGAGGTGAGGTTTTTTGAAAGCAAAATATGATCAATGCGTAAACCTCTTTTTGGCACATCATCGAACATTCGTGAGCGATAATCAAACCAAGAATATATTGAATTTTCTTTGGGATTTTGTTCTCTCCAAGAGTCAATAAAACCAAGATTTTGTATTTTTTTCCACATTTCTATTTCTTCTGGAAGAAATGCTGTTTTACCATCTCTTAACCATCTTTTTACATTGTTTTCACCAATACCAATATCAAGAGGCGAAGGGGCAACATTAAAATCACCCATTAAAATTAGGTTTTCTTCTTTTTTTTGGAGCGTCTTAATATGTTTCTCTAAATCGTCATAAAATTTAATTTTTTTAGGAAATTTTGTTTCATGTGATCTATTTTCACCTTGAGGAAAATACCCATTCATGATTGTAATTTCTTTATTTTTCCATTTAAAAGTAGCTTGAATAAATCTTTTTTGATCCTCAGGAGTATCATGAATAAAACCCTTTTGAACCTTTGTAGGTTTGTTTTTACTTAGTATCGCAACACCATAATGACCTTTTTGACCCCAAAACTCAGGGTGATAACCAATAGATTGAATTTCTTCAATAGGGAATTCTGGATCATTTACTTTCGTTTCTTGAATGCCGATTATATCTGGATCTATCTTGTCTCTTAAATAAATAATTTGATGGGGGCGAGCTCTAATGCTATTTATATTAAATGATATTATTTTCATTGTTTTAGGCTGCTTCAGAAATTAGAAAATCTTGATTTAAATAAATGAAATCTGAAAGAATTACTGTTCCTTCATTTAAAAGAAAATCATTTTCAATATCAATATCAATTTCTTTTTTGTTTTCATTAAATTCTTTTAGGTCTTCATAGGTTTCAAATATTTTTAATCCCAATGCTGAGCGTCTTTTATTTTCAGTATTAAGTGCCCATTTCTGTCTTTCAATTCTTTCAGCTTTTCTTTCATAAATATTTAATGAAAGAATATCTTTATTTTTTTGAGAGTCATATCTTTCTCTTATATTTAAAAGGTATTGCAAGTTAGGGTTTGTGATAATTCTATGTAGGTGACCCTTTTTTAGTTTATCTATTATTTCAAGATCTATTTGAAATTTTTTAAATCGAGTTGGACTAATTTGATCCCAAGGCAGAGCTGCATCCAATGAACTTTCTCCTATCTCCTCTATATCCCAAGTTGCAGGAAGGACAATATCAGGACTAATTCCTTTATTTTGCATTCCAGACCCAGTAATTCTATAAAATTTAGATTCTGTAATTTTTAGTTGTCCTGAACTTAAATCATCTAGTTTTTGTACAGTGCCTTTTCCAAATGTTCTATGACCAATTATTAAGCCTCTTTGATAATCTTGAATTGCTCCTGCAAAAATTTCAGACGCTGATGCTGAATATCTATCAACCATAACTGCCATTGGTTTTTGCCAGATTTGGTTAGCTCGAGCATCACCCCAAGGCCTTATATAACCTGTACTTTGTTTAACTTGTAGCGTTGCTCCTGAAGGAACAAAGAGACTAGTGAGCTTATTTGCTTCGTATAAGGAACCTCCTGAATTACCTCTTAAATCAATTATGACACCATCAACTCCTTGCGTATTAAATTCATTAAGGATTGTTTCAACGTCTTTTGAGCTGCTTCTAAAGCTTGGATCCCTTTCTTGCCAAGCACCAAAATCCATATAAAAAGCAGGTAGATCTATTACACCTATCTTAAAAGAATTAAAACTATTTTGTATTTCAAAAATTTTTGATTTCGCAGCCTGTTCTTCTAATTTTACCTCTTCACGGGTTAAGGTAACCCATTTTCTCTCACTTAAATCTTCTGTTTTTGCTGGAATCAATTCTAGCTCAACATCTGTACCAGCATTACCTCTAATTAATTGAACCACTTCATCAATCCTCCAACCCACCACATCAACCGAAGGACTTTGTGGAGGTTCCAACTGGGTAATTTTTACGATCTTATCATCCGGGTTAATCTGACCTGATTTTTCAGCAGGCCCACCAGGAACTATACTTACAATAATTGGGTAGTCATCTTCTGTTGATAGCAAAGCACCAATACCTTCCAATTTTAGACTCATAGTCATTTCAAAATCCTCTGCAGATTTTGGAGAAAAGTATGAAGAGTGAGGATCAAATAATCCAGTGAGATTATTCATTACAATTGAAAATACATCTTCTTCCTTTCTTTGAGAAATCCTACGAAGTCTATTTTTGTATCTTTTTTGAATAGTTTTTATGGATTCATCTAAATCTTTATTTACAAGATTAGCTACTTTAGCTGCATCCTTAGGATTAGTGTAATAAGTCGCAATATCATCATTTATTTGAGAAATTCTACGAAGTTTATTTTTGTATCTTTTTTGAACAGCTTTTATGACTTCATCTAAATCTTTATTTGCAAGCATAGAAGTCAACACGTCGTTTTTAGCAAGCTTTCTCCACATTTTTTGGAGCATTAATTTGTTAGTTTGCCATTCTTTTAAATCATTATTGATTATGATTTCTTCGTCTTTAAAAAAGTTAAATTTATCTTTTTTCACTTCTCTTAGTTGATAATTTGTAGCCTCAGTTAGTCGATTAAAATATAAATTAATTAACTTATAACTTGAAGAAATATCAATTTCTGATGGGGAAGAGCTATAGAGTCTTCTGAATGAAGCTACCTCATTTTTAGTAAAGTAAATTTTTTCAGGGTCTAATTGTTTTAATAAGCTTTGAAGTAATTGTAAATTAATATTATCCAATTGTTGGTTCCTAAAAAAATGCTCATTGCTTATTTTTAAAAAGATCTCTTTGCTAAGAAGCTCTTTTTCTTTTGATACTTCTATACTAATCTTAGCTTCAGAAGTGAAGCTAAAGAATATAATTAATATTATGCTTGTTGCTCTTATGTATTTATGCAAGATAAGTAATTTACAATATTATTTATGAAGAACTCTAACTATATCGAATTTTACTTTGACTGTTCAAGTCCATGGACTTATTTAGCATTTACTGAAATTCTAGAATTATCTCAAAGATTAAATTTTGAAATTATTTGGAAGCCTATATTAGTTGGAGGAGTCTTTAATAATGTTAATAGAGATGTTTATGAGTTTAGAAAAAATCCTAATCCTTTAAAACTTGATTATTCAAATAGAGATCTACAATTATGGGCAAAAGTTAGAAAAATTAAAATTATAATGCCAGAAATTTTTCCAATTAATTCTGTTAAAGCTATGCGGGGCTGTTTATTTGCTGATCAAAAAAATTGCTTAGTTTCATTTGCTAAGAATGTCTTCAAAGCTTATTGGGGGAGCGGTCTAGATATAAGTCAGGAAAATTTATTATTAGAAATCGCATCTAACGCTGGTTTAAAGCCTTATGATTTTAGAAGATATGTTGAATCTCAAGAAGCAAAAGATTTATTAATTAAAAATACAAAAGAGCTGATTGAAAGAGGAGGTTTTGGATCGCCAACATTTTTTTATCATAAGCAAATGTTTTTTGGTAATGATCGTATGCACCTACTGGAACAAGCAATTATTAATAAATTTATTTAAGTTGTGATTGAATAGCCTCTTCTCTTACAAGTTCTGGTGAGCCTAGGATTTGACGATTGACACCAATCCTTTTAAACCAGTAATGCAATCCAAGTAAATCAGTAAAGCCCATACCCCCATGAACTTCCGTTGCTTTTTTTGCAATACCTTTTCCCATTTCTGATGTATGTGATTTTGCATGACATGCCATTAATCTAGCATCAGAAGGCGAGTGGTCATGACAGTGAGCAGCGTGCCATACTAATGCATAGCATGGCTCTAGGTCAGCAGCCATTTCAGCACACATATGTTTAACTGCTTGAAACGATCCAATTACTCTACCAAATTGTTTTCTTTCTTTAGCATAATCTACCGCCTTATTAATCATTGTTTGTGCAGCCCCTAGGGTGTCAGCTGCCAGCATGATTCTTCCAGCATCAATAGCTTTAATAATAGGTTCTTGAGAATTCTCAGAACCTATAAGAATTTCAGCCTCTAAGTCTTTGCAGATTACTTCAGCATATTGCCTTGTTTTATCAACTGTTGTGAGGTTAACAATTTCAATATTATTTGAGTTTATTTCAACAATAAAAATTCTACCTTTTTTATCAGCCAATAAAATATGAGTTGCAGTTTGTGCGTCTAGGACAAACATTGATCTGCCATTTAGCGCACCATTAGAGAAACTTACGCCTGCATCATTTCTTTTTCCTATAAATTCACTAAATCCAACACCAAACAGTGCTTCATTCACCGCTATTTTTGAAAGATACTTTTCTTTTTGTTCACTACTGCCAGCTTCAAGAATTGCTTTTGGAGCAATTACATACGGAGCAATAAATGGTACTGGACCTATACCCCCACCAAGACTTTCTGAAACAACTGCAGCAAAAAGCAAGTCTAATTCAAGTCCTCCATATTTTTCAGGGATTAGTAAACTATTAATCCCTAGATTTAATAAGCCATTGTGAATTTCTCTACTTAGATTTTTTTCATCGCCGTTAGTAATATGTCTAATACTATCTAATGTTGCATTATCGTCTAAATACTTCTTTATATTATCTTTAAAAAAAGATTGTTCTTCTGATAACCCAAAATACATTTTATGCTCCTTGTACTTTTGGCTCTTTAGGCATGCCAAGGCCTCGTTCAGCAATGATATTTTTTTGAATTTGGCTTGTGCCTCCTCCAATAATTAGCCCTAGGAAATACATATATATAAATTGCCATGTTCCTTCATTCCTTACATGAGGACTATTTTCATATAAGGTTCCAATTTCACCCATAATATCTATAGCTAACCCTTCAAGTTCGTGCCTTAGTTCAGTTCCAATAAGTTTTTGGATCATTTTTCCAATTTTTACATCAGTACCAGGATTTAATTTGGCTGATAGAAGTCTTAGAGCATGTGATTGTTGGGCAAGTACTTTTCCTTGAATTTGCATTAATCTATCTCTATAGATTGGATGTTCGATTAAAGGTTTGTCATCTAATGTTTCTTTTTTCATTAAATGCATCAACATATTTACGCGATTCATTGTTGCATCAGGCGGTGCAAGCGAACCTCTTTCATGACCCAAAGTTGCATTAGCAACAGTCCAGCCTTCGCCTCTTTTACCAACTATATTATTGGCAGAAATTTTTACATCTGTAAAAAATACTTCATTAAATCCTGGCATTAGAGTCATATCTACTAAGGGTCTAATCTCAATTCCAGGTGTATCCATTGGAATCAACAAATAACTAATTCCAGCATGCTTTGGAGCATCTGGTTCAGTCCTCACTAGGCAAAAGCACATCTGAGAAAATTGTGCAGTACTTGTCCAAATCTTTTGACCATTAATAACCCATTCATCTCCAATTAGCTCTCCTTTTGTTTGAAGGCTTGCAAGATCACTTCCTGCATTTGGCTCAGAGTAACCTTGGCACCAAATCATTTCTCCGTGAAGGGTCGGTTTTATATAGGCTTGTTTTTGTTGTTCGGTTCCCATTTCTAGGAGAGTAGGAACTAACATATCTATGCCTTGACCACCCATGGGAGTAGGGGTCTTAGATTTGGAGAACTCAGCTGCAATAATTCTGCTTTTTAACATATCTGCCTCACCACCATAACCACCATATTCCTTGGGTACTGATCTAGCAAAATAACCTTTTCTTATTAAAATCTTCTGCCACTTTGATCTAAGCATTTTTGGACCTCCTGATTCGCCAGATGTACCAAAAGGAGTTTTGTGGCTATCAATAAATGATAAGCCTTTATATTTCTTACAAAAAGCTTGAACTTCTTTTGTAAATTCCTGATATTCAGGTCCGTATTCTAAATCCATAGTTTTCCTTGTTTATTTCCAATTAGGTTTTCTTTTTTCTAGAAAAGCTGCAATGCCTTCTTTTGCATCTTCACCTTGAAAGCACTCAGCAATTTGCTCTTGTAAATAGGGTAAAGCTTCATCAAAAGCTAAAGCATCTTGTTTTTCATAAGCTTTTAATCCAAATTGCATTGTTCTTGGCGCAAGATTAGCTAACTCAGCAGCTAATTTATTGACTGTTTGATCCAACTTATTAGCTGGAACAGATTGATTTATTAAGCCCCATTGTTTTGCTTTTGACGTATCAATGGGTTCTCCACGCATAATAAAATCTAAACCAGCTCTTTTAGGTATGACTCTAAATAAGCCAGCCATAACCATAAATGGCCATAGCCCTCTGTGAATTTCTGGAGCAGAAAATTTAACTTCTTCTGCAGCAATTGCATGAGTAGCATTGGTAATCATTAACAAGGCTCCTGCTAGTACTGAACCTTGAATTTTACAAATAACAGGTTTGTGAAGACGTCTCAGAGAAAAACTTATGTCATCTGCATTTTCAAGCTTTGGAACGTTTGATTTACCTTTTGATCTAGTGAGATCTGCTCCTGCGCAGAAAATATTACCTTCTGCTCCAATCACAACAACTCGGATATCTCTTTCTTGTTTAGCGTATGCAAGTGCGTAATTTATTTCATTTATCATTACATTATTGAGAGCATTTTTTTTCTCTGGTCTATTCAAAGTAATTGTTAAAATGTGGTTTGAAATTTCTATTTTTGTTGCTTGGAATATCAATCCATCCATTGATAGTTTTATTTTTTCTTTGCTCATGATAATTCCTCTAATAATGATTTAGGTATATCTATATATTTTGCTCTCAAATATTCTCCTAGAGATTTTGCCTGACCATCTTTTCTTGTATTTGAAGAAACTCCATCTTGCAAGATTCCATGTATGTAAAAATTAAGTGAGAGGATATTAGGTAACTCATATCTGTCAATTTCAAATTGTGCGACATCCGGCATAAGTTCTTTTAATTTTTTAACAGTTAAAAATTCATGTAAAAACGAGAAAGCATTTTCTGATTTAGCCCATACTCCAATATTGGCACATCCTCCTTTATCTCCTGATCTTGCTCCAAATAGATTTCCTAAAGGTTTATTAATTACTTCATCAGATGGAGCGGGTTTGATCTCAATAGGTTGCTTTTGATAGTATATTTCTTCTAAATTAAGTTGATTGGTGGGTAGGATTTCTATTTCCTTACCATCTAAATGAACAATTTCTTTAATATGTTTACTATCAATTAAAGCTGGCCAATATACCAAAACTGGTCCCCCCGATCTAACTCCACCTCCGGTAAAAAAACCTGGGTAATTTGCTAAAGCAAGTTCTATTATTTTTGCACTGAATAATCTTCCAACTAGATCAGGATTTTTAGATTTAACTGAGATTCTTAAAGATGCCATTGCTTCCTCATTGGAATTTGGATCTTTTTTATCAGTCCTATCAAGGAGTATTGAAACTTCATCAAACTGTTCTTTTCCACCCACTGAATTAAATATTGCATCAGTTATAGTCTTGGCTTTTTCTTTAATGTCGAGGCCTGTAAGGATAAATTCCATACCATTTCTATACCCACCTGCTAAATTTATACATACTTTGTGAGAATTGGTAGGAGAGCTTCCTCTGCAGCCAGATATATAGACTCTATTTTTAGACTCTTGTTCAATTTTTAAGGTATCAAAGTGTGCAATTACATCTGGATTGAGGTAAGCAGGAGAACTAATTTCATATAATAGTTGAGCTGTAATGGTTCCAGTTGAGACTAGCCCACCAGTGCCAGGGTGCTTGGTAATATAAAAACTCCCATCTGATTTTATTTCAGCTATAGGATAACCAACATTATCAAAGCTCGGAACTTCTTGAAAAAAGGAATAATTCCCACCAGTGGCTTGACATCCACATTCAATAATATGACCAGCTGTCAAAGCGCCAGCTAAAGCATCATAGTCATTTCTTTGCCAGTTAAATTTCCAAGCAGCTGGTCCAATAACTACAGCGGCATCAGTCACTCTTGGGCAAACTACAATATCTGCACCTTGGTCTAATGCTTCTTTAATGCCCCATGCTCCAAGATAAGCATTCGCAGTGAGTGTTTTACATCCAGATTCTTCTATAGGTATGTCTTTATCAATATTTAAAAATTTTTCCCCATCTTTTTTTAAATCATCAATTCTAGGCATTAAGTCATCTCCACTTATGTAGGCTACTTTTAATGAGATTTCTAAATCTTCAAGAATTTTTTCTATTTCATTTGCCATAGAAGAAGGATTCAGACCTCCGGCATTTGTTACTATTTTGATATTTTTATCTTTGCAGGTTTTTGCAATTGATTTTACTTGTTTTAAGAAAGTCCCTACGTAACCTTTGTCTTCTCCTCTTTGCATCCTCTGATTGAATAAAATAGCCATAGTAAGTTCAGCTAAATAGTCACCAGTTAATACATCAAGCGGTCCGCCATCTACCATATCCTTTGCAGCAGATAGTTTGTCTCCGTAGTATCCACTGCAATTACCAATTTTAATGACTTCTTTGTTCACAAATTCTCCAGTTTAATACCACTAATTATTATGTCTGTTAGAAAATTAGTTGTTTGTTCAGGAGTTTGATTTAAATTTTTAATTAAATTCTTACTTTGAAAATATCTACCTAAACCACCCAAAAGCAATGCAGTTGCTTGAGTATCTATATTTTTAATTTCATTCTTATTTTTAGCTTCATCTAAGAGCCCCTTAATGAAATTAGTAATATATTGTTCATGATAGTCAACCATTGGTTTTGAGGTTGGAAGATTTCCCAAAGAGGATGTAAATTGTTCAAATCTTGGACCCACAGCTTGATTAGCAACCCTTAAAAAACTTTCTAATTTTTTAATTGGAGAAGAATGATTTTTTATTGCATCCATTGCAATTTTACCGTGTTTCTTTAATACCCTATCAACAGTTGTAACAATTAATTCTTCTTTGCTTGGAGCAATTTCATATAATGTTCTTAGAGAAATCTTTAATCTTTTAGCAAGCTCAGACATTGTTGAGAAAGATTCACCTTTATCAAGTATTCTTTCAAGCTCATCCATAACCTCAAGATGCCTTTTTCCAAGATTAGTTGGTATATTTGTAAGAGGTGCAATTAATTTCATATTAGTTTTCTAATACTAGAAGAGTTGCTCCATTATCTACTTGTTGATTAAGGCTAACCATTAATTTTATAATTTTTCCATTTTCAGTGGCTTTGATGGAGTGTTCCATTTTCATAGCTTCAATAATTATTAAAGTATCCCCAGTTTTTACTTTGTCACCTTTTTTTACTTTTACATCAATCACTTTTCCTGGCATAGGTGCAACTAATCCACCCTCTGGAATTTCATTTCCTGGGTCAACAAATCTTGGCATAATTGTAGCTTCAAGATCACCGTAAGGCATGTTGATTAGTAATTGGTCATCAGCTTGCGAGATTTGGGCATAAAATCTATGAGAATCTATATCTATATCTATTCCATATTGATCATGGCCATGAACTTTGCAATTAGAATCCATTACTTTATAAAGTCCATTTCTTTGAAACTTATATGTAACTTCAACTTCATTTTGCAATATGAGCAATTTAATTCTTTGGTCAGGAATTCTGCCATTGGTCCAGTTAGAAGGCATAAATCCAGTAACTACGTCAGATCTTCTATTTTGTAAAGCATTCCATACAGCAATTGCTGCCATTGCTTCATGTAATTGGATTTTTGTTAATTCTTTTCTAGCGCTTGGATTCTCTCGATCTATGAAATCTGTTGTTGTATTACCCTTTATAAAACTCTCATTGCGTAAACAATTTATCAAGAAATCTCTATTGGTTTTCAGCCCGCCAAAGTGCGCCTTCTCAAGACCGCGAGCTAATTTATTTATAGCATCTATTCTATTAGGAGCCCATGAAATAACTTTTGATAACATTGGATCAAAGTCAGTACCAACTTTATAACCTTTTTCTACACCAGAATCCCATCTAATATCATCAGCTTTTGAGGTATCGTATGCTAACAAAGTACCCACTTCAGGTAAAAAATTATTTTCTGGGTCTTCTGCATATAATCTCACCTCAATTGCATGTCCATGCCAATCAATATCATCTTGGGAAAATTTAAGTTCTTCACCTCTAGCAATTTTTATTTGTTCATACACTAGATCAATACCAGTGATTTCTTCTGTAATCGGATGCTCTACCTGCAACCTGGTATTTACTTCTAAGAACCAGAATTCACCAGTTTTATCATCTAATAAAAATTCCACAGTACCCGCTGAAGAATACTTAATTTTTTTTGCTAATTTTATTGCAGCTTTTCCCATTTCTTCTCGTAGCAAGGGATCCACTCTAGAGGAAGGAGATTCTTCAATAATCTTTTGATGCCTTCTTTGAATCGAGCATTCTCTTTCACCTAAGTGAACGACATTTCCATGTTGGTCCCCCAATATTTGAATTTCTATATGACGTGATTTTTGAATATACTTTTCTATAAAAATTCTATCATCATCAAAGCTTGATAAAGCTTCTCTTTTTGCGCTTGCAACCAATTCTTTTAAAGCTTTTGGATTTTTTACGATTCGCATTCCTTTTCCGCCACCACCAGCTACAGCTTTTACAAGTAACGGGTAGCCAAGACTTTTTGCATTTTTAAGATCAGAAGCCATAGGGAGCGTAGGAACATCAGATTTATCAGCTAATTCCTTTGCTTTAAGTTTATCGCCCATGACTTTGATGACATTAGGAGATGGACCAACCCAAATTAATTTACTATTTATAACTTTTCTTGCAAATGATGCATTTTCAGATAAGAAACCATAACCTGGATGGATTGCCTCTGCGCCTGTTTTCTTTGCTGCTTCAATTATTGCAACAATATCCATATAGTTTGTGGGTAATTTGATTGCTTCATCAGCTATTTTTACAAAAGGAGCATTTGAATCAGCATCTACATATACAGCAATGCACTTTATACCCATATTTTGTGCAGTTAGCATTATTCTGCAAGCAATCTCGCCTCGGTTTGCAATAAGTAGTGAATTAAAACTCATAGTCTAAACACTCCATATTCGGTTGCACCCTCGATAGGTGAATTACATACAATTGATAAGCAAAACCCTAAGACATCTCTAGTATCTCTTGGATCTATTATTCCATCATCTGTTAGCATACTGCTTGCCACTAAACCTTCAGACATTTGCTCAGCAGCCTGTTCTACAGATTGAACAATCTGCGCATCAAGTTTTTCATCAAACTTTTCACCTTTCCTGGTTGCTCGAGCCCTTCTTACAATTGACATCACTCCAGCAATCTGCTTTGAACCCATTACTGCAATTTTTGCTGTAGGCCATAAGAAAGTAAATCTATTGTTATAGGCTCTTCCAGACATCGCATAGGTCCCAGCACCAAAAGAGGCTCCTATTATAACGGTAAGATGAGGGACATTAGAGTTTGAAACCGCGTTAATTAATTGAGATCCTTTTTTAATAATAGCTTGTCTTTCAAAGTCTTTCCCAACTAAAAAACCTGTAACATTCTGTAAAAAAATTAATGGAATATTTCTTTTATTGCAAAGTTGTATAAAACTAGCTGCTTTTTCAGAGCTTTCCGGATAAATTGGACCATTGTTACCCAAAATTCCTATTGGATAACCATGAAGCATTGACCAGCCACAGATCATAGTTTTTCCATATAGAGATTTGAATTCTTCAAATCTCGAACCGTCAACAATTCTTCCAATGACTTCACGTATATCAAGAGAGCTTTTTAAATCTTCATCAACAAGTCCAAGCAAATCTTCTTGTGCTAAGACAGGTTCATCAGTTAGTTTAATTGGAGAATGGCCTTCTTTTTGCCAATGTAGATGAGAAACTACATTTCTGCATAAACGTAATGCATCCATTTCATCTTCTGCAAGATAATCAGATAGTCCTGAAATCTCAGAATGCATTTTTGCTCCACCTAGAGTTTCATCATCTGATTCTTCACCTGTTGCCATTTTTACCAGTGGTGGTCCAGCTAGGAATACTTTTGCTTGGTCTTTTATAAAGATATTGTAATCAGACATACCTGGTTGATAGGCTCCTCCAGCTGTTGAGGATCCAAATACAACAGATATTACTGGTATTCTCATTTTAGAGAGTTCGGTCATATCATAAAAGAATCTTCCAGTTGCAGCGAAATGAGTATTTCCAATAGTTGGTGCTAGAGGAGGTTGATCGCCTTTCTTGCCTGTTCCCATGCGCAGGTCTCCTCCAGCTGATTCTACAAAGTTAATATAGGGTAGGCGATTGTCTCTAGCAATTTCCATAGCCCTATCCCATTTTTTTCCAACATATACTGTCATAGCGCCTGCTAAAACCGATGGATCATTAGCAAAGATTACACATTCCGTGCCAGCTACGATACCTATTCCAGCAACGCAACCACCCCCCACTGTGTAGTCTGTACCAAAAGCAGCAAAGGGAGATATTTCTAAGAAAGGTGTATCAGGATCAAGCAAATTAAATATTCTTTCTCTAACTGGCATCTTACCTCGTTTAGCAAGCCTTTCATGGTGATAGGTGCCACCACCTAATTCAGCCTTATCTAACAACTCGTCTAAAAAGCTTATTTTTTTTAGCATTACATCTTTGTTATAAAGAAATTCATCCGCATTGATATCAATGTTGCTTTTTATTTCAGGTGCAATATTTTTCTTTAACATTTCTTTTTTATAAATTTAAGTGGTAATATAATATACAAATTATTACCATTTTGGGAATTTATTTATAATTAATTCTTTTGTTTTTTAAAAGAAAGATAGGACTATGGGTATCAAAATATATAGCTGCGATGCTTCTAGAGGCGTAAGACCAATGTGGACTGCTGAGGAAATGGGTCTCAAATATGAATCTGAGATGATGCCTTTTCCACCAAGATTTTTACATAAAGAATTTATGGATATAAATATTTTAGGGACAATTCCATATTTAATTGATGGAGAAGTTGAAATGACTGAGTCTGTAGCAATGTGTCAATATCTAGTTGATATCTATGGTCCAACAGATCTTAAGGTGAGCAATAATGAAACTGATTATCACCATTATTTAAATTGGTTGGCTCATTCAGATGCTACTTTAACATTTCCTCTAACAGTAGTTTTAAGATATTCCCTTCAAGAAGTAGGGGTTGCTGATAAGGCAGCTGAAGGATATAGACGTTGGTTCGTTGCTAGACTCAAGCTACTAGAGAAATCTTTAGAATCAAGGGAGTATCTCTGTTCAAATAGATTTACTATTGCTGATATTTGCGTTAGTTATGCAATTTATTTAGCTAAGACATTACAAATAGAGGAAGCATTCAAACCTAATATTAAACGATGGACCGATATGCTTTTTGAAAGACCTGGATTTAAAAAGGCTATCGCTCAAAGATATGAACAGCAAGGATAATTAATCCTCAAAAAAAGAGTCCACTCTTTCATATGCTTCAATAAATTCTTCTTTAAATTTTTGAACAGTCTGACCAGCTGATATTGTTTCGTCCACAAGCCCAATTCCTTGGCCAACCCAATAGGTTGCAAGCTGTTTAGCACCTTTGTGACCATTTTCTGCAGCCTTATCTATTTTAGCTAAAGCTGGCTCTCCAACCATAGTTTGCAGCGGCATAGGTAATGGATCAGGAGCATCTGGAGCCTCCCATGCATCTGTCCATGCTGATTTTAATTGTCTAGAATGCTTTCCTGTTCTGCTTCTAGATCTTACGGTATGACTAGAAGAAGCTGCCAACATTTTTTCTTTTACGGTAGGAGAGGTTTCTGCTTCTGGTGTAGTTAGAAAGACAGAAGCACACCATACTCCAGCTGCACCCATAGCCATAACTCCTGCCATTTGTTGACCAGTTGCTATACCACCTGCAGCTAAAATGGGGATATCTCCATATGGTTGAATGGCTTTATGAACTTCAGGTACTAATACCAAGCCTGAAACACTTCCAACGTGTCCGCCACCTTCAGTGCCAGATACAACCAGGATATCAATTCCTGCCTCAACTTGTTTTATCGCATGTTGTTTTGCACCCACCAATGCAGCAACAGCTACATTATTTTCTTTACCCATATCTAACATCCATTTTGGAGGAACTCCTAATGCATTAGCTATAAGTTTGATGGGATGAGAAAAAGCTACTTCTAAAAGCTTTTGTGCACCTTCTTCTTTCATGTTATTTCCAAAACCAGAGTTTTGTGTGGTTTGCCCTCTAAGATCTTCACCATCAACTTCATATTTTTTTAATGTATCTGCTCTAAAATCTCTGTATTCTTGGGGTATCATTGCAGCCCAATCTTCTGATTTTAAATCTTCTTCTTTCCCAACAAATTTATTCGGAATTAATACATCGACACCATAAGGTTTACCGTCTATATGATCATCAATCCAGTTTAATTCTTGTTCCAAGGTCTCAGGATGCATACCTACTGCTCCAAGCACACCCATTCCTCCTGCTTTAGAAACTGCTGCAACAACATCTTTGCAATGACTAAATGCAACTAATGGAAATTCAATATTTAAAAGTTCGCATATTCTAGAATTCATCTTTAATCCTCTTGGGTAATAATATGCGTACAATGTTATCATCCAAAATATACAAAATGAAATATCGCTTATTAATTTGATCTAGTTATTAAATTTCTATCTAGCCTAATTAAACTTCTTCGAGCATAATTATTTATTTGTTTATTGTATTAATTTTGTTAGATGTCAAAGATTAAGATAGATTGTTCAATGATCACTCGTGATCCTTCTGAGGCTTCAGAAAAAAGTCAGCAACTTGAAGCTCTGGGTTATGATGGGGCTTATACATTTGAAGGTCCGCATGATCCTTTCTTGCCAATTACTGCTGCGGCTCTAGCAACAACCAATTTGCATTTAATGACTTCTATTGCTGTAGCATTTTCTAGAAATCCAATGACTTTAGCTAACCTAGGCTATGATCTTCAATTGATGTCTAAAGGGAGATTTACTCTAGGTCTTGGCTCACAAATTAAGCCCCATATTACAAAACGGTATTCTATGCCATGGTCTTCACCAGCTAATAGAATGAAAGAGATGGTTAGAGCAATTAAAGCAATTTGGGCTTGTTGGCATTATGGAGAAGATTTAAATTTTAAGGGAGAGTTTTATCAACATACCCTTATGACCCCATTTTTCAATCCAGGAGAGAATCCATTTGGTTTACCTAAAATCTATGTCGCTGGCGTGGGCCCTTTGATGACGCAAGCTGCATCAGAATCTGCTGATGGATTTCTTGTCCATCCATTTCATACGACATCTTTTCTTGAAAATATCACTATGCCATCTTTGAAAACAGGTTTAGATATTTCAGGAAAGCAAGATTTTGATATTTCTGTTGGGGTGATGGTTGCAACTGGAAAGAATGATGAAGATATTTCAAAAGCAAGAGAGGCATGCAAAGCACAGATTGGTTTTTATGGATCAACACCAGCATATAAGATTGTTTTAGAACAGCATGGCTGGGAAGGAGTTCAAGTCGATTTAAATAAATTAACTAAGCAGGGGTATTGGGAAAAAATTCCTGAGTTGATTTCAGATGAAATGTTAGAGACTATTGCAGTTACAGGGACACCAGATGAAGTTTCTGCTCAAATTTTTGAAAGGTATGAAAAATTAGCTACTAGGATTGCACCTTCAATGTTTTCAGGAGATCCAACCATGGTCAGTGCGTTAATAGCTGCTATTAAAAATTTATGATTAAGCAATTAGAATTGTAATTCAGAAAAAACACTATCTTTTTCTTTCCAAACTCTTTCAATAAATAGTTTAAATTTTTTGCGGTATTCTTGCTCCTGCTCAAAAGCCTCTGATTTAAGATCTTCTGGGATGTCATAAATTTTTGCTTTTACTTTTGCTTGACTCATTTCGCCACATAGGAAATTCCATGCCGATTTTTTATTTGATTTATAAACAACCGTAAAGTCAACTAATGAATTGACTTGTGGCATTCCCGATAAGGCAATTGCTAATGCCCCTATTTTAGGTTTTAGTAGGTTTTTATATGGAGACTCTTGCTTGTTATGCTTAGTTTTGGTAAATCGAGTTCCTTCAGCAAAGCTAAAAGCAGTTGATGGATTTCTAGAAAATCGTTTTGCAGCTTTTTTTGCATTCTCATAGTCCAATTTTTTGAGTTCTGGGTTAGATTTAACTTGTGCTTGTGTATGACGGTTTAGGAATGGCATGTCTACAGTTTTATGTACCAAATAAATGATAGGAATCCACTTTAGTTCTTTTTTCATAAAAAATTTTAGAAGGGGGATCTTGTTATGACCAGCAGCCAAAAGAATAAAAATATCAGCCCAAGATTGATGATTACTTATAGCGATATACCAAGAATTAGTATCTACATCATCCGGAATATCAAACTCCCATTTTAAATTGTGTAATAGTTTTAGAGACATCGTTATTAAATTAACTATATTGCTACCTGTTTTATTGGAAAGATGGCCAAGGAGTTTTTTAATTCTTTTGCTTGGAATAACTCTTGGCACATTAATTAAAGACAGATACAGAACACCAATTGTAAGGATAAGTAAGATTGCAAGAAATGTAAGGATTCCTATAAAGGATTTTTTCATCTCAGAAACCGCTTATATTTGCGTACCTTTCTTGATGATATTCGCAAGTTCCAAAAAGTTGCTCAGCAACCCTAGCTCTTTTTAAATAAAAGCCGATATCATGTTCATCAGTAACGCCTATTCCGCCGTGCATTTGTATTGCCTCATTGCTTACAAGATGTAAGGTTTCGCCGGATTGGAATTTTGCAAGACTGGCTAGTCGCTCAAGTTCATTAGAATTTTCATCAGCTGCATGCATGGCAGCGAGTACAGCAGATCTAGTTAATTCAATTTCACAGAACATTTTTGCAGCTCTATGCTGAAGGGCTTGAAAAGAGCCTATTGTTACCCCAAATTGTTTTCTTTCTTTTAAATAGTTTACCGTTACCTCAAACGCCTCTTCTGTATTGCCTAGCATTTCAGCTGATATTGCAATTCTTCCAAGATCAAGAATTTTCTCAATGATTTCACCAGAAGTATCTTTTTCTCCTAATAATGAACTTTGGTCTAATTTAAGGTTTGAGATATCAATATTTGCATAGTTTCTTGAATCTGCTGTTGAAATTTTTGATATGTCTAGACCCTTTGAATTTTTATTGGTAATAAAGACTGATAATCCATTTGAGTCACCATTTTTTCCAGAAGTGCGAGCTACTATCAAAATGATATCTGCGCTTGCTCCATCAACAACAAAGACCTTTTTTCCATTTAAAACCCACTTATCTCCTTCAAGTTTTGCTGATGTTTCAACATTAAAAGGGTTGTGGTGGCTACCTTCATCTATGGCTAATGCGGTAGTAATTTTACCAGAGACAATTTTCGGTAGATATTCACTTTTATGGTCCTTATTTCCAAGCATAGATATAGTTGATGCTCCTAATACAGAGGTTGCTAGTAATGGGGAGGGGGTTAGAGTCTTTCCAAGTTCTTGCATGATTACACTAATACCACCAATACCAAAGTCAGACCCACCAAAGTCTTCAGGTATTAAGATTCCTGACCAACCAAGCTCTACCATTTCTTTCCAAATATTACTATCCCAGCATAGAGCCTCTTTGTTATCTCGTAATTCTCTAAAATGCTTTACAGGAGTTTTTTCTTTTGCAAAATTTTGAGCGGTATTTTTTAAAAATTGTTGTTCTTCTGAGAGTATTAGTTTCATCTTTGTCCCTAGTTTGGTAGATCTAAAACACGTCTAGAAATTACATTTAATTGCACTTCAGATGTCCCACCTTCAATTGAGTTTGCTTTTGTTCTAAGCCAAGCTTTTGTGATTGCTTGCTCATCATCTGAGAAGCCTTCATTTGTCCAACCTAATCCTTTATTCCCCATTGAAGCTATCATAAGTTCATATCGATTTTTATTATGCTCCGTTCCATAATATTTAAACATGGATGAGGTGGCTGATGCTTTTCCGCCTTCATCGCCCGCTCTTTGAAGCGTTAATCCAAAGGCATGTTCTTTCATTTTATGTTCGGTAATACTATCTCTATGAGCAGGATGGGCAATTTTCCCATTGTCTTCCCCTAAATATTTTTTAGCAATATTTACAACGTCAGCGCCTGAACTAGTTTCTCCACCGGTTAGACCAAAATTAGAAATGAAGTTTCTTTCATGTTGAAGTAATTTTTTTGCAATTGTCCAACCAGAGTTTTCAGCTCCTACTAAATTCTTTTTAGGTACCTCTACATTATCGAAGAATGTTTCGCAGAATGGAGATTTACCGCTAATTAAGGCTATAGGTTTAGTGCTAACACCCTTTGTAGCCATATCAATTAGAAGAAAGCTAATTCCATTATGTTTTGGTTCTTTTGGTCCTGTCCTCACTAAAGCAAAAATCCAATCTGCTTTATCAGCATATGAAGTCCAAACTTTTTGACCATTTACTAGAAAATTCTCACCTTTATCTTCAGCTTTGGTTGAAAGGCTAGCTAAATCAGAGCCAGAGCCCGGTTCTGAGTATCCTTGACACCATCTAATTTCACCTTTAATAATTTTAGGAAGATGTTCACGTTTTTGTTCTTCATTTCCAAATTCTATAATACATGGGGCTAACATCCATATTCCAAAGCTATTTAGAGCTGGACGAGCTTTAATTCTAAATAATTCTTGGTGTAAAACTTTAGTTTCATCTCTATTTAGGCCACCTCCACCATATTCTTTGGGAAGCTGTGGAGCAGTCCAACCTTTTTCACCCATTCTATCAAGCCATAGTTTAGATTCCGGGTTAATATACTCTGCATTTCTTCCGCCCCATACTTCTTCCTCAGGAACTAGAGGTGTTCTTATACTTGGCGGGCAATTTTCTTCTAACCATTCTCTAACTTCTTTTTTAAATAATTCTAGGTTTTCCATGGTAACTTGCGCTAATTTCAAGAATCGATATTATAAGCAGATAATTAATTTTTTGGTAACAAAAGTATGAAATCCTACCAAGTTCCGGAACCTGGAAAACCCCTTGAGCTCGCAGACATCCCCACACCAGAGCCTACTGGGTCAGAGGTGCTTATGAAAACTATTGCATGTGGAGTTTGTCACTCTGATGTACATATTCACTCAGGAGCATTTGACTTAGGAGGAGGCAATGAATTGCCAGTACCTGTGCCTAATCCTTTTACGCTTGGTCATGAAATTTATGGAGAAGTAGTTGCTCTTGGACCAGAAGCTAAAGATATTAATATTGGAGATAAAAGAATTGTGTACCCATGGATAGGATGTGGATCATGTGATGTTTGTAATGCCGGTGATGAGCATTTATGCAATACAGGACCAGTGATAGGGGTAATGGAACCAGGAGGGTTTGGTGATCACGTTCTAGTTCCAGATTCAAAGTATTTGCACGATGCTGGAAGTACTCCAGATCATTTGGCTGGTAGTTATGCTTGTTCTGGGTTAACTGCTTACAGTGCACTAAAAAAGGGAGCTCCTTATAAAGATAAAAATTGTTTAATCATTATTGGGATTGGAGGAGTTGGCATGATGGGTCTGCAGATAGCTAAAGCTGCATTTAATTGTAAGCCAATCGTTGTTGATGTTGATGAAAAGAAATTAAAATTAGCTTTAGAGAATGGAGCATCAGCAGCAATAAATCCAACGGATGAAGATGCATTTATGAAGATATTTGAATTAACTGCTGGCAATGCGTCTGTTGCTATAGATTTTGTTGGTTCAGAAGAGTCAACAAGTTTCGGAGTCAATCTTTTAAGAAAAGGTGGAAAATATATTATTGTTGGTTTATATGGTGGAGAATTAAAATTGCCTCTTCCTTTAATCCCAATCATGGAAAGGCAGGTACAGGGGTCTTATACTGGTAGCCCTGCAGATATGGATGAATTAATGGAACTTATTCGTTTGGGAAAGGTTGATCCTATCCCAGTAGAAAAGAGGCCTGCTTCTCAAGCAAACGAAACACTTGAAGATCTAAAAAATGGGAAGATTATTGGCAGAGCTGCATTGATTCACGATTAATAAAGTGTAATTTTCTAAAAATCTAAACTTTTGATTTTTTAATTAAATCTTCATCCAAGAGTATAATCTTTTCTATGTTTGAAAATATAGGAATTGTTTTAAAGAATAACCCAACTACAAAGGATATTTCTGTAGTTAATTCTATAATTGATATTTTATCAAAAAATACTAAAAGTCTTTTTAGTGAAGAAGGTAGCAATCTTTCCTCTTCACATATTGTTGAGCATAAAGATGATGTTTTTAAAAACTCTATAGATCTTCTTATAGTATGTGGTGGAGATGGAACTTTATTGGCAGCAGCTAGAAAATTTGTTAATGAAGATTTTCCTATCCTAGGGATTAATCTAGGAACCCTTGGATTTTTAACAGAAATTAATGTCGATGATTTTGAATTAGCTATTAAAGATATTTTTAATGGAGATTATGTTATAGAAGAAAGAAGTTTGGTTGAGGCTCATTTTTCTAATAATGAAGTTTTTGGATTAAATGAGATATTAATTCATTCTGGTTCATATGCGCAGCTAATGAGATATAGGCTATTAATAGATAATAAAACAGTTTATGAGCAAAGATCTGATGGGTTGATTATTGCTACTCCTACAGGTTCATCTGCTTATGCCTTATCCGCAGGAGGTTCTATTATTCATCCAGAGCTTGATCTTTGGAATATAATTCCAATGATGTCCCAAAGTCTTTCTTCAAGACCATTAATTGTATCTAACAATAAATCTCTTGAAATTCAGTTGATTCAAGGTCCTCTTGAAAATGCCATGGTTTGTGTAGATGGGCAGAAAGATATACCCATCCAATATGATGATTCAATTATCATTCGTAAAAAAGATTCTGTATTAAAGATTATTCACCCAATTAATAATGATTTTTATAATGCTTGCAGAGAAAAGTTAGGTTGGAGTCTAGATATTACTGCTAAGAAACATTAGTTACTTTGCAAGTCAATAAATCATATATTTTAATAATTTTTGTCTCAGTAGTTTTAACATTTTTAACAAACTTTGGACTAAATTATAGTTTGCTGGAACATTTTCTATTCTTAAAAACGACTTCATCAGGGAGCGAAATGTTACTTCCTTCTATAGAAACAACATATTTATCAGCAAATGAATGGTGGAGATTAATTACTCCAACTTTTCTTCATTTCTCTATAACTCATCTTGTCTTTAATTGTCTATGGATATATATCCTTGGTTCTAGGATAGAGCCGCTTGATGGAAGATTAATATTTTTATCTATTTTCTTTGTAACTGGAATTATCAGCAATGTTGGAGAATTTATGTGGTCTGGAGCATACCTTTTTGGGGGTCTTAGTGGAGCTGTTTACGGTCTGTTAGGATATTGTTTTATTATAGAGTTAGATAATAACCAAGGGAGATATGGTTTGCCTGAAGCTTTATATCTTTTCATGTTTATTTGGCTTTTAGTAGGTTATACAGGAATTTTAAAACTTTTTGGGTTTGGTAATGTAGCAAATACAGCTCATTTAGTTGGAATGATTGCTGGGTTTATTATAGGATTCATATCAAAATATATTTTTATTCGATAATTAATTATGCCTAAAGTCACCAAAGCGATTCTTCCAGTAGCTGGATTAGGCACTCGTTTCTTACCTGCAACAAAAGCTATTCCAAAAGAAATGCTTCCAATTATTGATAAGCCACTTGTTGAATACGCTGTAGAGGAGGCTGTTCTTGCCGGCATTAAGGAAATTATTTTTATAACAAGTCACACCAAACGTTCCATAGAAGATCATTTTAATAGAAATTATGATTTAGAAGAAAAGCTAAACCAAGCTGGAAAAAAAGAATCATTAAAAAAAATTAATAGAGAAATTTTTAAAGACATAACTTTTACTTATATAAAACAAAAATCACAAAAAGGTCTTGGAGATGCCATTCTTCAAGCAAAACACCTTATTAAGGATGAATTATTTGCTATTTTGTTAGCCGATGATTTAATTTTAAATAATCCCTCAAGCATAGAACAGCTAATTAATGTCTCTATGGAGAATAAATGTTCTGTTATTGGTTTAAGCAAAGTAAATCATGATGATATAAAAAAATATGGAGTTATATCTTCATTAGAGATTAATGCTGATCAAAATCTTTTTTGGCTAGATGATATTGTAGAAAAACCAAGAGATAATCCCCCTTCTGATTTAGCAGTCTTTGGTAGATATGTCTTGTCACATAATATTTTTAAATATCTTGAAAATTTAGACCCCGGTATTAATGGAGAAATTCAATTGACAGATGCAATTAGACTGATGCTTTCTGATTATCCCGTGGCTGGCTACTTATACGAAGGTAAGAAATTTGATTGCGGATCAAAGGAGGGTTATGTAAATGCCATTACTTATCTTGCGAAAGATATTCTAGATAATTAATGAAAATATTCATGTTTCTATTAAGGCTATTCCCGCCAGAAATAGCACACACTCTTGCATTAAATATCTTAAATTTTCTTTATAAAATAGGATTAACAAAAATTCTTTTTAAGGTGCCAAAAAAAGAAAAACATTTTTATTTTAATAATTTAACTTTTAAAAATAGAGTAGGGGTTGCTGCAGGTCTAGATAAGAATGGAGATTATATTGATGCTCTTGGATCGTTAGGGTTTGGATTCATTGAAGTTGGGACAGTTACGCCTGTTCAGCAGTTTGGAAACCCAAAGCCAAGAATTTTTCGTTTCAAACATCAACATGCAATCATTAATAGGCTCGGCTTTAATAACAAAGGGGTTGATTATTTGGTTAGCAGAATTCAATCAAGAAGTTTTGATGGAGTTTTGGGTGTAAATATCGGCGCTAATAAAAGTTCTGAAGGCCAAAAGAGAATTGATGATTATGTTGAATGCTTTTTGAAAGTCGCTCCATATGCAGACTATATTGCTATAAACATATCCTCACCGAATACTCCAAATTTAAGAACTCTACACCAAAAGGAAAATCTTTTACCACTTTTGGAGGCGATGGACTTAGCAAGAGTGCAAGCCAATTACTCAAATCCTGTATTTATCAAACTTTCTCCAGATGAAAGCAATAATACGATTTTTAAAATTGTGGATGCTATAAATAAATTTCAGTTTCATGGGGTTATAGTTTCTAATACAACGCTTGAGCATGATCAACTTAAAGATTCCCAGAATGAAAATATATCAGGAGGTTTATCTGGTAAACCCCTGTTTGAAAAATCTAATTTATTATTAAAGACTATTCACTCTTATGATTCATCATTGATTAAAATTGGAGTAGGGGGGGTTTTTAACAAAGAAGATTTTCAACAAAAGATTGAATCTGGAGCCTCGCTAGTTCAGATTTATACTAGTTTTATATATCAAGGTCCACGCATCATTAATAAATTATTGAATTAGAGCAAGATTTTGGAAATACTCATAATTATTTTTATTCTCTTATTTCTTGTAGGGGTTATAGGTTTTTTAAAACCTTCAAAGAAAATGAAAGCTTTAAGTGCAATTAGATTGGTTGCTTATAAAGAAGGATTTAAGATAGGTTCAACTGGCGAGCTAAGAAAAAAATTTAAAACCTGGAAGCCTCAAGTTGCAATTTATCAAATAAAAAATAAATCTAAATATTCGAAAATCCACTACATAAAATCAGAGTCTAAGCTCCAATTATACTCACCTATTTCACTAAAATATGATAAACAATTTATAGAAATAGAAAAAAAAATTTCTTTTTTACCTAGATCTATACTTGAAATTATTTTTTTTAAGTCCAATATAGCATTCGTTTGGGATGAAAATTTAGGCACTGAGGAATTGCTAAAAATTAAAAATGCTATTTTAAAAATATGAAATTTAATTTAAATACTCGTAGGTAATTTATGTCGAAAACTCTTGTAATAGTTGAATCTCCAGCAAAAGCTAAGACCATTTCTAAGTATCTAGGTTCTGAATATGTTGTTAAATCCAGTGTTGGCCATATTCGAGATCTTCCTAAAGGTAAATCAAAGTCTCCATCAAAGAGAAATTTAATTCCTAAAGATTTGCCTGAAGATGAGAAGAGAAGATTAAAAAAAATTAATGATCGTAAAAGATTGATAAGAAGGATGGGTATTGATCCAGATAATGGCTGGGCGGCAAATTATGAAATAATCCCTGGCAGACCAGAAAAAATTGTCAAAGAATTAAAAGCTGCCGCTAAATCAGTAGAGTCAATTTTCCTTGCTACTGATCTTGATAGAGAAGGAGAGGCTATTGCATGGCATTTAAAAGAAGCATTAGGAGCAGAAAAATTTAATTACTCTAGGGTACGTTTTAATCAAATTACTAAAGATGCAATTCTTGAATCATTCTTGGATCCAAAAGAGATAGATCTTAACTTAGTTGAAGCTCAGCAAGCTAGAAGATTTTTAGATCGGGTTGTTGGATTTGAGCTTTCACCACTGCTGTGGACAAAGATAGCTAGAAATTTATCTGCAGGGAGAGTGCAATCCGTTGCTTTAAGACTCTTAGTAGAGAGAGAGCATAGCATTCAAAAATTTAAGCCAGAAGAATTTTGGGAAATTTCTTTTAGTGCAAATAATATAGAAAACAAGGCTATATCCTTTGCTCTCAATCGAAAAAAAAATGATCCATTACTTAAATCAAATGAAGCAAGAAAAATTGAACAGTTAATTCAATCCTCTTCTCTTTCTATTCATGAAGTTACCCAGAAGCCCGTTACAGTAAAGCCTAAACCTCCTTTTATGACTTCCACATTACAACAAGCTGCAAGCACCAAACTTGGTTTTAATGTTAAAAGAACAATGAGAACAGCGCAAACCTTATATGAAAATGGTTTGATAACTTATATGAGAACAGATGCATCAGCTTTATCGGCTGAGTCCATTGCTGATGCCAGGATGTTTATTGAAACAAATTTAGGAGAGAAATATTTAACTAATGCACCTAGAATTTATTCAAGTAGCAAAAATGCTCAAGAGGCACACGAGGCTATTCGACCAACCAATGCAGCAACCAAATCAGAGTCAATGATTTCTAGCTCTGAAGATGAAAAAAAATTATATGATTTAATTTGGCAGCAATTTATCGGATCTCAGTTGCCTGATGCTGAGTATTTGGCAACAAATGCCAAAATTAAACTTGAAGATTATATTTTTTCTGCTACTGGTAGAGAAGTTGTATTTGATGGATTTACTAGAATAGTTAAACTTCGATCAGATAATAAAGATTCTGAAATTCTACCAAGACTTAAACAGAATGAAGTTTTAAGTCTAGATAATTTAAATAATAAAAAGAAATATACTAAGCCTCCTGCTCGTTTTTCAGAAGCAGCATTGGTTAAGGAGCTAGAGAAAAGAGGAATTGGTCGACCTTCGACATATGCCAATATTATTTCAACAATACAAGAGCGGGGTTATGTAGAAATACAAAACAGAAGATTTTTTGTTAAAAAGATTGGCATGATAGTTTCAGATCGCTTAGTTAGAAGTTTTGATGACATTATGGATTATGATTTTACAGCTAATTTTGAAAATAAATTAGATAAGATTGCTAATGGAGAAATGGATTGGCAAGAGGTATTAGATTCTTATTATCAGGCTTTTCAGGATGATCTGGTTAACGCAATGGATGAAGAAAATGGAATGCTTCCAAATCTTCCAACTCATACCAATATTAATTGCCCAGAGTGCAAGAAACATAATTTAATGATTAGAAATTCTAGTAATGGAGTATTTCTAGGATGTGCCGGATATAGCTTATCTGAGGATGAGCGTTGTAAAAAAACACTAAATTTAATTTCTGGCGATGAAGCTGTAAGTGCAGATGATCAAGAAGAGGCTGAGCATTTGGTTACAAAACATCGTTGCTCAAAGTGTGATATGAGTATGGATAATTATCTTTTGGATGAAAATCATAAACTTCATGTTTGTTCTAATAATCCAGATTGTGATGGATTTGAGGTTGAAGAAGGAAATTTTAAAATTAAAGGATATGACGGTCCAACTCTTTCATGTCATAAGTGTGGTTCTGAAATGCAGCTAAAGACTGGTAGATTTGGTAAATATTTTGGTTGTATTAATGATAATTGTGGTACTACAAGAGCGCTTCAGAAGAACGGGGAACCAAAACCTATTATGATGGAGCCAATTACTACTGATATCCCATGTAAAAAATTTGAGGATTTTTATTTACTTCGCGATAGCATGAAAGGTTTATTTTTAGCAGCAAGCAAGTATCCTAAAAATAGAGAGACTAGAGCACCATCTGTTTCTGAATTCATTCAAGTGGCAAATGAAGTTTTGCTAATGGCATGTGAGTATTTAGATGATCCAATGAAACATGCTTATCTTTTGGAGGCTCCTCAGCAGGATGTTGATGGTAACCCGTACATTATTCGTTACAACAAAGCAGAAGATATTCATTATTTGGCATCAGAAAAGGACGCTAAAAAAACTGGCAACACTGCTATCTATAATGGTGAAAAATGGGTAGAAGCAACCAAGTGATTAACCCTTGAATATTTTTTTTTCGTTCCAATATAAATCTTATTACCAAATACTTCATAATTAATTTGAAGGATGTTAAAGTTAAATTAATAAATATATGTCTAATTATCTTGAATTAACCCAGCTTTCTGACGGAACCATTGTCCTAAGAAGGTCTGATGATCATGATAATCCAATTGTAAAAATTGAGTTTTCTAATGAATCTAAAGATTTTTTGGATGGTGAAGAGTTAGCGGTTGCTAAAGAGATGATTCGGGCTGGCATCGAAAGTGTGAGTGGAAATGCAATTGATTTTGATGATTTTTTTGATAGCAAAAAAAGAAGCTTAAAAAAGAAATCAGTTATTCTGCATTAGTGGGTTCTAATTAAACCAACACTCTTACCTTCTACAAATGCCTCTTGTTCTCTTAAATCTACTTTAATTATTGAAAAATCTTTATTTGCTGGAATTAATTCTAGAATATAATTATCCTTTTTGAAGTACTTTAAAGTTACTTCATCTTCAAGTCGAACAACTACTAGATCTCCATTTTTAACTTCAGTAGTTTTTTTAATAGCAACAAGATCATCCTCATGAATTCCAGCATCCATCATACTTAAGCCCTTTACTCTTAGAAAGTAGTCAAAATTTTCTTTAAACATATTTGGGTCACACGGAATTCTTTTTTCTATATTTTCTTCAGCCAATGTAGGAGATCCTGCAGCAACAAGGCCTATTACAGGCATTTGATCTAGATTAGTTCCAAAAACTTTCTGGTTTTTTACTATCGAAATACCTCTTGATGAACCGCTTTTAATTGCAATATAGCCTTTTTTTTCAAGGGCTCTTAGATGCATTTCTGCAGCATTAGGGGATTTAAAGCCTAGTTCATTGCAGATTTCAACTCTAGTAGGTGGAAAACCAGTCTTTTTAAGATAAACTTCTACAGACTTTAGAACTTTTAATTGTTGCTTGGTTAATTCTTTCATAATATTTATACTGTATATTTTTACAGTATATAAATTTTATTATTTAACTGCAACCCTAGGTATCGTATGAATTCAAAATTAGTAGTAGGAATATCTTCAAGAGCACTTTTTGATTTAAGTGAAAGCCATGAAATTTTTCAAAATGATGGCGTTGAAGCTTATAGAAAATATCAAATTAAAAATGAAGATCAGATTCTAGTGCCTGGAGAAGCCTTCAATCTCGTTAATAAAATTTTAAAAATTAATGATTTTTATGAAAACAAAGATAGGGTTGAAGTTATTTTACTCTCAAGGAATACAGCTGACACTGGTCTACGTATTTTTAATTCTATTGAATCGCATGAATTAAATATTAGTCGTGCTGTATTTTGTGGAGGAGAAAGTCCTTATAAATATGTCAAAGCCTTTGGAGTAGATTTATTTCTTTCAAGCAGTAAAGATGATGTAAAAATGGCGATTCAAAATAGCGTCGCTTCTGCAAGAATTATTTCATCTAAGTCAAAGAAATTATCAAAGGGTGATACGTTGCTCAGAATTGCTTTTGATGGAGACTCAGTTATTTTTTCAGATGAATCAGAAAAAATTTATGCTAAAGAAGGCCTTAAAGCTTTTTTAGATAATGAACGTAAACAAAAATCTATGTTAAAAGCCGGACCTTTTAAATCCTTTTTAGTAGAGTTAAATAAACTTCAATCTGAACTTAGTCATGTTGATTGCCCAATTAGGACTGCACTTGTTACAGCTAGATCAGCTCCTTCTCACAAGAGAGTTATTAAAACTCTAAGAAACTGGGGTGTTAGAATAGATGAATCTTTATTTTTGGGTGGAATGAAGAAATCAGAGTTTCTAAAATCATTTAAAGCTGACATCTTCTTTGATGATCAGCAAAATAATATTGAAGACGCCTCTGCAAAAGTGACTTCAGCTCATGTACCATTCGGTATAAAAAATAGAAAATAATATGGACATAGTTTGCTTTGACATGGAAGGGACTTTAACGCCTGAAATTTGGGAGCAAGTTGCCTTTGATTCAGGAATAGATGAACTTAACAAAACTACTAGGGATTTTCCTTCTTATTCAGATCTTATGGATTTTCGGTTGGGGATTATAAAGAGCAATAATCTAAAGATCTCTGATATTGTTTCAGCAACAAATAAATTAGAATTATTAGATGGATCTCTAGATTTTTTAAATGAAGTAAGAAAAGATTTTCAAGTTGTAATTTTATCAGATACTTTTTATGAAATAGCTTACCCGTTGATGGAGAAATTGGGCTACCCATTGCTTTTATGTCACACATTGGATATTGATGATGATGGTAATATTTTAGGTTATAAGTTGCGTGATAAAGCTGCAAAGAGACAAGCTATACTGGCATTTAAATCAATGGGTTACAGGTGCTTGGCTGCAGGTGACTCTTATAATGATCTTCAAATGCTTGAAGTCGCTGATCAAGGATTCTTTATTAATGCTCCAGAAAATATTTCTTCATCTGTCCCAGAAATACCAAGTTTCCACAACTATGCTGATCTTTTAGCAGCATTTAAAAATTTTCATGAATAGAATAGACAATCCTCTCTCTGTAGATAATTACTCAAGACCTATTTTAGAGATGCCTGGTGATGAAAAAAAATTACTTTTACATAGTTGTTGTGCACCCTGTGCTGGTGAAATTATGGAAGCTGTTGCTAGTTCAAATATAGAAACAACTGTATTTTTCTATAATCCAAATATTCATCCAAAAGAAGAATATGAAATTAGAAAAGATGAGAATAAAAGATTTTGTAAAAAATTAGGTTTTAAATTTATTGACGTAGATTACGATACAGATAATTGGTTTGAAAGAGTAAGAGGTTTGGAGAATGAGCCTGAAAGAGGCACTAGATGTACTCAATGTTTTGATATGAGGTTTGAGAGATCTGCTCTATATGCTTATGAGAATAATTTTAAGATTTATGCAACAACCCTAGGTATTTCTCGTTGGAAAGACATGAATCAGATTAATACTTCAGGAATTAAAGCTGCTAAAAGGTATGATGAGATTGAATATTGGGAATTTAATTGGCGTAAGAAAGGTGGATCTTCACGAATGATTGAAATTTCTAAAAGAGAAAAATTTTATCAACAAGAATATTGTGGATGTGTATACAGTCTGAGAGATACAAATCGATGGAGGAAGGTTAATAATAAAGACCGAATAATTAGAGGAATTAAATTCTATAATTAATTTGGGAATCTTATCTTCTGCGAAGTACAATATCTAAGGGATGAGCACTCAGGGAAAAAAGTTCAGAATAGCAATTAAAAATACTCAACCTCTTTTGGTGGTCGGAGTAGTAAATGCTTATTGTGCAAAAATGGCTGAAACCATTGGCCACAAGGCGCTTTACCTTTCTGGGGCAGGTGTAGCTAACGCCTCTTTTGGATTCCCAGATCTTGCAATTACCACTCTCAATGATGTTGTAGAGGATGCAAAAAGAATTACACAAGCAACTGATATTCCTTTGTTAGTTGATATTGATACTGGATTTGGAGGCGCATTTAGTATTGGTAGAAGTATCAAAGAAATGATTGATGCTAATGTTGCCGCAATTCATATGGAAGATCAGGTTAGTCAAAAAAGGTGCGGGCATAGACCTAATAAAAATCTTGTAGATAAAAGTGAAATGAGTGACAGAATAAAAGCTGCAGCAGATGGAAGAACAGATGAAAGTTTTTTTATTATGGCAAGAACAGATTCTTATGCGAGTGAAGGTATAGATGGAGTAATTGATAGATGTGAAGAGTATATTGCAGCAGGTGCTGATGGTTTGTTTTTAGAAGCTATCTCTAGTCTTGATGATTACAGAAAACTTAAAGAAACTCTACAAGTACCAGTTTTAGCTAATATTACAGAATATGGGAAGACCCCTTTATTTTCAGCTAAGGAGTTAGCTTCCGTAGGCGTAGATATTATGTTATTCCCTTTATCAGCCTTTAGAGCTATGAATAAAGCGGCTGAAATGGTGTATCAAGATATTATAAGTAATGGAACTCAGAAACAATCTGTTGATTCAATGCAAACAAGAGATGAACTTTATGAGTATTTAAACTATCATTCTTTTGAGCAAAAGCTTGATGAATTATTCAATAACTCGGGGAAAAAATAAATGGCAAAGAAATTAGAGGGAGCAGGATTACGTGGTCAGGTAGCAGGCGAGACCTCGCTTTGTACCGTAGGGCAGGAAGAGGGGCTAGCTTATCGTGGATATAAAATTGAAACTTTAGCTGAAAAAGGTACGTTTGAAGAAATTGCTTATCTGCTTTTATACGGCAAACTTCCAAATGTTGCCGAACTAAGAGATTATAAAGAATTGCTAAAAAGTCAGAGAGATCTTCCTGATTCATTAAAGAAAGTTTTAAGAGAAATTCCTGCAACAGCACATCCTATGGCTGTCATGGGAACAGGTTGTGCAATGTTAGGAAATTTAGAACCTGAGGATTCAATTGAGAATCAAATGAAATCTATCAATAGGATGATAGCTACTATGCCTTCGATTGTTACCTATTGGTATAGGTTTTCTCATGATAATGAAGATATTAGTTTGATCAATGATGAAGACACAATGGCAGGACATTTTCTTCATATATTGCATAGTAAAACGCCATCGGATCTCCATAGAAGAGTTATGGATGCATCTTTAGTTCTTTATGCTGAGCATGAGTTTAATGCTTCAACATTTACAGCAAGAGTTTGTGCTTCAACTATGTCAGATATTTTTTCATGTGTTGTTGCTGCTATTGGCTCATTAAAAGGACCTTTGCATGGCGGAGCAAATGAAGCCGCAATGGGTATGATTGAAAATTGGAAGACTCAAGACGAAGCCAAAGATAAGATCTTAGGGATGCTAGCAAATAAAGAAAAAATTATGGGATTTGGTCATGCTATTTATTCAGAAAGTGATCCTAGAAATGCAATTATTAAAGAGTTTTCTAAAAAATTATCAATGGAGTATGGAGATGATTCTTTGTATCAAGTTTCTGAGGCAATTGAAAAAGTTATGTGGAATGAGAAAAAATTATTTCCAAATGCAGATTTCTTTCATGCCTCAGCATATTTTTATCTTGGAATACCGACAAAACTTTTTACACCTATCTTTGTAATGTCTAGGGTATCTGGTTGGACTGCTCATTGCATGGAGCAAAGGGCTAATAATAGAATTATTAGACCAAGTGCAGAATACACTGGTCCAGAAAGCGCTGAATGGATTGATATTGAAGATAGAGAGTAGTATGTATGTCAAATAATGTAGATCTGAATGTCAGATCAGCGCCTGATTCTTTACTTATCAAAATTGCAGAATATGTTTCAAATTCAAAAATTGAATCAGAACTGGCATTTTCAACAGCAAGAAATTGTCTGATAGATACAATTGGTTGCGGTTTATTGGCTCTTACTTTCCCAGCTTGCACAAAAATGTTGGGTCCAATTGTTCCTGAAACTCATGTACCTAATGGAGTAAGAGTTCCCGGAACTAATTTTTTACTTGACCCCGTTAAAGGAGCTTTTGATATTGGATGTATTATTAGGTGGCTTGATTATAACGATACTTGGTTGGCGGCTGAGTGGGGACATCCATCAGATAATTTAGGCGCTATTTTATCAGTAGCTGATTATGTTTCTCAACAAAACATAGCTTCTCAAAAGGATCCATTGATTATGCGAGATGTTTTGGAATTTATGATTATGGCTCATGAAATCCAAGGTGTTTTAGCATTAACGAATAGCTTTAATAGAGTAGGTTTAGATCATGTTGTTTTGGTTAAAGTGGCATCAACAGCTGTTGCAACAAAGTTATTGGGTGGAGATATAGATCAAATTATGGATGCAGTTAGTCAAGCATGGGTGGATGGTCAAAGTTTAAGAACATATCGCCATGCTCCAAATGCAGGATCTAGAAAGAGTTGGGCTGCTGGTGACGCCACGAGTAGAGCAGTGAGGTTAGCATTAATAACTTTATCTGGTGAGATGGGCTATCCAAGTGTTTTATCAGTTCCAACATGGGGTTTTGAAGATGTCTCATTTAAGGGAGAGAAACTTTCATTGAGCCAATCTTTTGGAAGTTATGTAATGGAAAATGTTCTATTTAAAATAAGTTTTCCAGCAGAGTTTCATGCACAAACTGCTGTAGAGGCCGCAGTTAAATTACATCCTGAAGTTATTGAGAAATTGGATGAAATTTCTAAAATTGAAGTTACCACTCATGAATCAGCTATACGAATAATATCTAAATCTGGAGATTTAAATAATCCAGCAGATAGAGATCACTGCTTACAATATATGATTGCTATAGGGTTAATTTTTGGAGATTTAGTTGCAGAGCATTACGAAGATGATATTGCTGATGATCCTAGAATAGATGCTCTTAGAGAAAAAATGATTATTAAGGAAGACCCACGTTATACAAAAGAATACTTAGAAGCAGACAAAAGATCTATCGCTAATAAAATTCAAATCTCATTTAAAGACGGCTCATCAACTAATGCAATTGAGGTCGAGTATCCTATAGGGCACAAACGAAGAAGGGAAGAAGGTATTCCAATTTTAGAAAACAAATTTAAAAACAACCTTTTAAAAATATTTGATCAAAAAAAGGTTAAAAAAATTCTTTCTAAATGCCTAAATCAAGATTCTTTAGAGTCAATGACTGTTTTGGAATTTCAAGAAATGTTTTCAGTTCAAAAAAACTCTTTTTAAAGGTTTTCTGGAATATACCGTAAAGCTTCTTTGCTAAATAGAAAAACTTGGTCAGAATAATGGACTGATTTAGGGTCTCTTGATGATCCATAATTATGCATTCCATAAATTATCTTTCCGTTGTCTTGTTCAGCAATTATAAAAAACAAACCATCACCTCCCGTCATATCTAAGCTTTTAGTTAGATTATTTGGAGCGGTGTAAACTGCTCTTAATGTATCTACCGAGCCTTGAATGGGATAAGACCTTCCATTGCGACTAATAGTATTTAATTTACTCCAAGGTTCAGAAGGGCTTTTTTGAATTTTTTGATATAAATGAGTGCATTCACTTTTTGTTTCTTTGGAGGATGGAGTAGGTTTATTGTTCATTTCAGCAATCCATTCTTGTGCCATTAAACAGATGCTTAAACCAGCATTTGTATTTAAGTAATCAGTGTGCATATCCCAGTTATTAACTAGAGATTCTATACTAGGATCGTTTGTAGATATTTTTTTTAAAAACTTGAATTGTCTTGAGTTTTTAGAGTAAGAGTTATCAAATTTTATTTTAATAAATTCATCTAAATCTATAGAGTTTTTTTGACTTAGTATTTCATTTGCAACATAAGATCTATTTGTAAGACGTTGCTCATAATGAATATGTGAGTTTTTTTTCTTATATTTTAAAGAGTGTTCCCCCATGACAGAATAGGGGTTTTGGTTAGTGCTTTGTACCCAACCATGAGCAGGATTGATAAATTTGGGAAGATTAGTAACTAATTTTTTTGAAGACCAAATATTTTCAGAAGACGATGTTCGAATGATATTTCGCGAGAGATATGCATTTTTTCTGTATGGTATTCTTCCATTATAAAAGTAACCTATATTTCGTTTTGAATCCATTACAACAAAATTAAATGTAGGAATTTTTCTCTTTTCTAGATTTTTTTCAAATTCATATATATCTTTAGATTTACTTAGTTCATACCAACCCTCAATTTCTTTAAAAGAATTTTCAGAAGAATGTTTAAGAGCAAAATAATTATTATTTATTTCTAGAACTGGTCCAAAATCTGAGTATTTAAATTGCTGTTTTGTTTTTAATTCAATCAAACCTAATAATTTAAATTTTAAGTGATCTTCTTCTATTTTAAATGGAATCCATACTCCATCCTTGAGATACTCATTGGGATTATTTGGATTAATGGTTAATTTAAATATATCCATAACATCAGGACGATTAACCGTTGCACCCCATCCAATATGCTTATTAAAACCAATATTAATTAAAAACGATCCAGGGAAATTACCTCCATGCACTTTCCAGCCTGATTTACTTTCAATATTAAGTTCATACCATCCAACAGGACCTGATAAAGGTTGATGAGAGTTTATTAATAAAAAAGCTGTGTTAGATTTAGATTTAGGGTGATTAATTGCTATAGCATTAGATCCAGTTGGCATAGATTTTTCTGAGTAATTAGTTATTTGTTCAAGCTCTCTTTCAAGTCCTGAAAAAAATAAGTGTTGAATGTAAGAACCCGCTATGATGTCTTCTTGAGTAACAGGATGCAATCTTAAATCTACCTTTTTGGGATTATTTTTAGCATAGGTATTTACCCCATCAGCATATGCTTTTGCCATATTTAGCACAGTTGGAGAAAGTTGTTTTTTTGCAATACTGTTTACTTTTGAATGAACTTTTAACAGGCGTAAAAGATAATCAGTTTCCATGTTCTTTAAGCCATTTACAACAGCATTCTTGCCTCTATATAAAGGTATCAACTTAACAAGATCATCATAGGCATCTTCTGCATGCACTAGCCCCACACCATATGCAATGTCTATATCAGTCTCACCCTTGATATGAGGTATTCCCCAAAAATCTCTTTGGATGCTAACTTTATAGTTATCATTAATTTTTTGGAAAGTTGTCTCTTCAATGCTAGAACAAGCGCAAATAAAAAAAGTGAAAAACCCAATAATTGAGGCGATTCGAAGGTTTGAATTTATTAGAACCATATAACTTATGATTGCATTGGTTATTAGTTAAAAAATTATAAGTATATAAAAAACATTTTAATTATATTGATTTAAAAGGACTAGATTTACCAGCAAAACTTTCTATACATATAGCGGTATATCAATCATCAGATAAAGAACAATTGACTTTTATGGTCTATAATCTTGCCCATGTCTGGGAATACATTTGGAACATTTTTTAAAGTTACTACTTATGGTGAGAGTCATGGGAGGGCGCTCGGGTGCATCATTGATGGGTGTCCGCCTCAAATTAATATTTCAGTTGAAGATATTCAGGAGGAATTAAACCGAAGGAAACCCGGTCAATCAGATGTAACTACACAACGAAAAGAAGATGATTTAGTAGAAATTTTATCTGGAGTCTTTGAGGATAAGACTCTCGGAACTCCTATCAGTTTATTAATTTTTAATCAGGATCAAAGACCTAAGGATTATTCAAATATTAAAGATACCTTTAGACCTAATCACGCTGATATTACCTATCAAGCAAAGTATGGTCATCGTGATTATAGAGGCGGAGGTAGATCTAGTGCTAGGGAAACTGCAATGAGGGTTGCTGCTGGAGCTATAGCTAAGAAATATTTAAATTCTCAGGGAATTAAAATAACGGGTTATGTAAGTCAAATTGGATCTATTAAAGCAGATTCAATAAATTTTAAAGATATAGAGACTAATAAGTATTTCTTTGCAGATAATAAGAAAATTAAGGATCTTGATTCAATGTTTATTGAATTAATAGAAGAGGGCAATTCTGTTGGAGCTAAATTAGGTGTTTGTATTGAAAATTGTCCAGTAGGTCTTGGAGAACCAGTATTTGATAAGTTAAATGCTGACTTAGCAAAAGCGATTATGAGCATTAATGCAGTTAAATCAGTTGCCATTGGAAATGTTGATGAAATACTTGAACTTAAGGGTTCTGAAATTAGAGATGAAATTAGAAAAGATGGTTTTGTTTCTAATAATTCTGGTGGAATTCTTGGAGGTATTTCAAATGGTGACGATATTAATATTGAATTTCTTATTAAACCCACTTCAAGTATTAAGGCAAAAGCTCGCAGTATCAACACAGATGGAGAAGAGGTTGATATTGAGGTGACTGGTAGGCATGATCCATGTGTTGGGTTGAGAGCAGTCCCAATAGCTGAGGCTATGTGTAATCTAGTGATAGTAGATCATTTTTTAAGAAATCGCGCTCAATGCGGTGAAATAGATCAATCTCTTCCATTTAAGAAATAAAATGGCTAAAACGCTTTATGATAAGCTCTGGAATGAGCACCTTGTTCAAAAGTATGATTCTAATGAATCTTTAATTTATATTGATCGTCATTATTTGCATGAAGTTACCTCACCTCAAGCTTTTGAGGGTTTAAGGTATAAGAATTTATCGCCGTGGAGGCTTGATGCAAATGTTGCAACTCCTGACCACAATGTTCCAACTATTAGAGGGGAATCTTTTAAAGTTGAGTTAATAGATGATGAGGTTTCAAAGATTCAGGTAGTTGAGCTTGATAAAAACTGTAATGAATTCGGCATCCAGCAATTTGATATTACCTCAAAAGAACAGGGCATCGTTCATGTAATGGGTCCTGAGCTTGGTTACACATTGCCAGGAATGACTATTGTTTGTGGAGATTCTCATACTTCAACCCATGGAGCATTTGGTTGCTTGGCTATGGGTATTGGAACTTCAGAGGTTGAACATGTTTTAGCTACCCAGTGTTTAAAAATTACTAAATTAAAAAATATGCAAGTTTGCTTTGAAGGAGAGCTTAAACCTGGAGTGACTTCAAAAGACATTGCCCTGCATTTAATTAAAACTATAGGAACAGCGGGTGGCACAGGTCATGCAATAGAGTTTAGTGGTTCATATATAAATTCAGCTTCAATGGAATCAAGAATGACCATTTGTAATATGGCAATTGAGGCTGGTGCAAAAGTTGGATTAATTGCTGTTGATGGAGTGACCATAGATTATGTTAGAGACCACAGCAACTTATCTGAAGACATATTTAATCAAGCTGAGATTTTTTGGAAATCTCTTCATTCAGATGATCGAGCAACTTTTAATAAAACACTTACTATTGATGTTTCATCAATTAAACCGCAAGTAACGTGGGGTACATCTCCTGAAATGACAATTAATTTTGACGATCAGATTCCACGTATATCTGATGTAGAGGAAGATCAACAAGAGAATTTAAAATTAGCAAAATCTTATATGGGTCTTGAGGGGGCTGATAGGCTTCAAGATTTAACTTTTGATAGAATATTTATAGGCTCATGCACTAACTCAAGAATAGAAGATTTGCGATTAGCAGCCAATGCAGTCAAGGGTAAGCATGTCTCTAAGGATATTATTGAAGCCATTGTTGTTCCTGGTTCTGGAATGGTAAAAGCTCAGGCAGAAGAAGAAGGGCTAGATAAGATTTTTCAAGATGCTGGTTTTTTTTGGCGAGATCCAGGTTGTTCTATGTGTTTAGGAATGAACCCAGATCAATTAAAACCTTATGAAAGGTGTGCTTCAACATCAAATAGAAATTTTGAAGGGAGACAGGGAAATCTTGGGCGAACACATTTAATGAGTCCACTTATGGCTGCCTTAACAGCTGTGAATGGCAAAATTTCGGATCCATCATGAGTAATACAATTATTCAAGGTATTGTTGCAATATTTGATAGAGATAATATTGATACTGATCAAATTATTCCAACTGAATATTTAAAATCTATTAAGAAATTCGGTTTTGGTGATTATTTATTTGATGGATGGCGTTATTTAGATCAAGGTCAGCTTGGTATGACGTTAGATGATCGAGAAGTTAATAAAGATTTTATTTTAAATCAGAAACCTTATGATGAAGCAAAAATATTGCTTACTAGAAATAATTTTGGTTGTGGGTCTAGTCGGGAGCATGCAGTATGGGCTCTTAGAGATTTTGGATTTCAGGCTGTTATTGCAAGTTCTTTTGGAGATATTTTTTATAACAATTGCTTTAAAAATTCAGTTCTGCCACTAAAGCTTACAAAACAGGAAATTAATAGTTTATTCATGTTAGCAAATGATAATCCCTTAAGTTTTGAGATTGATCTTAAAGGCAAAGAGTTGAAAGTAAACTCAGATTTAATTATTCCATTTAAAGTTGATATTAATCTAGTTAATCGAATCATTCATAACTTAGATGATGTAGATATTACACTTCAAGATAAAGCTTTAATTAAAGATTTTGAGATTAATTATAAGGTGAGTAGACCATGGATCTTTATTGAAAATAATAAGAGGTAAAAATGGCAAAGCAAATATTAATTCTTCCAGGTGATGGAGTAGGAAAAGAGGTCTCCACTTCAGCTGTAGAAGTTTTAGATTATTTTATATCCGAAGAAAATCTTGATTTTAATATTATAGAGGCAGAAATTGGAGGTGCTTCATATGAGAAATATGGTAGCCCTTTAACAGATGAAACTTTAGATATTGCAAAAAATTCAGATACAGTTTTATTTGGGGCTGTTGGAGGGCCTCAGTGGGAGGATTTAGAATGGGACTTAAGACCTGAGCAAGCTCTTTTAGGATTAAGGAAATCGCTTGGATTATTTGCAAATTTACGTCCCGCATTTTTATTTAATGAACTTGCATCAGCTTCTCCGTTAAAGAATCACATTATAGAAGACTTAGATATTTTAATTGTTCGTGAATTAACAGGAGGAGTATATTTTGGAGAGCCTAGAGGCCTTGTAGAAAATGAAGACCCTAAATATGCATTTAATACAATGATCTATAACGAAGAAGAGATTCGAAGAATTGCCACAGTCGCTTTTAAAGCTGCAATGGATCGTAATAAGAAATTATGCTCGGTTGAAAAAGCAAATGTTTTGGAGGTTTCTAAATTTTGGCGAGAGGTGGTTACTGATATGAGTGCTGATTATCCTGAAGTAGCATTATCTCATCAGCTTGCAGATAACACAGCGATGCAACTTGTCCTAAATCCCAATCAATATGATGTAATTGTTTCAAGTAATTTATTTGGTGATATTTTATCTGATATTGCCGCCACCTTAAGTGGCTCTATAGGTATGTTGCCCTCAGCATCATTGAATGGTTCAGGACAAGGTATGTATGAGCCCTGTCATGGAAGTGCTCCTGATATTGCTGGACAAGACATAGCAAACCCAATTGCAATGATCTCATCATTAGCTATGGCTTTCGAATATTCATTAGAAAGAAAAGATCTAGCACAAAAAATTCAATCAGCAATTAAGATTTTTATTAATCAGGGTAATAGAACTAAAGACATTGCAACTTCAGAGGAATTTATACGAACATCTGAAGTTGCCCCAATTCTTATTGAGATTATTCAGAATGAACAAAAAAATTAATATTGCTTTAATAGGTGCATCAGGCATTGTGGGCAATAAAATTATTAAATTGTTAGAAGCCAGATCCTTTCCTATTAATAATTTTATTCCAATAGGACATTCAACTGTTGGAGAAAAGTTACTATTTAATAATATTGAATACTCCATTAGTTCAATTGATAGTTTTGATCCTAAGAACGCACAATTAATCATTATGTCAGCAGGCTCTAATGTTGCTAATCAATATGCAAGAGATTTTGTGGAGTCTGGGAGTTATGTAATAGATCTTTCTTCGCATTTTAGATATGAGGATGATGTTCCATTGATTATTCCCGAAATAAATGGACATATTGTAAGAGAATTAAATTCACCTTCGCTTATCGCAAATCCAAATTGTACTGCTACTCAATTATTGATAGCACTTAAATCAATACATGATGTAGCAAGCATTGAAATAATTAATATAGCATCCTATCAAGCAGTCTCTGGGACAGGGAAATTAGCCATGGAAGAGCTCCACAATCAGACCTATTTTAAGGATTCAGGCGAAAAGTTATCAGTTTACCCTAAGCAAATTGCTTTCAATGTCATTCCACAATGTGATGAATTTTTAGATAATAATTTTACAAAAGAAGAGATGAAGGTTGTATGGGAGACGCATAAGATACTGGATCCAAATATTTTTGTTCAAGCCACCTGTGTAAGAGTTCCAGTGTTTAATGGTCATTCTGAGGCTGTTTTTTTTAAGGTATCAAAAAGTATTTCTAGAGAAATGATAATGAATATTTTACAGAATGTTGAGGGTTTAAGGGTTTTTGATGATCCTGAGTATCCAACCCCATTAGAACATGCTAATGATACGGAGGAAGTTTTTGTTGGAAGAGTTAGAGTGCAAGAGTTAGCGGATGAAACTTGGATATCAATGTGGATTGTTGCAGATAATGTCTATGGAAAAGGCGCAGCTTTAAATGCAGTTCAAATTGCTGAAACATTATTAAATTCAGAAAAATTCTAATGAAAAAAGCCTTTTTTGTTATTTTGGCGGTTTTTACTATTTTTATAGAAGCTAATGGCACCATAGGAAGCCCTGAAGTTTCAATAAATTCTAAAGGCAATTACTTGATTGAAATTCAAATGAGTAATTTTGTATCACTGGAAGAGGAAGATATTGTTCTAAGTAATTTTAAATCTAGCGAACCATTGGTTGATGAAGAGTTTGAGTTTACTCTCTTTGAGAATTTAGATTCATACAAACGTTTAACTTTAGCATTACAAAATTCATACGAAGATGACTATTTTTCATTTCGTTTATCAATTCAAGGCAAAGCATCAAAAGATATTTTTATTTTTTTACCGCAAAATAGTTCTAGGAAAACTCCACCAAAAGAAGTTTCTTTTAAACTTCCAGCAAAAAAAATATATGGAGAGCCACAGAGGTACGATATTGCAAAAGCCCTCTCTGAAGATCTTGATAATGATGCTGAAAATGATTCATCCATAGCTGTAAGTTTAGAAAAATCAGATGTTGAAGAGGATAAAAGTGATTCTATGCCGCAAATTATTAATAGCGAAGAAGTAGAAACGATTTGGAGTGTTGCACAGTCTGTAAGGAATAATTATGAAGCTTCTATTTATCAAATAATGTGGGCTTTTTATTTAGAAAACCCTAAGGCCTTTATTGATGAAAATATTAATTTAGTTCGAAGTGATATTGATTTGACTGTTCCTTCAAGGGAGTTAGTTGGATCGACAGCAGAGCTCTCTGCAAAAGAATCAATCGACTTTATGTCAATGCAACCAAGAAAAATTTCTTCATCGCCTGGACCAAAACTTGTCTTAACAGCTCCTAAAGAAATATTTAACCAAGAAGAAAATTTTAATACTGGTTCAGATATATCATTAAATCAATCTGTTCTAGTTCCAGTGAATAATGAAGATAATTCTATGTTATCGGGGCCCGAAATAGTTAAGAAAAATACATCAATTATTGAGTTTGGAGTAGGCCCAAATAATAAAATTCTCGATAGAGCTAAAACTTTAGATAGAGCTTTTAAGCTAAACGATTTAATTTTAGTTGGGATTCTGTCTTTGTTGTTTGGTTTTATTGTTGCTTTTATTTTGATTCGATTAAACTTAAAAGCCTCTTCTACTAAAACAATGGTTGAAGAAGAGGTGCTTGATGATGCATCTATTTTTCAATCAAATTTAAGTATTACAAATGATATTGAAATTCAAGAATTAGATTTGGTAAGGACTTATATTGATATGGATGATTGGGATAGTGCCCAGATCATATTAGACAAATTAATAACAACTTCTACAAATGAGTCAATCATATCTGCTGCAAAGAATCTTTTAGACAAGAAGAAATAAGCCGTGAAATTAGTTGGAGTTTGTCAGTATGATGGTTCGAACTATTCAGGTTTTCAGTCCCAAACTAATGCTAATGCTATACAAGATGTTCTTGAAAGAGCAATTTCATCTGTAGGAAAACTCAACCATAGAATTAATTTTTCAGGGAGGACGGACGCAGGAGTTCATGCGGTTGGACAAGTCTTTGATTTTAGCTCTCCTGATCTTCGTAAAATTGATCAGTGGCTTAAGGGCATTAATTCTAATCTTCCTCCTTCAATTTCTGTGATTTCACTTCAGAAAGGGCCTAAAGATTTTCATTCAAGATTTGATGCAACTAGCAGATCTTACGGTTTTGTACTTTATACAGGAGTAACAAGACCAGTCTTTCTTAGGAATTATGTCCAATGGGAACAACAAAATTTAGATGTTCATTTAATGAGATCTGAAGCAACGTATTTGGAAGGTACGCATAATTTTAATGCATTTAGAGGATCTAAATGCATTGCTAAAAACCCTAATCGAACTATCAAAGCTATTGAAATTATTGAGCGAGATAATTTTTTAATCTTTTATATTTCAGCTAATGCATATTTATACAATATGGTAAGAATTATAGTGGGTACTTTGATTGATATTGGTAAGGGAGTGATGAAACAAAGTGTAATAGATGTATTGGATTCTCAAAATAGGAAATTTGCAGGAAGAACCGCTCAATCAAATGGCTTATTTTTTCTAGGATCCAGTTACAATAAAATTAAGCTAGATCAACAAAATGATCTATTGAACTTATATAACTTTTTAAGAATAAATGAAAATTAAAATCTGTGGCATTAATGATCTTAGTGTATTGAATCATGCTTGTGATTTGGGTGTTGATTATGTGGGTTTTATTTGTGCTAATGAGAGCCCTCGCAGAATCTCAAAAAAGTTTCTTAGTTCTTTATCAGAATTTAATTTTAAAGATGTAATTCCTGTTTTTGTTTTAGTTAACCCTTCTATAGATGCTGTTTATAAATTAATTGATATGTTGCCTCAAGCAATTTTGCAATTTCATGGTGAAGAAACAGATAATTTTTGTAAACAATTTAATAGACCCTTTTGGAAGACGATCCTAATTAAAGATAATAATTCTCACAGTTTGGCTGATAATTTTCCATCTGCAGAAGGAATTTTGCTAGATACATTCTCTAATGATCAAAAAGGTGGGTCTGGTAATGCTTTTAACTGGGATTTTATAGATTCCTTAGATTTGAGTGCTCGCTTTATTTTAGCTGGTGGGATTAATTTAGATAACCTAAGAGAGGCTATTTCTATAAATCCAAGGTGTATAGATATTAACTCTGGGGTAGAATCTGACCTCACAATTAAAGATAAAATTTTAATGACTAAAGCAGTTGAGATATTTAATAATGGATAAGTTTAAAGATTTACCAGATTCTGATGGTTTTTTTGGGGATTACGGTGGAAAATTCGTTCCTGAAACTCTTATGTATGCTCTTCAAGAGTTGGAAGACACCTACTCGAAACTGAAAGATAACAATGAATTCTTTGCTAATGTTGATAAGGATTTAAAGCAATTTGTTGGTAGGCCTTCTCCTCTTTATTTTGCTAAGAGGCTAACTAAGTATCATGGTGGCCCAAAGATTTGGTTGAAAAGAGAAGATTTAAACCATACTGGTGCTCATAAAATTAATAATACAGTAGGTCAAATTCTTTTAGCCAAAGCCATGGGTAAGAAACGTATTATTGCTGAGACTGGAGCTGGGCAGCATGGAGTTGCCACTGCAGCAGTTGCTGCTCGTTTAGGTCTTGAATGCCATATTTATATGGGAGCAAATGATATTCAAAGACAGTCTTTGAATGTTTATAGAATTAAGTTACTTGGAGCAACCGTTCATGCCGTTAAATCTGGGGCTGCTATTTTAAAGGATGCCTTGAACGAGGCTTTAAGAGATTGGGTAACGAATATAGAAGATACTTACTATATTATTGGTAGCGTTACTGGTCCTCACCCTTACCCAATGATTGTTAGAGATTTTAATGCTGTAGTTGGAAGAGAGCTAAAAGAGCAATCTATTGAACTTTTTAATAAATTTCCAGATGCAATTATTGCGTGTGTTGGTGGAGGTTCGAATGCAATGGGAGTTTTTTATCCTTTTTTGGAAGAAGATGTGAAATTAGTTGGTGTTGAAGCTGCTGGCAGTGGAATTAAAACTGGTAAACATGCAGCACCATTAAATGATGGTAAGCCCGGTGTTTTGCAT
This sequence comes from uncultured SAR86 cluster bacterium, assembly GCA_902608115.1. Classification (GTDB taxonomy): domain Bacteria; phylum Pseudomonadota; class Gammaproteobacteria; order Magnimaribacterales; family D2472; genus D2472. Next base: position 9,838 of record CACLMT010000006.1, on the reverse strand, counting down.
GGAGCTAAGAGTTATTTAATGCAGAACGATGAGGGGCAGGTTATTGATACACAATCCATCTCTGCTGGATTAGATTATCCCGGGGTTGGACCTGAACACTCTCATTTAAAAGATTCTAGACGAGCGACCTACATAGCAGTTGATGATGTTGAGGTTTTAAAAGCATTTCATAATGTAACAAGGCTTGAGGGGATAATGCCTGCGCTTGAGTCAGCCCATGCTTTTGCAGCATTAGAGCACCTCGTAAAAGATTTCAGCAAGAACGCAAATCTTGTAGTAAATGTTTCAGGAAGAGGGGACAAGGACATCAATATAGTTGCTACTATGGGTGGAATCTCTCTTGATTAGATTAGAGTTAAAATTAAATACACTTAAAGCTAATGCACGTAAAGCTTTGGTTGCATATTTAGTAGCTGGAGACCCTGATTTAGAATCAACACTTGAGTTGATGCATGGTTTTGTTTCTGCGGGAGTTGATGTAATTGAAGTTGGGGTTCCTTTTACAGATCCAATCGCAGAAGGCCCAATAATCCAATCAGCCCATGATAGATCTCTTAAGAAAAAAATAACTTTGAAGAAGATTATTTTATTAGTAGAAGAATTTCGAAAAAAAGATTCCAATACGCCCATAATCCTTATGGGGTATTTAAATACTTTTTTGGCTTACGCAGAAGAATTAAATAATATCCATAACAGAGGAGTTGATGCATTATTGATTGTTGATATACCTGGAGAAAGCAACCTTAATGAGGTAGGAATTTATAATAAAAGTATTGCATCTATCTCTTTGGTGTCACCAACAACATCGCTCTCAAGAGTCGATGGAATTTGTAAGTCTAGCTCTGGATTTATTTATTACGTAACTTTGAGAGGTGTAACCGGTTCAGAAGATTTAGATATTAAAGATGCAAAACAAAATATAGAGAATATTCGAACTAAAACTATTCTACCGATTATGGCTGGGTTTGGAATTAAAACATCCAAAGATGCAGCTTATTTAAGTGAAGTATCTGATGGAGTAGTAATTGGATCAAGCTTAGTTGAAATGATTCATAGAGCATCGGATAAAAAAGATTATAAATATATATATAATTATCTTAATGAAATATCTGAAGCAATAAACAAATGAATTGGCTTACAAAACTAATTCCTTCAATTGGTAAGAATAAGGATGGCGCTTCATCTAAGAGCAAAGTTCCTGATGGTTTATGGAATAATTGTCCGGAGTGTGAAGTAATTTTATATCAGCCAGAATTAGAAAAATCTCTCTATGTTTGCCCTAAATGTGATCATCATCTACGCATAGGTGCTCGAACAAGGATGTCTATTTTTTTTGAAGGAGGGAGTTTTACAGAATTGGCAACCAATATCACCACGAAGGATATTTTAAAGTTTAAGGATACAAAAGCTTATACCCAAAGAATTAAAGAAGCAGTTTCGGCTACTGGAGAAGAAGAGGCTATTTTAATTGGCCGCGGTGCATTGCATGATATTGAGCTTATAGTGGCTGCTTTTGAATTTAGATATATGGGTGGCTCTATGGGAGGCGTTGTAGGTACAAAATTTGTACATGGAGTGGATGCTGCAATAGCCAATAATCTTCCTTTTGTGTGTTTTTCAACGAGTGGAGGGGCTCGCATGCAAGAATCTATGGTTTCCTTAATGCAGATGGCAAAGACATCTGCTGCATTAGAAAGGTTAAAAAAGGCAAAATTACCTTACATCTCTATTATGATTGATCCAATTTATGGTGGCGTTTCTGCAAGCATTGCAATGCTAGGTGATATTAATATTGCAGAACCAAAAGCATTAGTTGGTTTTGCTGGGCGAAGAGTTATCGAACAAACTGTTAGAGTGGATTTACCAGAAGATTTTCAAAAGTCAGAATTTTTATTAGAGCATGGAGCAATTGACATGATTGTCCATCGAAAAGATCTTCGACCAAAAGTTTATAGCCTTTTATCTAAACTTAATAAAAAATAATGAATTTCAACCGTCTATCTGGAATTTTTATTGCGGTGACCTTATTTATTTGGATTTTAATTTTTGGTTTTTTACCTCAACAGAAGCATCAAGCAGTTAAAGAAATTTCTATTCCGAGTCCTCCAAAACAAGTTGGTTTGGTTAGCAAGCTTGAGGAAGCAGAACTCTATACTTTAAAGCAAAAAAATTTCCCTATTAATATAAAAGATACTATTCCTTCAGCCAAAGAAGAGGTAGAAAAGGTAGATCTTAATCTTTATGTATACAAAGTAGGAGCATTTAAATCTCCAGGAAAAATTAGAAAATTAATTCAATCATATAAAGATGCTGGATTCCCTTCTTTTACAGAGAAAAATGGATCTGATAAGGATCTTACTGATGTTTTAGTTGGGCCTTTTGTATCTAAAGAAGACATTCAGAAGAATGAGAAGGAGTTCAATCTCATTGCAGGCATTAATAGTGGAGAGGTTCTCAGTTGGAATCTATAGATTTTGCTTATTTTGATTTTATTATTATTGCAATAATATTAATCTCTGGAGTGATAGCCTTCTTTCGTGGCTTTATACAAGAGTCCTTATCATTACTTTTATGGATTTTTGCTTTTGCTTTAACTATGTTGCTAGATGGATATCTAGACCCTTATTTATCAGAACTTATTAATAACGCAGAATTAAAAAGGATGCTTTCATTGATATTAATTTTTGTAGGAGTAATTTTTATTGGAAGCTTTTTAATCAAGGTGTTGCGCGGTTTGATTCACTGGTCAGGTATGGGCGGTCTTGACAGATTATTGGGAGTTTTATTTGGTATCTTAAGAGGAGCTATTTTAATTATAATAATATTTTTAGTTTTACCAGAAAATATAAAACAGTCTGAATTTATTATTCATTCAAAAAGTGCCCCATTTTTAAATGAATTTTCTCCAAAAATAGAAACTTTCTTTAAAAATATGATCTCTAATAAAAATTCAGCTATGCTTGATAGAAATATTGCTCCAATTAAAAAAACATAATGTGTGGAATAGTAGGGATATATTCTGAATCTCACGTAGCAGGTTCTATTTATGAGTCTTTGTTGATGCTACAGCATAGAGGTCAAGACGCCGCAGGGATGGTGGTATGCGAAGCTGAGGGCATATTACATAGTAGAAAATCTATGGGTTATGTTCGAGATGTTTTTAGACAAACTCATATGGATAAATTAATGGGTAACTACGGCATTGGACATGTTAGGTATCCAACTGCCGGAGGTGCAGGTAAGGATTTTGCTCAACCAATGTATGTTAATTCTCCTTATGGAATCAGTCTGGCACATAATGGAAATTTAACTAATTCTAAATCCTTAGCGCGAGAGCTCTTTCATGCAGAGATGCGTCATCTAAATACTGATTCAGATTCAGAGGTCTTACTCAATATTTTGGCACATGAATTAGGTAAACAGAGGGCAATCTTACCTTCTAAAAAACACTTTTTTCAAGCAGTTCGAAAGACCCATATTCGATGTAATGGTGCATATGCTGTAGTTGCACTTATTACTGGGTTCGGTTTGCTTGCATTTAGAGATCCAAAAGGTATTAGACCTCTTGTGATTGGAGAAAGACAGGGGTCAACAAGAACGGAATATATTATCGCGTCTGAAAATGCCTCTTTTTCTGCATTGGGTTTTAATACCTTAAGGGATGTTAAGCCAGGCGAAGCGGTATTTATTGATGTTGAGGGAAATTTGCATAGTCAGCAGTGCGCAGATAATCCACAATCAACACCATGTATATTTGAATATGTTTATTTATCAAGACCTGATTCAACACTAGATGAAATTTCTGTGTATAAAGCCAGAATGAGAATGGGTCAAAAACTTGCAAAAAAAATTGTAAAAGTAAAACCAGATCATGATATTGATGTTGTTATCCCTATTCCAGAAAGTTCAACAACAGCAGCTTTGCAATTAGCAGCTGCACTGAATATTCCATATAGACAGGGATTTGTAAAGAATCGATATATTGGTCGAACATTTATCATGCCTTATCAAGAAGAAAGAAAGAAATCTGTTAGACGTAAATTAAATATTTTAGATCTTGAATTTCAAGGAAAAAATGTTCTTTTGGTTGATGATTCAATTGTTAGAGGCACTACAAGTAAAAGGATAATTGAAATGGCAAAAGAGGCTGGTGCTAAAAAAGTATATTTTTCTTCAGCGGCTCCACCTGTAAAATATCAAAATCTATATGGTATTGATATGGCAGCAACTAATGAATTAATAGCATCAGGTAGAACTGATGAAGAGGTTGCTGAAGAAATAGGTGCTGATTGGTTGATTTATCAAGATTTAGATGATTTGGTAGCTTCTGCCAAAGAGGGCAATCCTTTAATTGAGAATTTTGAAATGTCAATTTTTAATGGAGAATACCCAACCCCAGTTAGTGATGATTATCTTCAAGAGCTCGAAGTTAGTCGCAAAGATGATAATAAGATTGCTAGAGAGCAATCCAGCTAAACATTTACAATATTTATTGAAGGTATGTCTGCGTTATTAGCGCTGTCTACATATTTGTCTATTTCATTGAAATTTAAGTAACGATAAATATCATCTGCGAGTGGATTTATTTCTTCCATGTATTTTTGGTATTCTTTTGGGCTTGGTAGTTTTCCTATAATAGAAGCGATTGCAGCAAGCTCTGCTGATGCCAAGAATACATCCGCCCCATCACCCAATCTATTTGGGAAGTTCCTAGTTGAGGTTGATACTACCGTTGAGTTTGCAAGAACTCTAGCTTGATTACCCATGCATAGAGAGCAGCCTGGAACCTCGGTTCTGGCACCAGACGTTCCAAAAACATTATATATACCTTCTTCCATTAATTGTTTCTCGTCCATTTTGGTAGGTGGCACAACCCATAATCTTGCTTTTGTACCATTATATTTTTTTAACAAATGACCTGCAGCTCTAAAATGACCAATATTTGTCATGCAGGACCCAATAAAGACTTCATCAATCTTTGTTTCAGCTACTTCTGATAAGGGTTTTATATCATCTGGATCATTTGGACATGCTAGAAGGGGTTCAGTGATTTCATTGAGATTAATTTCAATAATTTCAGCATACTCAGCATTCTCATCTGGCTCAAGCAACTCAGGATTAGCAATCCATTCTTCCATTGCTTGGGCACGTCTTTCTAATGTTTTAGCATCTCCATAACCACTACCAATCATCCACCTAAGCATCACTATGTTGGACTTCAAGTACTCAATAATTGGCTCTTTATTTAATTTTATAGTGCAACCTGAGGCAGATCTTTCTGCAGAGGCATCTGATAACTCAAAAGCCTGTTCAATCTTGAGGTTTGGTAAGCCTTCTATTTCAAGACATCTTCCCGAGAATATATTTTTCTTCCCTTCTTTTGCAACAGTTAAGAGACCTTTTTGAATTGCTGCATAGGGTATGGCATTAACTAAATCTCTAAGGGTAATCCCAGGCTGCATTTCTCCTTTAAATCTTACTAGAACTGATTCGGGCATATCGAGTGGCATTACACCAAGCGCAGCTGCAAAAGCAACTAGTCCTGATCCAGCGGGGAAACTGATTCCTAATGGAAAGCGAGTATGACTATCTCCTCCAGTTCCTACACCATCTGGCACAAGCATCCTATTTAGCCATGAATGAATGATGCCATCTCCTGGTTTCAGAGAAACACCACCACGGTTCATAATAAAATCAGGCAATGTATGTTGAGTATCAATATCTACTGGTTTTGGATAGGCTACTGTATGGCAAAAAGATTGCATAACCAAGTCAGCAGAAAACCCTAGACAAGCTAGTTCCTTTAACTCATCTCTTGTCATTGGCCCCGTTGTATCTTGTGAGCCTACGGTTGACATTCTTGGCTCGCAATAAGTTCCTGGACGTATACCCTTAACACCGCAAGCTTTACCAACTATTTTCTGCGCAAGTGTAAAACCTTTATCAGAAGCATCTTCAGCATCAGGTCTTGTGAATATATCAGTTGGATCTAAGCCTAAAGCCTCCCTAGTTTTATCTGTCAATTGCCTTCCAATAATTAGCGGAATACGACCATTCGCTCTAACTTCATCTAAAAGAACAGGCGTTTTTAGCTCAAAACTTGAAAGAACTTCACCACTATCTGCATCTAGGATCTTTCCATTGAATGGCTCAAATATAATTTCTTGCCCCATATTTAATTTAGACACGTCACACTCAACAGGAAAAGCTCCTGAATCTTCAAGTGTGTTAAAGAAGATAGGTGCAATTTTTCCACCAAAACAAAAACCGCCTTCTTTTTTGTTAGGAATGCATGGAATTTCATCTCCCATATGCCATAAGACAGAGTTTGTTGCTGATTTTCTTGATGACCCAGTTCCTACTACATCGCCAACAAAAGCTAGAGGATTACCTTTTTTCTTCAATTCATCAATTGTCTCAAGTGGTTTTTCTAAACCTTCTCTAGGCATTTTAAACATTGCCAATGCATGAAGTGGAATATCTGGTCTTGACCAAGCATCTGTTCCAGGAGATAAATCATCTGTATTAATTTCTCCAGGTACTTTATAGACAGTTAATCTTATTTGTTCCGCAATTTCTTGTTTTTCTTTAAACCAAGTGCCCTCAGCCCAAGCATCTATAACAGTCTTTGCATTTTTATTAGTTTCTGAAAGAGCTAACACTTCATTAAATGCATCAAAGATTAATAAAGTCGTGCTTAAAGCAGTAGCAGCTGCTTCGCCCAACTCATCACTTTTTAAACATTGAATTAGAGGTTGGATGTTATAACCCCCAAGCATTGTTCCTAAAATTATTACAGCTTCTTTTTTGGAGATGTAAGAGCTACTTGTTTCGCCTGTTGTAATATCTGCTAAGAATCCTGCTTTTACATAGGCTGCCTGATCAACTCCTGCCGGTATTCTTTCTTTTAGCAGTTCCAGCAACAACTCTGATTCTGCATGCTCAGATTTGAGTAATTCAACTAAATCTGACGTTTGTTGTGCTGAAAGGGGTAGTGGTGGTATCCCTTGTTCTTTCCTTTCTTCACAATGTTTTTTGTAATCTTTGAGCACAATTTTCTCCCTGATTCATCATTTTACTGTGGTATCTCTGAATCCCCAAGCTCATTATCTATTTCATTACATTTACTCAAATGCAATAATGTATCATCCAGTCTATGAAGAAAAATAAAGCCTCAACACCATGCCTTGGAATATGCTCTACAACTTATGGTGATAATGTGTGTAAGGGCTGCAAGCGGTTTGTCCATGAGGTAACTAATTGGAATAAATATACTGTTACAGAAAAGGAATTGGTTAATTCTCGCCTTGAAAATTTTAAATTAACCGTCTTAAAGGATAGGTTTTCTGTTACAGATGCTGATTTGCTAGCAACTCGACTGAATGATCAGGGGATTAATTTTAATGATTCGTTGGATCCAATGACTTGGATCTTTGATCTTCTTCGAGCTGCCGGCTCCCAAGAGTTAGACTTGCGTCAATTTGGAATTACTTGCCATGCAAGTTCAGACCTTGCTGAACTTAAAGATCAGATTTATACCGAGTTTTTAGAGCTTTCCGAAGCTCACTATGAGCGATATTTTAACTAAATATTTTTTAATTAACTGATGGTAATTCATACCAATTTGTAGTGTATCTTGGAGATTTCATAGATAGCTTCATTGGTGACAGGTTCGAATGGTGCTGGGCAGTAAAATAAACTTGAGTTTGATATTGATTTATTGAATCTATGTATTTCATTAGAGCGTGATTTTGCTTTAATGTATTTGTTTCTTCGAATAGAGATATCTGAGCAATAGATTCGCTTGAAAAGCGACTTAATAAAACCCCAGCTTTTGCATAAGGGTATCCTGGCTTAAAATTTTTCTTAAGAATAGTTTTCACCCCAGTCAGAATATCTCTTGTATCATTTGTTGGATTGGGAAAATTCATATTGTATATTCCCCGATGTTTTAGTTTTTTATTGAATGGACTGGTTGAAAGAAACACTGAGACCTGTGAGCATTTTTGTCCTTCATGCCTTAGTTTTTCTCCTGCCCTCACGGCAAAGTTACTAATCAGAGGTTTTAATACCTCTAAGTTATCAATACGATTTCTAAAACTTCGACTTACAATAATTTGTTTCTTAGGGTTGGAAAAACCTTGGATTTCTAGACATTGCTCACCCCTTAACTCTCTAACAGTGCGCTCCAGCACAATACTAAATCTTTTTCTAATAAATCTCATATTTACTGTTGCTAGATCATATGCTGAAACAACCTTAGCCTTATTTAGGTGGCTAGATAGCTGGCGCCCGATACCCCAAACTTCGTTTACAGGTATATTTTTTAAAGTATTTAAAATAATGTCTCGCTTATTCAAGCAAACCACTCCTGTTTTAGTTTCTCTTTTTGCAATATGACTCGCGATTTTTGCCAATGTTTTTGTTGGTGCAATACCAATACGAACTGGAATACCTACCCATTGGTGGATAGTTTTTCGGCAATGGATAGCAAATTCATGTGCTTGATGAGTTTTCTGTATGTGTTGAAGATCTAAAAAAGCTTCGTCGATGCTATAGATCTCTATATTTTTTACCATGCTTCCTAATATATGCATTATTCTTTTTGATAGGTCTCCATATAAAGCAAAATTTGAAGAAAAAACTTTACCGCCTTTTGCAAGATATGATTGTTTTACTTGGAACCATGGCACTCCCATTTTGATGCCCATGTTTTTTGCCTCTTTGCTTCTTGCTATAACGCATCCATCATTATTGGATAAGACTACAATAGGTACTTTTCTTAAATCAGGTCTAAATACTCTTTCGCATGATGCATAAAAATTATCGCAATCGACTAATCCAATTAACTTCATTCAAATTTATTAATTGCTGCAGTGACTGTCCCCATAATATCTAATTCTTGGCTATGCTGAATGTAGATAGGATCATAATCTGGGTTTTCAGCTATTAAGCATAGGCGTGGTTTTAGTTGTAGTCTTTTGCACACAAATTCACCATCAAGTGAGGCGACTACAATGCTTCCATTTTTTGGCTCAAGACTTCTATCAACAATTAAAATTGCTTGATTTGCTATATTTGCATCAATCATTGAATCTCCAGAGACTCTGACTAAAAATGTAGCAATGTTATTTTTGATAAGGTATCGATTTAAATCTATTGGACTTTCTAAATAATCATTTGCTGGACTTGGAAAACCAACAGAAACTGATTCCACAAAAAATTTTGTAAAAGTAGCTGGCAGATCATCTGCTGATATTGAATCGATATAGTTAATAGTCATAAGGGATATTTTTAATACTGTATATTTATACAGTATAAATAACTAAGAAACAATAGTTTTTAGAGCTGAAATTCTTCTAATTTTCTTTCTTGACCATCCAGTATCAAACACCAACCAGTGTCATGCCAATCACCCAATACAATTCGTGTGCCAGATAATTTAGAGCCATCGACTTGATGGGTGGCTGGTCTATGAGTGTGACCGTGAATTAATATATCAATTTTATGTTGCATAAAAAATTGATGTATTGCATCTGATGTTACATCCATGATTGACATGTCTTTACGGTTATTATGATTTTGGCTTGCATCTCTCATATTTGAAGCAATTTCTAGGCGTTCATGAAGAGGTCTTTTTAAAAAATCTGATTGCCATGATGTAGAGCGTACTTTTTTCTTGAATTTAATATATTCAAGATCATTGGTACAAAAATCATCTCCATGAGATAGAGCAATTTTTTGATCAAAATAATCTATAAAGAAAGGGTCTGGAAGAATGGTGATATTAGATTTTTTAGCAAAAGTTTGATTGCATAAAAAATCTCTATTCCCATGC